>SVJZ01000008.1 GCA_015068705.1 Oscillospiraceae bacterium
TAGTTTTTTATCTCCTTATTTCGGAATTTATCGCCTTCTGCATTAAACACTGTATGCTTCGCAAAGTGCCTAAAATAAAGGATTTCTACGTATTTTGTCTTTGTAGCAAAACCACAGTCTCGACGTGTGTCGTATTCGGAAACATATCCACCGCACTGCACCGCTGCATGGTATATCCGTGTTCCTTTAACCACGCCGCATCCCGTGCCAGGGTTGCACTGTTGCAGGAAACATACACCAGCCGTTTGGGTGCAATCCGCTCGATCAGCGAAAGCAACGCCTCGTCGCATCCCTTTCTCGGTGGGTCAACCACCACAATATTGGCACGTATCCCGTCTGCCAAAAGCCGCTCCACCACCTCGGCACAATCGCCGCAGTGGAATTGCACATTTTCAATCCCGTTGCGCAAGGCATTTTGCCGTGCGTTTTCCACCGCATCCGGCACAATCTCCACCCCTACCACCTGCCCTGCCTTTTTGGCAAGATACAGGGAAATACTTCCAACACCGCTGTAAAGGTCAAATACTGTTTCGGTGCCCGAAAGCTGCGCATACTCTGCCGCCCGCGCATACAAACGCTCCATTTGGGCAGTGTTTACCTGAAAGAAACTGTTTGGCGAGAGCATAAATTCCAATCCGCACGCCTGCATCACAATCTGCTCGTTACCCCAGAGCAGAAGGTTTTTCTTGCCCAGCACCACGTTGGTGCGCTCGGTGTTTACATTTTGCACGATGCCCTTTACCTGTGGCAATACAGATAGCGCCTCCACCAGTTTTTCGGTGTGGGGCAAGGGCTTTTTGCTGTTGGCAACGATAACCGCCATCAACTCCTTACCGCCGTCACGGATGTAGATGTGCCGCACCAGACCTTTGTGAGTGGCCTCGTCATAAACCGAAATCCCGTTTTGGTTGATATAGGATAAAATTGCCTCCACCGCCTGATTTGCGGCAGGGGTGGCGATGCCGCATGCCGTGCAGGGCACGATTTGGTGAGAGCGCGACAGATAAAACCCGCACACTGCTTGTCCCTTGTGCCGTCCCACCGGAAACTGGGTTTTGTTGCGATAACCCAGCTTTTTTTCTGCACCGATGATGCCGTCAAATTGGTAATCCTCCTCGGCAATTCCACCGATTTTGCGTAAGTTTGCACGCACGGTGGCAGCTTTCCATTCCAACTGTTTGGGATAGGAAAGGTGCATCAGCTGGCATCCGCCGCACTGACCGAATTGCGCACACGTAGGGGAAATACGGTCGGGAGAGGGAGTGATGAGTTCTTCGGTTACGGCAAATCCGTAGCTTCGGTTTGCCTTGGTAACCCGTACCCGTACCGTGTCACCGATTACGGCGTTTTTGATAAAAATGGTGTATCCATCTGCTTTGGCGATGCCGCAGCCGTCCAGACTCATGTCGGTTATGGTAACGGTGCAATGTCATTTTTGTTCATGTTGAATCCTCTCCTTCTTGCCGATTATACCACACATTTTTGCCGAGTACAATATTCATTTGCGAGCGGGGTAAATCTTATTTGGGGTACAGGTGCGGCGCTTGCCCGTTTTCATTGGTTTTTTATGGCTTATGGTAAAATAGAAAAAAAGAGGCAGAACTATTTGACGTTCTGCCTCTTTAAATTTTGTGCAAATATCAATCTTCGTTATAGCAAGCAAAGATTTCTTCCACTCTTTCGGTGTCCTTTTTCTTTGTCAATACACTAACCAAAGGAACAATAACCATAGAAACAGCCATAGCCGCAACGCCCATTTCCGGAGACATTTTGGCAGCGGTTGCAAAATCTGCATTGAGTGTAATTACAAGCGTTGAAATACCTACCACCAACAGACCCGAAAGAATACCGGAGCAAGCGCCAATCTTTGTAATTTTCTTTGAGAAAAGTCCCCAGATGTAAGGCCCGATAAAGCAACCGGAAACAATTCCCCAGGAGAAAGACATAAGGCTTACGATAATCGGAATGTTTTGTGTTGCAAAGATAAATGAACAAGCAACAAATACAAGGCAAAGAAGTCTGGTAAGCAATATTTGCGTTTCGGGCTTGGTTTCTTTCTTTCTGACGGAAGGGATAAGGTCAACCGCAACTGCTGATGCAGAGGTCAGAACAACCGCTTCAAGCGTTGACATGGATGCCGACAGAAGAAGAATCATAATCACTGCCAAAAGGATGATTCCAAGTGTACCGCCTCCTAATACTTCCATAAGAAGCGTCGGGATAATTGAGTCAATTCCACCCTTCGGAAGAACACCGCCTAAAATAAGTCTTGATGTTGAACCGATGAGATAAGCACCGCATCCGATTACGATACAGAAGATGGTGGAAATGATGGTACCTCTTTTGATGGCGGCTGTGTCTTTGATTGCATAAAACTTACCAATCATCTGCGGAAGTCCCCAAGTACCAAAGCTTGTGAGCATAATATTAAAGCAAAGGAATTTAAACGATGAACCGCCAAAGATATTTGTTAATTGTTCGCCTGTTGTGGGGTTTGGATCGCCGGGAACAGACTGGAAATTCTTTAAGTTTTCAATAAATCCTGAAATTCCGCCGACTGCATCGTGCCCAAGAACTGCTACAATCAGACAGATAACACCCGCAATCATAACAATGCCTTGAATAAGGTCTGTGTAAGCCGTTGCGATATATCCGCCTGCGACCAGGTAAATTGCCGTAAGGCAAGCGATGAGAAGCATCCATACCCAGGTTTCAACACCAGGAAAAACTGCGCTGAAAAGAGAACCTAGTCCTTTGTAAACCGCTGCTGAATAAGGAACAAGGAATATGAAGATAATCACTGCTGCTAAAATCTTCATGCCTTTTGAAGCGTAACGCTTTTCAAAGTAATCCGGCATGGTTCTTGCATTGAGCTTTTTGGTCATTTTTCTTGTTCTGTTTGCAAACAGGAGCCAGGATAATAAGCAACCCAATACGGCATTACCAATACCAATCCAGATACTTCCTAGTCCAATGTTCCATCCGTGCTGACCTGCATAGCCAACGAAAACAACTGCCGAGAAATATGTAGTACCATAGGCAAAGGCTGTAGCCCAAGCACCAATGTTTCGCCCTCCAATCAAAAATCCGTCAAGGGTTTTTGACTTGCCAAAACTGATACAGCCGATAAGCGCCATTGTAATTGCATAGATACAAAGAGCAATGATTGTGTAAAGTTGTGCGTTTGTCATTTGAAATTCCTCCAAGCCTTGCTTTTTTCTGTAACATAGTATATAATACATTTCAGGATTAGTCAAACGAATGGTTTTGATGTTTGCCATCGAAATTTTCGATATTGGAGGGAATATAATGGAATTACGAAATTTAATTACATTTATCAATGTGGCAGAGCTTGGTAGTTTTACCAAAACCGCAGAGCAACTTGGCTATTCTCAATCAACCGTTTCATTTCAGATCAAACAGTTGGAAGATGAGCTTGGTTGTCTTTTGTTTGAAAGGATCAATCACACCATAACCCTTACCGAAAGAGGGCGCGAACTCGTATCTTACGCTCACCGGATTCGTGCCCTGACAGATGAATTCAAAGAAAATTTTGAAGAGGAAAAAGAATGCAGCGGAAACATTCATATTGTAACTCCCGATTCGGTGTGTGACGAAATGATCAACAAGAGCTACATGGATTTTCATAATAAATATCCTTTGATTTCGGTTAAATTCACTACTGCAGATACTTCTGCCATGTTTGATATGCTTGATCATAACGAAGCAGATGTTATTATTACCCTCGATAGCCACTCATACAATAAAGATTATGTGATTGCAAAGGAAGAACCGCTTTCCATGCACTTTGTTGCAAATGCAAAATCCAAATTTGCCCGGGCAAAGGGTTTGTCCATTCACGACATTATCAACGAGCCTTTTATCCTGACCGAATACGGTCAGGGATACAGAAGGGTCTTTGACCGGGAACTCGTAAAGAATTCTTTGGAAATCACTCCGATACTTGAAATTGGAAGAACAGATATGATAACCGCTCTCGTTGCGCAGGGAGATATGCTTTCCTTCCTGCCTGATTTTGTAACAAAAGAGTTGATTGAATCGGGCGACTTGTGTTATCTTGATGTATGTGATATGAACATAGAAATATGGAAACAACTGATTTATCATAAAAACAAATGGTTGTCGAAGGCACTGAAAACCTTTATTGACTATATAAAAGAAAATGAATTTTCGCACTAATACAACAAAATAAATTTCATCACAGTTTCTGGTTTGAAACAGATTATCTGATGCCGTACTTTTCGATGATATAGTCCATATCTTTGTCACCTCTGCCCGAAAGATTTATGAGAACAGAGCCCTTGCCCATCGTTTTTGCAAGCTTCATACCATAGGCAACCGCGTGTGCGCTTTCGATTGCAGGGATAATACCTTCCATTCTGGAAAGCTCAAAGAAAGCATCAATGGTCTCAGCGTCCGTTACAGCATCATATTTCACTCTGCCTGAGTCACGCAAAAACGCGTGTTCGGGACCGCTTGACGGATAATCAAGACCGCTTGCAACAGAATAAACAGGAGCCGGCTCACCATTTTCATCTTTGAGCATAATGCTGTTAAAGCCGTGCATAATACCCTCTGTTCCGTAGGTAAGACTTGCGGCATGGTCACCGAGTGCAGTTCCGCGTCCTAATGGTTCGACACCGTAAATGTCAACGGGATCATTTAAGAACCCCGAGAACACTCCCATCGCATTGGAGCCACCGCCAACACAGGCAACAACTGCATCAGGCAATTCTCCTGTCATATCAATAAACTGTTCTCTTGCTTCAATACCGACTACACTCTGAAAATCTCTTACCATCATCGGGAATGGATGGGGACCAACCACAGAGCCGATACAATAAATAGCATCCTTATATTCCTTGCAGTATGCCATAAATGCCGCATCAACCGCTTCTTTGAGTGTCTGCAGTCCGTCAGTTACTTCAATTACTCTTGCACCAAGTATTTTCATTCTTGCAACATTCGGTGCCTGTTTTTTGATATCAACGGCGCCCATATAGATGTCGCACTTTAATCCAAAATATGCAGCCGCTGTTGCCATTGCAACACCGTGTTGACCTGCACCGGTTTCGGCAATTACTTTTTTCTTGCCCATATATTTTGCAAGTAAAACCTCGCCCATACAGTGATTTAATTTGTGTGCTCCGGTATGGTTTAAGTCCTCGCGCTTGGCATAAAGCTGCACGCCCGTAGCGATTTTATCAGAAAGCCTTGCAAGATGCGAAATCGGTGTCGGTCTTCCTTGAAACTCTTTGCGGATTCTGCGAAGCTCTGCAATGAATTCTCTTGATTTGCAGATGGTCTGATAAGCTTGCGATATTTCGTTCATCGCAGTTTGCAGTTCGAGCGGAATGTATGAACCGCCGTATTTGCCGAAAAATCCGTTTGCGTCAGGATAGTTTTTAAAGTATGTGTTAAATTCAATATCATGATATTTCATGGTAAAATTCCTCCAAAATTATTCTTTATTGTTTTATTGATATGATGGTATGCAAAGATTCGCCATCGTTTAGTAAGTATAAACATAAAGAAAACCTCCTTTGAAAGTTTATATCACTGTCAAAGGAGGATAAACAAAAAACGTCCCTGACAGAAATATACCAATTCTGTCAAGGACGAATAAATACAAATATCCGCGGTGCCACCTTGATTCACAGCTTAACCTGTGCACTTAGCGAAGTACCAACATACTCCCGACTTCTTACGCGAGTCTTACGTCTGTGAATTTCCTCACAGCCCTTAGCAGTCCATATTACGCAAGGTGCTTTTGTGGAACTCACACCATAATCCACTCGCTCGGAAAAGCCTTGTCTTGCCTTTTTTCTGCCTCAACGGTTTCATGATTATTAAATTGCTTGTAATTATACTACGATGAATATGCATTGTCAATAGATTTTGTGAAATTTTTCATTTTGTATATGAAGTTGTGTTTTCATGCACTTTTTGCCCCCTCGGGGTTGGAACTCTGATTTTATGCATGCATGCCCAGAGAGATATGCCGGCGATGCCGTCATCGGGCTAGCCGACCCAAAGGCTACGCCTTTCGGTACCCGTCTTCGCCCCAAAAAGCGCAAAAACTTGCCACCGGCAACTTTTTTACGCACTTTTTGCCCCCTCGGGGTTCGAATCTCTGATTTTATGCACAAAAAAAAGACACCCCGATGGATGTCTTTTTTTGTGGCACGCCCAGAGAGATTCGAACCCCCGACCTACTGCTTAGAAGGCAGTTGCTCTATCCGGCTGAGCTATGGGCGCATATGGAGTATGGTATCGGTTACCATACTCATAGAGTATAACACAAATTACGGGGTGTGTCAACTAATTTTTGGATGGAAATATCAATAATTGATGATGGCGGTATAGCTTTCTCCATCCCAGTCAATCTGTGCCCCTGCCGCATCGGATACTGCGCGCAGCGGAATCATGGTGCGACCGCCGATGATTTGTGCAGGCACATCCATGGTACGCACCTCGTCGCCTACATATAGCCTGTTGTCACCGATGGAAAGGCGAATGGGTGCCTTGCCGCCTGTGATGGTTGCGGTTTGTGTTTCCTCAATCCATCCCACAGAAAGCCCCATCTGCTCAAATACGCCGCGGGCAGGGACCAGTGTGCGATCTTCTACCATCACGGGTTTTTGGTCGGGGAATGACACCTCTGTGCCGTTTACCGTGACGTGAATGGGACGCGAAACGGTAAATTCGATTGTTTTTTCCACTACAGCGGTGCCGTTATGGTCGCAAAACTGCACCGTGAGGGTGTGATTGCCTTCAGATAGATTTTGTGCCCTTATCACAAAGGGGGCAACGGTCAACTCTCCTTGCGTCACGCCGTCTATGGAATACCGCACGGTATTGGAGAGAGTTTTGGGGTAATAGCCCACCACGGCAATTTCCACACTGCTGCCCACGGTTCCGCCGTCAAACGGACGCCAACCATAGGGTGTGGTGTCATTGGTGGAGGAAAGGAAATAGGGGTCATCCACCAGGCGGTTATATTCCGCATGGAGCGAGGGGTTGGTGTATAATTCATAGGCGTTCGGTTCGCTCGGCATTTGCACATTGAAATAATTGATCATCTTAATCTGCGGATAACGGAGGAACAGATCACCATACAATCGCCTCAGTTGCTCAATTGCCCAGTTTGTCATTTCCTCGCTCTCGGTGCGCACATAGTGGCTTACACCACATTCGGAAATCATTACCGGCTTTGCGATGCCGTTTGTTTCCATAAAGGAGATCAGCTCGCGTACCCGGTTTAAGGGATGGGCAAATTCGTCCATAGAAAAATAGGTGTTGAGTGGATCGGTCTGGGTACCATGGTCGCGTTTACCCTGGAAATAGCGACCCACATACATACTGGCGCCTACCCAGTCCACATATTCGTTGCCGGGGTAATAGTCGGCATAGTTCCGGTCAAGAGCAGATAAATCACTCGGCGACCACACCATGGCAATGTTCGGCTTGGTGTGTGCATAGTCTGCCACCGTGCGGAATGCCGAAACATATGCGGCGGGGTCATTCCCGTTTGGACCGATATTCATCTCTGCGGCGAAACGCAGAAAAACGGGGATGTTGTATTCACTCAAAAAGTCGATGACATCACGGATGTAGGCATCATTGGCGTTTGCATCGATGGTGCCGTAGGTGTTCCACGCAAATTCCACCGCAATGCCCTTTTCCTGCGCACGGGTGAGGTAACGGTTGTATCTGCCTGCATCACGGGGATTTTCGCCAAACTCTAAATAGAGCAGCCAGGTGGAGTTTTGCTTGGGAAAATATTGTGCGATTTTTTGGTGGTCAAAATCCAGGATACGGGAATCGTTGTCATACACCGAGCCAAAATATACACCGCGCTTGGGTTCAAATTTCGCGCCGAAATTTTGGGGATAATAATCCGCATCTTTTATGTAGAGATTGAGTTCGCTTTGGAGAAGGTAGATTTTCTTTTTGGCGTAGATTACTCCGTCAGTCCAGCCCATTGACTCGCCGTAGGGCAGATAACGCCTGTGCAGATCAATCGCCTCTGCATAGCGTCCCAACCGCTCAGCGCAACGGGAGAGTTGTTCTAATTTTCCTGACAGAAACTCGGTTTTGGTTTGGGAATCGGGTTCTCCCTCCATGATCTGGAGCAGTTTTTGCCCGTGCTCATACATGGCGGCATCGTCGCCCGCATCCATGGCGGCAGCATAGGCGTCAAGCGGTGCCCAGATGGTATGGGGCAGGTCGGATGCAAAGCCGGACAAGGGCGTTACGCATAATGTGAGCAGCAGGACGATGGTGAGAATTTGTTTCATTTTTTTGTTTCCTTTCGATGGGATTTTGGGCTGAAATCAGCAAACTTTCGGGCTGAATTCAGTAAGCTTTTTGGACTGAAATCAGCAAACTTTTGGGCTGAAATCAGCAAACTTTTGGGCTGAAATCAGTATATTTTTGGGGTGAAATTCCGTTGGATTTTGAGTGGATTCGGTTTGATTCCGGTTTGATTTTGTGGTGATTACGGATTGGTTTTATGTATCAGATGAATACCTAACGGTTTTGTCCGCGTTTGGTGTCTTTGCATATGGTTTTTATTTGCCGGTAACCGCAATATCTGCATTGATGGGTAAGCTCATAAAAGGTGCGTTTGCCCGGAACAAAATGCTCTACCATGATTTGTATTTCACCTTTGGGGTGTGGCTGGGTAAGAGTTTCCAATATTTGTATATCTTCTTCCCGTGATGGTTTTTTGCCTGTTTTTTTCATGGCAAATAATTTGTTGCATTCAGGACACCTTCCAAGCATGTGCTGTCACTCCTTTGAAAGTATTCGCTTACAATGCCAGTATAACACATTTTATTTTCATTGCCAATATGAAATCTTTACAAGTTGGTTACAGAGTAAAATGGATATTGACAAATTTGGATTACAAATGTAATATATAAGTGTAAGCTTACAAATGTAATCCATGAAAGGGAGCGGTACAGATGAAAAGGGCAGAGCAGTTTCCGCAAATCAGCGATGCGGAATTTTGTGTGATGCAGGCATTGTGGAAACTGGGTAAGGCAACGGCAGGAGAGCTGGTGGAAGAGGTATCACGCACCCGGGCGTGGAATCCCAAAACCATTCGCACCCTGCTCAACCGGTTGGTGAGCAAAGGGGCGGCGAATGCTCAAAAAACAGATGCAAAGGCATATCTGTATTACCCTGTTATTGCGCAGGATGATTATGTGGCGCACGAAAGCCATCATTTTCTGGACAAGCTCTATCAAGGCTCGCTGGGGTTGATGCTCTCCCACTTTGTGAGCGAAACCCCATTGAGCAGTGAGGAAATTGCCGAGCTAAAAGCCATATTGGAGGAGGCAGACCATGAGTAGCGCATGCTTGTTGCAGATGGTACTGCGTTGCTCTGCGCAAGGCACACTGGTTGGTCTGGTGGTACTGGCAGTACGGGCGTTACTCGGCAGACACATTGCGGCAAAGTGGCGGATGCTGCTTTGGGGTGTGATGCTGGTGCGGTTTGTATTGCCCTTCTATCCACAAAGTGGGTGGAGTCTGTTTGGATTGGTACCAAGCGCGGGAGAGCTGATGCCTGCCACAGTGACCATGACACCCGACATGGCGACAGAACAGGTTTTGGTGACAAATGCCCTTTCGTGGCATCAAATTGCATTTTGGGTGTGGGCAATCGGTGCAGGAATAAGCGTTTTGTGGGTGACGGCAATGCAAGCGATGTTACATTGGAATGTGCACCGCAGTAAAATGCCGGTAAGTGCCGAAAGTGCGGAGGTTTTTGCCCGTGCACGGCAACGCATGGGCGCATCCGAACGAATTGTACCCATGGTGCAGACGGCGGTAACATCTCCTGCCCTGATGGGAGTGGTTCGCCCCAAGGTACTTATTACCCCTCAAACCGAACAGATGAGTGTGAAGAGTCGGGAAATGATTTTTATGCATGAGATTGCCCATCATTGCCGGGGTGATGCACTGCTCAATCATCTGCTCCTTTTGATTGGATGTGTGCATTGGTTTAATCCGGTGCTTTGGGGGTTGCTGTGCCCGGTGCGACGGGATATGGAACAGGCGGCAGACCAGAAGGTACTTCGGCATATGAGCAGCATCGAACATGGGATATACGGGCAGACCATCATTGCGGTGCTGGGTAGCATGGCAGAGGGACGGATGCGTCGCGTTTTGTCCTTGACGGGTGACCGCAGTGGGATTCGTGGGAGGCTAAAAGAGATTGCGCGGTATCGTACCCCTGCGCTTTGGTGGAGTGCTGCATCGGTGGTATGTGTTGGGGTGATGGCGGTGATTTGCCTGACCAGTGCGCCCGAGCAACCGCAGGAGGGCATGGTACATACCGAATGGTCAACCGAAGTGGTGGCACAGCCCCAGCCGACGCCCACCGACCAACCGGTTGAAACGCCCATTGCAACACTGCGTGTAGAAAAGGCTGCTGACCAGTCAGAGGAAAAACCGACCGAGCCAACTCCTCAACCTGACCCCACGCCGGAATCCGAGCCGGATCCCCCTGCCCGGAAACCGCCAAAAGTGATTATGCCAAACCTTTCGGGAGAGTATCTGGAAGGAGTGGTGGATATGCTCTACGCCGAGGTGGAGCAGGATGTGGGTGTGCATGATGTGGTGCAGATGTTGGAACAGTCGGGAAAAACGGGTGGCAACGACCTCAAAAATGGTTATGTGTATGGTGAGTATCGTTTTGCCGATGGGAGCAGTCGCACGGTGGAGGGGGTTGCGCCGGATGAAAACGGCATCATTACCCTATTTGCAAGCGGAAGTGCACCGCACATGGCGAATGTGTGCTTTACCCCTGCAGGTGAGGCAATGCCTGCGGCAGAGTATGGTGTGCTGGCAGATGACCGCGCCTTTTCTTTTACCGGATTTGACCCAAACAAGCGGTATGATATTACCATCTCTGCGGCGACACGGGATGAATGGAAGATAGACGGAGAATTTGTGGTGTATTAAAAAGGAGGAATGGTTATGAAACGGATGATAGCAATGTTGCTGGTGTGTTGTGTGATTTTGTCGGGATTTACGGCATTGTCGGCGGCACCGACCGAGGAACAGTGGAAGGATTTGACGGATTACCGGATTATGGTTGGCGACCCGTCGGGAGAGTTGAGGGAGCAGGACGGCATAACCCGTGCTGAGGCGGTGAAGATGATTTGTGCGTCCATGGGAATGACGGGGGCGGCGCAAGGGTTACCGACGGCGTTTAAGGATGTGCCGGAAACCCACTGGGCGGCAGGCTACATCGCCCTTGCGGCGCAGATGGGGATTGTGCAGGGAGATGAAAATGGGTTGTTTGCCCCCAATGCGCAGATTACCAACGAAGAGATGCTCAAAATGATTGTGGCGGCACTGGGATATGCCCCCATGGCGGACATGCGCGGCGGATATCCGGCAGGGTACACCATGCTGGGCACTTCGCTGGGACTTACGGCGGATATGACCCTGCAGACCAATGTGACGGCATTGCGCAGTGATGCGGCACTGATGATGGTGCGTGCATTGGATATTCCCCTGATGAAGCAGGTGGGATTTGGCAGCACGGTGGAATATGCCATCATGAACGGGGAAAACGGAGTGGAACTGCAAACACTGCGGATGCTGTTGCAATAAAAAGGATGTATGCACCTTGTGCATACATCCTTTTTTATTCAATTCCAAACAGGGTTTTGGTATTTTGTGCGGTTTGCTGTGCGAGTTCTTCCACCGGCACGCCACGAAGCTCGGCAATTTTTGCAGCGGTATCCTTGACATAGATGGAACAATTTCGTCTGCCCCGGTGCGGCTCGGGTGAAAGGTAGGGACAATCGGTTTCAATGAGCAACCGGTCTTTGGGAACCATCTTTGCGACCTCGGGCAGAGAACGGGCGTTTTTATAGGTAACCGGCCCTGCAAGGGAGATGTAATATCCCATATCCAGTGCAATTTTTGCACTTTCGACAGAGCCGGAAAAGCAGTGGAGTACACCGCCTGTGAATTGGCTTTCTTTTAAGATGGTGATGGTATCTTCCATGGCATCCCGTGTGTGGATGATGACCGGTTTTTTGAGTTTATATGCCAGTGCCATTTGCTTTCGGAACCATTCCCGCTGGATATCACGGGGGGAGTTATCGTAGTAATAATCCAGACCGATTTCGCCGATTGCCACCACTTTTGGATGGGTGCTCATTTGTGCAAGGTCGGTTAAATCCTGCTCGGTCATACCCTCGGTATCGTGAGGGTGTACCCCTACTGCGGCATGGATAAAATCATAGCGGTCGGCAAGGGCAATGCTCTCGCGCGAGCTTTCCATATCGGCACCGACATTGATGACATTAGAAATGCCCTCTGCGGCAAGTGAGGTGAGCAGTTCATGCCGGTCCGAATCAAATCGGTTGTCATTGTAGTGCGCATGTGAATCAAAAAACATGGGTTTCCTCCTATGCGTATATGCACGGCGTGCATTTTTTGACAAAATGTATTATTCTTAAAACACCCCCACCCCTGCCCCTCCCCCAAGGGAGGGAGATTTATAGAATGTATGTGGCGCAAGCCGATGGCTTGCGCCACATACAGAAAAAACAATCTCCCCTCCAAGAATGGAGGGGATGGGGGTGGCTGAATGGTTTTCGTAAAAGATATGTGTTTGATACAGATGAAATTTATCTCACCTGTGCGCCGTCCGGCAAATCCTTATCAGGTGTGATGAGCGAAAGGGTCTTTCCATCGGATGCAGCCAGAATCATACCCTGCGACAGTACACCACGCAGTTTTACGGGTTTTAGGTTGGTTACCACAACCACACGTCTGCCTACCATCTGCTCGGGGGTATAGTGCTTGGCAATGCCCGACACAATCTGGCGTACCTCGTCGCCAATGCGAATCTGGCTGACCAGCAGTTTATCTGCACCTTCTACCGGTTTACACTCAAGTACTGTGCCCACTTTAAGCTCCACCTTGGCAAAATCGTCGATGGAGATTTCATTTGACTCCTCTTTGGGCTCTTCTGCTTTGGGCTCTTCCTTGGGTGCACGTTCTGCTTCCAGTTCGGCAAGTTTTTTTGCCTCATCGATACGAACAAAGAGGGGGGAAGGCTCACTTACGGTGATATTTCCACCCTTGCGGAAGGAAAGGGTTTCAAATTCGGTACCCTCTGCACCAATCTGGCGCAGGATTTCTGTGCCGGTAGCAGGCATAAAGGGAGTTGCCAGTACGCCGATATAGCGGATTGCCTCAATCAGGTTCCACAAAACCTCTTTGAGGCGGTCTTGCTGTGCCTCATCCTTTGCCAATGCCCACGGCATGGTTTCATCGATGTATTTGTTGCTACGGCGTGCCAGTGCGATGATTTCTTCCAGTGCATCTGCCACACGGAAATCTTTCATCAGGCTACACACCTTATCACTGGTTTGCAGGCAGGCACCCTCCAGTTCGGGATTGACCGATTCCAGATCAATGGAGCCGCCAAAATATTTTTGTGCCATGGCAACCGTGCGGTTGACCAGATTACCCAGCGTGTTTGCAAGGTCGGCATTAAACCGTGCGATGATGGTTTCATAGGTGATGGTGCCATCTGCTGCATAGGGCATCTCACGCAGTACATAATAGCGTACTGCATCCACGCCGAAGTGGCGAACCAGATCGTCAGCATAAATGACGTTACCCTTGGATTTGCTCATCTTATCGGTGCCAAAGAGCAGCCACGGGTGACCGAAAATGCGTTTGGGAAGCGGCTCACCCAGTGCCATGAGCAGGATGGGCCAGTAGATGGTGTGGAAGCGCAGGATGTCTTTGCCGATGATGTGTGCATCTGCAGGCCAGTGTTTCTGATACAATTCGCCTGCGCCGTCGGGGGTATAGCCGAGGGCGGTGATGTAGTTGGAGAGTGCGTCAATCCACACATAGATGACGTGCTTTTCGTCAAAGGTGATGGGAACGCCCCATTTGAAGGAAGAACGGGACACACACAAATCCTGCAGACCCGGTTTTAAGAAATTGTTTACCATTTCCTTTTTGCGGGACTCGGGCACGATAAAATCGGGGTGTGCGTCGATATATTCCATCAGGCGATCCTGATATTTGCTCATTTTAAAGAAGTATGCCTCTTCACTGGTCTTTTGCAGGGGTCTGCCGCAATCGGGGCACACGCCGCCTTCTGCCTGGGTATCGGTGAAGAAGGATTCGCAGGGAACGCAGTACCAGCCCTCATAGGAGCCTTTGTAGATGTCACCCTGGTCATAGAGCTTTTTGAAAATTTTCTGTACCGCATCCACATGGTAATCATCGGTGGTGCGGATGAATTTGTCGTAGCTTGCGCCCATCAAATCCCAGATGCGGCGGATTTCGCCTGCCACACCGTCTACATATTCCTGACAGGTCACGCCCGACTCTTTGGCGATTTCCTCAATCTTCTGACCATGTTCGTCGGTGCCGGTGAGGAAAAACACATCAAAGCCCAGCATACGCTGAAACCGCGCAATGGCATCGGTGAGTACCACTTCGTAGGTATTGCCGATGTGGGGTTTGCGCGAGGTGTAGGCGATGGCGGTGGTAATATAGTAGGGTTGTCTTTTGTCGCTCATGGAAAACAGTCCTTTCAAACAAGTTCAATCTTTACCTTTTATCATAGCATGAATTTAACCAGGTTTCAAGTGTTTTATGCGCCAAAAATTGCAAAGCACACCCAAATGCTTAAGAAAATGCCGGTAAAATCCGCCAAAAGTGCGCATTTTACCGTGTGGCGGATCTGGGTGATGCCCACCGCTCCGAAATACACCGCCAGGGTATAAAAGGTGGTTTCGGTGGAGCCCATCATAACAGAAACGGCTCTGCCGATAAAGGAATCGGTGCCGTGGGTGCGGAACAGGTCGGTTGCCAATGCCAGTGAGCCACCGCCCGACATGGGACGGAGCAGGGCAAAGGGAACCACCTCGGGTGGGAAATGCAAAAAATCGGTGATGGGTTTTAATGCAAAAGTGACAAGGTCGAGTGCACCGGACGCACGGAACATGCCGATGGCAACCAAAAGACCGATGATGGGGGGCAGAATTTGAAAGCCGATTTTTAAGCCGTCCGTTGCCCCCTCCAGAAAACAGGAATACACTTCGGTGCCGCTGCGCAAGCCCCACACCAGAATGAGACAGACCATGGCAGGCATGGCAAAGGAGGAAATGAGAGAGATGGCATTAAGCATGGCGCACCCCCGAACGTTTGTTGCACCAATGGGTGATGGTTAATCCAACCGTGGCGGTAAGGAGGGATACCACCCACACGGGCAGGATGATTTCGCTCGGTGCGGCAGAGCCGAACGAGGCGCGGATGCCGATGAGGGTGGAGGGAATGAGTTGGATGGAGGCGGTATTGAGCACCACAAAGGTGCACATTTCATCCGAGGCACGGTTGGGCGAGTGGTTTCGCTTTTGCAGTTCACGCATGGCGGTAAGTCCCAACGGGGTGGCGGCGTTGGCAAGACCGAGGATGTTTGCCACCATGTTCATGGATATTGCCGAAAATGCCGCACTGTCGGGTGGAAGGTTTGGGAAAATGAGCCTGCCCAGCGGGCGGATGATGCGCGAAAACACCCGGACCAGTCCGGATTTTTCCGCAATCCGCATGAGCCCTGTCCACAGTGCGGTTACCCCGATAAAGCCCAGCACGGTGGCGATGGCGTTGTTTGCACTTTCGAATGCTGCCTGCATGGTGGCGTCCAGGCGCCCGTTCCACATTGCGATCATGAGTGACAGGAGCATCATGCCCGACCAGATATAGTTCATCATAACAAAAAACACCTCATTATCACTCTATGAGGTGTTCTTTGAAATTATACTTTTCCGTGTCCGGTAAAAGCCTCCTCCGAGATTGGAGGAGGGTGAATCATTATGTACAATTTTTATTTTTCCAGAAATTTGATATTGCTCCGGTACAATCCCACCAACAGCAAAATACTTACCACCAGCGCTACCGATTCGGCAAGGGGGAAGGAGTACCACACGGCGTTGACACCGATGAACGAAAACACATATGCCGAGGGCAGAATGATGACGAGTTGGCGCAAAAGCGACACGAAGAGGCTACGGTTTCCTCTGCCCACCGCCTGAAACATGGTGGAAAATAAAATGCCAAGTGCCGCAGGAACAAAGCACAGACTGATGGTGCGCAGGGCAGGGATTCCCACCTGATACATGGTTTCGGAGGCGTTAAACAGGGACAGAAGCCATCTTGGTGCCACCCAGAACAGTACCGTGCCTGCCGCCATAATGATGATGGCGATGATGGTGCCATATCGGAGGGCATCCATCAGACGTTTGCGGTTGCGTGCGCCATAGTTATAGCCCATGATGGGCATAACCCCTTGCGTCAGACCAAATACCGGCATAAACACAAAGGATTGCAGTTTGTAGTAAACGCCAAGCACTGCTACTGCGGAAGAAAACTGGGTGAGGATGGCGTTTAGACCCGTTACCAGAAATGAGCCGATGGACTGCATGATAATGGAAGGAAAGCCTACCGCGTAAATATCCCGTAAAATCTCCCTCTGCAGGCGAAAGCCCCGGAAGGTGATGTGGATTTCGTGTTTTTTCAAAAACATAACCAAAAGGATGAAAATGCCCGATGCAATCTGCCCGGTAACGGTGGCAATGGCCGCACCGGCTACACCCATAGCGGGTACGCCCAACAAGCCAAAGATGAAAATGGGGTCGAGGATGATGTTGATGACGGCACCCAAAAGTTGGGAAATCATGGGGTAAATCATGTTGCCGGTTGCCTGGATGGTTTTGTCGCCCATCATGGTGAAAAAGGCACCGAAGGAAAATACTGTGCAGATGGTGAGATAGGAGGTGCCGGCATTGATGACCTCGGCGTTGTCATCAAACAGACAGAAAAACGGACGGCTGAGAAATCCGCCCAGCAAGGCAAATACCACCCATCCCAAAAATGCCAGTACCAGCCCGTGGGTTGCGGCTTTGCTTGCCACATCCGGTTTTCCTTCGCCCAGACGGCGGGACACCAGGGAATTGACACCCACGCCGGTACCAACTGCCACCGACACCAGAAGCATCTGTGCCGGAAATGCCAGAGATACTGCGGTTAGCGCATTTTCACTGATTTGTGCTACAAAGATGGAATCTACCACATTGTAAAGTGCCTGTATGAGCATGGAAAACATGGCAGGCAGGCTCATGGATATGATGAGGCGCAGCATGGGCGCGGTGCCCATCTTATTTTCCTGTGGTTGAATTTTGTTTGTCTGACTCAAAATGTTCACTTCTTTCGTAAAAAATAGCGTTAGTTGAAGGTATCAATTTCCTCTAATGCACGTTGTGCCAGTGCGAGGTTTTTTTCTTTTTTGTTGCGGATTTTTTTGCCCAGTGGTTCCATCAGACCGAAGGTGATGTTCATGGGTTGGAATTTTCCGGTGGATCCGCCACTGATGTAGTGTGCCAGTGCACCGATGGCGGTGCGTGTGGAGAATGCGGGCATTTCCTTACCCGAAAGCAGGTGCGCAAGCGAAAGCCCCGCCAAAAGCCCCGACGAAGCAGACTCAATATAGCCCTCTACGCCGGTAATCTGTCCGGCAAAGAATATATGTGGATCCTTGCGTGATTGATAATTCTTGGTGAGCAGTTCGGGGGAATTGAAGAAGGTGTTGCGGTGCATCACCCCGTAACGAACAAATTCGGCTTGTTCCAGACCGGGTATCATGGAAAATACCCGTTTTTGCTCGCCGAATTTCAGGCGGGTCTGAAAGCCCACCAGATTAAACAGGGTTCCCTCGGCGTTATCCTGACGCAACTGCACCACTGCATAGGGACGTTCTTTTCCCTCTTGCTCCAGACCGACCGGTTTGAGAGGGCCAAAACAAAGGGTGTCGTGTCCACGCTTTGCCATGGTTTCCACCGGCATACAGCCTTCAAATACGGCACCTTCGTCTGCGCCATGCACAGGCGCGGTTTGTGCCGCAATGAGTGCCTGATAAAACGCATCATACTGCGCCTCGGTCATGGGACAGTTGATATAGTCGGGGGTGCCTTTGCCATAGCGCGCCGCGCGGTAGGCAACATTCATATCAATGGACTCGGCGGTTACAATGGGTGCCGCCGCATCAAAAAAGTGAAGATAGGTCTGTCCGAAAAAGGAACGGATATCTTCATAGAGTGCACCATCGGTGAGCGGACCGGTTGCGATGATTGCGTAGCCGTCCTCCGGGATGGCGGTAATTTCTTCATGAACTACTGTAATGAGCGGATGTGCGGTGATTTTTTCGGTTACCATTGCAGAAAATCCCTCGCGGTCTACCGCCAGGGCGCCGCCTGCAGGCACTGCAGTGGCATCTGCACAAGTCATGATGAGCGAATCCAACCGGCGCATTTCTTCCTTGAGCAATCCCACCGCATTTTCAATTCCTGCCGCACGCAGGGAATTGGAACACACCAGTTCGGCAAAATTGTCCGAGTGGTGTGCAGGGGAAGTGCGTAAGGGTTTCATTTCATACAGGGTAACAGGGACGCCGCGTTGTGCCAACTGCCATGCCGCCTCACAACCTGCAAGACCTGCGCCGATTACCTTTACGGGTGTCATTTGCGCTCACCCCCGCGCTGTTTCGCGTCACATTCGGGGCAATAGGTTTTTTTGATACGACCGGCGCGTTGGAGCATCATGCTGCCACATGTTTCACACTTTTCGCCGGTGGGCTTATCCCACGAAGTAAAATCGCAGGCAGGGTAATTGTTGCAACCATAAAACACCTTGCCGCGTTTGCTTTTCTTTTCGATAATCATGCCGCCGCATTTGGGGCAGGGAATCCCCACTTCCTTTACAATGGGCTTTGCATTGCGACATTCCGGGAAACCCGGGCAGGCAAGGAATTTTCCAAATCTGCCGTGCTTGAATACCATCATTCTGCCGCATTTTTCACAGGCGACATCCGACACCTCGTCGGCAAGTTCAATATTGCCGATTGCCTCTTCCGCCTGTTTCAAATCCTCCGAGAAGGGACCATAGAATCCGGAAATGATGCCGTGCCAATCGGTGGAGCCTTCCTCCACCTGGTCGAGTTGTTCTTCCATGGAGGCGGTAAACTGCACATCCACAATCCGGTCAAAGTGCTCCTTCATCAGGTCGGTAACAATTCTGCCCAGCTCGGTGGGTACCAGCAATTTTTTGTCGCGGATGACATAGCCGCGGTTGATGATGGTGGTAATGGTGGGCGAATAGGTGGACGGACGTCCTACTCCCAGTTCTTCGAGTGCTTTTACCAGGCTTGCCTCGGTGTAGCGTGAAGGGGGCTGGGTGAAATGCTGCTCGTGCTCCAGTTTCTGGAAAACGGGTGTATCGCCCTTTTCCAGGCGGGGCAGAGATGCCTCTTTTTCTTCCTCTTCGTCCTTACCCTCGGTATAGAGTGCAGTAAAACCACGGAATTTTACGGTGGAGCCGTTTGCCTTGAAGGTGTAGCCGTTTGCATCAATGGTAACGCCAACCGTATCATACACCGCATCCCCCATCTGGCAGGCGATAAACCGCTCCCAGATGAGTTTATAGAGTTTATACTGTTCGGCAGGCAGGACATCCTTTACCATTGCCGGAAGAAGGTCCGGCATGGTGGGACGGATTGCCTCGTGGGCATCCTGTGCGCCTTTACGGGTTTTATATACTCTTGCAGAGGAGGGCATATACTCTGCACCAAATTGTTGTGCAATCATCTCTCTTGCGCCGGCAACCGCATCGGCAGAAAGGCGGAGGGAGTCGGTACGCATATAGGTGATCAGACCCACACTGCCGCGACCGGGAACGGTTACGCCCTCGTAGAGCTGCTGGGCGGCACGCATGGTACGCATGGTGGTAAAGCCCAGTTTACGACCTGCCTCCTGTTGCAGGGTGGAGGTGGTAAAGGGTGGTGCGGGGGTCTTTTTGCGTTGCCCCTGTTTGACATCGGTTACGGTATAGGTTGCGCCGTCCAGTGCCGAAACCACTGCGTCGGTGGAGGCTTTATCGTGCAACGCCAGTTTTTTACTGCCCTTGCCATAGAGGTGGGCAACAAATTTTTTCTTGTTTTGGGAAAGGTGGGCGTCGATGGTCCAGTATTCTTCGGGAATAAACTGCTCAATCTCCGCCTCCCGGTCACAAACCAGACGGGTTGCAACCGACTGCACACGACCTGCCGACAGGCCTTTTTTTACCTTTTTCCAGAGAAGGGGGCTGATTTTATAGCCCACAATACGATCCAACACACGGCGTGCCTGCTGTGCATCCACCAGATTTTCGTCGATGGTGCGTGGCTCTTTGATGGCGGCTTTGACGGCGGTTTTGGTAATCTCGTTAAAGGTGATGCGGCACTTTTCCTTGGCGTTGATTTCCAGTAGGTTTGCAAGATGCCACGAAATCGCCTCTCCTTCGCGGTCGGGGTCGGTTGCGAGGAAAACGCGGTCGGCGGCTTTTGCTTCTTTTTTGAGGGATTTTACCAGATCGCCCTTGCCGCGGATGGTGATGTATTTGGGTTCAAAATCATGCTCGATGTCAACGCCAAGCTGACTTTTGGGCAGGTCTACCAGGTGCCCCATGCTTGCCATGACTTTATAACCTTTTCCAAGATATTTTTTGATGGTGGTCGCTTTGGAGGGCGACTCTACAATGACCAGTTTGTCTGCCATGCTCTCTCTCCTGTTCTGTATTTGGTATGTTTTAGCATGCTATGCGGTTACGATGTACGGGTATAACGGTTTCCGGGATAGCTTACAATACTTCCCGAAAGCTCCATCATGAGCAGACGGGAATTGAGTACACCCGGGTCCAAGCCTGTTTGTTCTGCAATTTCATCCAGATGCATGGGAGTTTCTCCCAGTGCGGCAAGAATGCGTTGGTCCGGATTGCTCTGCGCGGTGTCTGCTTTGGTGCGGGCAGGGAAAGATGTGACCGCATCCGGAGTGGGTTGCGCAGGCATTTCGATTGCTATTTTCTCGGCAACCTCCGGCAGCTCGTCTTGGGAAAACTTTCCCACAAATCGGGTGCGATATGGCTCTAACACATCTTCGGCGCAGGTGACAACCCCTGCGCCATCTTTAATCAGATGGTTGGGACCTGCACTTTTGACCGAATTGATGTTGCCCGGAACGGCATAGACATCACGCCCCTGCTCATTTGCAAGGCGTGAGGTGATGAGTGAGCCGCTGCGGATGGATGCTTCAACCACCACCAGTGCGGTGGACAATCCCGAAATGATACGGTTTCGCTCGGGGAAATGCCATTTTTCCGGCTCGGCATTGAGGGGATATTCACTGATAACCATACCCGTTTCCATGATGCGTTGCATGAGGCGTGCATTGGTGGACGGATAAACCAGATTGACGCCGCAACCCAAAATTGCCACGGTGGGTTTTCCTGCGGCGAGTGCACCCTGGTGTGAGGCGGTGTCGATGCCATCTGCCATGCCGCTGACAATGATGGCACCTTCGCTTGCAATTTCCTGTGCCAATCGTTTTGCGGTGGCAAGGCCATATTCACTTGCCCTGCGCGTGCCGACCATGGCAACACAAAAGTGCTCGTCCAGACGGATGAATTTTCCGCGGCAATAGAGCAACACCGGCGGAGAATCGATGGTTTGAAGAAGGCTTGGATAATCGGGGGAGGTAATGGGGAGCAGTGTGACATGATGTTTTTCCAGTAAAGAGCAATAGCGCTGCACATCGCTCAGATCTTTTTGTGCCAGCCGGAGCATTTCGGCATCCGACAAAAACTTGCAGGTGGCGATGGTATTTCCGTCCAGGGCATAGATTTCCGAAAAGGTGTGAAACTGTGCGAGAAGTTTGAGTGCCTTTGCTCTGGAAATGCCGCATTTGACGGTGAGCCATACCGCATACAAGCTTTCCTCCATATCCTGTCCAACTCCTTCCTATAATATAGCCTATCCAATACACTACTATAAAAAAATAAATTTGTAAAGAGTTTTTTGAAAAAATTTTCACGGGTGGAAAAGAGCGGGAACCGAATCACCCCTCTTTTTTCCGGTAATGCAAGGGGCTGATGCCGCAGATTTCTTTAAACCGCGCAGAAAAATATGAAAAACTGGAAAAGCCCACTCTACCTGCGATTTCGGCGACGCTCATATCCGTTTGCTCAAGAAGGCGTGCCGCATGACGGATGCGGATGTGGTTGATATATTCTACAAAGGTAAAGCCGGTGGAGGCTTTAAAGGTTGCCGTAAAATGGCTTACGCTCATGCCAACCTCGGCACACACCCGGGGCAGGGACAGGTGTTCGGCAAAGTGGTCGCCGATATAGGAAACCGCATCGGATATTGCCGTTTCTCTGTAATGCAGGGGTGGACGGGGGGAAAGCCGCGCCCGGCAGGCAAGGATGAGCAGATATCGGGTGAGAACATCCGCCGCCTTATGGTCAAAGGGGCGCCCTGATGAGATTTCTTTGGAAAGTTGCTCAACCGTGCGGTCAAACTCGGTGCGCTCTTGTTGATTTAAGGTGATGCAACCGCCCGATTGAAACATCTGGACAAATGCAGGGTCGGTAATTTGATCCTTTTCAAAAAAAATGACCATGCGTTTATGAGGGATATCTGCAGGGGAAAAGACACGGTGCAGCTGCTCGCCGTCCAAAAACGCAAGTGACCCCGGCACCATGGAATAGGCGGTGTCGCGGATGAAAAAGGTGCGTTTTCCCTCCAACAGATAATACAATTCGTATTGTCCGTGCAGATGAGGCACCTGCATATTGAGTCCGTCTGCCCCGCCGATGACCGCGCGGAACCATTCGTTGGAATATTGCATTTTATCACTCCAATCAGCAAATCGTGATAATTTTTGCTTAAATTTAGCAAATCGTGGTAGAAATTATCTCAAATAAATGGTATCATATCCTTGGAACACTGTCAAGATACGCAGTAAAGTTTTCAAATGAACACAATATTTCAGAAAGGAATGGATGATATTATGGCAGAATTTGAACGGTTTCGCTATGCGGATGCAGATGCGCTGAAAGCGGCAATCGGGCAGATGGCACTGGATTTGCCGGTGGCAGACAACACCGATGCGCTAAAAAAAGGCATTACTGTTGGCAAACGCACCCTGGCAAACACATTGGCAGTACACCCCATGGAGGGGTGCGACAGCGAGGCAGATGGCACCCCCACCGAACTGGTATGGCGCCGGTATGAGCGGTTTGCAAAGGGTGGTTGCGGCGTGATCTGGGTGGAGGCGTGTGCAGTATGTCCGGAAGGACGTGCCAACCCCCGTCAGCTGGCGATTACCGAGGAAAACAAAGATGAATTTAAAAAGATGGTAGCGCACATGAGAGCGTGTGCACCCGATGAGATTTATCTGGTGCTTCAGCTTACCCATTCGGGTCGGTATTCCAAGCCGTTTGTGGGGGCAGATGCCATCATTGCCACCGAAAATGAATACCTCGACCGACTTCTCCCCGAGCATCATCGCATCATCACCGACGAGGAGTTGTATGCACTGGAAGACCGTTATGTAGCGGCGGCAAGGCTTGCCGAGTATGCAGGGTTTGATGCGGTGGACATCAAAGCGTGCCACAGATATCTGAACAGTGAGCTGCTTTCGGCACACACCCGTCCGGGTGATTTTGGCGGCAGTTTTGAAAACCGTACCCGTCTGCTTTTTGATGTGGTGCGCAAAATCAAGGCGGCTTGCAGTGTGGACATCACCACCCGTATCAATGCATATGATGAAATTCCCTATCCGTATGGATTTGGCGTGGACAAGGAGGATTTCCGCACCCGTGACTTAAGCGAAATCAAGCTGATTGCGCAAAAGCTCTATGATGAGGGCGTGCGCCTGATTAACATTACCGGCGGTAACCCCTATTACAATCCGCACATCAACCGTCCCTATGATGCAGGTCCGTATACTCCCCCTACCCATCAGTTGCAGAGTGCATGGAAACTGCTGGATGCGGCGCGGCAGGTCAAGCAGGCAGTGCCGGGCATGACGGTGATTTCCACCGGATTTTCCTGGTTCCGCGAGCTGGGCGCATTGCTTGCGGCAGGTTGTGTGGAGCAGGGTTGGTGCGATATTGCAGGTTTTGGCAGACAGTCGTTTGCATATCCTGATTTTGCGTTGGATATTACCAAGGGCAATGGAATGGACCGCAAAAAGTGCTGTATCGCCTGCGGCAAATGTACCGAAATTATGAGAAATGGCGGCAAGGCAGGATGCGCCATCCGTGATACCGAGGTGTATCTGCCCATCTATCAGGCAGGTTGGGAGGGCAAGCAAAAGCCCGACACCAGTCATATTGCAGAACATATCTAAAAAATAAATGGATACCGAAAGGAAGATTATGATGAAAAATGCTATCGTTACCGGCGGTGCGCGCGGCATCGGCAACGCCATCGCAAAAAAACTGTCCGAGGACGGCTATCGTGTGATTATTTTTGACATTCTCCCCGAGGAGCAGGTAAATCCCGTTGAGGGCGCTGTGTATGTGCGCGGCGACCTGACCAAGGAAGAGGACCGTGCCCGTGCGATTGAAGCTGCAGGCAAGGTGGATTTGCTGGTAAACAACGCAGGCGTTGCACCCCGTGTGCGTGCCGACCTGCTCGAAACCAGCCCGGAGGATTTTGATTTTGTGATGAACATCAATCTGCGCGGCACCTTTTTCCTGACCCAGGCAGTGGCAAACCACATGATTTCCGAAAAAATCGAGGGTACCATCGTGAATATGTCCTCCATGAGTGCATATACCTCGTCGGTCAACCGCCCGCAGTACTGCATTTCCAAAGCAGGGGTAAGCATGTGCACCACCCTGTTTGCAGACCGTCTTGCAGAGTTTGGCATCGGTGTGTTTGAAATCCGTCCGGGTATCATCGCAACCGACATGACCAGCACGGTTACCGAAAAATACAACCGCCTGATTTTTGAAGAGGGCATTCTGCCCACCCGTCGTTGGGGCAAGCCCGAGGATATCGCAAATGCCGTGAGTGCACTGGCATCCGGCGCGTTCTCCTATTCCACCGGTCAGGTCATCAATGTGGACGGCGGTTTCCATTTGAGAAGACTGTAAGATACGGCATCCATTTCAAAACGGAGGAAGTATAATTATGAAATTTGATACCATTACCTTAAATGGTCAGGATGTGTCGGTGGTTTCGGTAAATACCGCGATTGTCGGCACCGGTGCGGCAGGCTACAATGCCGCTGACCGCCTGTATGATAACGGGGTTACCGATATCTGCATCATCACCGAGGGGGTAAACATGGGAACCAGCCGCAACACCGGCTCGGACAAACAGACCTATTACAAACTTACCCTATCGGGTGACGGGGCAGACAGTGTTGCAGCTATGGCGCAAAACCTGTTTGAGGGTGGCGCAATGGACGGCGACCTCGCACTCTGCGAGGCGGCACTTTCGTCCCAGTGTTTTTATAAGCTGGCAGATGCCGGCGTTCCCTTCCCGCACAACCGCTATGGTGAATTTGTGGGCTACAAAACCGACCATGACCCCCGTGCACGGGCAACCAGTGCAGGACCCCTGACCAGTAAGTTTATGACAGAGAAGCTGCAGGCACGCATTGCCGCAAAGGGGATTGACGTGCTGGACGGATATCAGGTGATTCGGGTGCTGACCGACGGGGAGGTTTGTCGTGGACTGTTGTGCCTGAACAAAAACGACCTTTCGGGCGCGCGGTATCTGCTCATCAATGCGGTAAACGTGGTGTATGCAACCGGCGGTCCGGCAGGTCTTTATGCGTTATCCGTTTACCCCGAGAGCCAGAGCGGTGCAAGCGGTCTGGCATTTGAGGCGGGTGCGGCAGGCAAAAACCTCACCGAATGGCAGTATGGCATTGCCTCCACCAAATTCCGGTGGAATTTGTCGGGAACCTATCAGCAGGTATTGCCTCGTTACATCTCCACCGATGCAGACGGCAATGACCCCCGTGAGTTTATGGACGATTGTTTCCCTGATTCCACCAGCTTGCTGGATGCCATTTTCTTAAAAGGATACCAGTGGCCGTTTGACCCGCGTAAGATTGAAAACTGCGGTTCGTCTTTGGTGGATCTTTTGGTACATAACGAAATTCACAACAACGGCAGACGTGTATTTTTAGACTTCCTGCACAACCCTTCCTGCCTGAAAGAGGACTTTTCCAATCTGGGCGGAGAGAGCTATGAATATCTGAAAAACTCCAACGCGTTGTTTGGCACACCCATCGAACGGTTGGAGCATATGAATGCGGCGGCTATCAAGCTGTATGCAGACCATGGAATTGACTTAAAGAGCGAAATGCTGGAAATCGCGGTGTGCGCTCAGCACAACAACGGCGGTCTTGCCGGCAACTGCTGGTGGGAGAGCAATCTGCCCCATCTGTTCCCGGTGGGTGAGGTAAACGGCAGCCATGGCGTGTATCGTCCGGGCGGCAGTGCCCTGAACTCAGGTCAGGTAGGCTCCACCCGTGCGGCACAGTTTATTGCGGCAAATTATGCAGGTACTCCCGTTTCGGCAGAGGAATTTGGCGCGGCGGTTGGTGCACAGGCGGCAGAGCGTATGGCACAGACCGATGCGGTATTTGCCAGAAGAGAAACCCCCAACACCCTTGCTGCCCGTAAGGAAATCGGTACCCGTATGAGCAAGGATGCGGCATTTATCCGTTCGGCAGAGAGTGTGGCAAGCGTGGCAGCGGCGGCAAAGGCGGATATGGAATCCTTCTTTGACACTGCATCCATTGCAAGCGATTATGAACTGCCCATTGCCTTGGGCAACTATGACCTGCTGGTGGCACAGTATGTGTATGCCTCGGCAATGGCGGATTACATCGCAGACGGCGGACGCAGCCGTGGTTCCTATCTGGTGTCTGCGCCCGAGGGTAAGTTACCCCGTGAGGGAATGAGCGAGATGTTCCGGTTTGTTGCCGATGACGGCACCCGTGCCGCAAAGGTGCAGGAAACCTGTATGAAAGACGGCAAGGCAGTTTGCACATGGCGTGCGGTTCGTCCCATTCCGCAGGAGGACAACTGGTTTGAAAATGTGTGGAACGCTTATTTGAAGGGCGAAATTGTAAAATAAAAGGAGAGATAGTGATGCATACCGGTCTGGTTTCGATTACCTTTCGTAAAAAATCGGTAGAGGAGATTATTGCGCTGGTCAAAGAGGCAGGGCTTACCTCCATCGAGTGGGGCGGCGATGTTCATGTGCCGCATGGCGACATTGAAACGGCAAAGCGTGTGGGGGAACTCACCCGTGAGGCAGGGCTTACCTGTGTGTCCTACGGCAGTTATTATCATTGCACCCCGGAGGATGTGCCGTTTGAAACGGTGTTGGATACGGCAGTTGCACTGGGTGCAGGCGTAATTCGTGTGTGGGCAGGAAAGAAAAACCACCATGAGGCAGAGCCGGAATACCGTGAGGCGGTGTATGAGGATTTGCGCCGTTGCGTTGCGTTGGCGGCAGAAAAGGGCATTTTGATTTCTACCGAATATCACCACACCAGCCTGACCAACAATGAAGAGGGTGCGCTGGCAATGCTTAATGCAGTGCCGGGTCTTTACACCCACTGGCAGCCAAGAAATTATTACCCCGATGTGCAGGAACAGGAGGATATCATCCGTTTGCTGGGCGACCGTGTGATTGGCGCGCATGTATTCCACTGGGAGGGGATAGACAGCCGCCCGTTGGAGGAAGGTACCGATTGTTGGGATAAATTTACTAAGGCACTCTCTGACGGCGGAAATGTAAAATTCATGACGCTGGAATTTGTGCTGGATGGTGCGGCAGAGGCATTTTTAGCAGATGCCGAAGTGCTCAAAAAAATTGTGGCAAAATGCTGCACAAAGTAAAATAATAAAACAAGGGAAAAGGCAGAAACGAAAATTTTCGTTTCTGCCTTTTTGTATGGAATGTGTGCCAACACCAGAGAGGACAATTTTTGTACTTCCATAAACAGCAAAGTGCACTTGTATAGGTGCAAACTTATTATAACTTAAATTTATAATAAAGTCAAGAACTTTGTTCTAAAATAAGTGCAAAGGGTTGATTTTATGAATCAGGAAATAGAAAAAGAGATCGGAAATAATATTAGAAAAATCAGGGAAATAGCAGGGATGACACAAGAAATGCTTTCTGCAAAATTGCAGTTACAAGGTTGTGATATCACGCGAAGTGCGATTGCCAAAATAGAGGTGGGGCAAAGGCATTTGTATCCGGATGAAATTCTCCTGATAAAAGAAATATTAAATACAGATTTTGATTCCATATTTTACGGAGTAAAGTAATAGGATTAATCATAACTACCGGTTAAGCAGGTAGTTATGATTGGGGAAAATTCGTGTCACATGGAAAGTACACTAACTAATATATTAGTATAATTATATTGTATATGTAAAACATTAGTATGTCAAGAGGGGTTTAGTAATTTGATAGTATAATGAAACAAAAAAGGATGTTTTTAGTATGGATATTAAAAAAAACAGGTTGCGTGATTTGCGAGAAGATCTGGATTTGCGGCAGATTGATGTGGCAAACGCAACGGGTATTGATCAAAAAACACTATCGAATTACGAAACAGGGAAAACCAATCCGGACAGTTATTCTATCATCAAATTAGCAGAATTTTTTGGGGTAACGACAGATTATTTGCTTGGATATGCAAATGTGAATATCAAAACCAATAAGGATATTTTGGATATACTGGATAATATTGATAAAGAAATCAAGCAGATACGGCGGCTTTATAAAAAATAAGGCGAAGATGGGAAAATGATTGCTTTTACAACAAAGAAAGGGCACAGTGAAATTCACTGTGCCCTCTTTATATTCTCATTCATATCTTCCTGATGCCATATGGTTTTTGACCACTACCCGTTTGAAGGTGGCATCATAGCAAATCCAGTCGGGCATGATGAGGGATTTATCCTCTTTGTATGCAGCATCCGACTCTGCCTGGGTTTCCACAGAGGTGATGATTTCCGAAATATCCCCGTATTTTTGTAGCTGGGTATAGGTGGGGTGACGGAGCGGATTGATGTAATACACCGCAACACGGATTGCCAGAAACAGTGTGATTGCAAGCAGAATGCCGATAATCCACGGATCGGAATTTTCGGTATTCATCTCGATGCCCCGGGTGTCGAGCATATATTCGCTCACGGTAAGGGTTTCTCCCTCGGGTACGGTGGCAGAGAGGTCTGCACGCACCACCTTATCCGGTTTTACAAAAATGCCGGTTACCATATCCCCTGCGGCAAGCGTGCGGTTTGCCTGCGCCATGACCGGCACCTGTTTGCCGCCGATATCGGCAAGGTAGAGCCGCATGATGGTTACCAGTTCGGTTTCGCCGGTTTGGGGGTTTTCATACTCGGCATCGTAATGGATGTCGGTGGGGGTGATGTTATCTAATTGCAAGGTAAACCGGTATTGATCCCCCTTGGTATAGCTGGTATCCATATAGGCATAGCTACTGATGGAGCGGTCTTCCCGTTTTTTCATTTTAATTGGCTTGGAAAAGGTTTCGGTTTGGGTGCTGGCAGCAAAATGCGGCTCGTCAAACGGATAGGGCCCGTGGAACTTTCCTTTCAGGGTAACCATGTGTACTGCGGTGTACCACACAGTGATTGCCGCAAGCACCAGACAGATGGCAAGCAGTTTGCGCCGTCCCCGACGTACCCCTCGATAGAGGATACCGGATTTATTTACCTGTATCATTGCTCTCCCTCCCTGACGTAGATATTATAAATTTCCCGTTTGGAAACGCCGCGCAGTCGTGCCGTTTCTTTCAGGGCGTCCTTTTTGTCCATTCCTTGTGCAATGAGTGCATCTACCTGCTCGGCAACCGGAATGAGGGACAGGTCTGCCGCTTGTTTTGCCTGCAACGCAGCGGCATCCGCCCCCTCGACTACCAATACATATTCACCCTTGGGGGAATGCGATTCATAGTGAGAAATGGCACCGGATATGGTGGTGCGCAAAATTTCTTCGTGCAATTTGGTAAGCTCTCTTGCAAGGCAAATCCTGCGGTCGCCCAGGCAATCGAGCAGGTCCTGAAGAGTGCGGGCAAGCTTGTGGGGAGCCTCATAAAAAATGAGGGTGTGTGGCAGGGTGCGCAGGGGTTGCAATTGCTCGGCGCGTGCCTTTTTGCCCACCGGCAAAAATCCCTCAAACAAAAACTGACGGGTGGGAAGTCCCGACACGATGAGTGCCGACACAAAAGCCGCCGCACCGGGTATGGAAACGGTGGGAATGTCATTTTGAATACACAGGGCAACCAGATCCTCGCCCGGGTCGGAGATGGCAGGTGTACCGGCATCGGTGACCAGTGCAATATTTTTGCCGCTTAGCAGTTCGGCGAGCAGATATTGCCCTTTTTCCGACTTGTTGTGCTCAAAATAACTGGTGAGCGGTTTGGAGATACCAAAGTGATTGAGCAGTTTTAGGGAATGACGGGTATCTTCGCAGGCAATCAGGTCAACGGTATGCAAAATTTCCAGCGCGCGCGCCGACAAATCCCCCAGATTGCCGATGGGAGTGGCAACCAGATACAGTGTGCCGCAATTCATTTGTCATTCCTCCTTTTGCAGTGAATTTAAGTAGAGTGGGTCTTGTATGACCATGGATGGTTTTCCGCCCACCGTGCCGCTCACCAGAAACAGATTGGGGGCTTTGCCGGGGGTAGGATGGAGAAAACGGAGTTGTTTTGGCTCGATGCCTGCCTCGCGCATGGCGCAGAGCACATCGCACAGACGGTCGCACCGATGCACCAGATAAAGCCGTCCGCCATAGCGCAACAGGTATCCTGCCGCCTGGGTTACATGGGTGATGGTGGCACAAAGCTCATGGCGTGAGATTGCCTTTTCATCGGTGGGGTTGAGCCGTCCACTACCTACCGGCATGTAAGGGGGATTGCATACCACCACATCTGCCCCGGCGTGGGGCAACAGGGAACGAATCTCGCGGATGTCACCCTGCAGGCAGGTTACCCGATCCTGCATATGATTTTGGGCAATATTTTTTTCTGCCAGTGCATGGGAACGCTCCAGCAATTCCACCCCGGTCACCTGCACGGTGGGGGATTTTGCCGCCATCAAAAGGGTGAGCGCGCCGTTTCCGGCACACAAATCTACAATTCGTTCCCCCGAATGTACCGAGGCGAAATTTGCCAGTGCGACCGTGTCGGTGCCGTAGCAGAACAAATCGGTGTCCTGCGTGAGGGGCATTCCTTCTTTTAACCAGTCTGTTCTTTCCATGTATCATTCCACCTATATACGAATGCCCCGGTAATCAAAACCGGGGCATTGAGTGATTTGTTTTCGATTATTGCGCGTTGGGAGCAGCAACCGGACATACACCTGCGCAAGCACCGCACTCGATGCACTCATTCTCATCGATTACGAACTTACCGTCGCCTGCACTGATGCAGGATACGGGACACTCGCCCTCGCAAGCACCGCAGCTGATGCAATCGTCATTGATAACATATGCCATGAATAACACCTCCTTCAAAACAGGGCAAACGCCCATGGCTTGAACCTACCCACGGTATGTGGGCAATTAAAACCCGAAAAATCGGGACTTAATCAAGAAACGTATTTATTATAAAGGAAAAATCCCAAAAAAGCAAGTGTTTTTGTGTGAATTTTGTGACCGAGATGTAAACAAACTCAATCTTCCAGCTTTTTCAGCTCTTCCATCTCCTGCGGATTGGGGTCACGCTTGGTGGCGCGCTTTAAGATTTCAATTTCGCTGGTTTTGAAATCGGACGCCGCTTTTTCGCCGTTTACATCAATGGCAACCGTTACAATCCCTTTTAAAAGATTGACTTTGGTGACATTGCCCTTACCCTCGGGGGTTTTGACCAGAGAACCCACATTGGGGGTTTCTTTGAGCAGTGCCTCGTAGGCATCCTGCTCGTTTTTCAGGCAACACATCAGTCTTCCGCAGGTGCCCGAAATTTTGGTGGGGTTTAAGGACAAGCTCTGCTCTTTTGCCATCTTGATGGAAACGGGTTGAAATTCGCTCAAATAGCTATTGCAGCAAAGAGGTCTGCCGCACACGCCCAGACCGCCCAGCATTTTTGCCTCGTCGCGCACGCCAATCTGGCGCAGCTCGATGCGGGTTTTGAATACCCCTGCCAGGTCACGCACCAACTCGCGGAAATCCACTCTGCCGTCGGCGGTGAAATAAAAGAGAATTTTGTTATGGTCAAAGGTGTATTCCACATCTACCAGTTTCATTTCCAGTCCGTGCTCACGGATTTTTTCCTGGCACACGCGAAATGCCTCTTTTTCCTTTTCGCGATTTTGCTCCACCTTTTCGCAATCCCGTTCGGTTGCGGGGCGGATTACCTTTTTGAGGGGCTGAACCACGGCACTGTCGTCCACCGCTTTGCGGGGCATGACAATGGTGCCGAATTCCACACCTCGTGAGGTTTCCACAATGACATTATCATCACGCTCGGGCGACAGGTCACCCGGGTCGAAATAATAGACCTTACCCATTTTTTTAAAACGTACTCCAACTACATCAACCATTGATATCCTCCCGACACTGTAAAAGCATGGCTTGTACGGCAATGGTATAGTTTCCGTACTTGCCCAGCTCTTTTTGTGCATTTAATACGGTTTGTATCAGCTTAATACATGCCTTGCGGCTTATTTTTTGCGATAATGCGGTCAGCTTGTCGGTGCTGTCGCCATTGACGCAAAGAGAAAAAAGTCCCTCTTTGGTGAGCAACAGATCACGCATGAGCAGGGCAAACAAGGAAAAAACAGTATCCCGTTCTTCTTTGTGTGCCTCGAAAAAATCGCATACAGAATATACGTCAAACGCATCATCCGAAAAAAGTGCCTCTGCCGCGCGGAACAGTTCGTTGCGAAGGGCATGAAAATGCTCGTCCGACGCAAGGTTTTGGGCTATCCCCGGATTTCCCCTGCTGAAAAAGAGAGCGGTTTCATCTGCATCCGGCACGATTTTGCGCAAATCTTCGGCGTTTCTCGGCGGAATGCGCAACAAAAACGACCGCGAACGAATGGTGGGCAGGAGAGCACCGGCATTTTCGCTGAGCAGCAAAAATACCGCATAGGCAGGCGGCTCCTCAATTACCTTGAGCAGTGCATTTTGCGCCGCGGGGTTGAGCAGGTGGGCGTCTTCTATGACAAACACCCGTCTGTTTCCCGAAAAGGGGCGCACATACACCTCTTTGATGAGGGCGCGCACCTGATCCACCGTGATGACCGATTTATCTGCAAGCCCAATGCGGGTGAAATCGGGGTTTGCCCCGCTGGCAAGCATGTTGCAGGCGGGGCAGTGACCGCAAGCATCGTGTGTGTCGCACAAGAGCAATGCCGCTGCATAATTTGCCAGCGTGCGCTTGCCTGCACCCCGTTCTCCCTCAATGAGATAGGCGTGGTGCACTCTGTCTGTTTGTGCCGCCCTGCTAAACAATCCGGTCAGGCGGTCAAGTCCTGTGGGTGCAAGCATCAGACCTTCTCGAATCGTTCCACATCCACCACAAAGATGGTAGCACCGCCGATTTCCACCTCAATGGGGTAAGGGGTGAAGGCGCTGGTTGCACCAATGGGCATGGGCGATGTGGTAATCTGCTTACGCCGACAGCTTTTTTCGCTGATAATTTTAATCACTTCGTCCACCTTATCCTCGTCAGTTCCGATGAGCAGGGTCATGTTTCCTGCACGCAGAAAACCGCCGGTGGTGGCAAGCTTGGTTACCGAAAAACCCGACTTGTTCAATGCGGACAAAACCTTATTGCCGTCTTCATCATTGACAATTGCAAGAACTAATTTCATAGGAAAAGCCTCCTCGTTTTGGATTTGGTGCACTGATACACTAACATTATATACCCAAATGCCGAAAAATGCAAGCACATCTTTCGGGGTGTAAAAGTTTTGACATTTTCTGTTACCTATTATATAATGGAAGTGATGAAACACCCTCCTCCTTTCATATGATATAGGAAAAGGAGGTTTTGGTGATGGATTATAACAATTTTGATTACCGCAAGCTGGAGCAGGCATTGGTGTCATTTCCAAACGTTCGGTCTGCCGGAACAAGCACCCTTGACCGGGAATTGTACTATTTCACGGTGGGCAGAGGGGATAAGAAAGTTTTTCTAAATGGCGCACACCATGCGTTGGAATGGATTACCGCACCGCTTCTGGTGGAGTTTGCAAATGCGTTTAACAGCGCACTGTCCGGCGGAGGCGATTTGTACGGCTATGATGTGGGCGAAATCGCCCGAAAGGTTACTTATTACATTATGCCCATGGTCAACCCCGACGGGGTGGATATTGTGCTAAACGGCATCACCCCCGAAAATCCGTATTATACTGACATTACCGAACAGGTGGGTGATCAGGAGATTTCGGCGGTGTGGCAGGCAAACATCCGGGGAGTTGATCTGAATCACAATTACGATGCGCTCTTTGAGGCAGGAAAGCGCGCTGCCGAAAATGCAGGGATTGTGGGGCCTGGTCCTACCCGTTGGCCCGGCGAGGAGCCGTTTTCCGAGTTTGAAACCCGTGCGGTGCGCTCTCTGGTACTGGATGAGGAATTTGATGCCGCAGTGGCGTTTCATTCGCAGGGCGAGGTGATTTACTGGGAGTTTAATGGAAAGGGTTTTCCGGAAATCGCCCGTTCGCTCGCAAGGGTGAGCGGATATGCACTTGACACGGCGGCAGGCATCAGCTCCTATTCGGGGTTCAAGGACTGGTATCTGGAAAAATTTGACCTGCCTGCATTTACGGTGGAGGTGGGGCGAGGAACCAACCCCATCCCGTTTGAGCAGTTTGAAAGTCTGAAGGAACCGAATTTCAAACTGATACTGGAACTGGCGGAGCAGATTTGATGAGCAGGCTCCCTCTTATGGGAGATCGTGTAGGGAATGACCTATGTGTCATTCCGCAAGCGGAACAGCACATAGGCTGTTCCCTATGGGGAGACCATGATGTATATATGTGTGGGGTTGATGGATGAGGCAGAATTGTTCTGCAATCCGCACATGAAAGGATGTTACTTATGAAAAAAATCATGTTTGCCCTTGCGGCGGTGCTGGCGTTGGTTGGCACGGTGTTTGCGCTGGGCAATCGGGAATACCGCAGAACGGATTTTCTGATGGATACGGTGGTCACAGTGCGTGCGCGTGGGTTTGGCGCAAGAGGGGCGGCAGATGCCGCCCTTGCCCGTGCCCGTGAGGTGGAGGCACAGTGCAGTGCATACCTGGACAACAGCCAGGTTTTCCGTTTAAATCAAACTGGCTCTGCTACGCTTACCGGGGACGCCCTTGCGGTGATGGAAATTGCCGCTGCAGTTTGGGACAAATCGGGCGGCGCGTTTGACCCGGCAGTGAAAGCATTGGTTGATTTGTGGGATGTGAATGGCGGAGGCAGAGTGCCCGACGCGATATCTGTCCGAGAGGCACTTTCCTGTTCGGGATGGGACAAGGTGGACTTTTCGCCCCAAACCGGGAAAATTACCCTTTTGCATGGTGCGGGGGTGGATTTGGGCGGTGTGGCAAAGGGCTATGCCGCGGATGTCGCCCGTGATGTGCTGGAGCAACGGGGCATCACAAGTGCGCTGATTGATTTCGGGGGAAACATCTATGCTCTCGGCAAAAACGGCACTTCGCCATGGCGCGTGGGGTTGCGTGACCCGGACGGCAACCAGGGTGACTATTTCGGTACGGTGGAGGTTTGCGACCGTGCGGTGGTTACCTCGGGCGCTTATGAACGTTTTTTTGAGCAAGACGGGCAAATCTATCATCATATTCTGGACCCCAAAACCGGAGCACCGGCAAAATCCGGGCTAAAAAGTGTGACGGTGATTGCGCCCTCGTCGGGTTTGGCTGATGCTCTGGCAACCGCAGTGTATGTGATGGGCGCTGATGCCGGATTGGAATTGATTGCCGGGTTGCCGGATGTGGAAGCGGTGCTCATGTGCGAGGACGGGTCTGTTGTTGCAACGGATGGGGCAAATTTTGTTGAAAATATTCCTGCCCGTTGAATGAATACCATTGTTGGATATGGGAGAGGGTCTTTGACAGACCGAAATGCGGAACGGCACGCAGGCCGTTCCCTACAGTATTTCAAAAATCGAATTGTAGGGGCTGGCGTCCTCGACAGCCTGAAACACGGCACGTCGTAAACGCCGTGCCCTACAATCATCGTTTAAATTAGTGTATATATTATAAAGGAAGGGAAAAAACATGATACTACTTACCAATGCACGCATCTATGCGGGAACTCAACTGGAATTGATGGAACATGGCTACATACTTATTGACGGCAGTGTAATCAAAGCGGTGGGCGATATGGCGGATGCGCCGAAAAATATCTCCGATACCCGTGACCTTGGCGGGGCAACTGTTACCCCCGGCTTTATTGATGCACACTGTCACCTGGGCATGTGGGAGGATTCCCTCGGCTTTGAGGGGGACGACGGCAACGAATCCACCGACCCCATCACCCCCCACCTGCGCGCCATTGATGCGGTAAATCCGCTCGACCGCTATTTTGCAGAGGCACTTTCTGCAGGGGTAACCACCGTAGTTACCGGTCCGGGCAGTGCCAACCCCATCGGCGGCACCTTTGTAGCAATGAAAACCCATGGCAGCTGCGTGGATGATATGATTGTAAAATCACCCTGCGCTATGAAGATGGCGCTGGGCGAAAACCCAAAATATGTGCACGGCAAAAAGGGGAAAGCGCCACTGACCCGTATGGCAACGGCGGCGCTCATACGCCGTACCCTAACCGAGGCGCGTACCTATGCCCAAAAGAAAGGGGGAGATAATCCCCCCGATACCGACCTTCGCATGGAGGCGTTGCTCCCGGTACTGGATGGCTCCCTCCCGGTAAAATTCCATGCCCACCGTGCGGACGATATCTGCACTGCACTGCGGATTGCCGAGGAATTTTCCTTAAACGCATCCCTCGAACACGTTACCGACGGGGCACTCATGCCCGAACGGTTAAAAGAGGCAGGGGTGCCCCTGTGTGTGGGACCGTATCTGACCGACCGGTCCAAGCCTGAGCTGAAAAACCTGACCCCTGCCACGGCGGCAGGACTGCTTGCGGCAGGGTTGCCGGTATCGGTGATTACCGACCACCCGGTTACCCCGTGTGAATATCTGCCCTTGTGCGCGCACCTTTTGCGGCGTTACGGGGTGAGTCAGGCCCTTGCCCTGCGCAGTGTAACGGTAAACCCTGCTCTTGCCTGCGGCATTGCCGACAGGGTGGGTGCCATTGCTCCCGGATTGGATGCCGACCTGGTAATTTTTGATGGCGATCCGCTCGACCCGTTGGTTTCCCCCAAACAGATTTTTGTCAATGGTGAATCAATTGCATAAAAATACGAGAGGTTTTTGTGTAAATTGACAAAAAATATACGAAATCGAAAAAAAACATTGAAATCTTATGTGGGGCAAGCTATAATGTATATGTATATTTGTAGTACTGTCGGCATCTGTGCGGAGTTCCTTCACTGCAAGTATGCCGAATGTCAGGTGTAAACGGCGTTTGCACCCGTAAATTACATAGGGAAAGGAGTGGTCGGAAAAGGTAAACGGAAATTGCTTTCGGACAACCCGGCACGCAGCTATGTTTACTTATTACCACCCGCAGGAGTGTATCCTGTAAAATCAATTTGTTTTCAAAAATTTGGAGGGAGATGGAGAAGATTATGAAAAAGACTATGTGCAAGATCTTAACTCTGGCGCTGGCTGCAATGATGATTTGCACCAACGCATTTGCTGCAATCGAGATTGGTGATGTTACCTATGATGCAGCAGGCGACATCGCAACTATTCCTGTTTCCGGTCTGACCGGCGGCAGTGAGGTTGCAGTTCTGGTTGTTGAAAATGGCGTTGCTCTGGATAACGCAGACCTGGCAGACAGCATTGTTTACATTGACCAGGTAACTCTGGGTGCTGAGGCTACTACCCTGACCCTTGAGGGCGTAAAAGCAAAGCTGCGTACTCTGGATGAAGCTTATGACAAAGTAGATATCTATGTTGGTCAGTCCGGTGCTACCGGCGATGCAGTTTCCAAAACTGCTGTAAAACTGAGCAATCTGGTTGAAGTAGCTTATGGTTGGAGCGCTGCTCCCACTCTTGCTGCACAGGCAGGCAAAGCAAGCCAGATTGATGGCGCTGCTATCGCAGCTGCTATCACCAAGACCGAGGATGGCGCTCCGGTTGCATTCACCGCTGACGCTTCCAAAATTACTCTGACTGTTACTCAGGCTGATTCTGTTGTTGCAGGCAACGAAAACAAGACTGTTGCAGAGATCAATGCCTGGATCGCAAGCCTGGATGCTGCACAGAACGACCTGTCCGTTGCTGTAAAATATGACGGCAAGCCCGTTGGTGCTGCACTGGCACTGAACATTGCTGCTCCTGCTGCACTGGAGAGCATCACTGCTGCTGTTACTGCAGGTACTGAGGTTCCTGTAAATGTATTGGCAGATGCTGCTGCACTGAAGAACTTCCTGGCAAGCAAGGTTACTGTTACCGGTAACTATGACGACGATAGCACTGCTCCCATCACCGGCTGGACTGTTGCAGCTGTTGCTGATGCAGAGGCAGGCGATACCGTTGAGCTGACCATTTCGTTTGGTTCCTTCTCGGATACCATCCAGGTTACTGCTGCTGCTGAGGCTACTGCAGTAGGTATCGCAGGTAAGGTTGTAAACAAGGCAAACGCTCCGCTGATGGGCGCTGCTGTAAGTGTTATCAAACTGGGTTCCACCGAGGGCACCGACGTTTATACCACCGACATCTATGGCGCATTCACTGCTGCTGATGGTACCTTCCAGGTAGAGGTTCCTGCAGGTGATTACATTGTAGTTGTAAACTACGATGGTTTCAGAGCACTGGCTACTGCTGCAAGACAGATGCAGTACTATGCAACCTACACCTCTGCTAAGATTACTGTAGCAGAAGAGATGGTAACTCTGGCAGACAACATCGTGATGAGCAGAACCTACAAAGAGGATATCAACGGTGACGGTGTTGTAAACGCTACTGACAAGAACGCAGTAATGGGTTCGACTGTTTGGTACAAACCGGCTTACACCGATTAATTTTCGCAAAGAATTGCGAAGGTCTTCTGCGCAGCAATGTGCAGAAGACTTTCGTGACTTTGAATAAACAATTTAAGAAAGAAACAAGGAGGAAAAAGTATGAAAAGCAAAGTTTTAAGCTTGATGCTGGCGATGCTCATGATGGTTTCCATGTTCGTCGCTCCCACCGCCTTTGCTGCTGCAACCGATCCCGAAACACTTACCGTTTCGTTTGAAAAAGATGGTTCGGCACTGGCAATTAGTGAGGTGTATGCAGGTGAAACCGTTGACCTGGTAGTAACCTTGAGTAGTGCAGAGGTTCTGGAGAGCGCAAACCTGAGTTTTGCTGTTACCGGTATGACCATTGCTGCAGATGCAGCATATGATTTTTCCGGCATGGCTAGCTACAAGGTTGGCGACCTTGATCGTTTCAAGGGCGAAAAACTTCCTGACGCAAGCACTTCCAATATTTCGTTCAACATTGGCGGAGGCGATGGTGTTACCGATACTTCCGCAGTTGCTGTAACCGGCGGTACTGCTGTACTGGCAAAAATCCCGGTAACCATGGCTGCTGCAGGTACCACTCCTTCGGTTGTTATTGGTAACTATCAGATCACGACTAACAAAGTGGACCCCGATTTCGGCGATCCCCGTTTTGTAGATGGTCCGATTAATTACCCCGCTTTCACCGCACTGGTGGAAAGACCTAAATCCATCACTGGTGTTGAACTGGTAGGTGCTATCGAGACCGTACAGGGTGTTGTTCCTGCGCTCGGTAGCGAAGCCTTACGGGCCAAAGTCACCTATGATGAAGGCTCTCCTGAATTTATTAATGTTACCAACGCTGAAGTAGACAACGATACCAAGGGCGCTTATGTGCAGATCGGGGCTGATGACGTTGATGAGGTTGGTACTGCTACCAAGACTGTAACTGTTGTTGTTCCCGACAGCTACAACAAGACCATGACTGCAGAACTGACTGTAACTGTTATCGCTGAAGTGAAACCCACCATCGTGGTTCCCGCTGAGGTAAGCAAAGCGAAGATTGATCAGGCAGGTACTGCTGCTATCACCTTCGGTATCGAGGGCGTAAACAGAGCTTACGACAGCTACAAGCTGTATGCAGTTGCTCCTGCAAATGTAACCGCTAAGATTGGCGATGCAAACCTCGCTGACGGCGTTGCAGTTAATCTGGCAGAAGGTGCTTCCATCAGCTTTGTTGGTACCGCTAAGACCAGCGGCAACATCGCTTTGACCCTGAAGGGTGTTCTGGGCAGCGACGAAATCGAGCTGGCTACCGCTAACGTTGCAATCAAGGTTGCTAACGAAGAGCTGACCAGTGTTGTAAAAGACGTGGCTGTTACCTCTGCTGAAATCCTGTATGGTAATGCTGATGCCTTCGAGTATGAGCTGACCTACACTGCAGAGTACAAAGACGATCCGCTGGGCGAGTCCATCTGGGGTACTCCGGTTGTTCTGACCGAGGGTGTTACCTTCACCAAGGACGGCGAGGCTTTGACCAACGCTGATCTGGTTGGCGGCGTAACCGAGATTACCGGTGTTACCGCTGAGTTTGTAGTTGCAGAGTATGATCCCACTTCCGATGTAGCAGTTGAGGGCGTTGAGACCATGACTGTTGTTTGGGAAGATGTAACCATCGCAGTTGTAAACGAACTGGGCGACAAAGTTGTTGAGACCGCTGCAATCACCGAGGAAGAAATTGACTTCACCGGCGAGACTGTTGCTGTTGATGGAATTTCCGCAGATGTAGCAATCTATGGCACCGAGCTGGTTATCACTACTGCAGATGCAGATGTGAGAGGTACCATCACCGTTGCAGGTTACACTCCGGTTCGTGTTGCTATCGACGCTGATGGCCTTGTTACCTTGGACGGCACTTTCGTAGCAGGTGACTCCACCGCTGACGGTGCAATCGACGTGGTTGACTTCTACAGCATCGCTATGAATCAGGCTGCAGAGTATGAGGGCGAGCTTCTCACCGCATACGACTTCAACCGTGACCGCGCTGTAGATGATGCCGATTTGGCTACCATGTTTGCTAACAAGGGTGATGTTATTCTCGAAGAGGGAGAATAATTTACTTGTTGCAACAGAGGAAAATTTGAACAACTAATTTATAGGAAAGGAAAGGCAAAAATAATATGAAAAAGATTTTAGCTCTTGTGCTTGCCGTTTCCATGATGCTGACCATGTGCCTGTCGATGACCGCTTTCGCAGAGGTTGCCGATGTAGAGGTTGCAGTCGCATATGAATTGGACGGCGAGGCAATTACCGAGTTGACCGGTTCCAAGAATGTTGATGTAGTTATCAGCGTTCCCGCAAGCACCGCAACTGTATACGGTTTCTCCATTGATGCTACTATCGCAAGCACCGAGGCAGGTTTCAGCGGCGCTCCCGCTCTGCTTGTTTCCGAGACTGCTGATGCACAGTGGGAATATGAAGAGAATGAGGATGGTTCCATCCGCGTACATGCAATGGTTTACGATGCAGCAGGCATGACCTCTACTTCTGAGGAAGGCGCTGAGCTGGCTCGTATCACTGTAAAACCCGAGAACAAAAATTCTGTTGTTACCGTAGCTGCTACCAATCGTAGCCAGGGCAACACTGTTCTGTGGGCTGCAGACTCCACCACCGATCAGGTTGGTGATCTCACCATTGCAGCTGACGCAGGTCTGACTGTGATCAAGAGAAAGACCTCCGGCAGCACCAATTACGGCGGTCAGGGTTCTGTAAGCGGCGGTGTTTCCATGGGTGGCACTGTAGTTGATCCTGTAGATCCCGTTGATCCGGTTGACCCTGTTGATCCCGTTGATCCCGTTGATCCCGTTGATCCGGTAGATCCTTCCGATGACTCCGCTTATGCTGACATGGCAGAAGATCACTGGGCATACAATTTCGTAGACGCTCTGTACACTGCAGGCCTGATCAAAGGTGACGCTACCGAGGGCAAACCCGCAGTTCGCCCCGACGCTGACATCACCCGTCAGGAAGCTGCAATCGTTATCGTAAATGCACTGGGTCTGCCCGTTGATGAAACCATCACCGGTCTGACCACCTTCACCGATGGCGCTGATATCGCTGCTTGGGCTGCTCCTTATGTTGCAGCTGCTACTGATGCAGGCGTACTGGTTGGTCATGCAGATGGTTCCTTTGGTCCCACCGATAACATGACTCGTGAAGAGGCTGCTACCATGCTGATGAGAGCATACGCTTGGGGCGAGAGCGAGACCGCTCTGACCTTCGCTGATGCTGATCAGATCACCTGGTCCGCAGGTTTCGTTGCTATGGCAGTTGAGAAAGGTATCATCGTTGGTAACCCCGACAACACCTTCGCTCCTGTTGACAACGTAACCAGAGCAGAGATGTTCACCATGATTGCTAAATGCCTGGCAAAAGTTGCTGAGGAAAATGCAATCGAGGAAGAGGTTGTAGTAGAAGAGGTAGTTGAGGAAGAAGCTACTGAAGAGGTTGCTGAAGAAGTAGTGGAAGAGGAAGCTACCGAAGAGGCTACTGAGGAAGTAGTGGAAGAAGAAGTTACCGAAGAGGCTGCTGAGGAAGTAGCTGAAGAAGTAGTTGAGGAAGAAGCTACCGAAGAAGTTGCTGAGTAATTAGAAAAACAATCAAAAAGCGCGGTGTTATGCCGCGCTTTTTTTGTCTTTCGAAAGAGTTAATGATTTTCTCTTGTGTAAATGATAATGAAATGCTATTGTGACAAATTTTCCCGTAGGGGCATTCACAAATGCTTCGTTTTACGGGTTGTCGAGGACACCAGCCCACGCACTCCCGAATGAATCAGTGGTTACTTGTGGGCCTTGCGTAGCAAAGCTCGGATGGGGTGGATGTAGGGAATGACCTGCGTGTCATTCCGAAAAAGTAAAATTCTCCTCATTTACCGAAAATTTTTCTGTTACAAAATGGTTTCACTTTCCAATTATTATTGACGAAAGGCTTGTAACATGGTACAATAAAACCATATCACCATACATAGGAGGTTAGATACAATGAGAAATGCAAAAAGAATCGCTGCATTGGCGCTTGCGATGGTAGTTGCACTGACAAGTCTGTTTGCTACCGTTAGCTTTGCTGCTTCTTTCAGCGACGTGGACACTACATACCATTTCTACAAAGCAATTGATGATCTGGTAAACCGCGGTATCCTGAATGGCTATGAGGATGGTACCTTCAAGCCGGACGGAAATATTACCCGTGCGGAATTTTCCAAGATTATCGCAGTGGCAAGTGCACCCGAGGGCATGGCATTTACTGCAGGCGAAACCGGATTTCCCGATGTTCCTGCAGATAACTGGGCAGCTCCCTACGTTTCCTTTGCCGTAAACACCAAGCTGGTAAAGGGATATGAGGATGGCACATTTGGTCCCAACAACAATGTAACCTATGCCGAGGCAATCACCATGATTATGCGTGCACTGGGTTACGAGCAGGCTGCAGTGCAGGAGACCCTGGAGGGTGAGCCTTGGTATGCAGGATTTATCGCAGTTGCAAACAAATCCGGCGTTACCAATGGTGCAATGAGCCAACCCGACGTTCCTGCAACCCGAGGACTGATTTGTCAGCTGGTTTACAACATGAATAACACCAGCCCCATGGAGCAGGTAGGCGTTGACATGATGGGTAACCCCATCTTTGAGGTAAAAACCGACAAAACCTACAGTGATGCTGTGAAGAAAACCACCGAGTACACCGGTCAGGTGCTTGCCATCTACAACAACACCGTGGACGGCGGTAGCTATGGTCTCACCCGTACCCAGATTCGTGTAGGCGACGAGGTATTTGAGATTGGTAATTTCACTCGTGAGAGTCTGGCAAAATACTTGGGTTATGAGGTAAAAGTTACCTATCGTTCGGACAGCAGCACTTCCGATCTGATTCTTTCCACCATTTCCATGACCTCGCGCAACAAGACTTACGAGGTGAAAGACGATCAATTTGAGTCTGTAAGCTCCACCAAGATTGAGTATTACGAGGACGAGGACGCAAAGAAAGCATCCGAGCTTCGAATCAGCTCTGCTGTTACCAACATGATTTTCAACGGTCGTTACACTGCATTTGACAGCGACCTGATTGCCGACCTGGCATCCGGCTCTGTGCTGTTTTTGGACAACAACAATGACGACGTGATGGACGTTGCGTTTATCACTTCTTACCAGACATTCTACCTGTCCGAGGTAATTGAGGACAATGGTCTTTACACCCTGTATGACAAATATCAGCAGTATGACCCGATTGTACTGGGTGGTTCTTCCAATGATGTAATCACCATCAAAACCACCAGCAACGGCAGCAATTTCAATGATGCAGAGCTGCGTAACATCACCAAAGACAGCATTGTTTCCATTGCACAGTCCAAGGACGAGAAAATCACCGATGTTATCGTTTCCACCTGGACCACCAGTGCGGCAGTAAACGAGAAAGACACCGATATGAAGGAAATTATGATCGGTAATGATTACTACGCAGCAAACGAGTATTATAAGACCATTCTGGAAACCAATTCTGATCAGGCTTTTGCAGTATATGATACCGCAAAATTCTATCTGGATTTCCTGGGCAGAATTACCGCAATCAAATTGCAGACTTCCACTTCCACCAGCTACGGCTATGTGGCAGGTTATGTACAGGAAGAGGGCTCGCTCAAGAGTGATACCCGCAGAATTATGCTGGTTCCCAACTCGGGTGTTGGCGGTGCAAGCGAATATGTAATCCAGGCCAGTGTTCGTATCAATGGCGCAGGCGGTGCTGATGCAGCAGATGCAATCAGCGAGCTGGAAGATGCTGCAACCCTGATCAATACTTCCAAAGCGTCCAAGATTACCGTAAAAGCAGAGCATGCAGGTATCGTAAAATATGATGCTTCGGGTACCATCATTAAGGCACTCCACACTGTGGATAATGATAAGGGTATCAAAGCTGCTTACCTGACCGACGGTAGCGCAAAACTGACCTACTCCACCGGTGGTAATGCATTCAAATCCAGTGGTCAGACCAAGTTCAGCATCAACGGCAGCACCAAGGTATTTGTTGTTCCCAATGATCGTACCGAGGTGACCGATTACAAGGTTTCCACCGGCACAAGCTATTTTGAAAATGAAGCTACTTACTACATCGACGCATATGACGTGGAAAATGGTATTGCAAAGGCAGTTGTTGTTTATGACGCAAAAGCAGTTGCAGTACGCGGTAACGATTTGCCGATCGTAGTAATGGGCAAGAGCAAGGTTACCAGCGGTGGCGAAAATGTTTGGAAGGTTTCCTACTACACATTGGGTGATGATCTTACCACCGATTCGGAAGGCAAACCGGTTTACAGCACGATGGAAACCGATACCCTTGAAACCCTTGATGGTGTTGAGGTTGGCGATATTATCCGTATTGCAAAGGCAAGCAGTGTGATTGAGGGTTATGAGATGCTCTTTAATGGCACCAAACTCTACACTGTTCCCACCGAGGAAGGCGAACAGTCTGCACTCTCTGCAGGTGTTACCACTCAAGTTTACAACAACAAGGACGATTACTTCAAGGTAATGTATGGTACCGTTACCAACAAACCCACCGATGCAGATGAGGGCGGCGTAATTACCATCGTACCTGCTCTGGTATCCGAGGGTACGTTGGATGAATCCGCTTCGGAGGCATTCACGGTTGATTCCTCTACCATGATTTATGCATATGACGCTGCTGAGAGCGGTGCAAACATCTTCACCGAAAGTGGTCTGTCCGCAATTTACAGCTTCTCACTTGACCCGACCAAGGCAAGCCGTGTGTTGATTGTGAGCATGAACGATACGGTTGAAGCAATTGTAATTGTAAAATAAAAATTGCATAATAAAACAGGTTGTCCCATTGGGGCAACCTGTTTTTTGTGTAAAAAATCCCCGAGCATTCCTTGTTTAAAATGCTCGGGGATTGATTTATTTCCCGGGAAATATTACAACTTATTATTTACAATCTGAAATTGCAGGGTCTGGGTTTTGGATTCGCCCGGTGCAAGAATATTTAGGTCACCGTCACGGCGCATTTCGGCGCGATCCTTAAGCGGTGCGGTGGAGGGCTCCATACCCATGGCATATTCATACTCGCCCATCATCTTCCACTGGGTGAAATAGGGTAATTCTTTGGGGTCAAACTCGATGGTGATGCCGTAGCCGATTTCGGGATTGAAGATGCCTGCCACACCCAGTTCACCAAAGGTGTGGTGGAAGCATTGCTCTGCGCAATCCTTTTGTGGCGGTTCCACCATACGACACCGTGCAAGCCCCTTTTTCGCGTTTTCATCACGGGGGGTAACGGTTTTGGAGGGCAGGAGGACCAACGCCTTTTCGCTCAAAAGCGGATAGCCCAGATTGCAGTGGTAGAGTGCCATCGCAGGGGTGGGGCGGGGTCCGACGTTGATGATGGTATCGGTTAAGGTAAATCGGTTTTCGGTGAGGGAGATTGCATATTCGCGGTGCAATTCCAGATGCGCTGCAAACTGGGTAGCCTCACGCATGATGGCATTGATATAAATCATGCCGTCCTCTTCTCTCCAACCGACCTGATCTGCCGGGAGATAGGTGGCAGTGCCGTGCAATCCCAACGATTCTCCTTCGTCCTCACAGGGTGGACCAAAGGAACGCAAACCGCAAGTGGTCATAAAACCACCGGTAAATGCCTTTAAAAACCCCATGCCGTCCCGTTCGAAATAAGCGGGACCGACATAACCACAAGCCGAGAAATAGCCAAAATTATTGCCACGGAAGGTAAGACGGGGGATATCCAGACAACGGTCAACACAAAGGGTCAATTCCAACCCCAGCCCGTTTCTGACCTCCAGCAGGCGAAGCCCGTCACCCTTACCGCCAATCAGGCGGTGTTGTTCCACGCCATGCATTTGGGACGGATGTCCAAGATACGGATTCATATGTAGTGCCTCCTTTTCAGATTAAACCAATCCGCGTACCGCACCATAGAGTGCGCGATAACGCTCGTAAATTTCGCGATATTTTTTTGCACGGACGGGGTCGGGGTAATAGGTTTTTACCTCGTGAACCATCTTGCTCCATGCAGTGGGCAGGTCGGGATACAGACCGATTGCCGCGCCGGTAAAGAGCACAATGCCCATGGTACCTGCCTCTTTGCAGGAAAGGGTGGAAATGGGGCGATTCAAGATATCTGCCTTGATTTGCAACCACTGGGCACTATTTGCACCGCCACCGGTGGCGCGAAGTGCATCTACACGGATGCCCTGCTCTTCCAGAACCTCCAAATTGATAAGCATCTCATAGGTAACGCCTTCCATGAATGCTTTGTAAATGTGCTCCTCGGTGTGCTCAAATGCCAGACCCACGATGGCACCACGCGAGCCGGTGTCCATATAGGGGCTTGCCGCACCGGTGAAGTGGGTGAGCACCAAAATGCCGGTGGGGTCTTCGGGCAATTTTTTATCCATGTCGGCATAGAAATCGCTACCGGCTGCCGCACTTTGTGCCGCCTGGAATTTGCCCACACGGTCACGGAACCATTTGAGCAGCAAACCGCCGGCAAAGCTCAGGGAATAGCACGCATAGGTGTCGGGCATGGTGCCGGGCACCACTGCATAACCCTTGCGATAGAATGCAGGGTCATCGGGCAGAGAGGGCAGGCAGGGGGTAACACACTCCACCGTGCCGGTGCCATCCACTGCAAGACCGGGGGTGAACACACCTGCGCCTGCGGCAGCTGCAATCTGGTCCTGACAGCAGCTTACGATTACGGTATCTGCCGAAAGACCGAGTGCTTCTGCCAACTCGGGTTTTACGGTTCCTGCCGCCGTTCCAACCGGAACAGGGGTGGAAAAGAGGCTCTCGGGTACATCTGCAACCTCTAAAATTTTCTTGCTCCACGAACGGGAACGGATGTCAAATGCCAGAACACGGGTTGCCAAGGTGTAGTCCACCTGCCGCACGCCGGTCAATCGGTATACAATAAAATCTTCCGGCTCGAGCAGGCATTTTGCCTTTGCATATTGCTCGGGACGGTGTTTTTTAATCCACAACAGTTTGGGCAGGCTGAACATGGCGTGGGGTTTTACCGCGGTAATGGCGGTAACTGCTTCTTCGCCGCCCAGTTTTTCCACCAGCTCTGCGCACTCTTCTTCACCGCGCGGGTCGGTATAGAGCATAGCCGGGGCAAGGGTATTGTCATTTTCATCCAACAGGGCAAAGGCTTCGCCAAAACTTGCCACGCCCAGTGCGTCGATATGGTCTGCTTTGGAAGATGCCTCACGGATAACCGTTTGCACCGCTTCCCAGATGGCGTCAAACTCAATTTCCTGCTCGCCGTTATCGTAGCGTGCAGCGTATTCACGGTAGGAGGAGGTGATAAACCGTCCGTCCGGCTCATACACCGATACTTTACAACCGGTGGTGCCGATATCCAATCCGGCGATTGCCATAGAAAAAACCTGCCTTTCTGCCCACGGAGATTGCCGTGGAATGGGATTTTAGTTACCATTATCATACCATAATCCGGCAAAGAAAAAAAGGGGTTTTGGCAAAAAAGATAAAATCTTTTGTCGGTTTAAAAAAGCCCCCGCCGTGTGGCAGGGGCATGGTAGCAAAAAAATTATTGTTGTTTTTCCAAAAAGTCTTTGATTCGTTCAAAGGTTTGCTGGCTGATGTCATGCTCGATTTTGCAACTATCCTCATAGGCGGTTTGCTCGTCCACCCCAAGGGCAATGAGCGCACGGGCAATTACCTGATGCCGCTCATAGATGCGCTCGGCAATCTGCAAGCCCTTTTGGGTGAGGGAAATTCCACCATCCTCGTCGATGATGATATACCCCTCCTGACGAAACTGCTTCATGGCAACCGAAACGCTCGGTTTGGAAACGCCAAGCTCGTTTGCAACGTCAATACTGCGCACAAAACCATTTCGTTTGCGGAGCATCAGGATGGATTCTAAATAATTTTCGGCAGATTCTTTGATAATCAATGCAAATGCCTCCTTTGTGGTACCATACTATTGTACCACAATTTTCTGTATTTGTCAAAAAACAGATTAGTCCACTCTGCCCTTTCTGCCGCCGGCATAAAAATCCTTGATGTTTAATACAATTTCACCCAAACAACGTACCCGCGCCTCGTATGCGCCCCAAGCCATGTGCGGGGTAAGGAGTACGTTTGGCAGGTGCTTGATTGCATCAAACGGATGTGTGGCATCAAACGGCTCTACCGTGTATACATCGCTGCCAAATCCACCGATGGTGCCATTTTGCACCGCCTCGGAAACCGCGTGTTCGTCGGTTACTGCACCGCGCGCCGCGTTAAAGAGGATGGCATCCCGTTTCATCAGGGAAAGCCGCCATGCATCAATCAGGTTTCGTGTGCTGTCATTTAACGGGGTGTGCAGGGTAATGATATCCGATTGGGCACAGAGGGTATCGATATCCACGCACCGGTAGCCCTCCACGGGGGTACGTTTGCATACCAAAAGGTTGCAGCCGAACGCTTCAGCAATTTTCCCCACCTCTTTTCCAATGCCGCCAAATCCCACAACACCCCAGGTTTTTCCATACAGTTCATGGTAGACGGGGGTGAGACGGTTTGCAACACCGCCTTTGGTGTAATCACCGCTAGTTACAAATTGGCGGTATTCGTTTAAGTGTGTGGACAGCGAAAGCACCGCCGCAACGGTGAGTTGTGCCACACTGTGAGAGGAATAGCCCTCTACATTGCACACCGCAATACCATGCGCACGGCAATAGGAGATGTCGATATTGTCATACCCCGTTGCAGCAACACAAATGAGCTTTAAGTTTGCAGCATGTTTTAGGTTGGCCTCATGTAGCTTTACTTTATTAAGCACTGCCACTTCGGTGTCTGCCAGACGATTTTCCACCTCGTCGGGTGCGGTGGAGGGGTAAATTGTGCATTCACCCAATTCCTGTAAGGGTTGCAGAGAAAGGTCATCACCAAGTGTCAGTGCATCTAATACGGTAATTTTCATATCATTCACCTCAAATTTATTTTATCATATGATTTTCTTTTTTTCAACCGCTGCCCAGAGATAATTCTATCCATTCAGCAGAAATTTTAAGCGGAAAAATTATCCAAAAAGTATTGACAAAGCGGTGGAGTTGTGTTAGACTAACTATGGAAGTTAGATAAGACTAACTAAAATGGTGTGTGACAAACATACCGGAGGGTGTAAGGCAGAAAGGAAGTGATCATATGACACTCAAAGATGTAAAGGTTGGAAAAACTGTTACGGTGAGCAAGGTTGCCGGAGAGGGCGCCGTAAGACGCCGTATTATGGATATGGGACTTACACGTGGAGTGGAGGTTTATGTGCGAAAGGTTGCACCGCTGGGAGATCCGATTGAAATTAATCTTCGCGGTTATGAGCTTACCATCCGTAAGGAAGATGCCGCTATGGTGTTGATTGATTGATTTTTTATGCGAAATGGTTAGACGAAACTAACCGAATAATGGAGGAAAAAACATGTCGATTAAAATTGCGCTTGCCGGCAATCCAAACTCCGGCAAAACCACCCTGTTTAATGCCCTGACCGGCTCCAATCAGTATGTGGGCAACTGGCCGGGTGTTACGGTGGAAAAGAAAGAGGGAAAGGTAAAGGGGTATAAGGATGTTGTTCTTACCGATCTGCCGGGTATCTACTCCCTCTCACCCTATACACTGGAAGAGGTGGTGGCGCGAAATTATCTGGTAAATGAACGCCCTGATGCCATTTTAAATATTGTGGATGGCACCAATCTGGAGAGAAACCTCTATCTGACCACCCAGTTGATTGAACTGGGTATTCCGGTGGTGGTTGCCATCAACATGATGGACGTGGTGCGTAAAAATGGCGATAAGATCGATTTGGAAATATTGAGCCGTCACATGGGATGCCAGATGCTGGAAATCTCGGCACTGAAAAACGAGGGTATTCAGGAGGCAATTGAGGCGGCAATTTCTGCGGCACATAAGGGGACACCCGTTCCTACACACAGCTTCTCCGGTGCAGTGGAGCACGCCATTGCCCACATCGAGGAGGCTGCAGTACATCATATGCCTGAAGAGCAGCAACGTTGGTATGCCATCAAAATTTTTGAACGTGACAAAAAGGTGATGGAGCAACTGGGGCTTTCGGACGAGACGGTTGCCCATATGGAAAAGGATATTTGTGCGGCAGAATGGGAGTTGGATGACGATGCCGAGAGCATCATCACCAACGAACGGTATGAGTACATTACCCGCCTGATGAAAAAATGCTATGAGAAAAAGAATGCAGGCAAGTTGTCCTTGTCAGACAAGATAGACCGGATTGTAACCAACCGCATACTGGCGTTGCCCATCTTTGTGTTGGTGATGTGGGCAGTGTATACCTTGTCTATCGGCACCATCGGTGACTGGACGGTTGTGTTTATGAATGATGGTCTGTTTGGCTCATTTGCTGAAACCTATCCCGGCAGTTTTATGGAAAACTGGGTGAGTATTCCCGAACTGTTCGACATGGCGTTGCTTGGCGCAGATGGCACACCCGTCATTGCCGAGTGGTTGTATTCGCTTATCATGGATGGCATTGTTGGCGGTGTAGGGGCGGTTCTGGGATTTGTACCGCAGATGATGGTACTGTTTTTGCTCCTTTCGCTATTGGAAGATTGCGGCTATATGTCCCGTATCGCATTCATCATGGACAGAATTTTCCGCAAATTCGGTTTGTCGGGCAAGAGCTTTATCCCCATGCTGGTTGCATCGGGTTGCGGTGTGCCGGGGGTAATGGCGAGTCGTACCATCGAGCAGGAACGTGACCGCAGAATGACCATCATGACCACCTGCTTTATCCCGTGTGGTGCAAAAATGCCTATTGTCGGCTTGATTGCAGGTGCATTGTTTGGTGGCAGTGGCAGTATTGCCACCGCGGCATATTTCATCGGTGTAGGTGCGGTGGTACTGTCCGGTATCATTTTAAAGAAAACAAAGGCGTTTGCAGGTGAGCCTGCACCGTTTGTGATGGAACTCCCCTCCTATCATGCGCCCATTGCATCCAATGTGTTGCGTACCACCTGGGAGAGAGGATGGGATTTTGTAAAGCGTGCCGGAACGGTAATTGTAGCGGCAAGCATTAGCATCTGGGTACTCAATAGTCTCAGTTTTGAAGGTGGGTTCCACTATATTACCGAGGAAAACGCGGGCGCATCCATTTTGCAGATGGTGGGTCAGGCGATTGCATACCTGTTTGTGCCGCTCGGGTTTGGAAATTGGCAGTGTGCAGTGGCAACCATACTGGGTCTGGTTGCAAAGGAAGAGGTTGTGGGCGTATTTGGATCGCTGTCCTCCATGGCAGACCCATCGCTTGCAATGGAGTTGGCAGAGGCAGGCGCTGAGGGCGTTTCGGAGCTTGCACTTATCGGCAATGAGTTCTTTGGTGCAAGCAAGCTGGCGGCATTTTCCTTTATGACGTTCAATCTCTTATGTGCGCCTTGCTTTGCGGCAATGGGTGCCATCAAGCGTGAGATGAACAGTGCAAAGTGGACGTTTGGCGCAATTGGGTATATGTGCGCATTTGCATATGCAATTTCGCTCATTGTATATCAGGCGGGTCTGTTGTTTACAGGCGTGTTCAGCCCGTGGTTTATCCCGGCGTTTGCAGTGCTGGTGGTACTGATATATCTGCTGGTAAGAAAGAATAAGTATGAGGGTGCTCCGCTTTCTGCCAAGACGGATGCGGTGTCCCAATAGAAGAGGTGATGTATTATGAATCCGCCTACCATGATTGTATTGGCGATTGTAATTGTAATTTTTGTGGCAATCGTTGTAAATGAGGTGCGAAAGCGCAAGCAGGGAAAGGGTTGCTCGTGCGGATGTGCAGGATGTGGCATGTCGGATGTGTGCCACGGCAATGCAAAAAAGAATTGATTCTTGTCTTTATAATAAAAAAGAATGTAGCGCAGGCGTAAAAGCTTGTGCTACATTCTTTTTGTTTTTTGTTTTTATGCCAGATAAAATGCTTTGTAGCCAAGGTATGCCATATACACATCCACCTTGCTCGCCACCTCAAAGGGTGCGTGCATGGAAAGGAGGGGCACACCCACATCCAGCGTGTCCACATCCAGGTTGGCGATATATTGCGCAACCGTTCCACCGCCGCCCTGGTCCACCTTGCCCAGTTCGCAAATCTGCCAGGTTATATTATTTTGGTTGAAAATGCCACGCACCTTTGCCACAAATTCGGCATTGGCATCCGAGGTGGAGGATTTTCCGCGTGCACCGGTGTATTTGCAGATGGCAAGTCCGCCGCCCATGTATGCCGAATTGAGCGGCTCACACACGCTCTTGTAGTTGGGGTCCATGCCTGCGGTTACATCTGCCGAAAGGCACATTGAATTTGTGAGGATTTCCCGAAGAGTAAGGTCGGTGTATCCGCCGCACTTACTTGCCAGATGAGCCAGGAAATTTTCAAAGAAACGGGATTTCATGCCGGTGTTACCCACCGAGCCAATTTCCTCCTTGTCGGCAAGGAAGCACACCGCAGTGCGTGTGGGGTTGGTAAGTTCCAGTATTCCTGCCAGTGCGGTATAGGCGCACACACGGTCATCCTGCCCGTAGGCGCCAATCATGGACGAATCCAGACCCAGAGAACGTGCCGGGAAGGTGGGTACCAGCTCCAGTTCTGCACTGATGAAATCCTCTTCCTCAAAACCGTATTTTTCGCGGATGAGGGTTAAGATGTTGTCTTTGTATTTGTCCTTATCATCATCCGAGGGCAGAGAGCCGATGAGGGCGTTTAAATCCTCGCCGGTAAATGCCTCGGTCATTTTTTTGCTCATTTGCTCCACTGCAAGGTGTGGGAGCAGGTCGGTGATGGTAAATACCGGGTCGGTTGCTTCCTCGCCGATGTTAATATCCACCACACTGCCGTCGGCACGCACCACCACGCCAATGAGGGAGAGGGGAATTGCCGTCCACTGGTATTTTTTGATACCGCCATAGTAGTGAGTTTTCACCATTGCCATGCCGCTATCCTCGTAAAGCGGATTGGGTTTTAAGTCCACACGGGGACTGTCGATGTGTGCGGCAACCAGGTTGACACCTGCGGTGATGGGTTCTTTGCCGATGACTGCCAAAACAATATTTTTGGCGCGGTTTACCTGATATACTTTCATGCCGGCAGTGAGATTATCCACTGTATCAAGCGGCACAAAGCCCGCATTTTTCGCCATTTCTTCGGTGATGGTTACGCACAAACGCTCGGTTTTTCCGGCGTTGAGATAAGAAATGTAGCCGTCGCAAAAGTCAAATACTGTTGCGCGGTCTACTGCTGTCCAAGCACATTTTTCCATGGTAGTCCTCCTTAGAATAGGGTATAAAACGGATGGATTTAGTATCGATATATGTGTGAAAAAGTATACACGATGGTTTTATTGTAATATAATTTGGGATAAATTTCAACTGTTATCTTGAAAAATTAAGGCAGGCGGGCGGTGGAGATGCCACCCCCACAAAAAAATGAGGGGGTAAGCAAAAAAATCGGATGAGCGTTTGCGAAAAAGTGAATGCGGGTCTGTGCGAAAAAATGGATGAGCGTTTGCGAAAAAGTGAATGCGGGTCTGTGCAAAAAAATCGGATGGGCGTTTGCGCAAAAGCGAATGTGGGTCTGTACCCAAAAAAGCGAATGGGTGTGGGCAAAAAATGATGCAGTGTAAGTTTTCCACTTACACTGCATATGAAATGTGATGATTATTTGAGTTCTTCCAGTTCGTTACCAAAGCCGCACTGCTCGCCAATGATTTTGGTCCACAGTTTTACCGTTTCAAAGGGGGCGTATTTGGTAAATACATGGTTGGTGCATTCCTTGCCCGCTACCTTCCAGCGGATGATCCACAGTGCAGGCTCTTCGCCCTCTGCGATACGCTGAATGAGGGTGGCGGAGTTTTCCTTGAGGTCACAGATGCCGGAGGCGATAGGTTTGCCATTGCCCTGCATATCGTATGCGGTGACGGTGTATTCCACATTTGCAACCGAGAGGGTGTCATTTGCCGCATACAGTGCCAACTCGCCGTCCAGTTCCTTACGCACTGCCATCAGGGCGATTTCCTGTTGGGACTGGCGAATCCAGTAGTAGGGGAGTTTGCGCATGCCGTCTGAATCGATGACCGAGTAGTTAAAGAGCATGGGCCACATATCCATAAGCGACCACCAGAGCACGCCGGTTTTTGTCCAGCGCATGGTGCGGCAATATTCCAGACATTCTTTGAAAATTTCACCGCAGGCAATATTGACCGCGAGTGCATAATCCTTAAACTCGGCAAAGGAGAAATCTCTGCCATAGCGTTTTTCACATACCTGCTTGCACTTGAGCCGCCAATCCACAAAATAGCCATCATCCTGATGCTCGTGGGTGGAATAGAGTTTTCCGGAATCCCACAACCGCTCGGCACGTTCTTTTTCCCGTTCAAACATATGGGGGTTGACGGTGGCGGCGTTCATGGCAATGGGTCCGGTTTCTCCGGTGAATTTCCACTTGCCGTTGCGCAGTGCCTCGGAGAAGAACATGGAATCGGGATACAGATGTACCTCGGGTTGGAAGTGATCTACCTTGCCCGAATGGCTGAACCGTTGTTTGCAGTTGGTGTCGGATGCATAGGGGGAGCTTTCCACGAAACTACGGTAGGGGTCATGGTGCAGTGCGGCATCACGCAGATATTTTCTGGTGATGACCATATCCGATGGCAGGATTTCTGAATAAGCAGAATTGAGCACCATCATTTCGTCATTTTCGTTATCGCCGCACCAAACTGCCAGTGAGGGGTGGTTGCGCAGTTTCTTGACCTGTTGCACCGCCTCTTGTGCTACCAGTTTGCAGTAAGCGTCATCGGCAACCGGAATTTCACAGGCAAGCATAAAGTCCTGCCATACCATGATGCCGTTTTTATCGCAGTAATCAAAGAAGCAATGGTCTTCATAGATGCCGCCACCCCAGATGCGGACCATGTTGCAGTTGAGGTTTTTGATTTCCTCCAGCGCCTTGCCCTCAGCCGTTTTTGCGTGGGCAACCGATGCGAGGGGGTGGAGCGGTTTCCAGTTGGTGCCGCGGATGAACACCTTTTCGCCATTGACACGGAATACAAATTCGCCACTGCCGTCCTCCAGGATGTCTTCGGTGCGCTCCAATTTGAGGGTGCGGATACCAAAGTCCTGCTCATAAGTAGCCTGTATTTCGCCATTCAGCAAAATCTCCAGACGGATGGTATGCATATCGGGGTTGCCAAAGCCGGTGGGCCACCAGAGTTTTACCGCATCACGGGGAAGGGTAACTCTGATTCTACCTTGCGTAGAGAAAATGGCGTGGGTTTCGGTGTGAATTTCCCTTTCGCCATCCAACAGGGTGAGACGGATTTGCTGGTCTACAATGTATTTTTTATCGGTCTTATAGTCAAAGCATGTGCCGATGATCACCGAATCTTCATTGAGCTGTTCGGTATACAGATACACTTCATTGAAACGAACCGGCGGCAAATCTTCCAGATAGACCGAACGGATGATGCCGGTGGTAAACAGGCGTGGCGCATTGTCCCAACCCCACTGGTGACGGGCTTTTCGCACATATGCACGGGTGCTGTAAAAACTGGGTGCACCATGCAGGTGAACAAATGCCGGATGTGGATGGTTGCGCGCCCAAAGCTCGGTGCTGCGGATGATGACGGTGAGCTCATTGCCCTGCGGTTTTAAGAGGTCGGCAACATCAAACCGATAGGTCAGATGCATGCTGTGGCAATCGGCAAGTTTTTCGCCGTTGAGCCAGATTTCGCCCATGGTGTCGATGCCTTCGAACACCAGTTCTCTTTTCCAACCCGACGAAAGGGTGGGCGCATCAAAGGTGGTGGTATAGGTCCAATCGTCCACCAACTCAAATTTTGCAGCCGCATGGTAATGAGTGGCAGGCATATAATCGTCCAAAAGTCCGAGTTCTACCAGGACAGGCTCCACATTTCCGGGAACGGGTGCTTTGGCACGGACAACCGTTTCCTCCTCCGGCATGGTAAAGGATAAATCCCAAGCACCGTCCAGCAGATGGCGGACAGACGGATTTTTCTTGTTCATAATCATTCCTCCTGAAATTTATGGTTTTATATGATTTTTTTGTGTCTATCAGGGTTATTGTACGATAGGTTTTTGCATTTGTAAAGAGTATATTTCATGTAAAAAAACGCAAATACATGGCAAAAAAACGCAAACAAGCGGCAGGGAACTGATTAAAAATGGAAAAAAGGCATGTATTATAACAAAAAGCACTGCATAGCAGTGCCTGTATGTTAATATTTTCCGTTGGAACCGAACAGCATAATTTTGCGCAGAACAACCTCCCGGACAGCCTGATATCTGGCGTCGCGGATTTGCATATAATGTTTGTCGGCATTTTCTTTCATGGCATTTTGTGCCGCGGTGCACATATCGGTAAAAATATTTACCTTGGCAATACCGCAACGGATGGCATCCCTGAAATCCTGATCTGCCAGACCCGACCCGCCGTGCAGAACCAACGGGGTATCGGTTGCGGCACGGATGAGCTTGAGGCGTTCCAGATCCAGTTTGGGTTTTACCTTATAGTCACCATGGGCGGTACCAACCGCAACTGCCAGCGCGTCTACGTCGGTTGCCTCCACAAAGGAAACGGCATCTTCGGGTGCGGTGTAGAGGTCATCGGTGGCGTTATCACAGGTGCTTGCCTGACCTACATGACCAATTTCACCCTCCACCGTTGCGCCGATGGCGTGCGCCATTTTCACAATTTCACGGGTGCGGGAGATATTCTCCTCTACCGGCAGGGAGGAGCCATCGAACATGATACTCGAAAAGCCCAGAGAAAGTGCCTCTACACAACGTTCATAGGTGAATGCATGATCCAGATGCACCACCACCGGAACCTTGGCGCGCTTTGCCGCACTGACAAAGGCGGGTGCGAGCAGCTGTAGGTCGCCATAGGGCATGAGTTCTTCGCCGGTGCCCAATACGATGGGGGAACGCGCCTCTTCTGCGGCAGAGATTGCGGCGTCCAGCATATCGGTGTCGGGGGTATTGAACAAGCCTACCCCGTAATGATTTTTTTGTGCGTCTGCAAGAATGTCTTTTAAATTAACCAGCATAATAAATTTCTCCTTTTATGTTTGTGTTCTATCCGTTTTTTTCAGATGAGTTGTTTGACAGTAAATTGTTGGGTTTTATTCGGATAATCTCCCGTATATTTCTTCTAATTTTAAAATTTCATTTTTGGTTTTCATGCCGTCTACCGAGTTTGCGGCAAAGAGATTGCACGCCGCCGCGGCAGAGGCAAATTCGAGCAGTTGCCGATCGGAATAATTATTGTAGATGCCATACAGACAGCCTGCACAGAAGGCATCGCCTGCGCCCACGCTACCCTTGATTTGTTCTGGAGGGATGCGCAGGGAAGGTACCTGCGTAAATGCGCCTGTGGGTACATCCAGTACAAAGGACATGGTTTTGCTGTGGAGAATTACCTTATTCTTTACGCCGCACTCTGCCATTTTCTCCATGGCAGTGCGGATATTTTGGATGTGTAATGCGCCGTCGGATGTGTAGGCATCCAGACCAAATACGGTGCAGCCTTCGATTTCGTTCATAATGGCATAGTTGCAGTAGCGAAGAGATGGGGTAATCATCTTGCCATAATCCACTACCGAGTCACTGACCACGTCGATGGAGGTGCGGATGCCTGCCTTTTGTACTGCGGCAAGGAATCGCGCCATGACGGTGCCGTATTCCGGATCCTCTGTGTCGAACTGTTTCATCAATAATATGTAGCCAATGTGGAGAATATCGCAATCGAGCGAGGGGATGTCCACATCATCGGGACAAAACTCCGCATTGGTTCCGGCTTTGTGGAAAAAGGTGCGCTCACCTGACGGGATGCTCATAACATCGCAAAAACCCGTTTCGGTATGGGGGGAATATACAATTCCGTCCACGTTGATGCCGTTTTTTTGCAGTTGTGACATGACATAGCGACCATTTTCATCCGTTCCCACACGACCCAGCACACTGATGGGAACACTGCGGTCGATTTTTGCCAGATTGATTGCGGTATTGGGGGCGCATCCACCTACTGCCGGAGAAATGTCCGACACGGTGCCCAACATACCTAGTTTTGGATAGATATCGATGTTTTTGACAATATCCACCAAAATATTTCCTGCAATGGTGATGCCTTTTTTCTCGCCCAGCATGAGGTAATCGATGGTTACCCCAAACAGTGCCGCAAGTCTTGGGAATGCAGTGATATCGGGGAAACCCTGCCCGTTTTCCCACTTGCTGACTGCCTTGTCGCTGACATCTAATTTTTGTGCAAGCTCCAGCTGAGTCATGCCGCTTTTTTTACGCAGCGCGGCAATGGTGCTGCCGATTCGTTTTGCGTCCATAGCCACCTCCGAAAGTGATGGATGTTTGATTACCCTCATTGTAGCACACTTTTTGGGGGAGGTAAACCTACCGATGGAAGAAGAAATGGGGGATTTTTGTGGATTTTCTTTCGTTTTCTCTACGGAACGTAGAGTTTTGCGGGCGTTTTTATCTGTGACAAAAACCAATATTTGGGGCGCTGCCCCAAACCCCGCAGGAAGTTTTACGCCCTGCGGGCGAAACACGCAGCTGGCACTTTTCGATCGCCGAAGAAGTACAACAGTTCCTTCGGAACTGCCGAAAGGCGCCGGGGGTGCGATACCCCCGGACCCCCACGCTCTGCCGAGGGCAGTAACTCTTCGAAGATGCCGACACGCTCTGCACGGCGGCAATATTCCATATGTGTGGCGAAGAGCGCAGCGATGAGCTACACATAATAAATAAAATCCCCCTCCAAGAATGGAGGGGGCAGGGGGTGGTTGAGCTGTTCATTCTAAAAACCGCGCAATCCGCTCATAATTTTCGCGGTGCTTTTCGGCAATCTCACCGCAACGGGCGGCAAATTCGGTGTCGCCGCATTTTTGTGACCAGATACGGTATTTATCAAATAGTGCGTGCTCGTAGTCCAATTGCCGGAGCAGTGCTTTGCGGTGGTCTTTCAAGATGATATCTCCTCTCCCGATTGTTGCTTGGTATTATCTTGGACAAAATCGGGGGATTTTATGCTGGTGACCGGCACAAAATATTGTCCATCCTCGGCAAGCTCTATCCCAACTACGGCATACACCGTTCCGTCTGATTGCAAAAAGACGCAGCAATCATCCGCATTTGCAAAAGGACAGGCGCCGGTTTCGCGTGCGGGCAGGGCAACTGCAATTCTGCGTGCGGATTCATTGATTCCCAGAAGGTATCCGCCATGTTTTCCAACGGCAAACAGCGCCTGCGGTGAAGAGAGCAGGTGGGAGAGCGCAGAGAGTGCTACGGGTGGCTCGGATGAATTGACCTGATACCAGTGATATCCTTCGGGCAGGCGGAGCGCACGGGTGGCATGCGGGAGCAGAGCATGTTTTAAATCCGAAAAATAGCGGTCGGCAATTCCATTTTCGGGAGAGCGGGTGCGGCGGAGTGTGTGCAGTGCTTCGAGCGTATCCAGTGCACGGCGGATGGGGTTTTCAATCTGGTCGGACATATCCATAAAGGCACGATATGTTTTATTTTGCTGCAAACGGGTGAGCATGTCGGGCTGTGGCGGCTCGGGTGGTGCCGGTTCTGTCTGGTCGGCAGGGGGCGGTGGGGATGTACATGGCGGCTGATTGTCGGGAGAAGGGTTTGGGATTTGAAAAAATGCAGAAAGGGGGTAAGGGTTACCCCAAAAGCCGGTTGCCATGACAAACTCTTCCCGGGTGTCGGTGTGACACCGTATCACTGCCGCACCATCGTATTGGTCGGGGATGAAAAGGGTGTCTTCCAGGATTGCCTCGTTACCCTGTGTGGGAATGAGGGAAATTTTATGCGGTGGTTTGTCGGCACCGCAGAGCAGATAAAGACGAATGACCTCACGGTCGGTGAGGGGAGTATTCAGGCAGGCAAGCAGTGTAATTGCAGTGCCGCCGCGACAGGGTTCCAGCCGGAGTGCGCCTTGCAGGGCGGATTGGGGGTTGCCGAGTATGAGGATGGGCATAAAAATTCCTCCTTCATTTTATTATATGAAGGAGGAATTTGGGTATGCGTATTTTTGCGGTTAGACCGTGACGGTGATGGCTCCGGCATCATCCAATCCAACGGTAATGGTGCTGCCATCGGCGACATCGCCCGAAAGCAGAAGGGTTGCCACCGCATCTTCCACCGAGGTCTGGATTTCACGGCGGATGGGACGTGCACCATAACGGGGATTATAGCTGTTGTCCAGAATTTTTGCCTTTGCGTCATGGGTGATGACAAAGCCCAGACCCATGTGGGAGAGGTCTTTTTTCAGGTCGCCCAGCATGAGATCTACAATCTGGAGCAACTGGTCATGGCTTAATTCTTTGAACTCAATCACCTCGTCCACCCGGTTTAAAAATTCGGGGCGGAACAGCTCTTTCAAGGTTTTTTCGATGCGATTGGACAGTTTATTGCCCTCGCCTCCAAAGCCGAGGGTGTTTGCTCCCACACTGGTGCCTGCGTTGGAGGTCATAATGATGATGGTGTTTTCAAAATTGACCACCCTGCCCTGGCTATCGGTGATACGACCGTCATCTAAGATTTGCAGCAGGAGGTTAAATACATCCTCGTGCGCCTTTTCAATCTCATCCAGCAAGACCACCGAATAGGGTTTACGGCGGATTTTCTCGGTGAGTTGCCCTGCTTCGTCATAGCCCACATATCCGGGAGGAGCGCCAATGATTTTGGACACTGCGTGCTTTTCCATATATTCGCTCATGTCCAGCCGCACCAGTGCCCGTTCATCGTCAAACAGGCACTCGGCAAGGGATTTGACCAGTTCGGTTTTACCCACGCCGGTGGGACCGACAAAGATAAACGAAACGGGGCGTTTTTTGGACAGTTTGAGCGCACGATTGCGCCGTACGGCACGGGCAACGGCAGACACGGCAGCATCCTGCCCCACCACACGGCGGTGGAGCCGTTCTTCTAAATGCAACAGTTTTTCTCTGTCTGTTTCGGTGATGTTTTTGACCGGAATACCCGTCCACAGTTCAATTACCTGTCCGACATCCTCCAGGGTAAGGGGCGTTTGCCGTTGTTTTGCACGCAGTCCGGTGATTTCGCCCTCAAGGCGGCATTTATCACTCTTTAAGCGGGCAATTTCCTCATAGGGGATGTCTTCGGTTTGTTGCTCCAACTGTTCTAACTGTGCGCACACGGCGTTCAGCTCGGTGGTGGATGCAATAATCTGCTTGGAGTAGGGGTTTTTGATATTTACTTTGGACGCCGCTTCGTCAATGACATCAATCGCCTTGTCGGGCAGATAGCGGTCGGTGATATATTTACTCGAAAGGCTTACCACCTCACGGATGAGGGAATCATCGATGGTGAGGTTGTGGTAGAGCTCGTAATACTCTTTGGTGCCCTGCAGGATGCGTACGGCATCTTCAAAGGACGGCTCGTCGATGATAACCGACTGGAACCGGCGTTCTAATGCGGCATCCTTTTCGACATATTTGCGGTATTCATCCAGTGTGGTTGCACCGATGACCTGGATTTCACCCTTGGAGAGGGCGGGTTTTAAGATGTTTGCGGCGTTCATGGCACCATCGGCATCACCGGCACTGACAATGGAGTGGATTTCATCGATGACCAAAATGGTATTGTCGGTTTTTGCCTCTTCCACAATTCCTTTGAGCCGACCTTCAAACTGGCCGCGGTATTGGGTGCCTGCAACCACCGAGGCAAGGTCTAATAGGTAAACCTGCGCACCAACCAGCTTTTCCGGAACATCCCCCGATGCAATCCGCTGGGCAATTCCCTCGGCAATGGCGGTTTTACCCACGCCGGGAAGTCCCAAGAGAACCGGATTATTTTTGGTGCGGCGGTTTAAAATCTGAATGGCACGGTCTATCTCCCGTTCCCGTCCGATGACTTTATCCAGCAGGTCATTTTTTGCCTTTTCGGTGAGGTTGACCGCAAAATGATTCAGACATTTTTTCTTTTTCTTTTCGTTTTGGATGCTCTTTTTTGCGTTTTTATCCTTGAGGGGGATGCGTTCTTCGCCAGTTGGCTCGCCATCCTCTTCCGAGCCCATTTCCATCAGGTTTCCGCCCGGCATCATACCTACGGGCATCATGCCCATCATATCCATCATTCCCTCGGGAAATTCGCCGCTTTCCACCATCTCGGAAAATTCATCCACCATGGACTGGAGTTCTTCCGGGTCGATGGAAAATTGCTCTGCCAGTTGCTGGACGGGGGTGATACCCGTTTTGATGGCGCAGGAAAGGCAGTAACCTTCATTTATGGTCTGACTACCGTCCATCTTACTGACAAAGACGACGGCAGGACGTTTTTTACAAATATTGCAAAGTTTCATGTTATCCTCCGTTTGTAACAGTATATATGACTTGCTATTATAACATTATATCATAACTTTTTGGATTTTCAAGCGAAAAAGCACCCAAAAGGGAAAGAAATATCATCCTGATATTGAATTTTTATGAGTAAAATTATATAATATGTGTATATTTTGTGAAGGAGGAAGGACAAATGTCAAGAGCAGAGCAGGCAAGGGCATATTTTAAGCAAGGGTATAACTGCGCACAGGCGGTGGTACTGGCATATCGGGATAAGATGGGCTTGGATGAACAAACGGCAGCGCGCCTTTCGTCGTCATTCGGAGGGGGCTTGGGCAGACTGCGTGAGGTATGCGGTGCAGTGTCGGGCGCATGTATGGTATTGGGTGCAGTTTCCGGTTATACCGAGGCAACCGACCAGGAGGGCAAGAAGGCACATTATGCCAGAATACAGGAGTTTGCACGCCGGTTTAAGGAGGAAAACGGATCCATCATCTGTCGTGAGTTATTGGGCGAAAAAAAGGAGGATAATACCGGTGTACCCGAGGAGCGCACCGAGGCATATTACAAAAAACGTCCCTGCGATGAACTGGTGGCGTGTGCGGCGCAGATTCTGGAGGATATGTTGCAGGAAATATAAACCGGTTTACAGTGCGGTGTGCGGTGTGGTAGAATGGATATATCAACGGATATAACCGGAAACGGAGGAGCAACCAATGAAGAAAGGGTGGATTGCGATACTGGTCGCCATTTGTATGATTGTTACCTGCGGTGTGGCATTTGCTATGCCGGATATGCAAGGGCACTGGGCGCAGCATTATGTAGCTTATCTGGCGGAGAAGGGGATTTTCCGTGGGGATACCGAGGGGAATGCCAACCCCGACAACCGCATTACCCGAGCAGAATTTACCGCACTTTTGGTGCGCACGGTGCACGAGGGGGAAATCCCGGAGGGTAGTGCGCATTTTGAAGATGTGGATGAGCGTGACTGGTATTTTGACACGGTGAGTTTTGCCTATGAGCAGGGCATGATTAAGGGGGACGGGGTATCTTTTCGCCCGGGAGATGACATCTCCCGTGTGGAAATTGTGCTCATGCTTTGCCGTGTGCTTTCCCTTGCAGATGGCGAGGGGGATTTTCCTGATGTGAAAAAAGAACATCCCTATTACGGACAAATCGGTGCGGCAGCGCAAAGCGGCATCATTACCGGATTTTCCGACGGGACATTCCGTCCCGACAATCCGGCAACCCGTGCCGAAGCGGCGGTGATGATTGGAAGAATGCTGGAATATGGTGGTGAAACCATTCCCAAACCCCAAAGCAACAAACTAAACCTCACATGGCATCAGATTTACAATCCGCATGTGGACAAGACGGGTACCCACATGCCGGGGGTACAAATCATATCCCCCACTTGGTTTCAGATTGTAAAGCGTGCAGAGGGTGAGGCAAAATCCTACGAAATGCGGCTGGGGAATACCGATTTTTATCTGGTGAATTATCTCAACGAGGGGTATCTTTCTGATGCGAAAGAAGAAGGGTATGCGGTGTGGCCGCTTTTTAAAAATGATTTCTCCTCGCTGGATTCCACCCGTGCATTTTTGCAAAATGATGAGGCGCGTTGGAAGGCGATCGAGATTCTCGAGGGTTTTTGTGCCAAGTATGGTTTTGGCGGCATCAACATGGATTTTGAAAATATGTATGTGGAGGACAAGGCGCTCTATACATGGTTTGTCAGTGAAATGAGCAGCATGGCAAAGCGTGCGGACATCAAGCTTTCGGTGGATGTATCGGCATATCACCCTTATGGCGGTACATGGTCCCAGTGCTATGACCGGGAAGGATTGGGCAAGTATGCGGACTATATCATGCTGATGGCATATGATGAAACCTCGGGCGGCAGCAGTGAGCCGGGACCGGTTTCATCGTTACCCTGGACCGAGGAGGCAATCCGCTATCTGGCAGAGCGTGTGCCGGCAGAAAAAATCGTCTTGGGTGTGCCCATGTATGCCCGTATCTGGAAAGAGGAAAACGGCAAGGTGACAAGCAGTGCACTCGGGATGGAAAAGGTGCAAAAGCGCATTGCCGAGGCAGGGGCGCAGATTACCTTTGACAAAGAAAAGGGTGTGAACTACGCGCAGTGGAGCGAGGGGAACGCAACCTATCGGGTGTGGATTGAGGATGAAACCAGTATGCATGCACGGATGGATCTGATGCACAAATACAACCTTGCAGGGGTGGCATCCTGGAGCAGGGAATTTCCCACATCCGACATCTGGGAACTGATAGAAGAACGGCTGGAACAATAACAAAAGCGGCGTACACAAAATGGTACGCCGCTTTTCGATATATAGCAAATGCCTTACGGGATTAAAATTTAACGGATATTGAAAAAACTGCCCTCACCGGGATAACGGGCGATGGTGCCCAGTTCTTCTTCGATGCGCAACAGACGGTTGTATTTTGCAACCCGGTCGGTGCGTGCAGGTGCGCCCGTTTTAATCTGACCGGCATTTAAGGCAACGGCAAGATCTGCGATGGTGGTATCCTCAGTTTCACCACTGCGATGGGAGATGACAGCGGTGTAGCCTGCACGGTTTGCCTGTTCCACTGCAAGGATTGACTCGGTGAGGGTACCAATTTGGTTTACCTTGATGAGGATGGAGTTTGCAACCCCTTTGCGGATGCCGTCACACAGGCGTCCCATATCGGTAACAAACAGGTCATCTCCCACCAGCTGGATACATTTTCCCAAGCGGTCGGTCAGCTCTCTCCAAGCGTCCCAGTCATTTTCAGCAACCCCATCCTCAATGGAGATGATGGGATATTTTTCGCACAATTGCGCCCAGTAATCCACCAACTCGGCACCGGTCATTTCTTTGCCCGATTTGGGCAGACGATAGCTGCCGTTATCGGTAACCCATTCGGAGGATGCGGCATCAATGGCAATTTTAAAATCCAGTTTGGTGTCAAAGCCTGCCCGTTCGATGGCGGCAACCAAAAGCTCGAGCGCCTCTTCATCGCAAGACAGAGAGGGGGCAAAACCGCCCTCATCCCCCACTGCGGTTACCGAGCCGCGTTCGCCCAAAATCGCCCGGAGGGTATGATACACCCGGGTGCATCGTTCCAGTGCGTCCGCAAAACTACTTGCAGTATAGGGAATAATCATAAATTCCTGAATATCTACATTATTATTGGCGTGGGCACCGCCATTTAAGATGTTCATCATGGGACAGGGCAGGGCGTGGGCACCGACACCGCCGATATATTGGTACAAGCCAAGCCCCAGCGCATTTGCCGCCGCTTTGGCACACGCCAGTGATACGCCCAGGATGGCATTTGCGCCCAGTCGACTCTTGCCACGGGTGCCGTCTAAATCGCGCATGGCAAAGTCAATCGCCATCTGGTCGAGCACATTCATTCCCACAATGGCATCGGCAATTTCGCCGTTTACATTTGCCACGGCGGTTTGTACACCTTTGCCCATGTAACGGCTGTTTCCGTTGTCGCGCAGTTCGATTGCCTCATACATGCCGGTGGAAGCACCCGACGGCACCGAGGCACGCCCGACATAGCCGCCCTCTGCCACCACCTCCACCTCAACCGTCGGATTTCCACGGGAATCCAGAATTTCTCTGCCGTGTACATCTAAAATTTCAATATACTGTTTCATGGTCTGCCTCCCCAAAAAGAATGATGTGGATAGTATTTCCTGCAAATATGAAAAAATACTAATTGCACAAAAAAATTCCCTTGCCGCTTGGTAAGGGAATTTTTCTATGATTACACCTGTTATTTGTTTGCAATAGAGGTTTCGTAATCTTTGATCATTTTTTTGCTAATGTCACCGTAACGGCAAGAATATTGCTTTCCGTTGCGAATATAAGTGATATCACCTCTGCCACCTGACTTCAGTTTTACCTCTAATCGCATCGTGTTTTCGTTAATCGGGA
>SVJZ01000009.1 GCA_015068705.1 Oscillospiraceae bacterium
TTGCCATACTGACCTTCCAGGGGTCGTGGAACGATTACCTGATGCCTACCATCTTTACCATCAATAACCCCGAGCAGCAAACCTTGATTGTGGGATTGATGGCACTCAAGAGTTCATCGGGCGCGGCGACCAACTGGAATATCATGCTTGCCGGTGCAGTGGTTGCACTGCTGCCGGTGCTGGTAGCCTACACCATCGGCAACCGCTACTTTGTGGGCGGTATTGTAGAGGGGTCGGTAAAGGGATAATGCACAGCACACTGCGATAGGACAGATATTGCGCAGTGTGAGTATATAAAAATTTTTAGGAGGTTTTATTTATGAGCAAGAGGTTTTTAGCAGGATTGCTGATGCTGGTTATGGTACTGGGTACCATGTGCGTACCGGCATTTGCAGCAACGGAGTACACCTTAAACACCGTGTTTGACATTGACAATTTTGAGGGTGCAACCAATGTAAGCGCGGAAAACAGTGCAGCGGGCGATACTACCATTGATATCAATGACGCCATCGCAAGTAACGCTTCTGACCGCAGAATCGTCTGGGGAGATGACTACTCCTGGGAGATTTCCAATGTGGGCAGTCAGGGTGCAACAAATGGCTGGCACAAGGCTTATCTTGATGGCTATCTGTTGATTAAAGGCTCTAATGTAGATTACGGCGTGCTTAAGCTCAACCACAATGCATCTGCACGCATGAACCTCAAAACCATTACCGCAACCGGACGTTCTGCAAATATGCATACCGAGGTTGTGCGCTTTGCCATCAGCGCAGATGAATTGAGCTATTATGAGTTTGGTTATGTAGGCAACTATTTTGACGGCAGCAACAGCACAGTACCTGAAGGTTTGCAGAAAAACCGTCCCTTTATCGCTCGCGTGGATAATGGTGTTCGTACCGTGATTGCGGCAGATACCAGCAGCGAAAGCAGTGATTGGGTGAAGTGGAAGGATAGCCAGTATAGTATCTCCATCAGCGGCGATACCATTACCTATAAGGCTTATCAGACTACTCAATGGACAACCGGTGAGGAAAACAAGACCAGTGCGATTTTCTCCGGTAGCTTTACCGATACCGATTTGCTGGATGATTTTGCATATCCGATGGGTCTTTGTGCAATGGCAGATGGTAACAACACTGCACAGTATCTGAATGCAGGCATTACCTTTACCAAAGACAAAGAGCCTGTACAGACTCCGCAGGTATTTAGCACTACTTTTAATTATGCAGATTACACCTATCCTACCACAACAAATATGACCGCAGAGGGTATCGGCAACGGATTTAATGCTGAAACCAACAAAAATGATTTGCGTGTGGCTTGGGGTGATAACTACGCTTGGCACTTTACCGATGGTTACAGCACTTTAGGCTATCCCTCTCAAGACTATGTGGGCTTCAATAGCGGAGGACGTCTGATTATGAAGGGCTCGAGTGCAGACCTGCTTGCACTTAACCTGGAGCATGATGATGCACCCTATATGAACCTGAAATCCGTCAATGCGGTTGGACGTTTTGCAAACAGACACACCGAGATTGTCCGTGTGGCGTTGAGTGCAGATAAAAACAGTTATTATGAATTTGGTGTGGCGGGCGAGTATTTTGACTCTAGCAGTACCATGCCCACCGGAATTACCAAGTACAGACCCTATGTGGCACGTGTGGTAAATGGCACTCGTACCGTACTTGCAGCAGCAAGTGGCAGTGAATATATCGATTATCCGAAGTGGAATGATAACCATTATGTAATCAGTATCAATGGCTCCGATATTAACTACACCATATTCCAGAGTGCACAGGGTGGTTCTACTGCAAATGAAAACACTACCTTTACCGGCACCATCAGTGACTCCGGATTCGGTTTGCTGAACACCTTTGCATATCCTGCTTCTTTGGGTGGTTATGTATCGTCCGGTGCAGAGGTACAGTACAATAGTTTCTCCATGTCCTACATCTACGGCGCAAAATCCAAGAGCTTTACCGAGGACTGGACTGCATTTACTGAAGCAAGCGCAAAAACTGATAGCAACACCGACGGCAACTGCTTGAATTTCTTCAGTTCGGACAACAAACAGACAGTAGTTCCCGGCACCGAACTCAATGTGGCATGGGCAGATGATTACACCTGGAAATTCCATGTAGACAGTACGCACGAGGCGGCTAGCAGTAAGATTTACATGCGTCCGAGTGATAACCCGCGCAGAACGGTTATCATCGGTGATGCAAAGGGTGGCGTTCTCACGCTGGTTCACAAGGACAACGGCTTTATGAACCTCGAAAACGTGGCTGTGGATTCCCTCTTCTCCAGAAGTGCAGGTCAGGGCATCCGTGTGGCTATCAACAGTGATGAAGATACCTACTATGAATTGGGAATGAACAACGATACACATCTTCCCTATGCAGCAGTTGTGGTAGATGGTGAAAAAACCATTCTTGCAACCGGCAGCACAGAATATACCGCTTGGGCACGTATTCACTATAGCTTCAGTGTGAATGGCAATACCATTACCTACAAGATGTATCAGACCGAGCAGAATGGCACTGCAGAAATTGCAAGCACCGAATTTACCGGCACCATCAATGATGGCACCTATAAGATTCTGGCAGGTACCGTATATCCCGTGGCACTGGTTGGCTACAACTCGGTAGAGGAATGCCAGTTTGAGGGCGTGTCTCTCGTTTATGGCACCGATATTGAGGTGATGGATGAAGGTACTTCCTACCGTGTAAGCGCAAATACCGCGGGCATGAATCTTTCCAACCCGACCATTACTCTGGTAATGGCAGCATATGTGGAAGAAGACGGCGTAGCTAAACTGGTAGATATCGATTATCAGGAGGGTGTGATTGGCAGCACTCCGGTAAGCTTTGACAAATCCTCCACCCCGGGTGTAACCTACAAAATCTTTGCACTGGACGGCGACATGGCAAATCTGTCTCCGGCTGCAAGTGCAAGAGTAGTTGAATAAGTTCATTACATTTCTTTCCTTTATATATGTGTGGTGCGCCCTTTCGTAGGGCGCATCGCATATATAATAATTCGCAGCAACCATTGTATCAACCTATAGAAAGGTATGGGTATTTCATATGAAAAAACGACTGATTAGCTTATTATTGGCAACACTTCTGGCAGTGAGCGGTTTATCCGCTTTTGCCGAAACTGCAGTAATCCGCGAAAGCGGCGGCGATTTTAATCCTGCAACCGGCAAGGAAGGCACGGTTTCCAGCGGCAACACCACGGCGATTGGGTTTTCGGAGGAAACTGCAAACCGCGTGGTCTGGACGAGTGATTATGCCTGGGAAACCTCCAAAAAGTTTACCGATGGCGGCGGCGCAAGTGTGCAGATTATTGCCTACAATACCGGACGCCAGTGGAACAGATTAAACCTGGCTGCGCCCGGCAAAGCCGAAGCAGCAATCAATCTTAAGGTGGCAGATCCCACATTAGATGAGTATACCGAAATCACCCTGCGTGATGTTCGCTCGGATTCCTCCAACTCGGGTGTTCGCGTGGCAGTGAATGCCGACGAGGACACATTTTTGGAATTTGCGCTGGCGGCAAATGGCGTCAGCGATACCTTCGGCACTTATGCCGAGGCACCTTATGTTACCAAATCAATCGATGGCGTACGCACCCAGATTTTTGCCGATGCTGAGGCATGGACGGGCAAGAGTGGTGCATCTAACATCAACTGGAAGCCGCATACCTGGATCATCCGTATTCTGGGCGATTCTGTGACATTTACCATCAAATTATCCAGCGGCTCACAGAATGACGACAATGTTTACACTGAAAGCTTCAGCTTTGTGGATAAGGACGTTTCCAGAATCATCAAGGAGAGCGCTTACCCGCTTTCGCTGTTTGTAAATAAAACTGCCCGTGCACAATTCCATTGGGCAACCTATAAAACCGGTCCCGCCTACACCTCTGCCATTGCAGAGCCGGCAAACGTGATGTATGCAACGCTGACCCCAGAGGCAGTAGAGGGTCAGACCGGCGTATATGACCTGGGCGGCAGCCATGCAATCCGCCGTACCGTTTCCACCGCAGGCGCAGAAACCGTAATCGGTCTGTCGGAGGATGGCGAAACCTTTACCAACTACACCGTTGCAAATGGTGAGGCACTAAATACCACCGATGGCAAAAAATATTCTTATGTAAAATTCCCCGAGGGCGTGAGTGCGGACGACATTACCCTGCTTACCGATGCATCCTATGAAAATCAGATGGAGATTGCACAGCTCAACACTCTCAACCTGAAGGCGCGCTTAAACGGAGCGATAGCATCTGATGCAACCTGGAGTAGCAGCGCACCGTCTGTTGCCACGGTTGAAAATGGCGTGGTAAAGGGCTTGATGGGCGGTAATGTTACCATCACCGCAAAAAATGCCGCAGGCATTATGGTAAGCACCAAAATCCGCGTGGTGGACGAGCTTACCGCAGCGGTAGAGGGCGACTATGTTGCCGAGTTCCTTGCAAGCAAGGCGCCGATTATGGCAAACCTCAACACCCTTATTGCAAATGATGACACCGCAGGATTGCGCGCATTCCTGCTGGAGGATGGCGAAACCAATCTGTCCGCTTTCCCCTCCATCGACCGTTCGGCAGTGGAAACCTTTGCCGATGAGGATGCCGAGGGCTTTACCCGTTACCTCGACAAACTGGCTACCTATGAGCCGTTTACCCTGACCTCTTTGGAGGATATGGAAGCATTCCAGAGTGAATTGGTTGACATCATCAAGCTTTGCGGTCTGGACAACATCGCCGATGCAGATGACCTGGAGCAGGCGATTGCGGTCGATAATGATTATTTTGAAATTGACCTGGAAAATGAGTATTACCTCGCCGAGCGCGAAGGCGTGCTGGGTGCGCTGACCAACTCGGTATTTGACAACAAAAAAGACCTGCAAACCCGTTTTGTGGAGCAGTATGTGATGCGAAACATCGCAAATGCAGAGTCGTATAGCTATGTGGGAGAGGTACTTTCCAACAATGCAGAACTCATTGGCTATGATACCGACAAGGTGAATGGTCTTAAGAGTGTGACCAAGCTCTATCAGGCAATCTTTGCCGACAAGGCGGATATTGCCGATATGGAGGCGCTGTGCGATTATATCGACGATTACAGAGAAACCACACCCACCAAAAAGCCGAGCTATTCGTCCGGCGGTGGCGGTGGCGGTGGTTCCGGATTTTCGTCCACCATCGTGCTTGATCCCGTGGTGCCGGTAGAGCCGGAAACCCCTTCGGAAACAGAGGAATATCCCATTCCGATGGTAGAGAAAAACCACCTGTTCCCCGATGTACCGATGGATCACTGGGCATATGAGCCGGTAAGATATCTGACCGGTATCGGCGCAGTGAGCACCGAGAGCGAGGACGGCACATTCCGTCAGGGTGACCCGGTTACCCGTGCGGAGTTTGTGAAAATGCTCCTGTTGGGCATGAAGATGGAGAATGAAGAAAGCATTGCAGCTCTTGCGGCTGCAGACGGTGCGCCCTCGTTTGACGATGTGGCAGGCGCCGAGTGGTACTACAATTATGTAACTGCAGCGGCATCTCTCGGCATTGTGTCGGGTGGCGGCGACGGTACCTTCCGTCCGGATGCACCCATCAGCCGTGAGGAAATGTGTCTGATGCTGACTCGTACCCTGGATAAGCTGGGTCTGGCGGCAGCATACATTGACAATCCGCCTGATTTTGCTGACCGCGATACCATCAGTGAATGGGCATTCCCGTCGGTTATCAAGTTGTCGCTCATGGGAATTGTAAATGGTGATACCGATGCACAGTTCCGTCCGCAGGACACCGCAACCCGTGCAGAGGTTGCGAAGGTGATTTACAAATCCTTCTATATGATTCCGGTGGAGGCAACTGCGGAGGTTGCCAATGAATAAGATGAAGAAATTACTCGCACTGGTTACTGCCGTTGCCCTGATGGGTGCGGCGGTGCCGGTGGGGGCAGAGGAAGAGTGGCAGGCTAAGGGTATCTGGGAAGAAAAACGTGTGTTTGAAGAAGCTCCTGCACCTACCATTCATCTGGATGCCACCATCAAAGTAAATGAAAATACCATTCAACATGCAGTGGAAAAACGCGTGTTGAGTATGCAAACAGAGCTTTCTGACCATAATGCGGCGGCATTTATGGATCTGGAAACCCATCAGATTAAACCCGAATTCAAGGAATTTGCCGAGGAATTGTACGATTATCCGGTATTTCGTTGGGGCGGCACCAGTGCAGAGGATAAAAACCTTGCAAATAACTTTGGATTGTTCAAAGACCGCAAGCCGACGGTGCATCAGTTTACCGGTGCACCCGGTGCACAACCCCAGCATTTTGGTCTGGCGGAGTATCTGGGATGGATGTATTCCATCAACCCGAATGCAGAGATTATTCCCTGCCTTTCCATGACCTGCAACACCCCCGAGGACAGTGCGCACATTGCACAGTTTCTCTGTGACGAGGCAGACGAGTCGGAGTGGGGTGCAATGCGTGCACAGGCAGGTTATCCCGAGCCGGTCAAGGTATTTGCCTTTGAGATGGGCAACGAGGTGGACATCCACACCGGTCTTACCAACGAAAAAACCAATGCATACTGGCCCGAGTGGAATAACGAGGAAGAGTATGCAGAGTTTGGCGAATGGTATTCAGATGTGGCGCTCAAGCACTGCGAAGCAATCCGTGCGGTGGTGCCGGATGCAAAGTTTATCATTCTTGGAAAATCCGGTAATGAACGTAGCGGCATGACCGATTCCATGATGCGTGTGATTATCGACAGAATGCGAGATTATGTGAATTATATCTCCCAGCACCGCTATTATGACGGTGTGGCGCTTTCTCACAATCTGGACCACAACAGACAGATTTTAGAGATTTGTGAGGAAGTATTGGGACCCGACCATGGGATAAAAATTGCCGTAACCGAGCATGCGCGCTGGTTTTCTTCGGGTCCTTACTACAACCATGTAAGACCCATTGCACTGGGCGGCGCACTGTCGGTTGGCAAGTTTTTAAGCCGCAGTATTGAGGATGGCTACACGGCAGTTGCCAACTACCATGGTATTCAGGGTCACAATAACACCGGCTGGGCATCCTATTTTGCCACCGAGGAATTTGGCTATGCCAATGGTGTGATTGGACACATGTATAAATTCTTCGGAGCAGGTCTTGGTGACCGCGTGGTGGAATACAGCTTGGAAAGCGAACACGAGATTACCGACAAAACCAGTACGCAACAGAGATTTTCCGCGTTGGTAACTGCTACCGGCGACAAAGAACTGGATATCATCCTCATCAATGAAAAGGATGACCACGATTTTAATCTTACCTTTGAATTTGCAAATAATTACACACTGGTGGAGGAAGATATCTTCACCGCACCCAACCTGGATTCGTTTATCACGGTGGAGTGTAATGGTGTAAACCCCTTGCAAATTACCCACAATCAGAAAAACGAGGCGAATTTCTCCTCTTATCACATGCCTGCAAAGAGCATTGTTCATCTGAAACTTCGGGGAAACAAGAGCATTCCCGGTCTTTCGAACGGAAAGGGCGGAGAAACGGTGGAAGAGTATGACGCAGCGTTTGCTGATATTACCTATCACTGGGCAAAGAATCAGATTTCGGCACTGGCAGAGATGGGTCTGGTACAGGGCAACGAGGAGGGACTCTTCCTTCCCGAGGATGGCATCACCCGTGCTGAGTTTGCAGCAATGCTTACCCGCACGCTGGAACTGCCCACCGATTACCCCAATGCATACTTTGATGATGTATCTTCTGATGCGTGGTATGCAAAAGAAGTCAATGCAGTGTTCTGCAGTGGCCTGATGAAGGGCAAAGCGGCACGCACCTTTGACCCCGAGGCGCCCATTACCCTCGAAGAGGTGGTTGCAACGGTGGCGCGTACCCAACGCAGCAGGGGAGAGGCAATGCAAATTGATACCGATGCGGTGGTTGCCTCCATCGCCGATGCCAATGCCATTTCGCCCTGGGCGAGAAATGATGTGGCGTATGCGGTTGGAACAGGCATGATGCGCAGAGTGAATTTTGGCGGCTGGAGTGCCGCAGCGCAATCTGCATCCCGTGCGCAGACCGCTGTGCTGATTTATGCAATGCACGGATTGCTCAACTAATGGCAGTTGGTGCATTACAACAGGAGGTTATCCAATGAAAAAAACAAAACGTATATTCGCATCTGTGTGTGCATTGGCGGTGCTGGTGACAGGGTTTTCTGCATCGGCAAAGCTGACCAAAGAGGACATGGATATTGTTTACACACCCAGCGTGGCAACCGAGGAATTTGATGCCACGGTGGTGGTAAATGAAAACAATCCTCTCCATGCCGCAGAGCACCGTGTATTGAGTGCACAGTGTGAGCTTGCAGACGGTGCGGCACAGTATTTTATGGATTTCGATTCGCTCACATTTAAGCCCGAATGGATGGATTTTGTGGACGAAATTCATGATTACCCGGTATTTCGCTGGGGCGGTGCGACGGCAGAGCACACCAATTTTATGAAAAACATCGGCCCCATGAGCCAGCGGAGCGGCTCGACCCATCAGTTTACGGGCGCGGCGGGCGCAACCGCTCAGCATTTCGGTTTGGTGGAATTTCTCAAATGGATGTATACCATTAATCCGGATGGCGAGTTTATGCCGAGTGTTACCATGACGTATGGTACGCCCGAAGACAGTGCGCATCTTGCACAGTTTCTCTGTGACGAGGCAGGCGAATCGGAGTGGGGCGCACTGCGTGCGCAGTATGGCTTGATAGAACCGGTCAAGGTGTTTGCCTTTGAGATGGGCAACGAGGTTGACATTGACTCGGGTTTTACCAATGAAGAGACCGGTGAATACTGGCCCAAATGGGAAAACAACGAGGAATATACCGATTTCGGCAACTGGTATGCCGATGTGGCGATAGAACACTGCAAGGCAATCCGCGAGGTTTGCCCCGAGGCAAAATTTGTTATCCTGGGTAAATCCCACAACCTGCGTCATCCGTCGGTTGAGGCGATGATGCGTCCGGTGATTGAAAAGCTGCAGGATTATATTGATTATATTTCCTGGCATGCCTACTATGATGGCGTATCGCAGGTGAGCAGCTATGACCATGCCTATCAGATATTGGAAATCTGTGAAGAGGTAATGGGCCCCGACCATGGGGTAAAGATGGCGGCAACCGAGCATGCACGCTGGTATGACAGCAGTTCGGATGCAGGCTATCGCAGAGCATCGGCGTTAAAGGGTGCACTGTCCAACGCCAGATTTTTCTCCCGCGGTATCCGCGAGGATGTTCTTGCAGTTGCAAACTACCATGGTATTCAGGGTTCCAACCACAATCTGCGTGGTTGGGGAAGCTATTGGGCAACCGACCTCGGTTTCCGAAATGCCATGGTTGGCGAGATGATTAAAGTGTATGCAACCGGTCTGGGTGACCGTGTGGTAGAATATGAAGTGGAAAGTGAAAATCCCATTGGCGATATGTATACCCATGAGGCACGCTTTTCCGCTCTTGTGACTGCCAGAGGGGATAGGGAACTGGATATCATTCTGGTCAGTGAACGGGATGAATATGAAATCAACCTTACCTTCGATTTCAAAAACCAGTATACCTTAAAGGAAGAAACCATCTTCACCGCCCCCAACGGCAATTCTATCATCACCACCGACCCGGCGGATGAAAGTCCGTTGCAGGTTACGGTAACCGAGAAGAATGAGGCAAATTTCACTTCCTATCGGATGCCTGCAAAGAGCATGGTAATCTTAAAACTGGAGTCCAACAAAAAGCTCCCGCAACTGGGTGAAAATAAGGGTGGTACAGATATCGGCGCCGCCGAGCACGATGCGGCATTTGATGACATCACCTATCACTGGGCAAAAAATGAAGTGTCCGCACTGGCGGAGCTTGGACTGGTGCAGGGCAACGGAGAAGGCTTGTTCCTTCCCGAAGATGGCATTACCCGGGCAGAGTTTGCGGCTATGCTTACCCGTGCGCTCAACCTGAAAACCGATTATCCCAATGCATATTTTGATGATATTTCCCCCGATGCATGGTATGCAAAAGAGGTCAATGCAGTATTTTGTGAGGGCTTGATGAAAGGAAAGGGGAGCAGACAATTTGCCCCCGAAGACAATATCACCCTTGAAGAGGTAATCGCAGTGGCATCCCGTGCATATCGCGCAAGGAATTCTTCTGCTGAGGCAATCAACACTTCCGATGTACTGGCAGGTATGCCGGCATCTGAGCACATTTCTTCCTGGGCAAAGGAAGATGTGGCATATGCAGTGGGAGCAGGCTTGATGCAATCGGTCATTTATGGCGATTGGGGCAATGCACCCAAATCTGCAACAAGGGCACAGACAGCAGTGATGGTTTACACCATGCATAGTCTGTTAAACTAATATCGATGGAGGAACGAAGATGAAAAAACGAATTCTGGCACTGATACTGAGCATTTTGTGCATGCTGCCTGTGGTGTCCGGCGCGGTTGGAACAACGGATATCGATACGGGCGCGAAGGTGCGTGATGTGCTCCAAACGGCGACAGCGGGATCCTCCTTTGAGGATATTGAAAGCGACCGCCTGAACATGGCGGCAGACCTGATGAATACATTGGGCATTATGGGTGGCACGGCAGATAAGACCTTTTCTCCGGATGCACCCATTACCCGTATCGATGCCATCTCGGCATTTTTGCGGTTGCTCAATGTAGATTCCAAAGCATTCTACACCGACCTGGAAGGTGTATTCTATGACGTGGAAAAGGATGACCCGTATTACAGTGATATCTGTGCGGCAGTAGCATACCGTTTGGTTTCAGGTTATTCGGACAACACGGTACGCCCCAACAATCCGCTCAGCTATGATGAACTGATGGTAATGGCTACGGTGGTGTTGGGTTACCGTGAATTTGCAGAGCAGAGTGGCGGTTATCCGACAGGTTACCTGCGTGCAATTGCAACGGCAGGACTGGCTTCTTACCTCACCCCTGCAAATACCGATTCCATCACCCGCGGTGAATTTTTGTGGTTTTTGTTTGGTATGGCAGACACCGAGGTGTATGCCGATGCGGCGCTGGGTAACCAGTATATCGAGCAGCCCACTGTGTTTGCAAAATACCATGATGTATACGCAGGTGAGGGCTTGATGCAGTCCACCCCGGTTACTGCGCTGGGCGGATTTGTTACCCGCGACAACATGGTTACCATTGACGGGCTTAATTTTTCCATCAAAAACGATAAGTACAACAGCCTCATTGGTAATCGCGTAAAATACTGGTACCGCGATGAAAACGCAGACCTTCCGGTATTGCTTTTTGCCGGTATTTCGGACAAGGTGGAACGCGAATTTGTATCCCATGAGGATTATATCAATTATTCCAATCAGGTATTGGAATATTACACCGATACCAAAAAGGAAAGTGCAACAATCGCCACCGATGCAGAGTTTATTGTGAATGGTCTGGTGAGTGCGGTGAAGGATGTGAAGGCGCAGCTTTCTGCCCCCAATGCATTCATTACCCTCATCGATAATGACCAGAACGGCAACTACGAGGTGGTTTCCATCGACCGTTATACCAATCTGTGGATGAGAGGTGTTTCCTACACCGGTGATGGTTTGCGCTTTACCTGGAATTTTGACCTCGCAGCAACCGAAGTGCTCTTCGGCGGCGGTGTGCTGGTGGAGATGTTTGACAAGGACGGCAATAAGATTGAGTACAACAAACCGGCAGAGGGTCAGTATGATGCCGACGGCAATGTGGTAATGGTGTATGATTTGTCCATGATTCCGTCAAACAGTATCGTTAGCGTATTTGCAGATAAGTATGTAGAACAACGTGGCTATTCCATCCCCTCCAAGGATGCAAGCTATATCAAGATGATTATCAGCGACAGCATGGTGGAGGGAACTCTTAATGAGGAAAATGAGGACGGGATTGCCATTGACGATGTATTTTATCCGGTGTCAAACTCCAACTTCTTAAATGAAGCTTCTGGCAGAGCGAAAATCGGAAACACCGGTAAATTCTATCTGGATGCATTTGGCGAAGTGGTGGCATTTTCCAAAACAGACGGGACGGGTGCAGATTTTACTTATGGATATCTTATTAACATCAATCCGGAAGGCGGTCTCACCAAGACATTGCAGATAAAACTGATGACCTACGACGGCGAAGTGAAGGTATTTGACTGTGTAGAAAGATTCCGTCTGAATGATAAACCCACCGAAGTAGATGAGGCGGTTACAAACCTGGGCACATCGGCAAAGATGCTCCGTCCTGATTTTACCATTTCCCAGCCGGTGCAGTATAAAATCAACGCAGAAGGAAAAATTTCTGACCTGCGCACGGTGTTGCAGAGAGATGGACTGCCGCTTGGTGCAGATCCCAATCATATTCACCTTTCCGACCGTGATACCGATGGTAACCACGGTAATGACATCTTTGGTATTTTGTACTTTGAAAAGGGATATAATGACGGAACCGGCTTTTATTTCAAGCCCAGAAAGTACATGAATGTTCCCAATATTGAAACTTTTAAAGATGAAGACTATTTCAGCAAACAGTATGCAGACAGAGATGATCAATTCCACGACAAGGAAGTGGAAATCTACAATGTGGATATCTACCGCAAGCCCGATCTGGCAGTGATCTATTCGGCGGCAGGCGGCGGTCTGGAAGAAAAGGTATGGACAAACTATACCAACTCCTACCCGGTAATGATTAAGAAAATCACCAAAAAGCTGGATGACGAGGGAATGAATGTTGCGGTTGCAACCGTAAATACCGGTGCAGTAGAACGTGAATATGTGGGCGAGGACATGAATGTATTTAATGGTCTGGTACCGGGAGATGTGGTATATCTCTACACCAAAAACCACAATACCGATATCATTTCCAAGTACGAGCGCATTTCGGTTCAGGGTACCATACTCGGTCCCAACGCAAAAATGCCAAATCTGGACGATTGCACCACCGTGCGTTATTACAATACCGGTGAGGCATACACTGCATATGGTGAGGTTTATGCCATCGACGGGTCAAATATTGTCATTCAGGCAGGCCCCATTGTGGATGCTACAACCGGCAGACGTCAGTTCCAGTCCACCGCATATCTGGAGGGTACCCGTTGGCAGGCAGGTGGTACACTGGTGTATGATTGCTCCGAATCCAAGACCAATCCCATGATTTTAAACGGTACGGTAAATAACATCAAGAGCGTATATCGCGATGGTGCAGAGAATGCTTCCCGTCTCTATGTGGATTTCCATTACGGCGCATCGCATGCGATACTCGTTTATAACGGAATGGAGGAAGCAGAATGAGAACAATGGCAAAAACAGTTTGTGTAATGCTAGTTCTCGCACTGGCAGGACAGATATTGCCGGTCGGTGCTGCAAATGACATCAAAGATGCTGCCGTGAGGGTGAATACCACCCTCACGGTGGATGAAAGCACCGTAATCAAGCAGGCAGATAAGCGCCTGCTTGGTTTTAATAATGATGCCAACTGGGTAATCGAGAGTCAGTTGGGTCTGGGTACGGCTTATCGTGATGATGAATGGGTGGATGCTTACCATGATTATGGCATGAAAGCGCCCTTGGTGCGTGGATTTTTTCACAATCTGGACTGGATGGACACGGTGGGCAAAAACCGTGATATTACGGGCGGAAGTGCCTTGTATACCTATGGCATGCCCGAGTGGATCAAGTCTGTTTTGAAAATTACCCCCGATGCACAGTTTTCCTTTTGTATCAATGTAGAAGATAGCGTGTTTGACCTGCAAAATCTGGTGCGTTATCTGCTTTTCACACCCGACGATCCGCGTGCAGTGGATGCAAATGGTGTCAACTGGGCGCAGGTGCGTGTGGACGATGGTCTGGTAGACCCTGTCCCGGTTGCCTGCCTGGAGCTTGGCAACGAAACCGACCTGCAACTATTTGCTCCAAGGGGCGGCATGGGAAACTACTCCAATCAGGAGATTGCCGAGTGTGCGCAGCAGTATGTAGATTGGTGTAACCCCATCATCGACGGCATCCGTCAGGTGAGCACAGATGTAAAACTTTCCGCATTGCTGATCAGTGGCGGAGCTGAAGATTATTCCATATGTGCTTACTGGGACGAAAAAATCATGGGAGAACTTGGTGCTAAGGTGGATTACATTATACTGCACTGGTACCATGGGACTGGAAACGACGGATCCCACAATGCGAACCTAAGTCTGCTTTTTGATCAATGGCGTCTTAATTATGCACTAAACCTGATGGAGGTTCTTCCTGAGGACAAGCGCCCCAAACTATATATGTCTGAGCACGCTTGTTGGGTGGGACAGTATACTACCGATCCGGATACAGGATTGCTGTCGGGAATGGTAACCTCACTCAGAGGCACCCTTGCCACAGCGGAGCTCGTTAATCGTATGGCAAATACCCCTGCCATGGAACTTGCCAGCTATCATTCTCTGTCCGATTCCCTCAAAAACCGTCTGGATTTCGGCGGCAACTCCTGGGGGGCAATGCGTCGGTATGATCAGCAGGGTGAGGTACAGCTTACGGTGGTGGGAGAGTATTTCCGCATGGCATATGATGCCTTTGGCGATCAGGTGGTAAAGTGCACCTTTAGTGAACCGGAACCACATCATTATGCAGTGCCGGAAGAACTATCATATGACAAACGTGAGACCACGCAGATAATCACAGCAACGGCACATACCACCGAGGATGGCGGAATGCGGCTGATTTTTGCCAACCAGCATATCAATGTGGGACACAACATCACTTTTGTGGCAAACGGGGCGTATAAGTTGGAAAAAGAAGTAATTCTTACCGACGATAATACGTATGTGGATAACAACATGCTCACCCCCGATTCCTATTATGCAACCACTAATCTGGTGAATGCAAACACGAAATTCCAAAATTATTATGTGCCGCCGCAGAGCGTGGTTGCACTGTATCTGGCACCGATGGATGCAGAATACACCGATCCTGACCGTGGGGTTGAAGTGACCATGCGGGATGACAACGGCACTGCCGTTACCTGCACCGATGGCGTGTTTTTTGCAGAGATTGAAGCACTGGAAGGACGTGCATTTGAAAAATCGACAGGTGCCATCATTTCGGTGGTCAATTCCGAAGGGGAAATTGTTGCCCTTGACTGGAAGGATTTCCTCCGTCAACGCACATCCTTTTCCTGTGTATTGCCCGAAAGCGGCAACTACACTTTGCGCATTTCGGACGGCACTACAACCTATGAGAAGAGTTTTAACGCACAGGTGGTAAAATCCAAACGCGCGCATGTGAGTCTGATTTCCATAGACGGTTGCGACAACAACACCTATCAGGTGGATTACACGGTGGATTTCGGCGTGGATGCACGAGTAGGGGATACCTATACAGTCAGCATCGAGGATATGGACGGCGGGGTGCACTATTACACTGCCGGACAAAAAGAGGTTTCTGATACGGTGCAGGGCGAGGCACATATGCCCACCTGGGTGCCGGGAGGCAGATACAAACTGGTGGTTGCGTTTGGCGATTACCGGTATGAAAAGGAATTTTCCTTCCTCAAGGCAAGCGAGCTGGTGCGCATAAGTGCTGCACCCGTTAAGGGAAATGGCGATGTCTACACCTTGAATGATTATAAGTTGGGCGAGGATATGACGGTATCTCTTACCAACATCAGCGATCAACCGCAGACTTTCCGGTTGTATGCCTCGGCATACGGACCGCAGGGCGGCATGATTGGTGCAAGCAATTCTGATACATCGGTTACTCTTGCAGTGGGTGAAACCAAAGAGGTTTCACTTGCGGTGAATGCAACGGGTACCGAGCCGGTGCTGATTAAATTTTTCACTTGGGCTGCAGGGTTGACACCGCTCAATGATATATACTTTACCAAATAAGGAGGCAGAGAAATGAGAAAAATGAAAATGATAGTATCTTTGGTGCTCGTTCTGCTGATTCTGTTTGGTATGAGCGCGCAGGCAGTGCCCTTCAACCTATGGGAATACGGTACATTGCTTGCCATTCCCGCCACCATGGATGGTGGTCCAAAAGGAAATCCTTATTATTTATACAGAAACTATTTCAAAACCGAGCTGAGCGACGAAGAGGCACATGCAGGTGAGCTTTCGTTTAAGGTTTACCCGTGGGTGTACTTAAAAGAAGGAGTGGGGGATGCGCAGGAACTCTTTATGCAAAACCTCTATTCGCCCCAGAATGCGCACAGAACGAATTCCATTCTATATGAATGTTTTATCAAGGGGGCAGATACGAATGGTACCCTTCACGCTTCTATGATTATCAAAGCCAATCTTTATAAGGAAAATGGCGACGACAAGACGCTTGTTGCAGCTTATTCAGCACAGACCGAACCGGCAGAAAATGGTTGGGTACGGGCATATACTTTGATTCCTGCTAGAAATGATTATGATTTTGTCATATTTTCAGTTGGATATTTTGGTTCCAAGGACCCTGAGCGTGAGGTGGGCGAATTTTATATCGATGATATCGCCGCATGGCTGGTTCCTGCAAAGATAAAAATCGACAATGTGGTCGCAGAGGGAAGGCTACTGGATTTACACAAACTGGTTGTCACCGGTATGGATTCCAAAGAAGAGAAAAAAGAAGTCCGCGCCAAGGATAACATCAAATTCCGTGTGGTTTCGGGCGATGCGAAGATTGAGGATGGACGTTATCTCAGGTACAATAGCAGCCGCAGTGGTCAGGTGACCTGCGAGGCGAATTTGTTTGGCATTACCACCACCTTCACTGTTGATTTCAAGGGAAGTGTTTCGGTTGGTGAGGTAACCAATTCGGGCGGTGTGTATCAGGTGTCTGCCACCAATAATGGCAGCACTGCGGCACAGGTGCAGTTGGTTACCTGCCTGTATGACGGAACCCGTCTCTCGGCGATTGATATTGCCGTAAAAGAGGTTGCCGCAGGCGAGAGCGAAACAGTGCGTTCCAAGGATATGACCGCACCCTTTTATGTGGTAAATCCGGTAATCCAAACATATGTTCTGACAAAATAGAGAAGAGGGGCAAATGAGCTATATCATAGCGCATCCCGCGCGATGCTCATTTATAACGGGATGGAGGAAGCAGAATGAGAGCACTAACAAAAACAATTTGCGCCGCATTGACTCTTGCGTTGGCAATGCAGATATTGCCGGCAGGAGCTGCAAATGATATCAAAAATGCTACCGTGAGGGTGAATACCACCCTCACGGTGGATGAGGACACCGTAATCAAGCAGGCGGATAAACGCCTGCTTGGCTTCAATAATGATTCCAACTGGGCGTATGAGGGACTTTTGGGCAAAGGGACGGCTTACCATGATGATGAATGGGTGGATGCCTACCATGATTATGGCATGAAAGCGCCCTTGGTGCGTGGATTTTTTCACAATCTGGACTGGATGGACACGGTGGGTAACAACCGCGCTGCTCTCGTGGGCGGTGGCTTGTATTCTTACGGCATGCCCGAGTGGATCAAATCGGTTTTGAAAATTACCCCCGATGCACAGTTTTCTATCTGTATCAATGTAGAAGATAGTGTATTTGACCTGCAAAATCTGGTGCGCTATTTGCTCCTTATGCCCGACGACCCGCGTGCAGTGGATGCCAATGGTGTCAACTGGGCGCAGGTGCGTGTGGATGACGGTCTGGTAGACCCTGTCCCGATTGCCTGCCTGGAGCTTGGCAACGAAACCGACCATCAATTGTGTAACGCAAAGGGTGGTTGGGATAATCTGACCGAGCAGGAGGTTGCCGATTGTGCGCAGCAATATGTTGATTGGTGCAATCCTATCATCGACGGCATCCGTCTGGTGAGTACCGATGTGAAACTTGCCGCACTGGTTAACAGTGGCGGAAGCATAGAGGAGACCAAGAGCGTTTACTGGGATGAAAAAATTATCAATGAGCTTGGTGCCAAGGTAGATCTGATCGTATTGCACTACTATCAATGGCATGGCAATGACAATACCACCAATGCAAATCAGGGTCTCAAGCTGGATGAATACCGCATCAATTATGTAATGAATCTGATGGCGGTTTTGCCCGAGGAAAGCAGACCCAAGCTATATATGTCCGAGCATGCCTGCTTGGTAAATGATTATGCAAAAGATCCGGATACCGGGCTTATGCTGGGGCAGGTTACTTCCCTCAAAGGCACCATTACCACTGCGGAAGTGATTATTCGCATGGCAAATAGCCCTGCGATGGCATTTGCCAGCTATCATTCCCTGTCCGATTCACTTAAAAATCGTCTGGATTTTGGTGGCAAATCCTGGGGCGCAATGCGTCGTTACAGTCAGCAGGGGGATGTACAACTTACGGTGGTGGGCGAATTTTTCCGAATGGCATACGATGTGTTCGGCGACCATGTGGTAAAGAGCACCTTTACCGAACCGCAGCCGCATCATTATGCGGTTCCGTCATACAACAACGGAAACTCCAATCAGATTATTACTGCAACGGCGCATACCACTACTGATGGCGGAATGCGGTTGCTCTTTTCCAACCAGAATCCCAATGTAGGACACAACATCACCTTTGTGTCGGACGGGGAGTACAAGCTGGAAAAAGAGGTTATCTTAACCGACGACAATCTGTATGTGGACAACAATATGCTCACTCCAGATGCGTATTATGTTACCACAAATGTGGTAAATTCTCAGAGCAAATTCCAAAGCTACTATGTGCCGCCGCAGAGCGTAGTTGCACTGTATCTGGCGCCCATGGATGCAGTATATACCGAGCCAGACCGTCCGCTTGAGGTCGTGCTGCGGGATGACAACGGCACTGCCGTTACCTGTACCAATGGTGTGTTCTTTGCAGAGATTGAAGCACTGGAAGGACGCGCGTTTGAAAAATCGCAGGGGCTGATGCTTTCGGTGATCAATGCCGAAGGGGAAATTGTTGCCCTTGACTGGAAGGATTTGCTCCGTCAGCGTACATCCTTTTCCTGTGTATTGCCCGAAAGCGGAAATTATACTCTGCGCATTTCGGACGGCACCACAACCTACGAGAAGAGTTTTAATGCACAGGTGGTAAAATCCAAGCGCGCGCATGTGAGCTTGATTTCCATAGACGGTTGCGACAACAACACCTATCAGGTGGATTACACGGTACATTTTGGCGTGGATGCACGGCTAGGAAATACCTATTCGGTCAGCATTGAGGATATGGACGGCGGCGTACACTATTACACCGCAGGGAAAAAAGGAGCAACCGATACGGTACAGGGCGAGGCACATATGCCAACCTGGGTACCGGGCGGCAGATATAAACTGGTAGTTGCGTTTGGCGATTACCGCTATGAAAAGGAATTTTCCTTCCTCAAGGCGAGCGAACTGGTGCGCGTAAGTGCTGCACCCGTTAAGGGAAATGGTGATGTCTACACCCTGAATGATTATAAGACGGGCGAGGATATGACGGTATCCCTTACTAATATCAGCGATACACCGCAGACCTTTATGCTGTACGCTTCGGCATATGGAACGCAGGGCGACATGATTGGTGCAAGTGCCTCCAATACAACTGTTACCCTTGCAGTGGGTGAAACCAAGCAGGTGCCACTCACGGTCAATTCCACCGTAAATGCGCCCGTGCTGATTAAGTTCTTCACGTGGGATGGCAGTATGTCACCGCTCAACGATGTATACTTTACCAAATAAGGAGGCAGAGAAATGAGAAGAATGAAAACAATATTGTCTTTGGTGTTCGCTCTGCTACTCCTGTTTGGCATGAGCGCGCAGGCAGTGCCACTTACCCTATGGGAATACGGTACAATGCTGGCAAGTCCAGCCTCTATGGATGGTGGCAGATACGGGAATCCATATTATCTGTATCGCAACTCTTTCAAAACTGAATTAAGTGATGAGGAGGCGCATGGTGGCAATCTTTCGTTTAAGGTTTACCCGTGGGTGTACCTGAATGAAGGTGTGGGTGATGCGCAGGAACTCTATATGCAAAACCTCTATCCGCCCCAGGGTGTACACAAAACCAACCAGATTGCGTATGAATGCTTCCTCAAGGGGGCAGATACGAATGGTACCCTTCACGATTCTATGATTATCAAAGCCAATCTTTATAAGGAAAATGGCGACGATAAGACGCTTGTTACAGCTTATTCAGCCCAGACCGAGTCGGTAGAAAACGGTTGGGTGCGGGCATATGCCGTGATTCCACCTGAATTGGATTATGATTATATCCTGTTTTCGGTAGGATATTTCGGCTCGCGGGATGCCAATCGCGAGGTGGGCGAATTTTATATCGATGATATCGCCGCATGGCTGATTCCTGCAAAGATAAAAATCGACAACGTGACTGCAGAGGATACCCTGTTGGATTTGCACAAACTTGTTGTTACCGGTATGGATTCCCAAGGTGAGAAAAAAGAAGTCCGCGCCAAGGATAACATCAGATTCCGTGTGGTTTCGGGCGATGCTCAACTGGAAAATGGTCGCTATCTGATACATGGCAATAGCCGCAGTGAGCAGATTGTCTGCGAGGCGAATTTGTTTGGTATTACCACCACCTTCACTGTTGATTTCAAGGGAAGTGTTTCGGTTGGTGAGGTAACCAATTCGGGCGGTGTGTATCAGGTGTCTGCCACCAATAATGGCGACAGCGCGGCGCAGGTGCAGTTGGTTACCTGTCTATATGACGGGTCCCGTCTCTCGGCAATTGATATTGCCGTAAAGGAGCTTGCCGTAGGCGAGAGCGCAACAGTGCGCTCCAAGGATATGACGGCTCCCTTTTATGTGAAAAATCCGGTTATTCAAACATATGTTCTGACAAAATAAAGGAGATGAGCAAGATGGGCTATATCATGGGTGACAGTGCAGTTTATCTGGCGGATAATGCCTACTATATCATGTTTCACACCTATGCACCGGGCATTGGCTGGGTGCGTATCGGCGACAAGGATTACCATGACCATGTGTGTGGTATGGTGCGCTCGGAAGATACGGTACATAAAATCAAGGTGCCTGCCCATGTACTGGACGAGGTAGGTGCATATACCATCAATTTCCGAAAGATTATCGACCGTTGCCCCTATTTCCCCAAGAGCGAGGAAGAGGTTGAGTCGAGGGATTACACCTTCCGTAGCCCCAAAGGCAGGGAAAAGACCAACCTCTACCTGCTTGGTGATGTGCACGACAGACACCAGCCGGGCGTTGATGTGGGCAGTTATTTTGGGGATGATCTGGACATTCTGGTGCTACTGGGCGATACCTCCGAAAATGGTACCCGTGATGGTGCAATGGATGCCCAACGCATTGCGGCAGACATTACCCGTGGCGAAGTAGCAACCTTGTATGTACACGGTAACCACGAGGCACGCGGAAGATTTTCTACCGAACTGCGCCATTATGTGGGAGTGGGAGATGTATTCCACTACACATTCCACACCGATAATATCTATGGCATCGTGCTCGATGCCGGCGAGGATAAGTTTGACCAATCGCGCGAATACGGCGGGCTGGCAGTATTTGACGAGTATCGCCGGGAGCAGATTGCATTTCTGGATGAGGTAATTGCCAAGGGCGAGTACAAAAATTACGAGCATGTGCTGGTGTTTTTACATATTCCGCTCATTCAGAAACGAAACGAACCCATGAAGGACATCTATTATGAATGGATTAAACGCCTCAATCACATTGCCCCTGAGGTGATGCTCTGTGCACATGAGCATGTAGTGCAGTTTATCGAACCGGGCAGTGATTTCTTTGGCATGAAGCAGGAGTACCCGGTTGTTGCCGTTTCGGTGCATGAGGGCGAGTGGGTGGACGATATGCGTTGCCGCCTGCTTGACCTTGCCGGCATGGCAATGACAGTTACCAAGGATAAGCTGGATTTTGTGGTAACTGATATGGAGCATAAAGAACGGGAACGCTACAGCATTGATTTAACCGGGAGGAACCCATAATGGCAATTCAAGTACAAGGAACTCAGTTTCACTTAAAGGGTAAACATGTCAGCTATATTTTTTCTCTTTACAAAGAACGCTTTTTAACCCACATTTACTGGGGAAAACGCTTTGAATCCGATTGTGATTTGTCTTATTTTCCGGATGAATTTATCTATTCCCGTGCAAATGCCGTACATGTGCGTCTGGATGAAACCAACCATATGTTTATGAGTGATTTGCAGTTGGAATTTTCGGTGTTTGGCGGCGGTGACTACCGCCTGCCCACCTTCCATGCGCGGTATGCAGATGGCTCCACTGTGAGTGAATTTACCTATGAGGGCTACCGCATTATGGATGGAAAACCCCAATTAAAAGGGCTTCCCTCCACCTATGACGAGGGAGATGCGCAGACGCTGGAAATCACCTTCCGCGATTCGCGTACCGGTATCAGGGCGGTTTTACTTTACACCATTTTTGAGGAGTATGATGTAATTACCCGTAGCATCCGTTACGAAAACTGCGGCACCGAGCGTGCGGATATTCTCTCTGCACAATCAACCACGGTGGATTTTTACGGGCAGGATTATAAAATGCTTACCCTGGAGGGAGATTGGCTGCGGGAACGCAGTATGGAATGGCGTAAGGTGGGGCACAACACCATGACGGTGGAATCACGCCGTGGTATGAGCAGCCATATGTGCAACCCGTTTATTGCCCTTGCCGAAACAAACGCCACCGAAAATGGCGGCGATGTGTACGGCTTTTCGCTGGTTTACAGCGGTAATTTTGCCGCATCCGCCGAGGGTAACTCGTGCGGCGGTACCCGTGTTACCATGGGTATCAATCCATTTAATTTTGAATATCCGTTATCTCCGGGGGAGCAGTTCCAGACCCCCGAGGTGGTGATGGTGTATTCGGATACCGGCTTAAATGGCATGAGTAATCGCTATCACCGTATTTACCGCGAGCGGCTTTGCAAAGGGATTTATCGGGATGCCGAACGCCCCATGCTCATCAACAACTGGGAGGGCACCGGCACCCATTTTACCAAGGAAAAACTTGCCGAGATTGCCAGGGGTGGCAAAGCACTGGGACTGGAACTTTTTGTGCTTGACGATGGTTGGTTTGGCAAGCGAAATATTGCCGGCTCGCTGGGTGATTGGTATGTTAACCGCGACCTTCTGCCCGACGGGCTGGAGGGAATTGCAAATGAAACCAAGGCACTGGATATGAAATTCGGTTTGTGGATTGAGCCGGAAATGATTTCGCCCGAGAGCGAACTTTACCGCGCACATCCCGATTGGTGTATCCATGCCGAGGGTAGAAATCGTACCCTTTGCCGTGACCAGTTGGTGCTGGATCTGACCCGCGCCGAGGTACGCGATTATGTGGTGGATGTGATTTGCAAGGTCATCCGCAGTGCTGATATATCTTATATCAAATGGGATTGCAACCGAAACATCACCGAAACCGCGTCCATGCGCCAGACACACGACTTTGTGATGGGTCTGTATGATATTTTGGATCGCATCACCGGCGCATTCCCCGAAATTTTGTTTGAGGGTTGCAGTGGTGGTGGCGGAAGATTTGACCCCGGTATGTTGTATTATATGCCCCAGACATGGACGAGCGATGATACCAACCCCATCCGGCGCTTAAAAATTCAGCATGGCACATCGGTGGTGTATCCGCCCGTTACCATGACGGCACATGTGGGCAAAATTGATGTGGGCAAAGAGGGATACAACCATTTCTTGAATACCTGTGCGATGGTTGCCATGGCGGGAAATTTCGGATATGAGATGGATTTGAGCCTGCTTTCGGAGGATGAGTTGGAGCAGGCGCGCGAATATGTGGAAATGTATCGGGAAATCCGTCCGACCGTTCAGTTTGGCGCATTTTACCGGATTGAAAGTCCCTTTGAGGGACGGTTTGTATCATGGGAGTTTGTAGACGATACCCGTGCAGTACTCTTTGTATACCAGACCGAAAAAGAATCCAATGGTGCCGAACGCAAGATTAAACTTTCCGGGCTTGATCCCAATGCAAACTACCGTTGCCGCGATAGGGTATATTCGGGCGAAGCGCTCATGAAGGTGGGGCTTCGTGTTCCTCTTCAGCGGTATGAGTATTTTGCCGATTGCTATGTAATGGAAAAACTGGAGGGGTAAGAGATGGAGATTACCACAACGCCCCTTTGGCAGGGGCAGGATAATGGGCTTAACATCACCTATTACCCACCGCAGGGAGAGGCGAGAAGCAGTGCGGTGATTGTATTTCCCGGCGGGGGATATCGTGTGATGGCAGAGCACGAGGCAAGACCGTATGGCGAATTTTTTGCCGGACACGGGTTTCACGCCTTTGTGGCGGACTATCGCACCAACCCGAACCACTTTCCGTTACCGCTTGCAGATGCGCGCCGTGCAGTACGCTATGTGCGGCTCAATGCCGCGCGCTATGGTATCTCCCCCGAAAAAATTGCGGTAATTGGCTCGTCGGCGGGCGGTCACCTTGCGGCATTGCTTTCCACCTATCGGGAGAAAATCGACTTTGAAATGAACGGCGATGCGGCAGATGAGCAGGATTATCTGCCCAACGCACAGATTTTGTGTTATCCCGTTATCCGGCTGACAGGGGAGATTGCCCATGTCGGTTCGGGTGAAAAGCTATTGGGTGAGGGCTGGCAGGAGAGGGGCGATGCACTTTCACCCGATGTGCTGGTGACACCCGATACGCCGCCTGCATTTATGTGGCACACGGCGGAGGACAGCTGTGTGGATGTGCGCAACAGCCTCACCTATGGTGCGGCACTCAAGGCAGCAGGTGTGCCGTTTGAGATGCACATTTATCCGGACGGCTTTCACGGTCTGGGCATGTGTGCACGGGAGGAAACCTTCGCGGTGCACGATGCCGCGTGGAAGAATGCAGTAGTTTCCTGGCTGAATTATATCGGATTTTAAAGAAAAAAGGCGTGTGCCATATGGCACACGCCTTTGAGTTTGCTTTTAAAAATTTTCAAAAAACCGCACATCTTTGAGCGCTGTTATGATGTCCTTCATGGATTTTGCCTCAAACTTTTTGATGATGCGCGCCGCCTGCGTTTTGATGGTACCTTCCTCCACCACGCGTTTTTCTGCAATCTGGCGGTAGGTCATGCCGTTGTAGATGTCACGCAGGATATCATATTCGGTGCCCGAAAGCTTTACCACATACCCAATCAGGTGCAAAAGACTGGCCTGAGAGCGATACATATTGCCTGCCTCCGAGATAAACATCTTCATGATGTCGCCGTTTTCCTCGCTTGCTTTGGGGGCTTTGTCCAGATAAATCTGCTTGATGTTGTCAAACAGTTCTTTCAGGTCAATGTCCTTGATCACATAACCGATGGCGCCATTTACAATGGATAAAAACACATATTCACTGTCTTTATGCCCGGTGAGCATAATGATCGGTTGACCGGGTTGTTGCTCCATCAACCGACGCAATAGCGAGATGCCCGACATATTGGTTTCCATCTGGATGTCCAGCAAAATCAGGTCGGGGCGTATGGCCGCTGCCATTTTAAGACAATCTTCTGTGTTGTGTGCCGCACCCACCCAGGTAAAATCAGGGCGCATATCCAGATACATATGCAAACCTTCGCAATATTCTACCGAATCATCGCAGATCATTACTTTGATTGTTTGCTCCATTTTAATCGGCTCCTTATTCAAAGTATGCCACCGGAAAGACCAGGGCAACATTTGTGCTTTCTCCAAGTCGGCTGGTAATGCGCATATTTCCATGGTGTTGTTTTACAATGGTATGTACATAACTCAACCCCAGACCACGCACCATGTTTGCTTTTTTGGTGGAGTAAAACGGCTCGGTGATGTGCTTGAGTACCTCGGGCGGAATCCCTGTTGCATTATCCCGGAAACTAACCATACACAAGTCATCCTCCGAGATGATGCTGCATTCGAGCATGGGATGGCGCTCCAACCCCTCGCACGCTTCCATGGCATTATGAATCAGGTTGACAAAGGTTTCGGTAATGCATTCTTCGATGCCGTTGATGCACAGGTCGCTTCGCTCATACAGGCGAATAACCTCCGCTTTTTCACTCACACCGGTAATGGAAAGCGCATTTTCCAGACAGTTTTTCAGGTTAATCCGCTCAAACTGTCCCCTTGCACCGCGCAACAGTTTGAGCAGACGATTGTTGTAGTCGGTATATTTGTTGACAGTTTTAAGAGATAATTCGGTGATATCACCGATTTTGTCATAATTTCCTGCTGACAGATTTTCTTTGATGAGGAAGGTCTGTTGTCCAAACATGAGAAATACATTTTTGTAAAGATGCAGTACACTGCTCAGGCTATGATAGAGTGCACGGGGGCTTTCCCGGTCCCTGCCAATAAATTCAAACAGGTTAAACGGGCGATAGGCAACCAGAAGTACACCCGAAAGACAACACATAATCATAATCAGAATTGCCGCAAACAGATAACTCGCTACAGACGGGCTGGCAAGCGGTGTTTTGGCAATGGTTACATTACAAAACCAGATACAGGAGAAACTACCGTGTACAAACAGATAGTAGAGCACCGAATTTACCACCAGCAGATAAATCGAAATGACTACGGCAGACCGTTTTTTAAAGAAAATCCGACTTTTTAGCATTACATAGCCTGCCCGGAGCAAGGGCAACAACATATAAACCCCAAACATCAGCTCCCAGAATTGATTTCCAATTTCCAAAGCGTTTTTGCCAAATATCAAATCAGATTCGGAAGCGGCAAATACGGCAATCTGGGTAAACTGATCTGTCCATACCGCAAAGCCGATACAAGGCAGGAGTAGTAAAAACTGGAAGATTCGCTTGGTGGGTTTTATCATGTGGTATTGCCATACCGAAACTGCCATCAGCAGGGCAAAACATAGGTTGTAGGTGCGGGTAATCCAGATAAGAGGTACCCGGACTCCGTAAAACATGCGGTAAATTTCATAGTCCTTTGTCAAAGGGAACTGGTATGACCCTGCCTTGGACAGGTAGAGCATACAAACAAATACCAGTAATGTTTCTGCAAATAACTGTGCAATGAGTGCGTATGCCATTTTGTTTCGATAGTTGAACACCGCAAACAAAAACAACAGACACAGCATAACAAACAATGCAATAATCAAAAAAATTCACCTGCCCGGTTGGGAATTTTACGCATCCGATGCAATGCGCTCGGTAAAATTATATCATAAAAAACAAGTCAGGGCAATCAAAGAAAAGTTAAATCCGCACACAATCACGCGGAGGAATGGCATATTCCTGTCCTTCGATGCAGGCGTGAATGGTGTGGGCGGTCGGATTGATGACCAATGTTCCGTCCACGCTGATTTGCAGTTGTTCGAAGGAGTGCACATAATCGTATATTTCAATGTTGGTGGCATACCAGATGTCATCTTTTCCGCCGACTTTTGCGGCAAACTCTTCTATGATGTGCCAATTGTCCGATTCTTCAAATTCGTAGCTGTGCCCCCACACATAGAACAACCATGGGGTTTTGGGGGGTGTATCGTTGACAAAACGGTCGGTCAGTTCGGGCAGTGCTTCGTCCTTGTGGTGACAGGTGGCAGGAAGCTCCAACCAGTTTTGTGGTATGGTAAAACTGTGGGTAGAACGCACCGTGCGTGCATACACCAGACCGCACGCTTTCATGCAGTCGAGCACGGTCTGGTTGTAGGTGCCGTAAGGATAGGCGCCCCCCCGTGTTACCGTGCCAAACATCTGCTCTATATTTCTTCGGTCGTCCAGTAGTTCACGGGTAATCAGATGCGGAGGTAAAATCTCCAGCTGCGGATGGGTAAGGCTATGCACCGCCACCTCATGGGGAGAATCTTTCCATAAGTCCAAACATTGTTGCTTTGTCATAACCCGGTGTATTTTCCCTTTTGGGTGAACCGTTCCTTCAGGAGAGAGGAGACCGCTGTTGATATTAAAAGTGCCTTTCAGCCCGTGGCGATTTAGAATTTCCACCAAACGGATATCTTGCTCCACCCCATCATCATAGCTTAAGGTAAGTGCTTTTTTCTTTCCGCCGGGAAACCGCATGAATATATTTGCCATGTTTGTACCTCCGTCCTTGCTAGTGTTCAAATACAATTTTCCTATTATATAGTATACCACACGAAAAGATAGATTGAAAAGTAGATTATCCGTCAACCCTTCTGGTACATTTTGTCAACAAACGGTTACTTTTTTGCTGCAAACAGGTTGACAGCAGATGGCAACTGTGCTAAAATACGGGAAGAACCAAAAAAATTAAGGGGGATACACCATGAAACCGAAAATTTTAATCACCATTCCGGAAGGGTCTGCTACACAGGAATTTTTGCCGCAGTTTGTGCGGGACCGTCTGGAAGAGGTTGGTGATATTGAATATTACAATCCACCTGAAAAAGACTTTGACCTTGATATTTTGCGCGAAAAGCTAAAAGAAAAAGTGGCAGTGTTTACCGCAGGCGGCAGCCCCAAATTTGATGAGCGGGTGCTGGCAGGCAATGATACACTCAAGGTGCTTGTGCACGCCGGTGGTTCGGTTGCATCGGTGGTCAGTGACTACCTTTATGACAGCGGTATTAAGGTAATGAGCGGCAATAATGCGTTTGCTGAATCGGTTGCCGAATCAGTAATTGCCTATGCGCTTACCGCACTTCGCAAAATCCCCGATTATAATAGCCTGGTCAAGGGCGGCGGTTGGAAAAAGGGTTGGGACGAGCATAAAAACGAAGGTTTGCTCGAACAAAAAATTGGTTTGGTGGACTATGGCTCGGTGGCACGCCATTTGGTTCGTATGTTAAAACCCTTCCGCAATGAAATTTTGGTGTATTCCTCTTATATCACCGATGAAGAGATCAAGCAAAACGGTATGCGTCGGGCAACCTTAGAGGAGATTTTCTCCGAGTGTAAGATTATCTCCATTCATTCAGCACTGACCGAGGCGAACATTCATCTGGTTACCCGTGAACTGATGGAACTCATCCGCCCCGATGCGTTGCTCATCAATACCGCCCGTGGTCTTGTGATTGATGAAGAGGCAATGACCGACCTTCTGGCGCAAAACAGATTCCGTGCGGTACTGGACGTGTTTGAGGTGGAGCCGCTTCCGTTGGAGAGCCGGTTGCGTTCTCTGGATAATGTATACCTCATTCCGCATATGGGCGGTCCGACCTTTGACCGTTATCCTATGGTGACCATGGGGTTAATCAACGATTTGCTGCATTTCCTGGATGGAGAAAAGGTACCCAGTGAAATCACCAAGGAACATTTTAAGAATATGACAAGCCATGCAGTGGCAATGAGGGGGAGAAAGGCATGAAAATCGGCATCATTGGTATCGAAAACAGTCATGCCGCCGCATTTTCAGAGATTTTAGCCGGAATGGGTATTGAGGCGGTGGTGGATGACAATCTCAAACCATCTGCCGATTTGGACGGGCTTATGGTGGTCAGACGGGACGGAAAATTCCACAAGGAAATTGCCATGCCGTTTATCCGGGCGAAAATCCCCGTTTGGTTGGATAAACCCATCACGGTTGACCCTGCCGAGGCAGAGGAATTGCTCGCGGTTGCCCAAGAATTGGGTGTTCCGGTTACCGGTGGTTCTACCGCAAAATTCGATCCGTTTTTTGTTCATATTGCTGAGCGGATTGCAAATGGTGAGTTCGGGGATGTGCTTTCCGCTATGATGAATTTGTCGGGTATGCCGGAAAGTCCGTATAGTGGTATTCATTTTTATGCACATCATTTGAGTGAGATTATGCTCACCCTGTTTGGATATGAGGTGCGTTCCCTCCGGGCGATTCGCCGTGGAAACAATATCGTCTGTCAGGTGCACTATGACAATGTGAATGTAGTACTCAATTTTCAGGACCATATCTATCAATGCTGTCTTTCGGTATTGGGTACTGCAGACAGTCTGATTGCGAAAACAACATTGGACGATGGCTATCGGCATGGCGTGGAGGCATTTGTGGAAATGATTCAAACGGGCAAGCCGCCTGTGGAATACGACAAACTGATCTATCCCATTCATCTGGTCAATGCCATCCGGCAATCCTATCTTACCGACAAAGAAATCGTATTATAAGAAAAAAGGAGAAACGAACATCGCGTTTCTCCTTTTCTGTGGAGTTTTGGTGCAAGCACAAAAAAAGAAGATGCCATAACGCATCTTCTTTTTTGTCTGGCGACCCGGAACGGGCTCGAACCGTCGACCTCCAGCGTGACAGGCTGGCATTCTAACCAACTGAACTACCGGGCCATTTCAAAAGACCTAATTAGTATATCATGGCTCCCGTCGTATGTCAAGTATTTTTTGAAAAAACCAGATAAAAACTATCTGTCTGTCCGTTGCATAGCTTTATAGGTCTGATACCGCTGTTGCCCCTGCTCAAACGCCTGCCGTTGCTGGTCGGTTTCCAACTCTAATCCGGGTACCGGACGGGGCCGTCCGTGGTGGTCCAGTGCCACAAAAGTAAAATATGCCGAAAGCGCGGTTCTTGCCGGCTCATCCATGGTTAAATCCTCCACCTTTAAGGTAACCCGTATTTCCATGGAGGTACGTCCCACAAAGGTAAGCTCGGCCTCGCAAAGGACCAGTTGCCCCACATATACCGGGCTGTGAAATACCATCCCGTCCACCCGCAGGGTTACTACATTGCAGTTGGCATGGCGCATTGCCGCTACGCCGGCACAGGTGTCCATGATTTTCATAATTTCGCCGCCGTGCACATTTCCTGCAGGGTTTGCCTGACTGGGCAGCATCATATCCGAAATGACAGAACGGGATTGTGCAGGTGTTTTACGTTTCATCCAATCTCCTCCGTTTATAATATGTCACGGCGGTGTGGTGGCTATTCGTAAATTTTTTCGATTTTTTTGAAAATAGGGGTTGACATTCCTATTGGTTTGTTGTATACTATCATAGTCAGTTGAATATCATATGCGGATATGGCGGAATTGGCAGACGCGCATGGTTCAGGTCCATGTGAGAGCAATCTCATGGAGGTTCAAGTCCTCTTATCCGCACCAAAAAATAAGATACACATTTGTGTATCTTATTTTTTTATTTTGCGAGGACTTGAACCTTATGAAGGCTCGTCGGGGAAAAGCAAAGGTGCCGGTGGCACGTTTGCTCCGACGTGGTGCGCAGACGGGTACCGAAAGGCAACGCCTTTGGGTCGGCAAGCACGGTAGCTTGCGAAGCAAGATGCGTCCTCTTATCCGCACCAAAAAATAAGATACACATTTGTGTATCTTATTTTTTTTATTTTGCGAGGACTTGAACCTTATGAAGGCGGGTTTTAAAAAAAGAGATGCACATCAGTGCATCTCTTTTTTTCTCTTTTTTTATTTTTTCCACAATCCATGGAGATTGCAGTAGGCATATACTGCTTCTACCTCGTCTCCCTCGCACAGTGCAAAGCACATTTTGGGGGCATCACCCGGAGCAAGCGCTTTTCTCTGGTTGCCCTGCTTGGTCTGTACCGAAATCCATTCGATATAGTGCTCCTCAGCCATGGGGTGCTCTACATCGCCCACCGTAACATATACCTTGTTGCCCTTTACCTCATATACCGGAAGATGCTTTTCTACAGCGGCATCCACCGAGCCGGGGATGATTTCTCCCATCTTTTCACCACAACACATCATGGGCACGCCCATGTCCTTTACCATGGCAACGATATTGCCGCAGTGGTTACACTTAAAAAATCTCTGTTCCATTTTTCCTTCCTCCTGTCTGAATTATTTTTGTAGAATTTTTTGTCTTGGGTAAACCGGTCATATCTGCCGGTTAATTATTATGATATCATCAAATCCGTTTCGTGTCAATATACAGTCCTTGCCACCGCTACATATAATAAGTAAAAACAAGTAGGGAATTTTGTAAAAATATCTTGACAATACAGGGGAAAGGGAATATAATAATTCATGTCGCATTTTGTTTAGTAATTCTAAACAAGAAATTTACTATTAAATACAGGCGGTGATGTTGTTTGGAAATCGGAGCCAAAATTAAGCGATTGAGAATTAAGAATAATCTCACCCAGGAAGAGCTTGCAGACCGATGCGAACTGTCCAAGGGATTTATCTCCCAGATTGAACGCGATCTGGCATCGCCGTCCATTTCCACACTGTCCGACCTGCTCCAGTGTCTTGGCACGGACTTGAAGGATTTTTTCAATGATGCCATTGACGAAGATGTGGTCTTTCAGTCGGACGATGTATTTGTAAAGGAAAACCGCGAGATGGGGCATACCATCAACTGGATTGTTCCAAATTCGCAGAAAAACACCATGGAGCCCATCATCCTCGAATTGGAGGAGGGGGGCGAGTCGGTGCAGGATGATCCGCACGAGGGCGAGGAATTTGGTTATGTGCTTTCGGGTCGCATCAAAATCTGCATCGGCAATAAAGTGTATAAGGCAAAACGCGGCGAGAGTTTTTATTTCAAACCCGGTCAGCCGCATTGCATCAAAAACGCGGCAAAGGGTCGCGCAGTGGTACTGTGGGTTTGCACCCCACCTAATTTTTAATGGAAAAGGAGGTCTTGCCCGATGGGTGAGCATCTGATTGAATTTATAGACGTTTCCAAACAGTTTGATACCACCGAGGCATTGTCGCACATCAATTTATATGTAGACCGCAATGAATTTGTGACCCTGCTTGGTCCGTCCGGTTGCGGAAAATCCACCCTGCTTCGTATCATTGCCGGCTTTGAGGAGCCGAGTAACGGGCAGGTACTCTTTGAGGGGAAGGACCTGGTGTCCATTCCGCCCTATCAGCGCAGGGTAAATACTGTGTTTCAAAAATATGCACTTTTTCCGCATATGGACGTGTATGAAAACATTGCGTTCGGTTTGAAAATTGCCAAAAAAGATAAAAAAGAGATAGATTATGAGGTAAGCCGTGTGCTGGAACTGGTCAACCTCAAGGGTTACGCACATCGCGCTACCGATTCCCTTTCGGGCGGACAGCAGCAGCGTGTTGCCATTGCCCGTGCTATTGTCAATAAACCCCATGTGCTCTTGCTGGACGAGCCGCTTGCTGCACTTGACCTGAAACTGCGCAAAGGCATGCAGGTGGAGTTGAAAAATATGCAACGCGAGCTGGGAATTACCTTCATCTATGTAACCCACGACCAGGAGGAGGCACTCACCATGAGTGATACGGTTGTGGTCATGCGCGAGGGTACCATTCAGCAGATAGGCAGACCCATTGATATCTATAATGAGCCGAAAAATGCTTATGTGGCAGATTTTATCGGCGAGAGCAATATCATAGATGGTGTGATGAAACGTGACTGTCTGGCAGAATTTTGTGGCGTGGAATTTGAGTGTGTGGATTCGGGGTTTGCACCAAATGAACCTGTGGATGTGGTCATCCGTCCGGAGGACTTGTATCTGGTACCTGCCGAAAACGGCAAGATTGTGGGTATAGTGGAGTCGGTTACCTTTAAGGGCGTGCACTATGAGATGCTGGTGAAGTCCGAAGGATATACCTGGATGATTCACGATACCCAGATGTTTGAGGAGGGTAGCCAGGTCGGATTGTTGGTAAAACCCTTTGATATTCATATTATGAAGAAATCGGCAGGGGAGGCGGATGCAGTTGTATAAAAAATCCCTGTCGTATGTACATTTGATCTGGATGGCACTGTTTGTGCTTGCGCCCATCCTGATGGTGCTGGTATACAGCCTTACCACCAAGGATGCAAATGGCAATTCGGTGCTCACTTTTGCACACTATGCAAAGTTTGTCAATCCCGCCTATATCGGCATTTTGTGGAAATCGGTTTGGATTGCGGCATTGGCTTCGGCAGTGTGCCTGCTGCTGGGTTTTCCGGCTGCAATGATTTTGTGCAACCGTGATCGCCGCAGGGCACAGCTGGGTAAAAAAGGCAGTGTACTATTGCTTTTTGTGATGCCCATGTGGATGAATATGTTGCTTCGCACCTATTCGTGGCTTACCATACTGGAGAAAAATGGTCTGCTCAACAATTTGCTGGAGGCATTGCATCTGCCGCCGGTACAGTTGCTTTATACCACCGGTGCGGTGGTACTGGGTATGGTGTACAATTTTATCCCGTTTATGATCCTGCCCATCTATTCGGTGCTGGTCAAGATAGACCGCAGTGTGATTGAGGCGGCGGAGGATTTGGGAGCCAATTCCTTTTGCGTGTATACCAGAATTATCATCCCGCTTTCTCTGCCGGGTGTCATTTCGGGTATCACCATGGTGTTTCTGCCTGCCATCACCACCTTTATCATTTCGCAGTTGTTGGGTGGCGGACAGTATATGCTCTTTGGTAACCTCATCGAGCAGCAGTTTTTGAAGGCAGATAACTGGAATTTTGGTTCGGCATTGTCCATTGTAATGATGATTTTGATTTTCCTGGCAATGCGGATTATGAATTTGTTTAATAAAAACGGCCAACAGGTCGCCATGTTCTGAAGGGGGGAGAGACCATGCGCGAAAAACTCAAACATGGAGCGGAATCGGCATATTTGTTTTTACTGGTGCTTTTTCTGTATGCGCCGGTTGTTGTGTTGATGGTCTACTCCTTTAATGCTTCAAAATCCCGTGGGAGATGGGGCGGATTCAGCTTAAAATGGTATGCCGAGCTATTTTCGGACAGTGCTCTGATGAGTGCTCTTTATTACACGCTTGCAGTGGCAGTGCTTTCGGCGGTAATTGCCTGTGTCATTGGCACAGCAGCGGCAATCGGTATTCAGGCATTCAAGAGCAAAGGCGTCAAGGGAGCGATTATGGCGGTGACCAATATCCCGGTTGTCAGCTCCGAGCTGGTAACGGGTGTGTCACTGATGATTCTGTTTGCGGCGGTAAATATTCCGCTTGGATTTCCAACCCTGCTTTTGGCACATATTACCTTTAATATTCCCTATGTGGTATTGTCGGTGCAACCAAAACTAACCCAGCTCAACCGTGATTTGTATGAGGCGGCACTGGATTTGGGTGCGCATCCGTTTCTGGCGTTCCGAAAGGTGGTTTTTCCCGAGATTATGCCGGGCATCATCAATGGCTTGCTGCTTTCGTTCACCCTGTCGCTGGACGATTTTATCATCAGCTTTTTTACCACCGGAAATGGAGTATCCAATCTGTCCATCTATGTATATTCCATGGCACGACGGGGAATCAACCCGAAAATCAACGCATTGTCCACCATCATGTTTGGTGCGGTGATGTTGTTGCTCATTCTGATTAACCGCCGCTCGGGCAAGGATAAAGACAAAAATATACTCATGCAGGGTTAAAATAAAGAAAAAAGGAGAAAATGGATATGATCAAAAAAATTGTTGCAGTATTGATTTCATGTATGATGTTGTGCGCCCTTCTCGCCGGTTGTGGCGAGGGCGGGGATAAGGTTGTCTTAAATGTTTATAACGTAGGCGACTACATTGACGAACAGGTACTGGATATGTTTGAAGAGGAAAACCCCGGCATTAAAATCAACTATGAAACCTATTACACCAACGAGGAGATGTATGTCAAGGTTGCCAATTCCGGCTCCTCCTATGATGTGGTTTTCCCCTCTGATTATATGGTACAAAAGATGATTGCTACCGGTCAGCTCAATAAGATCAACACCGCAAACATCCCCAATCTGAGCAACATCGGAGCACAGTATCTGGGCAAAGACTATGATCCTGCCGACGAGTATTCGGTACCGTATATGTGGGGCACCATGGGTATTTTGTATAATAAAACCATGGTGGAAGAGCCGGTAACCAGTTGGAAAATTCTCTGGGATGAGAAATACGAGAAAAACATTTTCATGCTCAATTCCGAGCGTGACAGCATTGGTATCACTCTCAAAATGCTCGGCTATTCTTTAAACTCCATGCAAGAAACCGAGCTGGAAGCGGCAAAAAATGCCCTCATCGAGCAAAAACCTCTGGTGTTGGCGTATGCTGAGGATGATGTGAAGGATAAGATGATTAACGGGGAGGCAGCCATGACGGTTGCATGGTCGGGCGATGCATTTTATTGCATGGCTGAAAATCCTGATCTTGCCTATGCAATCCCCCAAGAAGGATCCAATCTGTGGTTTGACGCAATGGCAATCCCGGCTTCCTCCAAACATCAGGCAGAGGCAGAAAAGTTTATCGACTTTATGTGCCGCCCCGACATTGCTAAAATGAATGCAGAATACATCGGTTATTCCACCGCAAATGTAACCGCACAGCAGATGCTGGAAGACGGAGTAAAGAATGATCCGTTGCGTTATCCGGACCTGTCTACCTTGCAAGGACTCGAAGTTTTTTCCTATAATGAGGCACTTACCGAGCGGTATTCGGCACTCTGGCAGGAGTTAAAGATTGCAGGATAAAGTTGAATTTTTTGGAATTTATTGGCAAATATAACAATTTATTTGTTGAATATGTCGCAGATGTGCCCGTTTTTTTGGAAAATTCCTACAAAAATGCGGAAAAGCCCTTGAAAGGGCTTGAAAAGGCGGATTTTATCTGCTAAAATAAATATGTTCCATAATATTCTAGGAGGTTGTGTTATAATGAACAAAAGTGATTTGGTTGCAAAGATCGCTGAGAAAGCTGATCTCACCAAGAAAGACGCAGAGAAAGCATTGAACGCATTTGTTGAGAGTGTTACCGAAGGCCTGAAGAAGGGCGACAAGATCTCCCTGGTTGGTTTTGGTACCTTCGAAACCAAAAAGCGTGCTGCAAGAAAGGGTAAGAACCCCCAGACCGGCGCTGTAATCAACATCCCCGCAGCTACCGTTCCCGCGTTTAAAGTAGGCAAAGGCCTCAAAGACGCTGTGAAATAAGTTTTGCTTTTTCAAAGCCCCCTGTTCCGTTAAGGAGCAGGGGGCTTTTGCGGTCTGTTTGATAAGTGTGCGCAGACCAGGGCGATGTCCATGCCGAATATATAAATGGTCTGCGTTCTCCATGGTTTATTCAAATATTACTTATGTTGACAATATATTTTTGCTTATGGTATAATGAATCATACCAAAAAAGAGGAAGGAGGGGGCTTTTATGGTAGAAAAGAGAAACATTGCCACTGCCATCGTTTTGTCCATTGTCACTTGTGGAATCTATGGTATCTTTTGGTTTATAAAACTTACAGATGAAATCAATACAGTGTCCGAAAATCCCAATGACACATCGGGCGGAATGGCATTTCTGTTCACCCTGATTACCTGTGGAATCTATGGTTGGTTCTGGTATTATAAGATGGGTGAAAAGCTGGATCATGCTGCAGAGAACAAGGGAATGCCCACACAGTCCAGAGGTATTTTGTATCTTGTATTGGGGTTGCTTGGATTTGGCATTGTATCCTATGCACTGATGCAGGATTCGTTAAACAAATTTGCTTGATTGATTTGATATACTGCATTGTCCGGGATGGCAATGCAGTATATTTTTGATTTGTGGAGATATGGAAATGAAAAAGAGATTGATTTCGGAATTAAAAAAATGTTTGCTCGTTGGTGCCATTGGGCTTACATATTATCTGTGGGTCAGGATGACAAATCTTTATATTCCCTGCATCTTCAAAAGACTAACCGGGTTTCGTTGTCCCGGCTGTGGCATCACACATATGATTATGGCGGTTTGCCGTCTGGATTTTTTAACCGCATGGAATGAAAACCCGTTTCTTTTTGTGGCGCTGCCCGTTATGGGAATTGTTTATGCGGTTAATGCAGTTTTTTATATACAAAAGGGAGTGAAAAAGCAATACGGAAAGGGGATGCGCGTATTGGAATACACCATGCTCCTCCTTACGGTAATCTTTTGGGTGGTAAGAAATATTCCGGGATGGGGGTAAAGCGCTTTTTTCTCTTTGATATGCTATGGTGAGACAATGATAACAAACGCAAAAGAGCAAAGCCTTGAAATCGGCTCTGCTCTTTTTTATTATAATATAATGCAAATAAGTCCTCCGCTACCCTCGTTAATGATTTTTTGCAGGGTTTCCTGTAATTTATACTGCGCATCTTCCGGCATGCGGTAGAGTTTATTATGCAATCCTTCGCTCACCAGTTCATGCAGGGACTTTCCAAAAATATTGGATTGCCAGATTTGCTTGGGGTCCTGGTCAAATTCCTGGAGTAGATAGTGTACCAGTTCTTCCGATTGCTTTTCGGTTCCCACCAGCGGTGAAACTTCTGTTTCAATATCGGCACGAATCATATGGATGGAGGGGGCGGATGCGCGCAGGCGAACCCCAAAGCGGTTGCCCTGCTTGACAATTTCCGGCTCTTCCAGACTCAGCTCGTCAATGGTGGGGGATACGATTCCGTAACCCGTTGCAGCAACCTCTTTGAGCGCATAGGATACCTTGTCATATTCCCGTTTGATTTGTGAAAGAGATGTCATCAGTTCAATGAGGGTATCTTTTCCGTCAATCTCAAAGCCCGATTGTTCCCCTAAAATTTTATAGAATAAATTCTCATCGGTGTGCAATTCCAGTTTTACCGTTCCCTCGCCCAGGTTGATGCCTGTTGTATCAACCGATGCCACATTTTCATATTCGCACACACGGGCGGCAATCGTTTTTACCTCCCGGATGCAGTGCACATCCGAGATGGACGCAAGGATGTTGTCATAAATTCCTTTTTTGAGCCAGTGGTCGGACGAAAGCACATCAATCCAATCGGGAATGTTGATGGCAATTTCCTGTAGCGGAAATTCAAACAACACCTGTTCGATGATGGCGTTGATATCATCCGCCTCCAATTGTTGACAGTTGACCGGAAGAACCGAAACCCCATGCCGTGACTCAATTTCTGCCTTTACAGCCTGCGCCCGTTCGCCGGAGGGGTTCATGCAGTTGAGCAGTACCACAAAAGGTTTGCCCAGGGTTTTGAGCTCGGTGATGACACGGCTTTCTGCTTCCGTGTAATCCTCGCGGGGGATATCACTGATGCTTCCGTCGGTGGTCACCACTAATCCAATGGTGGAATGGTCGCTTATGACCTTTTTGGTACCCAGTTCTGCCGCCTGCGCAAAGGGAATTTCCTCGTTGTACCACGGGGTTTTCACCATACGGGGAACCTCGTTTTCGATATGCCCCAGTGCCGAATCTACAATATATCCCACACAGTCTATCATACGCACGTTAAAACTTGCCCCGTCCGACAGGGAGATGTTTACCGCCTCATTTGGGATAAATTTTGGCTCGGTTGTCATGATGGTTTTGCCTGCCGCACTTTGCGGAAGTTCGTCGCGGGCGCGTTCCCGTTTGAATGCGTTGTCGATATGGGGAATGACCAGCAAATCCATAAACCGCTTGATAAAGGTGGATTTGCCGGTCCGTACCGGTCCAACAACGCCGATGTAGATATCTCCGCCCGTTCGGGTGGAGATGTCCTGATATATGTTATAGCCGTCCATCCAATTTTCCTCCTTCTACTTGTACATGTTTTTGTATATGTATATTTCACAAAAAAGAGGAATATGACAGGAAGTTAAAAACACCCCTTTCCTTAAAAAAGGGGCGTTTTACATCAGTCGGGACGCACCGAACGGCGGTATTGCTTTGGTGACATATGTACATATTTCTGGAATGCGTGGGAAAAGTAGTGCGGATTACAAAAGGAAAGCTTGTCGGAAATCTGGGTGATGGTCATGCTGCCATCCCGCAATAGCCTTTTTGCCTCCTCCAGGCGCAGACGATTATAATATTGCATGATTCCCATTCCGGCAGATTGACCGAATGCGGTACACAGGTAGGTTTTACTGTAATTGAAATGTGTGCATACCGTGTCAATGCTCGCTCCGTCATATAAGTGCTCTTCCAGATAGTGCACCACCTGCTGGGTAAGGTGGTCGTTGAGCAATGCCTGGTTGGAAAAAATACGGTTTTGGGTGTCCGAACGCATGAGCTGAATGAGAAGAATCTGCAGATAATTGCGGATGAGCTGCTGACCGCCCAAAATGGGATTTTCTTTGAAAGAAGGACGATGGTCGGCGGTGGAGAGAAACTGGTCGCCGAATGTGGCGTTGCGTTCTTTGATGATTTCCCGTATGAGAGGGCGAAGCGGTGCCGGCAGATGGGTGTGAAGGCCGCGGAAATAACGGATGGCAGGGGAGGGGCATACAAAGGTGATGATAAATACCGACGGCTTGATTTGTCCGCTGGAGCGCAGACTATGAAATTCGTTCGGCTTGTGAAAGATGATTTCTCCCTCGTGCAGGAGAAATTCTTCTTTTTTTGTTGCTGCGACAACGCTGCCCTTGTCCACATATACCAGCTCCCAGAAATTGTGCGATTCTCCTGATGTGGTGTGGGTAAGAGGTAATTCCATATACAGAATACTGACAACCTTTTCGATTTTGAGTACCGTTTCCAGCTTATAATGGATAAATTGCGGTCGTTCCATTTTTTCCTCCATAAAAATATATTTTGAACAAAAGCGTACGTTTGTTGTAAAAAAACACATGGACAGTGCATGTATTTACAGATATAATCATTGTATCATAAAACATTCGGATTGAAAAGGGGTAATTTGTATGATAAAATTGGGGTTGATTGGCTTTGGCGGCATGGGCGAAGTTCACGCAAACTGCTATAAGAAAATGCCCGATTTGGTGCAGGTGACGGCGATCGCCGATTTGCGTGCCGAACGTCGCGACAGAGGAGAGGAGCTGCTGGGAGCAAAGGTGTATGAATCCGCACAGGAGCTTTTGGATAATGCCGAGCTGGACGCGGTGGACATTTGCCTCCCTACCTATTTGCACGCCGAATATGCCATCAAGGCTATGGAAAAAGGATTGGCGGTGTTTGTGGAAAAACCCGTTTGCATCAATAGCGCCGAGGGAGAACAGATGTTGGAAGCCCAAAAACGCACCGGCGCAACCTTGCAGGTGGGGCATGTTATCCGTTTCTGGGATGAATATATGTATCTAAAGCAGGTAAAAGACAGCGGCATTTACGGTAAATTGCTTTCGGGCAGTTTTTATCGCCTTTCCGCTAACCCTGATTGCGGTTGGGAAAACTGGTTCAACGACCCCCAAAAAAGTGGCTCGGCAGCATTGGATTTGCACATCCATGATGCGGATTTTATCCGTTATCTGATGGGTGAGCCGGATGGTTTGGAAACGGTTGCACGTCGGTGTGATAATGGTGTGATTTCGGGTATTACTGCAAAATATTACTATGGTGATACACAAATTGTTGCCGAGGGTGCATGGGATTTTCCCAAAAGCTTTCCCTTCCGGATGGAATTTATCGTAAGATTTGAAGGGGCAACCGTGGCATATGAACAGAAAAAGCTGGTGGTATATCCGGTTAACGGCGAAGCATTTACCCCCGAATTTTCTGTAATGGCGGCGGATGAAAAAAAGGATAGCGGTATCAGTGTGCCGGGTGGCGATGGCTATGAGCGTGAGTTGCGTTATTTTGTCGAGCATCTTTCTGGGGGCGAAGAGATTGCGGTTGCAACCCTCCCCGATAGTGTGGAATCGGTTCGATTGGTGGAAAAAGAAATGAATCTTGCAGGAGGTATTATAAAATGAAATTAGGTGTTTTGGTAGGCTTGAAAGAGGATATGCGGGAGGATTTTTCCCGCTTAAATGAGATGGGTATTTTTACCTGTCAGCTTTGTGGGTGGAACACGGCACTGTATACCGATGAGGTTGCCCAAAATGTAGTTTCCGCCGCAAAGGAATACGGGATCGAGATTACTGCTTTCTGGTGCGGTTGGTCGGGACCTATGGCATGGAATTTTGTGGATGGTCCTGCCACACTGGGTCTGGTTCCGGCGGCATATCGTTATGCGCGGATGGATGAACTGAAGCAGGGCAGTGATTTTACCAAAAAAATCGGTGTTACCGATATGATTACCCATGTGGGATTCCTGCCCGAAAACCCCTCCACCTCCGAATATGGTGAGGTGGTAGCGGCAATCCGCTATGTTGCTGAATATTGCAGGGCAAATGGTCAGTATTTTCTCTTTGAAACCGGACAGGAAACCCCCGTTACCCTGCTCCGTACCATCGAACGTGTGGGTACCGGAAATTTGGGCATCAATTTAGACCCCGCCAACCTGATTCTGTATGGCAAGGGCAATCCGGTGGATGCGCTGGATGTATTTGGCAAGTATGTTCGCAATATCCACGGAAAGGATGGATGTTATCCCACCGATGGCGAGCATCTGGGCGAGGAAACCCCGTTGGGCGAGGGCAAGGTAAATTACCCTGCATTCATCGCAAAACTGAAAGAAATCGGCTATCAGGGACCCATTACCATCGAGCGTGAGATTTCGGGGGATCAGCAGATTGCAGACATCAAAGCGGCAAAGAAAATGCTGGAAGAATTGATTGGCTAACAAAACAAAAGGGCAGTGCATTCATCTTTTTGGGTGCACTGCTTCACTTTTTTTGAAAAAATACTGGTAATTTTTAAAAAATTGTGATAAGATAATATTACATTTCATATAGGAGGTATGTTTCATGAGAGTTATTGTTTGCGAAAACTACGAAGAGATGTCAAAAGTTGCGGCAAATATGGTTGCTGGTCAGCTTTTGTTGAAACCCGAGAGTGTGCTTGGTCTTGCCACCGGCTCTACCCCCATCGGCATGTATGAGGAACTGGTGCGGATGAACAAGGCAGGGGAGGCAGATTTTTCCAAGGCAAAGAGCTTTAATCTGGACGAATATTATCCTTTGGCACCTGATAATGATCAGAGCTATCACTATTTCATGAATGAGCATTTGTTTTCCAAGGTAAATATCAAGCCGGAAAACATCAATATTCCCGACGGAACGGCAAAAGACGTGCAGGCAGAGTGCGATTCCTATGAGCAGCGGATTGCACAGGCGGGTGGCATTGATTTGCAGATTCTCGGCATCGGCAATAATGGTCATATCGGTTTTAACGAGCCGGAAGAGGCACTGCATAGCCGTACCCATTTAACCGACCTCACCGAGGATACCATCGAGGCAAACGCACGCTTCTTTGCATCCCGTGACGAGGTGCCCCGTCAGGCATTGACCATGGGTATGGCAAGTATCATGGGCGCACGCAAAATTCTCCTGCTCATCAGCGGAAAGGGTAAGCATGCTCCTCTTAAAGCAGTTCTCTCGGGCAAAATCACCACTTCGGTGCCCGCATCCCTGCTCAATCTCCACGCCGACACGGTGGTAATCACTGACCGTGCCGCATACGAGGGCTAAAAAATTATATCAAAATAGATATGCCGCAGACCTTTGTCTGCGGCATATGTTGTCTTTCTGCTCAAAAAAGCCCGGGAGGGTTTGACAAGCCCATTCCCCTGTGCTATACTGATTCGGGATTGGCGCTCTGCCACCCTTACAAACGATAAGAGAGAAGGAAAAACATGAAACTGTTTCAACCAAAAATCTGTACGGTATTTCGGGGATACGGTGCAAAACAATTGGGAAGTGATCTGGTAGCAGGTCTGATTGTGGCAATTATCGCCCTGCCCCTTTCCATTGCACTTGCCATTGCATCGGGTGTTGCTCCCGAAAAAGGTCTGTATACTGCCATTGTAGCGGGCTTTGTGATTGCTCTGCTGGGTGGTAGCCGGGTAAACATCTCGGGTCCTACCGCTGCATTTGCCACCATTGTGGCAGGCATTGTGGCACAGTTTGGCACCGAGGGGCTGGTCATTGCCACCATCATGGCAGGTCTGATGCTCGTTGTCATGGGTCTTTGCCAGTTTGGCTCGCTCATCAAATACATACCCCATACCATCACCACCGGCTTTACCTCGGGTATCGCCATCACCATTGTCATTGGTCAGATTAAGGATTTTATGGGACTTACCTTTGCAGAGGGAACCCACGCAGTGGAAACCATGGAAAAGCTTTCGGCAGTTGCCGCATCCATTGCCACCATCAACTGGCAGGCAATACTGGTGGGACTGATTGGTCTTGCAATCCTCATTGTGTGGCCAAAAATCAACAAAAAAATCCCCGGCTCGCTCATTGCGGTTGTGGTGGGCGTGATTGTGGTAAAGGTATTTGATATGCAGGTCAATACCATTGGAGATTTGTATACCATTTCCAGCTCTGCACCACAGTTTGCAGTGCCTGCGATTGATTTTAACGCAATCCGTCAGTTGCTCCCCAGTGCATTTACCATCGCCATTCTTGCGGCAATTGAATCACTGCTCTCCTGCGTGGTATCGGATGGCATGATTTCGGATAGACATAACTCCAATACCGAGTTGATTGCGCAGGGTGTGGGTAATATCTGTTCGGGTTTGTTTGGCGGCATCCCTGCAACCGGTGCTATCGCCAGAACGGCGGCAAATGTAAAAAACGGCGGACGTACCCCTGTGTCGGGTATGGTGCATGCAGTGGTACTGTTGCTCATCCTGGTAGTGCTCATGCCGTATGCGGCTTGGATTCCCATGCCCATCATTGCGGCAATTTTGTTTATGGTTGCCTACAATATGAGCGAGTGGCGCGCATTTGTTCGCATTTGTAAGACCGCACCCAAGAGTGATATCTGGGTATTGGTGCTTACCTTTGTACTCACGGTGGTATTTGATTTGGTGGTTGCCATCGAAGTGGGTCTGCTTGCGGCGGTCATTCTCTTTATGAAACGAATGGCAGATGTAACCCATATCCGTCCGTGGACCAAAGGAGACGAACTGTGCGCGGATGATAACGGACGTCTGAAAGCAATTCCGCCCAAAACACAGGTGTATGAGATAGAAGGCTCCATGTTTTTTGCCACCACCGACAAACTCAATGCCATCCCCGTCAAAGAGGGTACCAAGGTAATTATTCTGCGCATGAGAAGTGTGGCGGCACTGGATGTATCTGCGTTGGGCGCATTGGAATCGGTGTGTGCACTCTGTCGGAAAAAAGGCATCACCGTGCTCTTCTCCCATGTGAATAAGCAACCCCTTTCGGTGATGGTGAAGGCAGGCTTTTTTGAGGCGCAGGGCGAGGAAAACTTCAGGGATAACATCGATGATGCGCTCGCATATGCAAAACGTCTTTGCACCCCGAAAAGCACACAGGAATAAATCCAAAGAGCAGGCAGAAATCCTGCTCTTTTTTGCTTGACAACCCAAAGATGCGATGATAAAATGAATTTGAATTTTATTTGTAAAAAGGAGTGTATTCAATATGCCCATGATAGATATGCCTATAGAGCAGCTGCGGGAGTATCGGGGAATCAACCCCCGCCCTTCGGATTTTGATGCGTACTGGGACAGAGCACTTGCCGAACTGGATGCCACCGACCTGCAGGTGAGCATTACCGAAAGTGAGTTTCAGATGCCCAATGTGGAGTGCTATGACTTATATTTTACCGGTGTGAAGGGCGGCAGAATTTATGCCAAGCTCTTAAAGCCTGCGCATATTGCAGGGCGCGCTCCTGCGATACTCAAATTTCATGGTTACGGTGGCTCAAGCGGAGATTGGTCCGCCCATATGGGGCTGGTTGCTTCCGGCTTTGTGGTTGCAGCGTTAGACACCCGCGGTCAGGGAGGAAAGTCAGAGGATAAAAATCCGGTGAGTGGCATTACGCGCGCGGGGCACATTATTCGCGGTCTGGATGACCCGAATCCTGACAATCTGTTTTACCGGCAGAGCTTTCTGGATACTGCAGCGTTGGCGCGCATTGTGATGGGGCTGGAGTATGTGGATGAAGGACGAGTAGCGGCAATGGGTGGTTCGCAGGGCGGTGCATTGACCCTGGCATGTGCTGCACTGGTACCGGAAATTGTAAAGCTTGCACCGGTACATCCCTTCCTGAGCGACTATAAACGGGTGTGGGAGATGGATTTGGCAAAGGATGCCTACGTTGAATTGCGCGAGTATTTTCGCGATTTTGACCCTTGTCATGAGCGGGAGGAGGAAACCTTTACCAAGCTCGGCTACATTGATATGCACCATCTTGCTCCTCGCATCAGGGGAGAAGTATTCCTCACGACCGGTCTAATGGATAATATCTGTCCGCCCTCTACCGTGTTTGCAGCGTACAATCATATCGTGTCAAAAAAGAATATTCGCATTTATCCCGATTATGGTCACGAAAGTATGCCCGATTTGGATGATGGAAATTATCTGTTTATGAAAGATTTGTTGTAAAAGAAAAAACGGCGTATGCATGGTTGCATATGCCGTTTTATGTTATGTGTTATTGGGGACCAACGCCTGCCTGTTCCAGGATTTTCTCCAGCTGCTGTCGGAGTTCTTCCTTGCGGTCACCCTCCTCGGCGGAATTAAACTCGTTAATCATGCTCTCCAGTTCTTCCATGGAGTTTACCACCGGAGCCTGATTGCTACCTGCCTCGGGCGCAGATGCAGGCTGTTTTTTCTCTGCTTGTTCCGGTTTGGATGCAGGTTGTTCCTTTTTCTGCTCGACAGCTCCGTTTTCGGTCTGGCTCTGGGAAGAAACGGGCTGGTCATTTGCCTGTTTCTTTTTGCCACATCCTGACGAAAGTACCAACAACGCCACCATTAAAAAAATCAAAGTACGTTTCATAATTTCACTCCTCAAGATTCATTCTGGGACAATTATACTATACCTTTTCCCAAAAATCAAGGGGGAATGGGTGGTGTATACACGAAAGCTATGGTTAAAAGAGTAATGGAAAAACAAATCATTAGTCAAAAGGGCAAGAACTTGTGTTGTTGCCATACTTTCGCAGGTTGTTTTATGAAAATATATCGAAAATCTTGAATTGGCAGGGTTTGTGTGATATAATAATCAAAAATCAGCCGGCAGGAAGGTGGGCGCTATGATGAATATATTACACATGAAATATGCAGTTGAGGTCGCAAAGGCAGGCTCTCTTAACAAAGCCTCAAAGACTTTGCTCATTGCGGTACCCAATCTTAGCCGCTCCATCAAAGAACTGGAATTGGATTTGGGGATCGCCATTTTCGATCGAACAAATATAGGCATGTGCCTGACTCCCGAAGGGGAAGAATTTATAAATTTTGCCAAGGGAATATTGAGCCGGATAGAAGCGGTTGAAAAGTATTATAAAGATGGCGCAGCCAACAGACAGCGGTTTTCTATTTCTGTTCCCCGTGCATGCTATATATCCGAAGCTTTTTCCGAGTTTTCCAAAACATTAACCAAGGACGCAGCCGAGGTTTTTTATAAAGAAACCAATTCTCAGCGAACCATCCACAATATGCTCAATCACGATTACAAGCTGGGAATTATCCGGTATGCAGAAAATTACGATATGTATTTTAAGGCAATGCTTGAGGAAAAAGGATTTGTGTATGAGATTGTAACAGAGTTTACCTATTCACTTATTATGAATGCCGACAACCCGCTTGCACAAAAAGAAGAGGTTACCTTTGATGATCTGACAAACTATATCGAAATTGCCCATGCAGACCCCTTTGTTCCTTCCATGCCCATGTCAAAGGTAATGAAGGAAGAATTGCCCGATAACATAGATCGAAGAATTTATATTTTCGAGCGGGCAAGTCAGTTTGATTTGCTTGAAAAAAATCCGGAAACATTTATGTGGGTATCGCCTGTGCCCGAGCGATTGCTGAAAAAATACCACCTTGTCCAGAAGAAATGCAGCGAAAACAAAAAAGTATATAAGGATGTGCTAATCTACAAAAAAGGGTACAAACCCACCGAGCTTGACCATAGATTTATTGAGCAATTGTGGGATTCCAAAAGAAAAATATTTCAGTAATGAAAACAAGCCTGATTTTATCGGAAGTCCGGCTTGTTTTTGTCATATATCAGGGGGTTATCAATATTGATAATACTGCTGAAACATTTTAAGAATTCCCAATCGGAAAATATGATGTTAAAATTTTAACAAAGAGTAAATGTAAAGAGCCACTATAAATTTTTTTGGGAGGATCATAAAATGGTCAAAAACAATTACGAAATCATAGATAGCGTTGAAAAGCTCGAAGAGGCGATTCTTCGCATAAGAGAGGCACAGAAAATCTTTGCAACCTACACGCAGGAACAGGTTGACAAAATTTTCCTGGCAGCCGCATCGGCAGCAAACAAAGCAAGAATTCCGCTTGCAAAAATGGCAGTGGAAGAAACCGGTATGGGCATTGTGGAGGATAAAGTAATCAAAAATAACTATGCTTCCGAATATATCTACAATGCATACAAACAGACCAAAACCTGCGGTATTATCGAAGAAGACAAGGCATATGGTACAAAGAAAATTGCCGAGCCAATCGGTGTGGTTGCTGCGGTGATTCCCACCACCAACCCCACATCTACAGCGATTTTCAAATGCCTGCTTGCATTAAAGACCAGAAATGCCATCATTATTTCCCCTCATCCGAGAGCAAAGGACTGCACCATTGCGGCGGCAAAGCTGGTTCTGGAGGCAGCAGTCGGAGCAGGTGCTCCTGAGGGCATTATCGATTGGATAGACGTTCCCAGCCTCGAGATGACAAACACTGTGATGAAAGAGGCGGACATCATCCTCGCAACGGGCGGTCCCGGCATGGTGAAGGCTGCATATTCGAGCGGTAAACCGGCTCTGGGCGTTGGCGCCGGAAACACCCCTGCAATCATTGATGACAGTGCAGATATTCTTTTGGCAGTCAACTCCATCATCCATTCAAAGACATTTGACAATGGTATGATTTGCGCATCTGAGCAATCGGTAATCGTTCTCGAAAGTATATATGATACAGTAAAACAAGAATTTGCGGCACGCGGTTGCTATTTCTTGGATGAAAGCGAAACCGAGCAGGTCAGAAAGACCATCATCATCAACGGCGCATTAAATGCCAAAATCGTTGGTCAGCCGGCTGCTAAAATCGCGGCACTTGCAGGTGTTGATGTTCCCGAGGGAACAAAAATCCTGATTGGCGAGGTTGAGTCGGTGGAACTTTCGGAAGAATTCGCACACGAAAAGCTTTCGCCTGTTCTTGCAATGTATAAGGTAAAAAGCTTTGATGAAGCACTGGATAAGGCAGAAAAGCTGGTGGAAGACGGTGGTTTCGGGCACACATCTTCGGTGTATCTCAACCAGGTTACAGAAACAGAAAAATTAAACCGCTTTGCATCTCGCATGAAAACCTGCCGAATCCTGGTAAACACTCCTTCTTCGCATGGCGGTATCGGTGACCTGTATAACTTCAAGCTTGCCCCTTCGCTCACACTCGGTTGCGGTTCTTGGGGCGGTAACTCGGTATCGGAAAATGTTGGTGTAAAACATCTTTTAAATATCAAAACAGTAGCAGAAAGAAGGGAAAATATGCTTTGGTTCCGTGCACCTGAAAAGGTATATATCAAAAAAGGTTGCCTGCCGGTGGCACTTGATGAACTGAAAAATGTATTGGGCAAAAAGAGAGCGTTTATCGTAACAGACACATTCCTCTATGAAAACGGTTATACCAAACCCATTACAGACAAACTGGACGAAATGGGTATTGTGCACACCACATTCTTTGATGTGCAGCCTGACCCCACGCTCCTGAATGCAAAAAATGGTGCCGCGCAGATGGCTGCATTCAAGCCCGACACCATCATCGCACTGGGCGGTGGCTCTGCAATGGATGCGGCGAAAATCATGTGGGTTCTTTACGAGCATCCCGAAGCGGATTTTATGGATATGGCAATGAGATTTATCGACATCAGAAAGAGAGTATACACCTTCCCCAAGATGGGCGAAAAAGCTTACTTCATTGCAATCCCCACCTCTGCAGGTACCGGCTCGGAGGTTACCCCGTTTGCCGTTATCACAGACGAGCAAACCGGCGTAAAGTATCCGCTTGCAGATTATGAGCTGATGCCTGATATGGCAATCATCGATACCGACTTCCATATGTCGGCTCCCAAGGGTCTGACCGCCGCTTCCGGTATTGATGCGGTAACCCATGCAGTGGAGGCATATGCTGCAATGCTTGCCACCGACTATACAGATGGTCTGGCACTCAAAGCACTCAAAACAATTTTCGAATATCTGCCCAGAGCATACGAAAACGGGCAGACAGATGTTGTTGCGCGTGAAAAAATGGCAAATGCAGCGACCATGGCAGGTATGGCATTTGCAAATGCATTCCTGGGTGTATGCCACTCTATGGCACACAAGCTCGGTGCCTTCCACCACTTGCCACACGGCGTTGCCAATGCGCTGATGATTGAAGAAGTTTTACGCTTTAATGCAAGCGAGGCTCCTGCCAAGATGGGTACCTTCTCGCAGTATGACCATCCGCACACCCTTGCGCGATACGCAGAAATTGCAGATTATCTTGGTGTAAAGGGCAACACGGATGCAGAAAAACTGGAAGGATTGATTGGGCTTATCAATGACCTCAAAGCAAAGGTCGGTATCAAAGAAACCATCAAAGACTATGGCGTGGATGAAAAGGTGTTCCTGGACAATCTCGATGAAATGGTTGAGCAGGCATTTGATGATCAGTGCACAGGAGCAAACCCCCGATATCCGCTGATGGCTGAAATCAAGCAGATGTACCTGAATGCATACTATGGCAAGCACTTTGTCGAGCCGGCAATGCCCACAGCAAAAGACATGAAATCCAATGCAACCAAAATGGTAGGTAATAAAGGGAAAAAATCCTGAGTTGAAATGGGAGGAGGAATCAATCATGAAACTTGATAAAGTAATTGCGGTAAGAAATAACAAAACCATATATCGCGACGGCGAAAAATGTGTAAAAGTTTTTGACCAGAACTATTCTAAGGCAGATGTGCTCAATGAAGCCTTAAACCAGGCAAGAATTGAAGAAACGGGGCTTTGCATCCCCAAAATTTTAGAGGTTACAATGGTGGACGGCAAATGGGCGATTGTAACGGAATATATCGAGGGAAAAACCCTTGCCCAACTGATGGAGGAATCTCCCGAACGCAAGAGTGAATATCTTGCGTTGCTAGTTGATTTGCAGTTGGAGGTGCATTCCAAAAAGTCGCCTCTGCTCAATAAGCTCAAGGACAAGATGAACCGAAAAATCAGCGCATCTGATCTTGATGCAACCACTCGTTATGACCTGCACACCCGTTTGGAGGGAATGCCAAAGCACACGAAAGTTTGCCATGGCGATTTTAATCCTTCAAACATTATCATTGCAGAGGATGGTACCCCCTATATCCTGGACTGGTCGCATGCCACACAGGGCAATGCATCGGCAGATGCGGCAAGAACCTATCTGCTCTTTTGCCTGGGCGGCGACAACGACGACGCAAAAACCTATCTGGATTTATTTTGTAAAAAGAGCAATACCGCAAAGCAGTATGTGCAAAAGTGGATGCCCATTGTGGCGGCATCTCAGTCGGTAAAAGGCAATGCCGAAGAACGCGAATTTCTGCTCTCGTGGGTGGATGTTGTGGATTACGAATAGCAGAGGGATGGGAGCGTTTTCTCCTCTGTACCTTAAGTAAATGATGATGAAATGGCATTTTGATAAATTTCCTATAGCCAATATCACGTCGGATTATCACTGGGCCATCATATCAAAACATGATGCACCTTGGAACGATTAAAAAAGCGGAAAGAAGCGACGAACTTGTTTTCAGATTGTTTGAAACCCACGGTAGCCGTGCTTGTGCAAAAATAACTACCGCTTTTGAAATTAAAGAGGCATATATCACCGACATGCTTGAAAACAAACTGCAGCAAATTGAACTGGTTGACGGACAGATACAGCTTGATTTTAGTCCGTATGAAATTTGCACGATTTTGTTGAAGTATTGAAGTATATGTGGGTAAACTTTGAGGTGTGAAGTAGTAAAATAAAAGCAGGCACATGGAAAATCACTATGTGTCTACTTTTTTGTGTTAAAATAATTGTGGAGGTGTTCAAGTTGAAAAAATGACAAACAAAAAGAATTTGGACAAAGGAACAAAAGTTATCATTGTTTAAATGTTTTGATAGAAAAGACAAAAGAGCAGAGCTGCCCAGTCACTTTGCACACAGACCAAGGTAGTGTCTACTTTTACTTGACAAGTTCACTAAGTTGGTGGTTTTAAAGAGGCTTTTGCCGTTGAGAAGATAGAGCCTTCTCCTGGAGTAAACGATGATTAAATGGTATTTTGCAGGGGACGGCTTCCCGGTCGTTTCGTATTTTGGGCTATCGAGGACGCCAGCCCCTACATTTTTAGATTAAATCAATATTTACTAGAGAGGAAACCGTTGGGCAAGATTACAAGTGTTAGATGATTCAGTGGGCTTTCAGTCCAGCCAGCAACAACGGCTTATAGCCGCAGAGAAAACTACCGATTTGACCGGTAGTCATGATTGTTTGCCGATGGGGCTGGGTGTACGCAGTTTCAAAAAATCCTTTACAAACAACACTAATTCGTGGTATGATATAATGTAAATGTATTGATTGGTTATGTCGGGCAATTTGCCGGCATTTTTGGAATAAGCAGGAGGGGAAGAAAGGCATGTTTGAAATAGTACGCAAACGGGAGCTAAATGATGCGGTGAAGCTGATGGAGATTGATGCGCCGCTCATTGCAAAGAAAGCACAACCAGGGCAGTTTATCATTTTGCGCATAGATGAAAAGGGGGAGAGGATTCCCCTTACCATTGCTGATTTTAACCCCGAGAAGGGAACGGTTACCATCATCTTTCAGGAGGTGGGTGCGACAACCAAACGCCTGGGGCAGCTCAATGAGGGAGATGCGTTGCTGGATTTTGTGGGGCCGCTTGGCACCGCATCCCATCTGGACGGATACAAAAAAGTTGCGGTAATCGGCGGCGGCTTGGGATGTGCCATTGCATATCCGCAGGCAAAAAAACTGCACGTCATGGGTGCGCAGGTGGATAGCATTATCGGTTTCCGGAATCGTGATCTTATTATATTGGAAGAAGAAATCAACGCCGTCAGCGACCGGGTGTTTGTTGCCACCGATGATGGTTCGGCAGGGGAGAAGGGCTTTGTGTCGGATGTATTGCGCCGGCTGATTGATGAGGGTAATGCATATGATCTGGTGATTGCCATTGGTCCTTTGATGATGATGAAGGTGGTGTGCGATGTTACCAGGGAATACGGCATCAAAACCATCGTAAGCATGAATCCTGTGATGATAGATGGCACCGGTATGTGTGGCGGTTGCCGTGTGCAGGTGGGTGGAGAAACCAAGTTTGCCTGTGTGGACGGACCGGATTTTGACGGCCATCTGGTGGATTTTGATGCGGCAATGAGCCGCCAACGGATGTTTCGCCGTGCAGAGCAGGAGGCGGATCACCGCTGCAGAATCGGGCTCACCCACGGGAAGGACGGAGTGAAATAATGGCAAATATGTCACCAAATAAAGTAAAAATGAAAGAGCAGGACCCTCAGGTGAGAAACCAAAACTTTCTTGAAGTGAGCCTTGGCTATACACCCGAAGAGGCAATGGAAGAAGCACAGCGGTGCTTAAATTGTAAAAACCCCATGTGCGTCAAGGGTTGCCCGGTCAATGTGCAAATTCCTGATTTCATTGCGAGGATTGTCCAAGGGGATTTTGCAGGTGCGTATCATAAGATTACCGAAACCAATTCCTTCCCTGCAGTTTGCGGAAGAGTGTGTCCGCAGGAAAACCAGTGTGAGGGAAAGTGTGTTCGTGCCATCAAGGGAGAGAGTGTGGGCATCGGCAGGTTGGAGCGATTTGCCGCAGACTGGTACCGCGAAAATGGAGATACGCCCAAAGTGGAAATTGCCAAAAAAGGAAAGAAAGCCGCAGTGGTGGGTGCAGGCCCTGCATCCCTTGCGTGTGCAGGCGATCTGGCAAAGCGTGGCTATGATGTGACGGTTTTTGAGGCATTTCATACCCCCGGCGGTGTGCTGATGTATGGCATTCCGGAATTTCGCCTGCCCAAGGAAATTGTTCGCAAGGAGATTGAAGGCCTGGAGGCGCTTGGGGTGGAAATTCGCCGTGACATGGTAATCGGCAAGATTTTGTCCATTGACGAGCTTCGCGCAGATGGCTATGAAACGGTATTTATTGGCACCGGTGCAGGATTGCCCCGTTTCATGGGAATCGAGGGCGAAAGCCTCAATGGCGTGTATAGTGCAAATGAATTTTTGACCCGTATCAACCTGATGAAAGCATATCAGTTTCCCGAATATGATACTCCCATTGAGGTGGGCAGAAATGTTGCAGTGATTGGCGGCGGAAATGTGGCAATGGATGCCGCACGCAGTGCAAAACGCCTTGGCGCGGAAAATGTGTATATCGTCTACCGCCGTTCGGAGGAGGAAATGCCTGCCCGATTGGAGGAGGTACACCATGCCAAGGAAGAGGGAATCATCTTCCGTGTATTGGAAAACCCTACCCGCATTTTGGGTGAGGACGGTTGGGTGACCGGTATGGAATGTGTAAGCATGGAACTGGGTGAGCCGGATGAATCGGGACGCCGCAGGCCTGTGGAAAAGGCAGGATCGGAGCATGTGTTGGATGTGCAGACGGTAATTGTGGCGGTGGGACAGTCGCCCAATCCGCTCATCAAAGCAACCACCAAAGACCTGCAAACCCAGAAGTGGGGCGGTATCGTTGCCGATGAAACGGGTGCCACCAGTATTCCTGGTGTGTATGCAGGAGGCGATGCGGTTACCGGTGCGGCAACGGTAATTCTTGCCATGGGTGCCGGTAAACGGGCAGCCGCTGCAATGGATGAATATATGAGCAAAGACCATCAGTAAGATGGTCTTTTTCCATATTGACATTTGGGGGAGAGGAAGGTATAATAAAAGTATATCAAACAAATGAATATCCCATTTCATTGTACCTGACATGAAGATATGGTGTTTTAACCAATCCGGGTGAAAGGTGACAAACGGAATTTTTTCGTGTGTTTTGTCATGCCTTGAACCGGCATGGCATTTTTTGTTTTGAAAGGAGGGCGTAAATGGAAACCAGAGTGGCAGTTTTGGGCATTATTGTAGAGGATGTGGATGCGGTGGAACTTCTCAATGCGGTGTTGCATGATTATGGTCCTTACATCATCGGCAGGATGGGTATCCCTTATCGGGAGAAGGGAATTTATGTAATCAGCATCGCCATTGATGCGCCGCAGGATACCATTTCTACTCTTTCGGGCAAGATTGGAAAGATTGCAGGAGTAAGTGTAAAAACCGCATATTCCAACGTAATTTCATAAATGATAAACGGGAAAGACCCCGGGAAAGGAAACCGATATGGCTATATATGATCCGAAATCCAGAAAGGCAGAAGAATTTATCAATGATGGCGAAATCCGCGCAACCCTTGCGTATGCGGAGGAAAACAAGCGAAATGTAGAGCTGATTGACCAGATTCTCGAAAAAGCACGTCCGCACAAAACCGAAACGGGTGTGGCGTGCAGTGGGCTGACCCACCGGGAGGCGTTGGTGTTGCTGGCGTGCGATATTCCCGAAAAGGTAGAGGAAATTTATAAAATCGCAGAGGAAATCAAGCTTGCATTTTACGGAAATCGCATTGTGATGTTTGCACCGCTGTATCTTTCCAACTACTGCGTAAACGGGTGTGTGTATTGCCCGTATCACCACCAGAACAAGCACATTTGTCGCAAAAAGCTCACCCAGGAAGAGGTGCGACAGGAAGTAATTGCTCTGCAGGATATGGGGCACAAGCGTCTTGCCATCGAGGCAGGGGAGGACCCGGTGAATAACCCCATCGAGTATATTCTGGAATGTATCGACACCATCTATTCCATCAAGCATAAAAACGGTGCCATTCGCCGTGTGAATGTGAACATTGCCGCAACCACGGTGGAAAATTACCGTAAGCTCAAAGAGGCTGGCATCGGCACCTATATTCTGTTTCAGGAAACCTATCACAAGCAGAGTTATCTGGAATTGCACCCAACCGGTCCCAAGCACGATTATGATTACCACACCGAGGCAATGGACCGCGCCATGGATGGCGGCATTGACGATGTTGGTCTGGGCGTTTTGTTTGGGTTGGAACTGTATAAGTACGAATTTGCAGGGTTAATCATGCACGCAGAGCACTTGGAAGCAGTGCACGGGGTAGGGCCGCACACCATCAGTGTGCCTCGCATCAAGCGTGCAGACGACATCGACCCGGATGTGTTTGACAATTCCATCCCGGATGATGAATTTGAGAAAATCATTGCCTGCATCCGTTTGGCGGTCCCGTATACCGGCATGATTATCTCCACCCGTGAATCGGAAGAGGTACGTGGCAGAGCTTTGAAACGGGGCATTTCGCAAATCAGCGGTGCATCCCGTACCTCGGTGGGCGGTTATACCGAAGAAGAACGTCCGCACGACAGTGAGCAGTTTGATGTGTCGGATCAGCGCACCCTTGATGAAGTGGTGCGGTGGTTGATGGAAATGGGACACATTCCGTCCTTCTGCACGGCATGTTACCGCGAAGGACGCACGGGCGACCGGTTTATGAGCCTTTGCAAAACGGGGCAGATTATCAATTGCTGTCATCCCAATGCGCTCATGACCCTCACCGAATATCTGGTGGATTATGCATCGGAGGAAACACAAAAAGTAGGGTTTGCATTGATTGAACGGGAGTTGGATAAGATTACCAATGAAAAGGTAAGGGGGATTGCGGCGAAAAATATTGCCGACATCCGTTCGTCCAACCGGCGCGATTTTCGTTTTTGATGAAAGAGTGAAGGAGGGGAAGGTATGGGACTCAATCAAACTGCATCGGCAGAGCGGATTCATATTGGTTTTTTCGGTTTGCGCAACGCGGGAAAATCCAGTTTGGTCAATGCCGTGACGGGGCAGGAAACGGCGGTGGTTTCGCAGGTGAAGGGTACCACCACCGACCCGGTGAAAAAAGCGATGGAGCTGCTCCCGTTGGGACCGGTGGTAATCATTGATACGCCCGGTCTGGACGATGAGGGCGATTTGGGACAAAAGCGTGTGGAACGGGCGATAAAAGTGCTCAATTATACCGATATTGCAGTGCTTGTGGTGGATGCCAAGCGTGGCATGCAAGATGCCGACCGTGCCTTGCTGACGCGTTTGCAGGACAAGAATATTCCCTATGTAATTGCATACAACAAGGCAGATTTGCTGGAAAACCATCCCCAAAATACGCCGGACAGTGTTTATGTAAGTGCACAGTCGGGGGAGGGGGTGGATGCCCTCAAAGAGATGCTTGGTCGCATTGCAACGGGGACGGAAAACCAAAAACGGGTGGTGGCAGATCTATTGAAACCAGGGGATACGGTGGTGCTGGTGGTGCCCATCGATTCTGCCGCTCCCAAGGGAAGGCTCATCCTGCCCCAGCAACAGACCATCCGTGATATTTTAGAGGCAGGGGCAACTGCGGTGGTTACCCGTGAAACCGAATTGGCGTGCACCTTAACAAAGCTTTCGAAAAAGCCCAAGCTGGTGATCACCGACTCGCAAGTGTTTGGCAAGGTGGCAGGCATTGTTCCGGAAGACATTTTGCTCACCTCATTTTCCATCCTGTTTGCTCGTTACAAGGGCAATCTTGCCGAGGCAGTGCGTGGTGCGGCGCAACTGGACAAGCTGAAGGACGGCGATACGGTGCTCATTTCGGAAGGGTGTACCCACCACCGTCAATGCGAGGACATCGGCACGGTAAAACTGCCCGGTTGGGTAGGTGAATACACCGGTAGGAAAATTTCATTTGCGTTCACCTCGGGTGGGGATTTTCCGGAGGAAGTATCATCCTATGCATTGGTAATTCATTGTGGCGGATGTATGCTTAATGAACGGGAAATGCTCTACCGCATCCGTCATTGCGGTGATGGTGGTGTTCCCATCACCAATTATGGAATTGCCATTGCGCATATGAACGGCATTTTGCGGCGTTCGCTGGCACCATTTCCGGTGGTGCAGGCTTTATTGGACGAATAATATATATAATAATGAAGAAGTGCGGTTGAAATACCGTGCTTTTTCTTTTTGACAAAAAAATCACAACAAAGCAAAAAAACACTTGACAAGGCGGAAAGCTTGTTTTATAATTGAATAGTATGTGTGGGAGTATGGGCACATATTGGAACGGATAAGATTTGGTTTGGATGAAAGGATGACTTAACCGGATGGAAATCCCCCGACGAGAGCACGCCGTAGTGGGCGTGCGGCAATCTCTGCGCCTAATTGCGGCAAATGGTGCCGAAAAGGCGTATGTGGCGCGTGATGTTGACCCCGCCATCGCACAACCCTTTGTGCAGATGTGCAACGACTATCATGTGGAAATTGAGTATGTGGACAGCAAGAAACACCTCGGCAGGCTCTGCGGCATTGATGTGGATGCCTCTGTGGTGGTAATCAAAAAAGGTTGATATTATGCAGGACATCCTGCTTAATATAAATTTATTCAGTTGGAGGTGAAAAAGAATTGCCTACGTTTAACCAGTTAGTCAGAAAGGGAAGACAGACCTCTGTAAAGAAGTCGACGGCTCCCGCACTCCAGGTTGGATTTAACTCCCTGAAGAAGCGGCCTACGGCTCAGAATGCTCCGCAAAAGCGTGGTGTTTGCACAGCGGTCAAGACCATGACCCCGAAAAAGCCTAACTCCGCACTCCGTAAGATGGCCAGAGTTCGTCTTACCAATGGTGTTGAGGTATCGGCATACATTCCGGGCGTTGGTCACAATCTGCAGGAGCACAGTGTCGTGCTGATTCGCGGCGGTAGAATTAAGGACCTCCCCGGTGTTAGATACCACATCATCCGTGGTTCTCTGGACGCATCCGGCGTGGCCGACAGAAAGCAGTCGAGAAGTAAGTACGGTGCAAAGCGGCCGAAGAAGTAATCTTGTTTCGGTTTGTTGGACACTTACCAACGCGTAAGGAGTGCGGCAATACGGAAATTTTATATATAGAATTTGACGTATGCGGCACAAACGGGCGGAAGTAAAGTTCGAGTACCTATGACATCATTCATATGAAGGAGGGAAGAATAGTGCCTAGAAAAGGTTATATCGCAAAAAGAGAAGTTCTGCCGGATCCGATGTACGGAAGCCAGATTGTTACCAAGCTGATCAACAACATCATGCTGGACGGTAAGAAGGGCGTTGCGCAGACCATTGTATATGATGCATTTGCAATGGTAGCCGAGAAAACCGGTAAAGATGCCGTGGAGGTATTTACTGCTGCAATGGAAAACATCATGCCGGTTCTTGAGGTTAAAGCAAGACGTGTAGGTGGTGCTACCTACCAGGTTCCGATTGAGGTTCGTGCAGAGCGCCGTCAGACCCTGGGTCTGCGTTGGCTGACCCTGTATGCACGTCAGAGAAGCGAGCGCACCATGCGTGAGCGTCTTGCAAACGAGATCATGGACGCTGCAAACGGTATGGGCTCGGCTGTGAAAAAACGCGAAGACACCCACAAGATGGCAGAGGCGAACAGAGCGTTCTCTCACTATCGCTGGTAATCGCGTATATTTGCTCAAGATTGTGCAAATATTGTACCTTGTAATAAACGATTGGAGAAAGGAGGCAATATTGTGCCAAGAGAATTTTCGTTAGAAAAAACCAGAAATATTGGTATCATGGCTCACATTGACGCAGGTAAAACCACCACGACCGAACGTATTCTGTTTTACACCGGTCGTATCCATAAGATTGGCGACACCCACGATGGCGACGCTACCATGGACTGGATGGAACAAGAGGCAGAACGTGGTATTACCATTACCTCGGCTGCTACCACTGCGCACTGGAAGAACCATAGAATAAACATCATCGACACACCGGGTCACGTTGACTTTACCGTTGAGGTAGAACGCTCACTGCGTGTACTTGACGGCTCGGTTACCGTGTTCTGCGCAAAAGGCGGCGTTGAGCCCCAGTCCGAAACTGTTTGGCGTCAGGCGGATAAATACAATGTACCCCGTATGGCATTTGTAAACAAGATGGACATCATGGGCGCAGATTTCTACCGTGTTGTTGATATGATGAAAGACCGTTTGAAATGTAATGCGGTTCCGTTGCAGCTCCCCATCGGAGCAGAGGATACCTTCAAAGGCATCATTGACCTGATCAATATGAAGGCAATCGTATACTACGATGACCTCGGCACTGACGTTCGCGAGGAGGAAATCCCCGCAGATATGATGGATCAGGCAGAGGAGTATCGTGCTGCAATGCTTGAGGCAATTGCCGAAACCGACGAGGAGCTCATGGAGAAATACCTCGAGGGTGAGGAATTGACCATCGACGAAATCAAAAAGGGTATCCGTAAGGCTACCGTAAACGTAGAGATGATCCCGGTACTGTGCGGTACTGCATACCGCAACAAGGGTGTTCAGCCGCTGCTTGACGCAGTAGTTGATTATATGCCTTCTCCGTTGGATATCCCTGCAATCAAGGGTGTAAAACCCGGTACCGACGAAGAGGACGAGCGTCATAGCGACGACAATGCTCCTTTCTCGGCACTTGCATTCAAGATTATGACCGACCCGTTTGTCGGAAAGCTTTGCTTCTTCCGTGTATATTCGGGCAAGCTGGATAAAGGTTCCTCTGTGCTCAACTCTACCAAGGGAAGCAAAGAGCGAATCGGTCGTATTCTGCAGATGCACGCAAATCATCGTGAGGACATCGAAACCTGCTACTCTGGCGATATCGCTGCAGCAGTAGGCTTGAAGAATGTTACCACCGGTGATACACTGTGTGCTGAAAACGCTCCTATCGTGCTGGAGTCTATGGAGTTCCCCGAACCGGTTATCCGTGTTGCCATCGAACCCAAGACCAAAGCAGGTCAGGAGAAAATGGGTATTGCTCTGTCCAAGCTGGCAGAGGAGGACCCCACCTTCAAAACCTATACCGATGAAGAGACCGGTCAGACCATCATCGCCGGCATGGGCGAGCTCCATCTGGAGATTATCGTAGACCGTCTGCTCCGTGAGTTTAAGGTAGAGGCTAATGTTGGTAAACCTCAGGTTTCCTACAAGGAAGCTATCCGCAAGCCGGTTAAGCAGGAATACAAATATGCTCGTCAGTCCGGTGGTCGTGGTCAGTATGGTCACGTATTCATCGAACTGGAGCCCAACGAGTCCGGTAAGGGCTATGAATTCCTCAACAAAATTGTTGGTGGTGCGATTCCGAAGGAATATATCCCCGCAGTTGATGCAGGTATTCAGGGCGCAATGCAGAATGGTATTCTGGCAGGCTACAATGTTGTTGACGTAAAAGTTACCCTCTATGACGGTTCTTACCACGAGGTTGACTCGTCCGAAATGGCATTTAAGCTGGCTGGCTCGATGGCATTCAAAGAGGCATGCAAGAAGGCTGATCCCGTGCTGATGGAGCCCATCATGCAGGTTGACGTTATCGTTCCTGAGGATTACATGGGCGACGTTATGGGCGACCTGAACTCCCGTCGTGGACAGATTCAGGGTATGGAATCCCGCGCAGGTGCACAGGCAATTTCCGCATTTGTTCCCCTGTCCGAGATGTTTGGTTATGCAACCGAGCTGCGTTCCCGTACTCAGGGTCGTGGTCAGTACACCATGCAGCCGAGTCACTATGAAGAAGTACCCAAGAGCATTCAGGAGAAAATTATCTCTGCTCGTGCGAAAACCGAATAATCACACTTTTGAAAAAAATTCGGTTTTCCTATTGCTTTTTTGGCAAAAAAAATGTAAAATATAAATAATTAATTTTTATTTAAGAGGAGGAAGATTAACAATGGCAAAAGCTAAGTTTGAAAGAAGCAAGCCGCACGTAAACATTGGTACCATCGGTCACGTTGACCATGGTAAAACCACTCTGACCGCTGCTATCACCAAAACTCTGGGTCTGAAAGGTCAGGCAGACTACACCGCTTATGATCAGATTGACAAAGCTCCCGAGGAGAGAGAAAGAGGTATCACCATCTCCACCGCACACGTTGAGTATGAGACCGACGCTCGTCACTACGCTCATGTTGACTGCCCGGGTCACGCCGACTACGTTAAAAACATGATCACCGGTGCTGCTCAGATGGACGGTGCAATCCTGGTTGTATCCGCAGCTGACGGTCCGATGCCCCAGACTCGCGAGCACATCCTGCTCTCCCGTCAGGTAGGCGTTCCCTACATTGTTGTATTCATGAACAAATCCGACCAGGTTGACGACCCCGAGTTGCTCGAGCTGGTTGAGATGGAAATCCGTGAACTGCTCAGCGAGTATGAGTTCCCCGGAGATGATATTCCGATCGTAAAAGGTAGCGCTCTGCAGGCTCTGGAAGCAGCTGACGATGTTAGCCTGCCCGCATACGCTCCTATCCTCGAGCTCATGGATGCAGTTGACAGCTACATTCCCTCTCCTGAGAGAAGCACTGACCTGCCCTTCCTGATGCCCGTCGAGGACGTATTCTCCATCACCGGTCGTGGTACTGTTGCTACCGGTCGTGTTGAGAGAGGTCAGCTCAAGATGAGTGACGAGGTTGAGATCGTTGGTCTGACTGACGAGAGCAGAAAAGTTGTTGTTACCGGTATCGAGATGTTCCGTAAGCTCCTCGACTATGCAGAAGCTGGCGATAACATCGGTGCACTGCTCCGTGGTATCCAGAGAAACGAGATCGAGCGCGGTCAGGTTCTCGCAAAACCCGGCAGCATCAACCCCCACACCAAGTTTAAGGGTGAGATCTACGTTCTGACCAAGGAAGAGGGCGGTCGTCACACTCCGTTCTTCAACAACTATCGTCCCCAGTTCTATTTCAGAACTACCGACGTTACCGGCGTAATCGAGTTGCCCGAGGGCACCGAGATGTGCATGCCTGGTGATAACGTTTCTATTTCGGTTGAGCTGATCACCCCGATCGCTATCGAGGAAGGTCTGCGTTTCGCTATCCGTGAGGGTGGCAGAACCGTTGGTTCCGGCGTTGTTTCCCAGATTAACGCTTAATTTTAGCAAAACCTCAAAATCCGACTGTACGGTTTTTCCGTTCAGTCGGATTTTTTTGTATAACGAAAACCACCAGCTAAGCTGGTGGTTCCAAAGAGGCTTTTGCCGATGAACAAAAAACTCCTATGATATAATGCAAGAGGTCTGCCAACCACAAGCAAGAAAACATAGGAGGTCAAAATGAAAATTGACAAAAGTAGTATAGCACATACAACATGGAATTGCAAATATCACATAGTATTTGCGCCGAAATACAGAAGGCAAGTAATATACGGAAAGATAAAAGGAGACATAGGACAGACGCTGAGGAAATTATGTGAATGGAAGGGGGTAGAAATAATAGAGGCGGAGGCATGCAGTGATCATATTCATTTATTGGTATCAATACCACCAAAGATAAGTGTATCAAGTTTTATGGGATATTTAAAAGGGAAAAGCAGTTTAATGATATTTGATAAACATGCAAATTTAAAGTATCGGTATGGGAATCGAGAATTTTGGTGCAGAGGATATTATGTGGATACCGTGGGAAAGAATAAAAAGGCAATAGCGGAATACATAAGAAATCAGCTGCAAGAGGATTTGGCATACGAACAAATGAGCATAAAAGAATTAGTAGACCCGTTTACGGGTGAGCCGGTTAAGGCAAGCAAAAAATAGCCAACCGCTTTAGCGGTAGCTAAGAGTCCGCTTGCGGTTGGCAGATTATTCGGTGGGCTTTCAGCCCAGCCAGTAACAGCGGCTTACAGCCGCAGAGCAAACTACCGGCTTAGCCGGTAGTCATGATTGTATAACAAAAATCACCAGCTTAGTGAAGTAGTAGAATACTATTATGGTATGCCTATAGATTTGTCTGGAAATTAAACTATAATTTTAGACTATGAGGTGATGTATATGATGTGGAATGAAATTAACACGGAACAAGAACTAAATGAATTTCTAGAATTGTACGGAAATTTTCATGATAGTTGTTTAAAGGAACTGCGATACATAAGTGGGGCTTTTGTAAATAAAAACTTGGGAATGCACCCAATAAATGACAAAAGAAAGCTATATGTTGTATTTCAAAGGCAATGCGAAAAGAATCCAACTATTGAGATTGAATTTTCAGGATTGCTAAAATTGAATTTATTGCCCAATGATGAGACATATACCTGTGAAATACTTGATGTAGCAATGTTTTTTGAAAATGGGGAATTTTATTGGGGTGATTCAATTTGGTTTAAGGAAGAAAGAGAACAGTATGACGGAACATGGATATGTGCAAAAAGAGTCAGATGGAGAATTGCTGAATAAACGGTTCGTAAGGACAAATGGGGACATTTCCCTTGTTCTCACACTGATGGATTGTCAAGGAAGCTCTGCTTCCTTGACCGGGCGGTGCCCAATTGGGGGGTAAAAGGTAGTTAGCAAAAAAGCGCTTGCAAAAAGTGAATTTGTCAAGTAAACGTAGATACTAAAACCACGAATTATGCAAACCCCTGTTCAATTCTATATTGAACAGGGGTTTTGTAATTTAGTTTGTATGATAATTTTTCGTTATTAAAGTAATAAACATAAACAGGCATCAAAAAACCACATTGAAAATTCACAGTGGTTTTGGCATATCCTATTGTGGATATGAGTGGCAGGAGGCAGAAGGACTTGAACCCTCGGCACGTGGTTTTGGAGACAATGTCAAGTTAAAAGGACCGTTCAAAGTGTTCCCACTGTTGAGGTGTTTGTGCTACTTGCTCTTTTGAACCTTATGCCCTTTGATGCTTTATTGATGCTATTGAAAATTCTCTGCAAAATTGATGCCCAACTGCCAAAAAACGACGCACTTAACTTTATTTTAATATAACATAAATTCCATGAAATTGCAAATAGAATCAAGCGGAATTGCCCGTGTAAGACGACAGAATGAATTAAGGTGGAATTAGTCGAGAACTATTCTTAAAAGCCATATAAAACATTTTTGAGCCAATTACGGCAAATCATAGTTTAATCGCCATACTAAAATATGGCACACCTTAAACAAAGAAAAGCGGAATCGAGAAATCGGAAAAAATCTCGGTTCCGCTTGACATTTTGTTAAAGAATTTTAAAGTGCAACGGCATCCTTTGCAACCTGCATTTCGATAGCTTGCTCTACATAACTGTTTAATGAAATGTTTTTAGCTGATGCGCCAAGACTTGCTTTTCTGTGCAAGTCTGCAGTAATTCTCACATTAAAGCTACCCTTATACTGCTGTTGAGGTTCTTTTCCGTTTTCAGCACAAAATTCAAGATATTCATCAACAGCATCGTGAAAATCCTCAATAAGACTTTCTACGGTATCGCCTTCGAATGAAATAGAATCTGTAATTCCAATAACCTTACCGAAGAAAACCATATCTTCTTCCGAAAAATTAACTGTACCAATATAATCTTTATAAGTTATAGTATTTTTCATATTAAATCACGCTCCTTCAAATCATCAATTAAATTTTGAACCTGATAGGATTTTAATATTGTTCGGGGATGAGGCTTATGCATACGAATATAGTCTTTCTTGTCGTTCGTAAAAGCTACTCTTGATCCGCCTGTTTTTCCTCCGCTTGCAAGTCTGTAATCAAAATACCCCATAAGTTGAATAACTTCCTCAAATGTAAAATCTTTTGGTTTTTCTTTTAATCTTGCAA
>SVJZ01000035.1 GCA_015068705.1 Oscillospiraceae bacterium
TTTTGGTCATGTGACCTACACCGAGGCGGTGGAACTGCTCCAAAAGAGCGGACAGAAATTCGATTACCCCGTAAAATGGGGCATCGACCTGCAAACCGAGCACGAAAGATACCTTACCGAGCAGATATTCAAGAAGCCGGTGTTTGTAACCGATTACCCCAAAGAAATCAAGGCGTTTTACATGAAGCTCAACCCAGACGGCAAGACGGTTGCGGCAATGGACCTTTTGGTGCCGGGCGTGGGCGAGATTATCGGCGGCTCCCAGCGTGAGGACGATTACGACAAGCTACTCGCCCGTATCAACGAGCTGGGGCTTAATCCCGAGGATTACTGGTGGTATCTGGATTTGCGCAAATACGGCAGTGCCAGCCATGCAGGCTTTGGTCTGGGCTTTGAGCGTGCCATCATGTACATCACCGGCATGGGCAACATCCGTGACGTGCAATCCTTCTTCCGTACCGCAAAAAATGCAGATTTTTAAAATGCTTCTGTGGCGCAGGTCTTTGGCTTGCGCCACGCATTGCATCTATCATAAGAAGGGATGGTTTGCATGAAACTGTTAAAAGGTTTGTTATGGATTGCCGTTCCGGTAATTCTGGTGTTTTTCATTTCAAAAACGAGCCCTCTTCTGGGGCTGCTGTTTGCGCTCATCAGCATCGGGGCGATAGTGTTTTTCCTGCGTGCCGACCTGTGCACCGCCATGGGGCAGATGCGGTTTGCCAAGGACCACGAGAGCGGATTCCGGTGGTTTGAACGTGCCCTGCGTTCGGGCAAAATGCGCCCCCACGCACAGTTGGTATACGCCTATCTGCTGCTGCGTGACGGGCACCTGGACAAGGCAGAACGGCTGATTACCAAGGTGACCTTTCTCGCCCGTGAAAAGCTGGACGATACCATGAAATGCAGCGCAAAGCTCAACATGGCGTTGGTAAAATGGAAAAAGGGTAACCTGGACGAGGCGATTGCCGATATGGAAGCACTCTACAACGAGGACAACTACCGCTCCACCGTGCATTACGGCACACTGGGTTGTTTTTACCTGCTTTCGGGGCAGTACAGTAAGGCGCTGGAATTTAACCGGGAGGGGTATGAATACAACAACACCGACAAGGTGATTCGTGACAACCTTGCACAGACCCACCTGCTGATGGGGGATATGCGTGAGGCGAAGGAACTGTACGAGGCACTCATTGCCGACGAGCCCGCCTTTTTGGAGCCTTACTATAACTACGGTCAGCTTTTGGGACAGATGGGCGACTATGAGGGTGCATTGAAATCTTACCGGAAAGCACTTACTTATGAAGAAAAATATCTCTCCACCGTGACACGGGAACAGATTTTCCTTGCCATCCAAGCGATGGAGGCGCGTATATAATCAAACGGTGTGGTGCAGGTGGAATGCTTGCACCACATATTATGAAGAAGGGGTTTTATGAAACTGCTCTATCTGGATTGCTTTGCGGGCATTTGTGCCCGTCGCCTGCTGGGGGCGTTGCTCGCCGTGGGTGCAGAAAAAGAGAAAATCAACTTAGGGTTTGACACGTTGCTGGGTGACGGTGCCGTGCAGGTGCAAACGGCTGACACCGAGCGGAGCGGATTTCCGTCGGTGTGCGCAAGCCTTGTTGTGCGCCATGGGTTTGACCCTGCCGCAAATCCACTTCCCTCAAGCGTGCAAAAGTGGATGGATGCCGTGACATGCAAGCTGGATTGCCCCACCCCGACCGAGTGGGTTACCCTGCTGGGGGTGTACCTTGCACTGGAGCAACTTAAGGTGCAGGAGGTGGTGTGCTCGCCCCTTTGTGAGGGTGGTGCACCCCACCCGATTACGCAGGCATTATCCGACCAAGGGGCGATTGTATTGCGCCGGTCAGATTGCGGATTTCCTCTCATTACATCGCTTGGTGCGGCGCTTGCGGCAACCCTGCCGGCGCGGTTTGGTGCCATGCCCGAAATGGATATTACCGCCATCGGCTACGGCGCAGGCGCGGCAGAATGGGACGGTGTGCCCAACGTGGTGCGTGCGGTAACGGGAGAGCAGGGAAATCTGTTTGACCGGATGCTGGAAGAGGCACTATTTGAAGCAGCAAAATAGAACAAGCGATCCGGAAAAAATTTATTCACTTTTTAAACTAAAGCTTACCGGGTTGGATAAAGCGTGTTGGAAAAATTGACAAAATGGAACGAAAAAGGGTTAAAAAGCTGACAGACTCGAAGGAAAAAGAGTTGAAAACCCGACAAACCCCGAACGAAAAAAATTGGGAAATCAATCTGTTTCAAAACAAAAATGCAAGAGGGAATGAACATGAAAGAAATTACCATCGCCGCAAACGATGCAGGACAACGGCTGGATAAATTTATAACCAAATATATGCCCTCACTCCCTACCGCCATGCTCTATCGGGGGCTACGCAAAAAGCGCATCAAGGTAAACGGCGGCAAGACGGATGGGGCATACCGACTGTGCGAGGGGGATGTGCTGCAGCTCTATCTCAACGATGAGTTTTTTGAAACCCCGAAAAAGCAAGTGGCAACCCCTCAAGCGCCGGAACTTAAGGTGATTTACGAGGATGAAAACATTCTGCTTGCCGACAAGCCGGTGGGACAACTGGTGCACGATGACAAGCCGGGGCAGACCGACACGGCAATCGCCCACATACGGGCATACCTGATGGCAAAGGGAGAGTATGACCCGCAAAAGGAGCAATCCTTTGCCCCTGCGCTTTGCAACCGGCTGGACCGCAACACTTCCGGGATTGTGATTGCCGCCAAAAACGCCGCCGCACTGCGGGAAATCAACGCCGCTGTCAAGGAGAGAAAGGTGGACAAGTACTACCAGTGCCTTGCCGAAGGGGTAATCAATCCGCCGACGGGGGTTTTGACCGGGTTTTTACGAAAAAATGCCGCAGACAACCGCATGACGGTATTTGATACCCAAAAGCCCAACACGGTAAAGGCGGTTACCGCCTACCGGGTGATGGAGCAGGGCGATACACGATGCCGGGTGGAGGTGGAGCTGCTTACCGGGCGCACCCACCAGATCCGTGCACAATTTGCGCACATGGGGCACCCCCTTTGCGGTGACGCCAAATACGGTGCCACACCGGTACGCACCCGAAAGGGGAGGGCATGGCAGGCGCTTTGTGCCTATCGGGTACGATTCCGGTTTGATGAAACAAGCCCCCTTTCCTACCTCAACGGGCGGGATTTTTGTGTGGAACACATCCCGTTTTAGCGGATTTTATCCACAAAACGAGAAAAAACATCCCTGTTTTTCGCTCTTTTACCCACAAAATCAACAGTTTTATCCACAATTTTTAGATTTTTTGTGAATTTTGTGTGATTTTTCTTGCAAAATCCACAAAAAACGATTAAAATAGAATTATACTATTACAATGGGGTGAATTTTGTGAATACAAGATTTTTTCAACAAATAGCCCACCAGATGCACGATGTGATGAACCGCGACCTGGGCCTGATTACAGATGGTGGCATAGTTGTTTCCAACGCAGACGGATGCATCAGCAACTCTGACTTAGAGTGTGTGCTGTCCTTTACCGAGGATAACACCGATACCTTTACCTACAACGGATTTACATACAAGCCGGTTGTGGTAATGGGCAAGCTGGAATACATCATCTTTGTAAGGGGTGATGATTCTCTTGCGCGCAATTATTCCGACATTCTGCAGGTAAACTTTTCGTCCATCAAGTCGCTCTATGACGACAAGCACGACAAGCTCAATTTCCTGAAAAACTTCCTGCAGGACAACATCCTGCCCGGTGATGTGCTTGTTAAGGCGACCGAACTGCACCTGCCCATCGAAATGAAACGGGCAGTATTTCTGGTGCACAGCGACAGAACCAGTGACTTTGCCGTGCTGGAAGTGGTGGAAAACCTCTTCCCCGACAAGCAATCCGACTATATCGTCAGCGTGGATGAAAACAACATTGCACTGATTAAGTCCTTTGATACCACACCCACTCTTGCAGAGATGCAAAACCTTGCAAAAACCATCTGCAATACCGTTTCCACCGAGGTACTTGCCAAGGTTACCATCGGTATCGGTACCATCATTGACAACATCAAGGACATTTCCCGTTCTTACAAAGAGGCGCGGGTTGCACTGGAAGTGGGCAAGGTATTTGACGACGAAAAAATGATTTTAAGCTACGAGGATCTGGGAATCGGACGGTTGATCTATCAGTTGCCCACCACCCTCTGCGAGCTGTTCTTATCTGAGGTATTTAAAAAAGGATCCATTGAGGAACTGGATCAGGAGATCATCTTCACCATCCAGAAATTCTTTGAAAACAACCTCAACGTGTCCGAAACATCCCGTCAGCTCTATGTGCACAGAAACACACTGGTGTACCGTCTGGACAAAATCCAGAAAATCACCGGTCTGGATCTGCGTGTGTTTGACCAGGCAATCATCTTTAAGGTTGCCATGATGGTAAACAAATACTTAAAGAGCAACACCATGAGAATCTGACCCACCTCACATTCCGAAGAAAGGAGCCTTTTGCGGTCGCATTACGGGAGGCGTATTTCTCCTGCCGCAAAAGAGTTGTGAAGAACTGTGATAATATTTCAAAATGTTTCCAAAGTATATGATAACGGCGTAACTGCGCTTGATTCGGTGAATATTTCCATAGAAAAGGGCGAATTTGTATTTTTGGTGGGGTCTTCTGCCGCAGGCAAATCCACCCTCATCAAGCTGATGATGAAGGAAATCGAGCCGACCAGCGGCACCATCATCATCAACAATATGGATGTGGGTGCACTCCGTCCCAAGGATGTGCCGTATTTCCGCCGTACCCTGGGCGTGGTATTTCAGGATTTTCGCCTGCTTCCCAACAAAACGGTGTATGAAAATGTGTCTTACGCCATGGAAGTGGTGGGTGCAAGCCGCAAGGAAATCCGCCGTCAGGTACCGACCGTGCTTTCCATGGTGGGACTTGCCCACAAGGCAAAAATGCTCCCCAGTCAGCTTTCGGGCGGTGAGCAGCAGCGTGTGAGCATTGCCCGTGCCATTGTAAATAACCCGGCTGTGCTCATCGCAGACGAGCCGACCGGAAACCTCGACCCGGACACTGCACTGGAAATCATGGGCATTATGGAAAACATCAACCGGCGCGGCACTACGGTGGTTATGGCAACTCACGCCGAAAAAATTGTAAACGATATGCAAAAGCGAGTGATTCAGGTAGAGCGGGGCACCATTGCCCGAGATGAGAAAAAAGGCGGTTATATCCATGTCAATTAGGTCTGCACGAAATTTTTTCCGTGAGGCATTCGGAAATTTATTGAAAAACGGACTCATGTCGGCGGCATCCATCTTTGTGGTTACCGCCTGCTTGTTTTTGTTTGGCATTTTTCTTTTGGTAACCATCAACATTAACTTTTTGGGCGAGCAGATGGAAAACCAGTGCCAGCTGCAGGTTTACATCTCCCGTGAAGCCTCCAAGGGCGGTATGATTCAGGGAATTTCCAACCAGCTCAAACCCCTTGACAATGTATCCAAGGTGGAATTTTTAACCGGTGAAAAAATGTTTGCCGATTTTAAGGCAGGGTTATCTCCCGACCGGTTGGCGTCCTTTGAGGGGTTGCCGGCTGATGTCATTCCCGATTCGTTTAAAATTACATTAAAAGACATTACCCTTTCATCCGAAACGGCAAAGCAGATTGAACCGATTGCCGGTGTAATCCGGATTGAAAACCGGCAGGACACCATCAACATTGTAAATACCATCACCAACGCGGTGCATCATGTGTCCATCTGGGTTGTGCTGATTTTTGCACTCATTTCGGTGTTTATCATTTCAAATACCATCAAGCTTGCGCTCTATGCACGGCGCAAGGAAATCAACATCATGAAATATGTCGGCGCAACCGATTCGTTTATCCGTTGGCCGTTTATGATTGAAGGTATGCTGGTAGGATTGGTGTCGGCAGTACTTTCATTTTTCATCACCCAGTCGGTATACATGGCACTTCTTGCAGCAATCAATTCCACCCCTGCCATCAGTGCCATGATTCACCTAAAAGCATTTGGCGAAATCTGGTACATATTGCTTGGCTCGTATGCGGTGCTTGGCATTGCCATCGGTGCGGTGGGCAGTGCGGTATCCATTCGCAAATATCTGAAAGTGTGATAGGGGGTAACTTCCCATGAGAAATAAAACCTTGATTCGCGTGCTGGCGTGGATTGCGCTGATTGCCTTTCTCGCCATCAGTGTGTTGGTAATTACGCCGTTTCCCAGTGCACAGGCAAGTGCGCAGAGCAAAATCAACAACGCGCAGCAAAAGCAGAATGAAATGCAAGACAAAATCAACCAGAGCAAGCAAAAGCAAAAGGTGGAAATGTCCAAAAAGAATGAAATCGACGCACAGATTACCGAGGTACAAAAGGAAATCAATGTGCTGGATGACCAACTGGACCAATCCAACCAAAAGCTTGCGGCAAAGGAGCAGGAGCTTGCCACTGCCGAGGCGCAGAGCCAGGCGCAGTATGATAACTATGTAAACCGTGTAAAAATCATGGTGCAAAAGGGGTCACTGACCTATCTGGATATTCTGCTCAACGCCACCTCTTTTTCGGATTTTCTCACCCGCATGGATGTGATTACCTGGGTGGCGGAGTATGACAGCAATCTATTAAACATCCTCAAAGAGCACGAGGACAAAATCCGTGTAATCAAGGATGAAATGCAGGCAGAGCGTGACAAGATTGCCACACTTTTAGCGCAGAGCAACGAAAAGAAGAAAACCCTGAATGCCAAGCGTGCCGAGAGCCAGAGCATCATCGACGCGCTGCAGGCGGATGTGAATAAATTCCAGAAGGAATATGAAAAAGCAAAACAACAAGAGGCGGCGGCGCGTGCGGAAATCGCAGGCCTTACCCGTGGGTCAAACACCAAGTTTGTGGGCGGCAAATTCATGTGGCCCTCCAATGCATCCACCACCATCACCTCGCCGTACGGGATGCGGTTCCATCCCACATTAAAGGTAAACAAGCTGCACACCGGAATTGACATTGGTGCAGGGCATGGCACTGCCATTCTTGCCGCCAATGACGGAAAGGTCATCAAAGCCGGATGGGGTGGCGGTTATGGCAACTATATCGTAATCGACCATGGTGGCGGATATTCTACCCTGTATGCGCATGCAAGCAGTTTGTCGGTTTCGGCAGGGCAACAGGTAAAGCGTGGTCAGACCATCGGCAAGGTGGGTTCCACCGGATTTTCCACCGGCCCGCACCTGCATTTTGAGGTGCTCATCAACGGGCAGTGCACCAACCCCATTCCCTATGTGCAGGGATAATTTAGAAAATTGCGAATAGAATAGACTTTGTAGGGGCGGATATGGGCATCCGCCCCCTATGATGAAATCATTAACCCAAATACAAAGAAGGTATTTTTTGTTATGTCCAAAAAAAATTGTGTTATTCTTACAGCGGTGGTCACGTTTCTGGCGACCACCATTTTTTACCTGACCGCCGGCGGTACGGGTTTGGTTTTGCTTTTATCCAAACTCGGAAATGACGACGGCTCCCTTTCCAAGCTCAACAAAATAGACGCCATGCTCGACCGGTATTACATTGGCGAAATGGACAAGGAAAAAATGGGGGAAATGGCACTGACCGGCTATGTGTACGGGGTGGAAGACCCCTACACCTCCTATGTGAACGAGGAAGAATTTGCCGACATGAATGTGACCTTAGAGGGTGACTATGTGGGCATTGGTGTAGAGGTTTATGTGGATAGCGAGGACTCTCTCATCACGGTGATTTCGGCATTTGACGATTCGCCTGCGCAAAAGGCAGGCATCCTGCCAGGTGATAAAATTATCGGCGTGGAGGGCACCGAGGTGGGGTTGGAAAACTACTACCGCGCCATCAACATGATAAAGGGCATTGAAAAAACGGGGGATGAAAAAACCGTTACATTGCAAATTTTACGCGGTGAGGAGCAGATGGACATCACCGTTTCCAGAGAAAAGCTTTCCACCCAGACGGTGAAGGACAAAATCATCGAGGGTGACATCGGTTACATCCGCATTTCCAGTTTTGACAAAAATACCGACCGGGATTTTTCCCAGGCGGTAGAAAAGCTGACCGGTCGCGGTATCGCAGGGCTGGTGATTGACCTGCGTGGCAATCCGGGCGGCGTGCTGGATGTGGTGGTTGCGGTGGCAGACCGCGTCCTGCCCGAGGGCACCATCGTTACGGTGCGAAACAAGCAGGGCAAAGAGCAGGTATATTCGTCGGATGCGGCGTGCATCAACCTGCCCATTTCGGTGCTGATTGACGGCAACAGTGCCAGTGCGTCCGAAGTGCTTTCGGGTGCTATCCGTGATTTTGGCAGGGGCACTTTGGTCGGCGAAACCTCATTCGGCAAGGGATTGGTGCAATCCATTTTTGAATTTGGCGACGGCACGGCAATGAAAATTACCACGGCGAAATATTACACCCCCTCGGGAGAGTGCATCGACAAAACCGGAATCAAACCGGATATAGAGATTGCCCTACCCGATGGGCTTACCAAACCCATACAAAATCTCACCTTTGACGAGGACATCCAGCTACGCAAGGCGGTAGAGGTGCTCCGCTAACTTTTGAAAAAGGCATGGTGAACGGCATGAACGAAAATATCGGCAGTTTTTCGCTGATGAAGCGGATGAACACTGCCCTGATTTTAAAAACCATACGGGATGCAGGCGAGATTTCGCGCGCACAGGTTGCCAAGGAAACGGGGCTTACCCCTGCAACGGTGACCAACCTGACGGCAGAGCTGATGAAGAGCAAGCTGATTACCGAATCCAAGCGCGGCTCGTCCACCGGCGGCAGAAAGCCGGTATTGCTGACGATAAACAACACCCATCATTACCTTGCGTCGGTGTATATCGGCTCCAAAACGGTTGAGGTGATGATTTCCAATTTCAATGCAGACGTGCTCCACTGTGCGGCATCGCCCATTACCAATTCGTTTGACGGGGCGGTGGAATTTATCAAAAAGCAGGTAGAATCCTTCCCCGGACATGAAAAAATCATGGGTGTAGGTGTGGGATTGCACGGCTTGGTGGATTCCAAAACGGGCGAATGGATTTTCGCGCCCAACCTGGGATTGGAGCACATTGACGTGCGCGAGCGGTTGGAGGAAGCACTGGGTGTGCCGGTGTATGCCGAAAATGATGTGCGCCTGATGACGCTGGGCGAGATGTGGTTTGGCACGGCGCAGAATGTGCAGGATTTTGTGATGATGTATGTGGGCTACGGCATCGGCGCGGCGATGGTGACGGGTGGTTCCCTCTATCGAGGGGTAACCGACGGCGGCGGCGAAATCGGGCACACGGTCATTGATATGGACGGTCCGGAATGTTCGTGCGGAAATCACGGATGTTTGCAGGCGTTGGCAGGAGAGCAGGCGCTTTTGGAGAGAATGAAAAAGTACCTTCCGTCGGAAAAAAGCGTGCTTTCCGGAGGATCAAGTGCGAAGGATATTGTAAATGCAGCCATTGCAGGGGATAATTTAGCCAAAAAGCTGATGGCGGAGCAGGCGAAATATTTAGGTTGCGGCATTGCAAACCTGACCAATCTATTTAACCCGAAACTGGTGGTAATCAATTCCAACATTCCGCAGTTGGAAAAGGCAATTTTTTCGTCCCTTTGCGAGGAGGCAAAAAAGCGCACCATGAAATACCTTGCGGCGCCCATCCGTTTTTCCGAGTTGGGAGATACGGCGGTGCTCAAGGGTGGAATTGCGTTGGTGCTTGACCATATTTATGATGATCCGTTGAACAGATGAGGAAAGACCATCCGGAGGATGATATGCACCCCAAAAGTTAGACGCTTTTGGAGGTGCATATTTTTATGGCAAAAAAAGAACAAATTTTTAAAGATTTCAAGGGATATATTTTTTCTTTTTTATTCCAAGGGGATAACTATCCCCTTGGAGAACCCCTTTCTTTTGCGTCTTGCTCATTGGCAAATTGCTCTTTCGCTCCATCCGTTTCAAGCGGTCGCGCAAACGGAACACCCAGTTCCGT
>SVJZ01000010.1 GCA_015068705.1 Oscillospiraceae bacterium
CTTTGCGCGTTCAGCAGTCATCTTAACGTATGTTACCTTTTCCTTGTCCTTTTCGTAAACCTCAACAACGGGTTCGTACTGACAGATGCCGATGCATCCTGTCTGGGTTACTGTTACTGTATCAGCAAGACCTGCTTCTGTAACGCCTTCAACGAAAGCGCTGAGAACAGGACGAGCGCCGGCAGCGATACCGCAGGTTGCCATACCAACTACGATACGGGTGTTTTCCTCATCATTTTCCTTACGAACATTGACGCGTGCCAGGGTGCTCTCTCTGATTTTTTGCAGTTCTGCCAAGCTTTTCATAACCAGCATTCCTTCCTTTCGGATTTGATTTCTTTATTCGTTTACTCCGCTTCGGGGGCGATTTCTGCAAGCCCCTCGCGGATATAGGAGGCAATCCATTCCAGTATCTCGGGTTCGGTAATATTTACCTCGCCCAACACCTCACGGATTTGCCTTGTATCAAAGCAAAATGTTTCACCGTTGCAACAGTGGGTATACACAAATTCCGTCTGGGGTGCGAGACTCACCAGCGAAACCATGGTGGATGCCATATCGCCCAATGGTTGACGATCGATGCTGTTATGCACAAACACCGCTTCCACCCTTGTTCCCTCGCCAAGTTTGGAGGAAATGTGGAAGGTTCCGCCCGTTTGCTCTGCCGCATTCTGAAAGAGCGACAGCCCCATTCCCACCCTGCGGGTGGTACGGGTGGTGCGAAACGGACTGGTTACATCTGCAAGAAATTCCTCGCTCATACCACAACCATCATCGGTAATGACAATGCCAAAAGTATTTGCGACAATATCTTCCTTAATATCTACGGTAATCAGATGCGCCTGTGCCTTTACGGAATTATGCACAATATCAAGAATGTGCAACGACAACTCAGTCACTTTGGATTTCCCCTATCAATATTTGCTCAGGATATCGTCCACATCGTCCACTACCAGTCTGCCGTAAACATCATCATTTACAGTGAGAACCGGTGCCAGACCACATGCGCCGATACAACGGGTAGCCTCTAAAGAAAACTTGCCGTCGGGAGTGCATTCTCCCACATCAATGCCAAGTCTTTCTTTGATGCGCTCGATGATATCGCCCGAGCCTTTTACATAGCAGGCAGTGCCGAGGCAAACGCCGATCTGATACTTGCCCTTGGGATTGATGGAAAACTGTGTGTAGAAGGTAACTACACCATAAATCTCAGACATGGGCACGTTGATACCCTCGGAGATTTTCTTCTGCACTTCAATGGGCAGATAGCCATAAACTCCCTGCGCCTCATGCAGTACCGGGATCAAAGCCCCGTCAGTCCCCTTGTACTTTTGGATGATTTCGTCCAGTTTCATGTCCTGTTCCTTGGTGGACACAAATGCCGGAACTGTTTTTTCGCTCATTTTGCGACCTCCTATGCTTTTATATTGTTAACTTTTTAACAAACTTACTCAAACAGTTTTATTATAGCACACATTTTGCCGTATTTCCAGTTGTTTTTTGAAATTTTATATAAAATGTATAGTTTTTTGCGATAATTTATCATAATATGTCGATAATGGCATGGGCTGACAGTGCGGTTACCTCCAAAAAGTGCAATCGTTCGGAAATATCCCAAAGATAATGCGCATCCGAATTGTGCACAATGCCAAACGATTCCAATGGTTGTACCTTCCCCACCCTCTCAATTCGTTCGGGGTTTTTGATTTCCACAGTACGCACAGGCAGATCAGGCGGAATAAATCCAAGATTTGACACAATGCTATATGCATCCTTATCAATGTGCGCAGGAATTGCTACCCCACCACACCTTTTTGCATGGGAAACCACATCCTCCACCGAAAGAGTGGTTGCGGTGGAAAGCAGATATTCAAACAGACCCGTCTGTTCGTCCTGCGCATTGAGTATCCGTTGCTCGCCGAAAATATCCGGTCGGTTTTGGATACGGGGCAGGTGCGCCTGCACAATTTCTTCCATCTGCAAGGCATTCTCCAACTCCGCAAACAAGCACACCACATGCACCTCTTCTGCCGTTTCCACCTCCATACCAGGAAGCACCAACAACCCTTCTGCTCTTCCGCATTCCATGCAAGCGGCGGCATTTTGGCAGGTGTTGTGGTCGGTAATGGCAATCACATCCAAGCTCTTCAGGCACGCCATATTGATGATGTTATTGGGGGTCATGTCGCTATCCCCGCAAGGGGACAATGCCGTATGTATATGAAAATCGTATGCGACTCTCATAGCCTGTTCCCGATTTCCATGGCAATCTCAAATGCGCTTTTGTCCGAACGCAATACTGCTACATTTTCCTCCCGCGCTTTCTCCAAAACCGATTCATCCACCTGCATTTTTTCAGCTATGATAACGCAGGAAAGTTCGGTAAGCACTGCGATTGCCACAATATTGATATTGGTCTGCACGGTAATCCAGGCATCATGTTCGCTCACCTTTGACATAGCAAGGCTTAACAAATCACAGATATAGCAGCCTTCTACCGATGCGTCGGGATTACCGGCAGAAAGCACCTCCAACCCCAGTGCTTGGGTAATTTCCTGTACTGTCATTGTAATTCCCCCTCGTTTTTGGGTTGCATGGACGGAGGCGCCAATTCTTCCAGCTCCACCATTTCATGTGCCAGACTTGCCACCTTCTCACGCAATTTGAAGATACAATCTGACTCCCGTGCAAATCCACGCACAATATCCTCTGCCAATGTCCGGCAGGAGGGCGAGCCGCACGAACCGCAATCCAGATGCGGTAAGGTATCGTATATCTCACTCATTTGCTGCATTTTCTGCATAGCAACCACAATATCCGGGTCAAGATTCATTACCGGATTATACGGGATGGGAGCATCCCACAAAACATCATCTCTTTCTTCTGCGGGAGGAGGATTGTCCTTTACTCCTGCCGCCAGTTTTTTGATGCGCGTTTTGGCAACAAAATTATTTTCCACATTAAGCGGGCCGCCCACACAACCACCCGTGCAGGCAAGTGCCTCCACAAAATCGATGTCGCCCAGCTTATCGTTTTCCAACTCTTCCAACACTTTAATTACATTATGTATGCCATCCACGGCAATATAATTTTCGGTGCGCAATCCACCCACTTCACCGCCGCTATTTGCCCAGCTCACGCCACGAAGTCCGGCTTTGGACAATGTCTTCATCTCACTCTTGTCATTGAGATAGGGCAACAATTTCAGATAAATATCCGAAATGGAAAACACACCGTCGATGTAACTTCCACTCATGCCGATGGGATGCTTGGTACAAGTCGCCTTAGCGGCACACGGAGTAATGAAAAATACACCGATTTCATCATCGGCAAGCCCGGTTTTCTCCCGCGCCTGCTCCCGTGCCATCTTTGCCGCCAAATCCATGGGTGATATGATAGGAACGATGTTGTTAATCAGATTGGGGAACCGCACACTGATTAACTTTACCACCGCAGGGCACGCCGAATTGATAACTGGTGTTTCCAGTTCACCCGATTCGATCAGTTTCTGGGTTTCATTGGTGATAATCTGCGCTGCGTATGCTACCTCAAACACATGGTCAAAGCCAAGTTTTACCAAGGCATTGAGCAGCACATTGATATCGGTCAGTTGAGAAAACTGACCGTAAAGAGTGGGTGCAGGCAGTGCGATATTATATTGGAATTGCTCCATCATAGAAAGCGGATCGGTGACCGCCTTTTTGGCATGATATGGACACACTCTGATGCACTCGCCGCAATCAATACAGCGTTCTTTTATGATTTTCGCCTTTCCCTTTTGCACACGAATTGCCTGGGTCGGGCAGGTTTTGATACAGTTTGTGCAACCTTTGCACTTATCCCTGTCAAGCGTAACCGAATGGATTACATTTTTCATTGCACATCCTCTTTTCTCAGAGATTTGTACGAACAATCATGGTGATGGTAGTACCCTCTCCCAGGCGGGAATCTACCGTCATCTCATCGGTATACTTTTTCATATTGGGCAGACCCATGCCTGCACCAAACCCCAACTCACGCACCTGTTCGGTTGCAGTGGAGTATCCCTCCTGCATAGCAAGATTGATATCCGGGATACCGGGGCCATTATCCTTGAGTATCATTACAATATTTTCGGGAGAAATCTCCACATCGATGGTGCCACCGTTGGCATGAATCACCATGTTGATTTCCCCTTCGTATGTAGCAACCGCTACCTTTCGCATAATCTGCGGGTCTACGCCAAGCTGTTTGAGGGTTTTTTTGATTTTACTGGACGCTTCGCCGGCAACAGAAAAGTCCTCGCCGTCGATGTCATAGTGAAGCCGAAACACATTGTCCGCCATCTGCTCCCCTCCATTCAGCGCAAACCGGCACTATAAAGCAGACCGCAGGCTTTATAAAGCGGATAGTCGGTGGTAAGAATCGCCATGTGCGCTTCGGCGGCAAGCTCAAGAATTTCCTCGCCCGGCTCTTTGCCGCGCACAAATACAATCGCCTTCATATCCATCATCTCTGCGGTGCGCACCACCTGTGCATTGACAAGACCTGTCATAAGCAATGCCTGGTCCTTTACAAATGCCAGTACATCACTCATCAAATCGCTTCCACACGCAGACAATACCTCGCGTTCGAGTAAATCGTCACCCGAAAGCACCTTTGCATCAAGAATTTCTTTTACCTCTTGCAGCTTCATATTTCGTCTCCTTTATTTGCATACCACTCTGTGGAATACTTTCTTACCCTTTTTGATGATAAGCTCTCCGTCGACAAAATCCTTTTCACTGACCATATAACCGATATCGGTAACCTTTTCGCCGTTTACACTGATGCCGCCCTGCTGCACCAAACGACGTCCCTCACCCTTGGAGGGTGCAAGTGCGGTGGTAACAAGCAGATCGAGGATGTTGATTTCTCCATCCAGTGCAATCTCGCTACTGGGCATATTCTCTGAGCTTACGCCACCACCGAATACTGCCTCGGCAGCCTCTTTTGCCTTGTTTGCCTCCTCAACGCCGTGTACCATACTGGTCACTTCATAAGCGAGTACCTTTTTCGCCTCGTTGATTGCGGCGTCTTTGAGTTTTGCCAGCTCGTTAATCTGCTCCATGGGCAGGAAAGTGAGTAATTTCAGGCACTTAATGACATCGGCATCATCCACATTTCTCCAGTACTGATAAAACTCGTAGGGAGAAGTTTTGTTGGGATCCAGCCACAGTGCACCCGACTGGGTTTTTCCCATCTTTTTGCCCTCGCTGTTGGTAAGTAGGGTAAAGGTCATGCCATATACCTGCTCGCCCTTGGAACGGCGCACCAGCTCGATACCGCCCAAAATATTGGACCACTGATCGTCACCGCCAAGTTCGATTTTACATCCATAATTTTCATACAGTTTTAAGAAATCGTAGCTCTGCATGAGCATATAGTTAAACTCAATGAAGGTCAAACCCTTTTCCAGACGGGACTTGTAGCACTCTGCGGTGAGCATTTTATTTACCGAAAAATGCACACCCACATCGCGCAAAAATTCTACATAATTCAAATTGAGCAGCCAATCCGAGTTGTCCACCATCAGTGCTTTACCGTCCGAAAAATCAATGATGGACGAAAGCTGCTTTTTAAAACACTCTACATTGTGGCGAATGGTTTCGATGGTCATCATCTGGCGCATATCGGTACGTCCCGAGGGGTCACCCACCATACCGGTGCCGCCACCCAGCAGTGCAATGGGACGATGCCCTGCACGCTGCATGTGAGCCATAACCACCATCTGCAGGAAGTGACCGACGTGCAGGCTGTCTGCGGTCGGGTCAAAGCCGATGTAGAAGGTAACCTTCTCCTTTTCCAACAATTCGCGGATTTCCTCCTCATGCGTTACCTGAGCAATCAATCCTCGCTCACTCAATACATCGTAAATACTTCCCATGGTCTTCCTCCTAAGTTTTATTTCAGATTTGTGAAATATTGCACTAAAAACGGCACAACATTCGATTTTACTGATTTATTTCTTCTATTGTATCAATTTTTTTGTAGTATTTCAAGAGGATATTTTATAATTTCAGTTGAAATTTTGAAAAAAGAGTGATAGAATAGAAAAATAATGTGAAAGCACTACCCATAAGGAGGATAATCATGGATTTTTCAACCTACCTAAAAAACTATCCGTCGGAGGATGGCAGATTTGGTCCCTACGGCGGCAGATATCTGTCGGACGAGCTCCTGCCTGCATTTGAAGAGATTACCGAGGCATATGAAACCATCTGCCACTCGGCACAGTTTATCAGTGAGTTGCGCCGCATCCGCAAGGAATTTCAGGGCAGACCCACTCCGGTATATCACTGCGAGCGCCTGTCCAACAAACTGGGCACCTGCCAGATTTATCTCAAGCGTGAAGACCTGAACCACACCGGTGCGCACAAGCTCAATCACTGCATGGGTGAAGGTCTGCTCGCCAAATACATGGGCAAAAAGCGTCTGATTGCAGAAACCGGTGCCGGTCAGCATGGCGTGGCTCTTGCCACAGCCGCTGCATTCTTTGGTTTGGAATGTGAAATCCACATGGGCGAGGTGGACATCGCCAAACAGGCACCCAATGTGACCCGCATGAAAATTCTCGGTGCAAATGTAGTTCCTGTTACCCACGGGTTAAAAACCCTCAAAGAGGCAGTGGACTCTGCATTTGATTCCTATGCGAGAAATTATAAAGACTCCATCTACTGCATCGGCTCTGCCCTGGGTCCCCATCCATTCCCCATGATGGTTCGCGATTTCCAGATGGTGGTCGGTGACGAGGCGCGTGAACAATTTTTGGAAATGACCGGTATCATGCCGGACGTGGTGTGTGCTTGTGTCGGCGGTGGCAGTAACTCCATCGGTATGTTTGAGGCATTTTTGAACGACCCCGTTCGTATCGTAGGTGTAGAGCCTCTGGGACGCGGCACCAAGATGGGCGACCACGCCGCATCGCTTGCATACGGCACCAAAGGCATCATGCACGGCTTTGAAAGCATCATGCTCAAGGACGAACAGGGTGACCCTGCTCCGGTTTACTCCATCGCAAGCGGTCTGGATTACCCTGCCGCAGGTCCCGAGCATGCATTCCTGCACGAACTGGGTCGTGTGGAATACAGCACTGCAACCGATGAAGAGGCAGTGGATGCCTTCTTCAAGCTCTCCCGTTGCGAAGGTATCATCCCGGCACTGGAAAGCTCTCATGCAATTGCCTATGCCATGAAGCTGGCAAAACAAAAAGAGGCAAAATCGGTACTGGTTTGCTGCAGTGGTCGCGGCGACAAGGACGTGGATTATGTAGTAGAAAACTACGGCTACGGCGAACAGTTTCAGTTTTAATCAATAAAAATTCAACCACCCCATCCATTCTTGGTTGGGGTGGTTTTTTGTATTATGGCACAAATAGTGCATATCCGTTTTGTTTGAGGGAACATTCTGTCCCTTCCAATTCACAATTTCCCGAAAGCACGCAGAGCATATCAGGAATTTCCAATCGGGCAAAGGAGTCTGCGCAATTAACCGCCGCCAGAATTCCGCCACGCCAAAAACAGACAAGTCCGTTTTCGGCACAGGCAATCCGGATATCCCCTGTGCGCAAATCAGCATACTCCTGTTTTACCGCTGCAAGGGTACGATGATGGGCAATGATGGTTTCGTCCGGGTTTTCCCAGGGAAAATACCCACGGTTGAAGGGGTCTTCGAACCCCTGTGCACCCGCCTCGTCCCCGTAATAAATGCAAGGCGCACCGGGCAGCACAAATTGCAAAAAGCTTGCGACAAATAGCCGCTCTCTTGCCATTTCATACTGCTTGGACGACAGACGAAACTCTGCCCTCTCTTCTCGGCTCATGGCATTTGCATCCACACCCGAAAGCAGAGTGAGCGCACGGGGTGTATCGTGGGTGGAAAGGCTATTGAGCAGGCAAGCAAGCACGGGCGCCGGATAGTGCTCGGCAATGGTCATCACCGTTTGGGAAAAGGCATGTGCATCCAGTCGTCCCATCACAAAATCCAATATTGCCCCACGCCATGGATAGTTCATCACCGCATCCAGTTCGGGCTCAGAAAAGTAACTGCGCCGCACACCATAACTGATTTTATTGGACGCATCCTCCCACACCTCACCTATCACCAACCCATCCGGCTTGCACGCCCGTACCCTTTCATGCAACCGGCGGATAAATTCATCCGGCAGCTCATCTGCCACATCCAACCGGTATCCATCTGCGCCCAGTGCCATCCAATGGGAAATCACGCTATTTTCCCCTTGAATGATATACTCTAAAAAACCTTCATTCAACTCATTGACACAAGGGAGCGTGGGTATCCCCCACCATGCCGTATATTCGTGCGGCCATGCGCCAAACTGATACCAATCCCGATACGGAGAATGTTCGCAAGTATATGCTCCGTTTCCAAATCGCCCTTCCCGGTCAAAATACACACTGTCACTGCCGGTATGAGAAAACACGCCGTCCAAAATTATCTTCATTCCGTTTTGATGCGCCCGGGAACAAAGGGCGACAAAATCCTCCTCATTGCCCAGCATGGGGTCAATACGCATATAATCGGCAGTGTCGTAACGGTGGTTGGAAAACGCCATGAATATGGGATTGAGATAGATTGCCGTTACCCCCAAATCGAAAAGATAGGGTATTTTTTTGCAAATCCCCTTTAAGTTTCCGCCGTAAAATTCGTTGTTCCACACACCATCATGTGGCTTGAAATCGGGTGTTTTGGTCACATCATCACACACGCGATAAGGGGTTAGTTTATCGGTGCAATCACAAATCCCCTCCCCATAAAACCGGTCGGGAAAAATCTGATAAAACACCGCACCCTGCCACTGTTTACCACCGCCCAAGCCGGTCGGATAGCAAGTAATCTGCCACTTTGCGCCACCATTGTCAAACACGCCCGATTCCTGTGCGCCGTCTATCTCAAACCAATAAAAATAAAGCCCTGTTTGCGAAAAGGCAAGAGAGATGGTATATCGTTCCACACCACAGTCCATTCCGCACCACGACATAGGATGCACTGTTGTTTCTTCGCCATCCCGTGCCAACATCAGACGTACCTCAAGCGGTGCATCCCGTCGGGATATTTCCATGCTGATGCGGCACTCTTCCCCTTGCTCCACGCAACCAAACGGTTCTTTATACATCGTCGAATGACTGTCAAATTTAATTTTCATGCTACTCCCCCTATACCAAATGCGGCACAAGAATCTCTTGTGCCGCATCTCATGTCAATATTTATTGATGTTCCATATTTTGTTGCAATACTCCTTAATTGCCCGATCGGCAGAAAACACGCCCGCCTGTGCGATATTGACCAGCGACATGGAATTGAACTTGCTCCGATTGGTATACACGGTGCCTGCAAGGTCTTGCGCCCGGGCATAGTCATCAAAATCTGCCAGTGTCATAAATGGATCTGCCACTCCGAACCGATCGGTTAAAAGTGCATCGCGGATATCGTCAAACCTTGCACCCAGCACACCTGAGGTAAGCATGGAAAGTACCCGTGCAAGTGCAGGACTTCGGTCTACAAATTCTTGCGGTCGGTAACCACGCTGCCACAGTGCCTCCACCCCATCTGCATCCATGCCAAACAAAAACATATTTTCTCTGCCCACCTGACGGAAAATTTCCACATTTGCGCCATCCATGGTGCCGATGGTCACTGCACCGTTTATCATCAGTTTCATATTTCCGGTGCCGGATGCCTCCTTGCCCGCAACCGAAATCTGCTCCGAAAGCTCTGCCGCAGGGATGATAAGCTCTGCCAGCGATACCTTGTAGTCCTCCAAAAATACCACTTTGAGTTTTCCGTTTACGGCAGGATCGGAATTGACCAGATTGGCAACCGCCACAATCAGGCGGATGACCTGTTTTGCCATCAGATAACCTGAGGATGCCTTTGCGGCAAACAAAAATGTGCGGGGTGTCATCTCCACATCCGGATTATCCTTAATGGTGTTATACAGATGCAGGATGTGAAGTGCATTCAAAAGCTGACGCTTGTATTCGTGCAATCGCTTAATCTGCACATCAAACATGGAGTTGGGGTCAACGGAAATTCCATTTGCCTGCACAATATAATTTGCCAGACGTTTTTTGTTTTCCAGTTTGATTTTCTCAAGCTCTGCGTGTACCTGTTTGTCATCTTTATACTTCATCAGGTCGGAAAGCCGCTCTGCATTTTCGATAAATTCATGCCCAATCAGACCTTTGAGCAGCTCTGTCAAAGCCGGATTTGCCTGACACAACCATCTGCGATAGGCAATGCCGTTGGTTACATTGGTAAATTTCTCGGGCGCGATATAAAAATAATCCTTAAAAATGCTCTTGGTCAGAATTTCGCTATGCAGTGCAGACACTCCGTTTACCGCATGACAACAGCACAGACAAAGATTTGCCATACGCACCTCGTTATTTGCCACCACAAGCATATAGGCAATTTTTCTGTCGTCATCATGGTAAACCTTGCGTAAATCCTCTTCCAAACGGCGGTTAATCTCGCATACAATCTGCCAGATACGAGGCATAATTCCTGCAAAAATGCTTGCAGGCCACCGTTCCAGCGCCTCGCTCATTACCGTGTGATTGGTGTAGGTCAGTGTGCGGCAGGTGATATCCCACGCCGCATCCCAACTATATCCATGTTCGTCCATCAGGATACGCATCAATTCTGGTACACAAAGTGCAGGGTGGGTGTCGTTGATGTGGATCGCCGCCTTATCCGGCAGTGTATCCAATGAGCCGTGTCTTCGCAGATGGGTTTTTATGATGGATTGCACCGATGCCGAAACCAGTACATACTGTTGCTTTAATCGCAGTATTTTTCCCTCGGTGTGATCATCTGCCGGATAAAGCACTTTGGAAATCACTTCTGCACGGGTGTTTTCTTCCAATGCTTTGGCATATTCGCCCCGAGAAAACGCCGACATATCCAGGCTTTTGGGTGCCTTTGCACTCCAGAGCACCAGTTTGTTTACCGCATCGGACGAATACCCCGAAATCATCATGTCATACGGCACTGCAATTACCGTATCATAATCCACATGGTTGGGTTGGTAATTGCCGTTTTGGTCGCATCCACCCTCTATTCTGCCGCCCAACCGCACCTCATAGGATTCGTCCGTTCTCGGATTGAGCCACACATCACCCCGTTCCAGCCAGTCATCGGGAAACTCCATCTGCCATCCATCGATAATTTTCTGGCGGAAAATGCCAAACTCATAGCGGATGGAAAAACCGGTAATTGGTAGTCCCAACGTAGTTGCCGAATCCATATAACAAGATGCAAGACGCCCCAGACCGCCATTGCCAAGTCCTGCATCCGGCTCCATCTCATAGAGTTCTTCCAACGTAATGCCGTGTTGCCTTAGAATGTTTGCAAATATTGCCTCCATCCCGAGATTATGCAGGTTGTTTTTCAAAGACGTCCCCACCAGAAATTCCATGGACATATAATAAACCTGCTTTTCTCCCGTTTCGGCAAATTTCTTGTGAAAATCACGCCGTTTTTTCATCAAAATGTTGCGCACCACCATGCAGACAATCTTATAAACCTGCTGCTTGGTGGCATCCGACAGATAGCAGCCAAAGGTGCGCGAGCTCTCGCTATTGAGCATCATGAGTATGTTTTCTTTTCGTAATTTCAAAATTCAATCCTTCCTTTCTTTCGGTTGTATAACGGCAGAAATCTGCCAATCAAAGTATACTCTCATACAGGCGCAGATATTCCTCTGCCGGTCCTTTCCAACCATAATCGGCAGACATAATCTGCCCTATCACCTGTTCACGGGCGACTCCGTCATGGTAAAAGGTAAGTGCGCGGTTGAGCGCGTCCAGCATATCGTGCGCATTGAATGCTTTGAAGGTAAATCCTGCCCCTTCAAGTGTTTGAGTATTGAGTGGTGGTACCGTGTCCACCAGTCCGCCCGTTTCACGAACAATGGGAATGGTGCCGTAGCGCATGGCAATCATCTGTGACAAGCCGCACGGCTCACTTTTAGATGGCATGAGGAAGAAATCTGCCCCTGCGTAGAGTCTGTTTGCAAGTGCCCCATCAAAGGTGATATTTGCCGAAAAACGGTCGGGATTGTGCCACGCCATATCACGGAACAACCGCTCAAATCGTTCCTCGCCCGTTCCCAGTACCACAAACTGAATCTGGTAACGGGACAATTCTTCCGCTACATATTCCACCAATTCCAACCCCTTGTGCGACACCAAACGGCTGATCATGGCAACCATAGGAATATCCGCATTTTGTGGCAATCCAAGCTGCGCTTGCAGTGCGAGCTTATTTTTCTTTTTCCCACTAATGTCTTGTGCACAATAGTTTGCATCCAGTGCCGAGTCGGTGGATGGGTCAAAAACGCTGGTATTGATGCCATTTACAATGCCGGACAATTTGTGTGCATTTCGCCCAAGCACACTCTCCAACCCGTGCGCAAAATATGCGTGCCGTATCTCATGGGAATAGGTGCGCGACACGGTGGTAACACGGTCGGCAAGCTCAATGCCGCATTTCATGAAATTGACCATTCCGTCATGATCTGCCGCACCACGCCAATCCTCCGAAAGCCCCAGTACATTCTGCAAAAAATTCCCCGGTGCCTTTCCCTGATATTCAATATTGTGTATGGTAAATACCGTCCTTACCTGCGGATACCAATCATACGCCTTTAAAAAAAGCGGTATCAACCCCGTCTGCCAATCGTTACAATGGATGATATCCGGCACAAAACCGATATGCGACAGACACTCAATTACCGCCTTGCAAAAATAGGCATACCGTTCCCCGTCATCATAGTTTCCATATGCGCCATCACGGTAAAAATAGTATTCATTATCAATAAAATAATAAGTTACGCCATCCCACATGGCACGAAACACGCCCACATGGAGAGAGCGCCAGGAAAGCATCATGCCAAAACTTGTTACAAATTCCAGTTCAAACGAAGGATTGTCCTTGATGGATTTATAATACGGCAGCATCACACATACCTCTACCCCCTCCCGACTCGAAAGGGCGGCAGGCAACGCCTGGGACACATCTCCCAGACCGCCCGTTTTGATAAATGGTGCTGCTTCGCTGGTTACATACAGTATTTTCATGTTTTTCTCCTTATGATGATGTCAAATTACTCTGCGTTTATTGATGACCGCAGGAGCTGTCATTGCACCGGACAGGAAGGTGTCTTCGGATATGGTAACCTCCTTGTCCAGTATCACGCAATTTAACTCTGCGCCACGTTTGATGTGCGACCCCTGCATGATCACACAGTTTCGCACCTTTGCGCCTGCCTCGATGGTTACATCACGGAAAATAACCGAATTTTCAGCCTCGCCCTCTATGGTGCACCCGTCTGCAATCAGGCAATCATCTACCTTGGCTTGTGTGCCATAGTAAGTGGGCACCTCATCACGCACCTTGGTATAAATAGGTGCATTGGAATTGAAAATTTCACTGCGTACCGATTCCTTCATCAGACGAAGATTATTTTTAAAATAGCTGGCAATATCCTCGTTGCGCAGGATAATCCGTCCAAATTCGTATACGCCGATTTCTATGGTGCCATTGATAAATTCCCGTTGGATGTAGTCCTTTTCGAAATGGAAAAATCCGTGCGCTACACGATCCTCCACCACATGGATAAGTTTTTCTTTTTCCATCACAAACATACCCATCGAACCGTAAAGCTTTTTGTCTGCCTCGCATCCGGTCAGCACATCGGTTACCACATTCCCGTTCATCCGAAAGGCAAGGTCTCTTCTTTCTCCGGCAAACGTGGGAGCGGCACGATTGCAAACAACCGTAACATCCACTCCGCTTGCAACATGAGATTCCAGTACATCCTCGTAATCGATATTACATATCACGGTAGAATCGGATAGCACCACATATTTTGCCGGTGTGCGATACAAAAATTGAAGTGCACACGCCATCGCCTCGATTTTCCCCCGATAAACGGTGGAGTGTCCTGTCGAAAAAGGCGGAATGATATAAAGTCCGCCGTTTTTTCGGTTTAAATCCCACTCGGTACATGAGCCGAGATGATCCATGAGTGATTGGTAGTTGTATTTGGTCACCACGCCAACTGCTGAAATTCCCGAATTCACCATATTGGAAAGGGCAAAATCAATCTGCCGGTAGCGTCCGCCAAACGGCAGTGAAGCAACCGTGCGATGTCTGGTGAGATCCCCCATGGTGTCATCATAAATATTGGAAAAAATAATTCCTGCAAGTTTCAAAACAGTACACCTCCCTTATTGTGCGGCATTGTATATTACCTGCCCGTCCTTAATACGCCGTCGGCTCCCAACCACACTGATAGAAAGCCCTTCCTGCCCCTTCGCTCCGATTCGTGCGCCCTTGCCGATGCGGGTGTTTTCCCCTACAATGGCATACTCCACCAGGGCGTCTGCCTCAATCACGGCATTTGGCATAATGACGCTATCCTTTACCACCGCATGTTCGGCAATGGTACACCCAGTTGAAATGATGGAATTGATTACCGTACCGCGCACCGTGCTTCCCTCTGCCACCAACGAGTGCTCAATGGTTGCACTTTTACCGATTAAACTGCACGGGTTGGCATAGTTTCGGGCATAAATGCGAAAGGTATCATCATCCAGATGAAAAGGCACATTTTCATCCAGCAAATCCATATTTGCCTGCCAGAGCGACTCGATGGTACCTACGTCCTTCCAGTAGCCGTCAAATGCATACGCAAATAAGTTTCTGCCGTCTGCAAGCAATTTGGGTATCACATCCTTGCCGAAATCATTGGTGGAATCGGCATCCAGCTCATCTTCAATCAGATAATCTTTGAGTAGCCTCCAATTGAATATATAAATTCCCATGGACGCTTTGGTACTCTTGGGCTTTTCGGGCTTTTCCTCAAATTCAAATATACTGCCGTCCTCCCGGGTATTCATAATTCCAAATCGGGATGCCTCTTCCAATGGTACCTCACGAACTGCAATGGTGCATTCCGCATTTTTCTCCTTGTGATAATCCAACATCTGCGAATAGTCCATCCGGTAAATATGATCGCCCGACAAAACCAACACATATTCGGGATTAAACTGCTTGATAAAATGGATATTCTGAAAAATCGCATTTGCCGTTCCCTTATACCACTCGGACTTTTCACTTCCGGCATAAGGCGGCAACACATGCGCCCCGCCAAAATTATGATTGAGGCTCCAGGGCTGTCCGTTTCCGATGTAGGCATTTAACTCCAATGGCTGATACTGGGTTAAAATCCCCACCGTGTCCAGCCCTGAATTGACGCAGTTTGACAGGGTAAAATCAATAATCCGGTATTTTCCGCCAAACGGCACTGCCGGTTTTGCGGTTTTTTCGGTGAGCACTTTGAGTCTGCTCCCCTGACCGCCTGCCAATAGCATTGCGACACATTCCTTGCGTCTGTTGATCACTTTTGTCCCTTCCCTTCTATGATGATGGTCTTTTTTGGTTGCTCCTGTTGCTTTTTTCGATAAAAGAGTGCAGATAACGGCGGTAGGGTAATTGCCACGCTCTGCTCATAACCATGCTGCTCTGTCCGAACGCTTTCTACCGTATCAAGCGCCTCTCCTCTTCCACCATAACGGATATCGTCACTGGAAAATATCAGTGCATACTCCCCTTCTTCGGGCACACCAATCACATAGTTCTCCCGTTTCACCGGGCAAAAATTGCAAATTGCAATCACTTCACCGCCCTTTTTATCAATCCGCCGCCACGCAGTAATGCTCTGGGCAAAGTCATCGTGGCAAATCCACGAAAATCCATTCCAATCGCTATCGTTTTCCCACAGTGCCGGCTCTTCCATATAAAATAGATTCAGCTCCCGCACATACTCCTGCATCTGCTTATGACGGGGATAATCCAGCAAAAGCCAGTCCAACCCTTTGGAAAAATCCCACTCGATAAACTGGGCAAATTCATCCCCCATAAAGGTCAATTTTTTCCCCGGATGTGCCATCATATATCCATAAAACACCCGTAAATTGGCAAATTTGTCATCATATTCGCCGGGCATTTTTCCAATCATGGACGCCTTGCCATGCACCACCTCATCATGCGACAGGGGTAATACATAGTTTTCGGAAAATGCGTATGTGAGCGAAAAGGTCAGATTGCGGTGCTTATGCTTTCGAATGAGCGGGTCGGCACGCATATAATCGAGCATATCGTTCATCCAACCCATATTCCATTTAAAGTTAAACCCCAGTCCGCCATCATATCCGGGCTTTGTCACCATGGGAAATGCGGTGGATTCCTCGGCAATCATCAACGCCGATGGAAAGCGGGAAAACACTGCGGTATTGAGTCTTCGCAAAAACGAAATTGCTTCCAGATTGATATTCTCCCCGTAAATATTGGGTCGCCATGCACCACCCTGCTTTCCGTAATCGAGATAGAGCATGGATGCCACTGCATCCACCCTCAACCCATCGACATGGTAACAATCCATCCAATAAAGTGCGTTGGAAATGAGAAAACTCATCACCTCGCCCCTGCCGTAATCAAAAATACGGGTATTCCAATCGGGATGCTCATTTTTTAAGGGGTCATCATACTCATAGCAACACGCCCCGTCAAATTCATACAACCCATTTTCATCCTTAGGAAAATGAGCTGCCACCCAATCAAGAATCACCCCAATGCCTGCCTGGTGACATTTGTCCACAAATGCCATAAAATCATGCGGCGTGCCATAACGGGAGGTGGGTGCGTAATACCCCGTTACCTGATATCCCCATGACGGGTCAAACGGATACTCGCTCACCGGCATAAGCTCGATGTGGGTATAGCCCATGGATTTCACATAGGGCACCAGTACATCCGCAAGAGAAGCATAATTGTAGTAATCTCCGTTTTCTTTCCGTTTCCACGAGCCAAGGTGAAGCTCATAAATATTCATGGGCGAGGATAAATGCCGACACTCTGCAAGTGCCCTTTGATACATCGCATCTCCCCACTCATATCCGCCCACATCATACAATTTACTCGCCGTTCCGGGCGGTGTTTCCATATGAAATCCAAACGGGTCGCTTTTGAGTACCACCCTCCCGTCCGGACGCAGGATGGCATATTTATAGGCATCATACACCTGCATATCATTGCACACGCATTCCCAGATTCCATGCAAGCGGCTTGTCATGGCAACGCCATTTTCTGCCGACCAACCACAAAAATCACCCACCAGATGCACACATCTTGCATGCGGTGCCCACACACGAAATCGCCATGTTCCGTCCCCCATGGGATGTGCACCAAAATACTGATATCCATCGGTCATTTCACCGGCGCAAAACAAATCTTCGGGCGTCCGTTCCAAATGCATATTACTTTCTTTATCCAAGGTAACCCCTCCGTATTATGCTCATTTTCTCATCATATGCGGATATAATAAATCATATTCGTCCCCTATCACATTTATGTCCGGTTTTTATATCCGTATTATGCCCGTTTTACGGCAATTATTTCTGCCCGAATGCAATCACTTTTTTAAAATAGGTCTGTCACATCTTTTTTCTGACTGCATATGATAAACTACGGGAAAATTCCCGAAAAAATGACAAAGGAGAATGACTCATGTGTACAAATTATCATGGATGCAAACGCAGATGCAGATGTGCGCGCAACCTTACCGACAATATCGCATATATGCGCACCAGGAGGGTACTGGTAAACGACCTGGAAGCAGCAAACAACAACGGATGCGGATGCTCCTGCGGGTGCTGCTGCGAATGTGCGGACGACACATCCTGCAACAACGCAGACAGCGCGTATGATTACGGGTATGGCTATGATTACGGGTGTGGATGTGACCATTCCGACACCAGCGTTGCAGAGGGCAGCGCCCGTTATGCAGAACTTTTTAACAACTGCGAAACCTGCCGTTAAACCAAAAAGCACCTCCACAAAACGAAGATGCCTATATCAAAAGAGCCGCCATGCTTTTACAGCACGGCGGCTCTTTTCTATTTTGTTTAGTCCAAGTGCAGAAATTCCAGAATCACACTCCACGCCTCGGTTAATCGTTCCAAAGACCAAGCGGCATTGGCAGGGCTGGTGGAGGGCAGCCGAATTGCTGCCATACCCGTTTGTGGTTGGCACAACCTGGTGTAGTAATTGTGCGATGTTGTCCCGTTGGTGTAAACGGCGCAAATATCTGCACACGAAAATATTTCGCTCAAATCATTTGGTTTGGGGGATACAATACTGGCATCGCTCGATCCGATAATCTCGCAGCTTTGCAGCACATCCCAAACCGCAATCCCATGGAAAAAGAGCATATGGCGTTTTTGCTCCACCGTTTGCGGCACTTCACATCCGAGTACCGCCGCCATCACCTTCCAAAAACGATTTTGCGGATGTCCGTAAAAAAACTGCGTCCTTCTGGACATAACCGATGGAAAGCTACCTAATATCAATATACGGGAATTTTTGTCATAGAGCGGCGGAAAGGGGTGCTCCACAAGACTCTTTTCTGCTAATAAATTTTTGGTTGTATCTCCCCGCATTTTCCACCTCCGTCAATAATTGATGCATATTACTTTGACTCCCTTGAAATGTGTCAACCCAAACTCTGTTATCATTGGGACCGACCGCCTCGGTAATTATACCTTTTTCGTTGTATGTCTATTCTACCACTCCTCCCAAAATATTTCAAGTATCCTCCGCATATATATGGAAGGACAACGCTTTAACAATCAGGGGGATTTTTGTGAAAAAACAGGAATTTATCACAAATGTTGCCATGATGAGTGCGTCCATGCTCCTCATCCGTGTGGTAACCATGAGCTTTCAGATATACACGTCCGCGCGCATCGGCGCAGAAGGGATGGGCTTGTTTCACCTCATTTTCTCGGTCTATGCATTGTTTGTCACGCTGGCAACCTCAGGCATTTCATTGGCAGTTACCCGTCTTACCTCAGAGCAGCTCGGCAAATGCGGTGGCACCACCGGTCACATCGCCAAAAAGTGCATCACACTTTCGCTCATGATCAGCATTCCTGCATCGCTACTTCTTTTTTGCTCTGCCGGAATGATATCCTCCCGTTTTCTGGGGGATACACGTGCAGCAACTGCTCTGCGCATTCTTGCTCCATCTCTCCCCTTCCTTGCCGTTTCCTCGGTACTGCGCGGATACTTTATCGGTCTTGGCAAAGTAACGGCGGCAACGTTGGGTCAAATGACCGAGGAGTTTTCCTCCATTGCCATTACCATCCTTCTGCTCAAACGGCTCATCGGCACGCCATACGCCGTTCTCTCGCTCATTGTCGGGCAGGCAGTTGCAGAGGTGGTCGCCTGCACACTGGAATTTGGCATGTATGTCATTGGCAATCGGGCGCAATGTCAAAAAAGAGTGGTCATCCGTTTTTCGGATATCCTCTCCATCTCTGCACCGGTGGCACTTGGCTCGTATCTTCGTTCGGGATTGGTAACACTGGAAAATCTGCTCATTCCGTCCGGGCTTGCCGCATCCGGCATCCGTGATGCACTGGCACGGTATGGCGTGGTAAAGGGAATGGCGATGCCCATTTTGTTTTTCCCTACCGTGTTTCTCCAATCCTTCATCTCCCTGCTTGTGCCGGAAATCGCCCGTCGCAGTGCCGCAAAAAACAACAGAAGCGTCTGCTATACCGCGGAAAAATCCATTGAGTACGCACTCGCCTTCGGTGTTCCGGTATGCGGTATCTTTTTATGTTTCCACTGGGAATTATCCCTGCAATTTTACCAAAACACCGAGGTGGGGCTATATCTGTGCATGCTTGCCGCATTGGCAGTCCCCATGTATCTGGATTCGGTAACCGACGGCTTGCTCAAAGGACTTGATCAGCAGGTAAGTTCGCTAAGGTACAATATCATCGATTCCATTCTGCGCATCATTGCCATACACATGATTGTGCCGCGGTTTGGAATTACCGGTTACATTGGAATTTTGTATGGCAGTGAGTTGCTCAATCTCACCCTTTCCATGCGCCGCCTGATCAAAGTAACCGGAATCCATCCGCATCTTCCGCAAAATTTCATCCGTCCGCTCTTTTGTGTTGTGCCGGCGTTTATTTTACATCTGCTCATCCCCACTTGGGGCTTGTGGGCTGATATGGCAATTTTTTCGGCGAGTTATCTCCTTTTTTACATAATAATAGCCGCATGCACCAAAGGCACACACGGCTATTTAAATTAATACTGTTTGATATAAGTACGAACACGCAGTGGAATACCAAGTGAATCAGCAATGACCTGGCACTGTGCGATCTGTTCGGGGGTAATCACATCTACCACCGTAAACACCACACGGGGCACTACTGTCTTGCATTCTTTTGCAAATGCAAGCATACTGTCAAACGATTGTTCGCCATAGCAACTGTTGGTTACCTCCACAAAACTCTTCGCATCGGGGGCGTTTAAGCTGATGGATACCGTATCAAACAAGCCCTCCAACTCCAATGCGGTATGCTCTCTGCCTGCAATCAGGTCGGACAAGCCATTTGTGTTGAGCCGGATGGGCAATTTGGTTATCCCGCGAAGGTGACGGCAAATTTCCTTGACATCATCCAACCGTTCCAGCGGCTCACCATATCCGCAAAATACAATTTCGTTGTATTTGCTCAAATCCCATTTGTCAAATTCGGCAATGATCTGCGCTACCGACGGCTCTTCTTCCCCAAACCACAAGCTATCCGATTCACGGATACAATCGCCGTTTTGCCGGATACAAAATATGCACGAGCAAGGGCATTTATTGGTTACATTCACATACAATCCGCCATCCAATTCATATAAAATCGTCATCATCTTATCTCCCATCCGAATTTTTTCTTAAATTCCACCCGGTCCAATGCATAACCCAATGCAAGAAACACCATCGCACTTACAACCGGCTGGGCAATGCCGCCAACCAACGTGGCAACCGCCGTCTGCACCGACCCGTACAACACCCAGTCAACCACAAAATATCCTGCAAGACCTATCATTGCGGAAACAAACAGGGCAAGCACATTACGCGCACATACCAATCGCCCGTGGCGGACAAACGGCAACACCAACAAACACTTTATCACCGCCGAAGGCAAAGCATATATGGCATAACCGCCCAGTAAATCTGCAAGCCCTGCACCCAATGCCCCTGCCGCCATGGCATAGGGCGCCGGAAGCAGGCAAGCGGCAAGATACACAAATGCATCGCCCGCGTGAACATACGCCCCACCAATGCCCAAAGGCATTTTAACCACCAAGGTGGTCAAACAAACCAAAGCCGCAAGCAACGCAGAACGCGACATCACCCTTAAAGAACACCTCATATGTACTACTCCTTCACTTACCCATTTCAAACAGAAATTTTTCAAAGCATACGCCATCAAGCGGAGCAATTCCCTGCTCATACGAGTATTGCGCCGTGCGAGCAATAAATTTGGATGCAAAGGTTACTGCATCAAATATACTTCTCTCCTGCGCCATATAACCACAGATTATCGAGGCAAACAAATCACCTGTTCCTGCATAATACACCGGAATAATATCCGAAATGCACACATAATCTTGGCCATCACTGTACACATAATTGATTACCTTATCATCTGTTTTGATACCGGTAATGATGATGGTTTCCACCCCGGTTTTTGCTATCTTCTTTGCCATGGTGCGCGCGGTATCGATGGTGATTTTCTCCCCCGTGTACGGCATTCCGCTCAAAATACACGCTTCGGTAACATTGGGGGTAATCACATCGGCATATTGAATCAGATGACGCATCTTGTCGCACATTTTTTCGTTGTAGGTGGAATAAATCTTTCCGTCGTCTGCCATCACCGGGTCCACCAGCACACGGGTACCGGAGTCGCGAAAATCCCGGATGAATTCGTCCACAATATCTATCTGCTCCTCCGAACCCAAAAAACCGCTGTAAATGCAATCGAATGTCATTCCGGTTTCTTTCCAAACCCGATAATAATCGCGCATTTTGTCGGTATAATCATCAAAAAAGAATTTATCGTATCCGGTGTGGTTGGATAAAATTGCAGTGGGCAATGCACAACACTGCACACCATATGCGGTCAGCACAGGAATTGCCACCGTTAGAGAGCAACGGCTTGCGCCGGACATATCGTTGATTGCCGCCACTCGTTTTAATTCTGACATGGGCTTGTCGCCTCACTTATACTGGATTTACTCAAATTGTACCATTTTTTGTACCCGTTTGTCAATTATATAACCTCGCCAAAGAACACCGTCCGGCGCGCCATTCTGATGACATGTAAAACAAACCTGCACAATTTTTCCTGAAATGCCAAGGGATTTTCGGACAACATTACCCCGATTACTTACCCAACAACTTTTCCGCCCGTTTTGCGATCCGTGCGCCATTGGTCATCAGGCAAAGTGCATTCACTGCCAAAATACCGGCGCAAATCAACCGTAACGTCAAAAGCATATTGCATCCCATCGACTGCACCTCGTTTTTTTTCATCGCTTCCCACTCCTTTCCAAAAATAGTATGAACAAAATCACACTGAATATGCCCGTGCAGGTGAGTTGACAAAAAAGTGGGATTGATTTATAATTTATCATATAGAAAATTCAGGTGATTGGTCGGAGGTAAGTCATATGGATGCATTACGTTATGATGCAGTGGGTGCGCGGATTGCCCGATATCGAAAAATGCTCGGATGGACGCAGGAACGTCTGGCAGAAGAGGCAGACCTTTCCAAAAACTTTGTATCCAAACTCGAAACCGGAAACTGCGGTGCACGTTTGGATGTATATTATCGTATTTCCATGGCACTGGATGTATCTCTTGATGCATTGGTCAGTGATTTGGTACCGGCAGACAGTGCCAGCCAGGCGCGCTCTTTTTCCCGTGAACTTACCCGTTTCAGCCCCCTGCAAAAGCGTCTACTTAATGACTATATCGCCCTGCTCCGACAATATGACGAAATATAAAAAAGCGACTTGCTCTTATGCAAGTCGCTTTTTCATTTCTAGCTTATTTCGCTACTCCTTCCCAATCCTTTAAAAACCGCTCGATTCCAATGGTTGTTAATGGGTGATTGACCATCTGCTCAATCACTTTATACGGAACGGTTGCGATGTTGCTCCCTGCCTGCGCCGAACGTATCACATGCAAGGGACTTCTTATCGATGCTGCAATGATTTCGGTTTTGATGTTATGTATGGAAAAAATCTGTGCGATTTCTTCAACCAGATTCATTCCATCGCTGCCAATATCGTCTAGCCTCCCCAAAAACGGGCTGACGTATGTTGCACCGGCACGTGCCGCCAAAAGTGCCTGTGCCGCCGAAAATATCAGGGTCAAGTTTGTTTTTATCCCCTTTTTTGAAAGTTGCTTGGTGGCCTTTAATCCTTCCGCACACATGGGGATCTTGATAACCACATTGGGGTTATTGATCTTTTGTATGAGATTCTCCGCCTCTTGAACCATCTGTTCCGCGTCCAGGGAAATCACCTCGGCACTGACGGGACCGTCAACAATCTCACCGATTTCCTTCACCACTTCCACAAAATCCCTTCCCTCTTTGGCAATCAGGGACGGATTGGTGGTAACACCACAAATAACACCCATTTCGTTTGCTTTTTTAATTTCTTCCACATTCGCCGTGTCAATAAATAGTTTCATGTCGCCTTTGTTCCTTTCAAGATGTTTTTTATGCATTGACAAACGTGTCAACCATGAGTATAATTATACCATGCAATCAAATAAAATCAATATCGGCGATGTTTTTTCAAAACAATCAAAAACAATCAAACAGAGGTGGACAATTATGTACCAAAAAGAGCGAACCAATCAAATTCTTCATATCTTAAAAAATGTGCATTATACCACCGTCAATTATCTGGTGGAACAGCTTCATTACAGCCCTGCCACCATACGGCGTGATTTAACTCTACTGCAAAAGCAGGGACTGGTAAAACGCAGTCATGGCGGCGTGGAACTGAATAACGAAAGCGACACTCCTTTTATCTTCCGGCAACACAGTATGAAATCAGAAAAGAGCAAAATGGCAGAGGCGGCGGCAAAGCTGGTAAAGGATCGTGATGTTGTTTTTCTGGATGGTTCCAGTACCGTGCAATACATCGGACATTTCCTAATCTCCAAAAAAGATATCTGTGTAATCACAAATAATCTCCGGCTTGCATCCTTTCTTGGAGAAAATGGAATTGAGGTGTATTGTGCCGGAGGAAAAATCACAGAATTGCCGGGCACGGCATCCGGTATGCTCACCGCACATTCCTTTTCCTCGTTTCGGGCAGATATTATGTTTTTCTCTACCGATGGAATCGATGAAAACGGCATCATCACCATCAAGCCCGAGGGATACTTTCTCCATAATAATGCTATGCTGGAACACTCAAAAACCCATGTATATCTCTGCGGAAGCGATAAGGTGGGAAAGCATTCCAAGATTGTTCAGTGCGATTTGAGTAGCATTGATTATTTCATCAGCGACCATCCCCTGCCCCAACCCTTAAAGGACAAATTCCCAAACACTTCCTATATTCATGTTTGATGCTTTTAAGGTATTTATTGTATGAAAAAAGACCATTCTTCCGAATGGTCTTTTTTTCTGGTGCCGGTGGCCGGACTCGAACCGGCACGGTGTCGCCACCGGTGGATTTTGAGTCCACTACGTCTGCCAATTCCATCACACCGGCAAAATACTTTTCTATTATACAACATCTCTCCAACAATTTCAAGAGGAAATTTGCATTTTTTGAAAAATATTTTTATTTTTATTAAAACATTTTATTTCGCACCAGAATTCCAATTGCAATTCCGGTTGCAATCAGGGTAATGAGTACCACAATCCAAAATGCATATGGTGATGCGGCAAACGGAATCCCTGCCACATTCATGCCATAAAAAGATGCAATCATGGTGGGCACCGACATTACAATGGTCAATGACGCCAACAGTTTCATCACAATATTGAGATTGTTGGAAATGATGGAGGCAAATGCATCCATGGTGCCGGACAGAATGCTTGAGTAAATATTACACATCTCAATTGCCTGCCCCACCTCAATGAGTACATCCTCCAAAAGGTCTTCATCCTCTTCGTAAAGCTTGATAATCCGTCCACGGGCAAGCTTTTTGATGGTGCTCTCATTAGCTTTGAGCGAAGTGGAAAAATACACCAACGATTTTTCCAGATCCAACAGCTGAATGAGTTCCTGGTTTTTCATGGAACGATGCAGTTGCTTTTCCACATCCTTGGAAATCTTATCAATCTGTTTCAGGTATTGCAGATAACGCACCGATACCTTGTAGAGAATCTGAAACATAAACCGTGCCCGCATGGCAGTATTTACCCCCATCCGTCTGGGTGTGGTAAATTCACTCAAGATGGAGTTTTCTTTCAGACATACCGTAACAATATTGTCGGGGGCAAAGATAATGCCCAGCGGCAAGGTGGAATAGATAATGGCACCATCTACCTCGGTTGCAACCGGAATGTCCACAATCACCAACACCTGGTCGTCCTCCACATCAATGTGAGAGGTTTCTTCTTCGTCCAGTGCAGCACGCAAAAAATCCTGCTCCAGATTGAGTTCCTGTGCGATATATGCGATTTCCTTCTCATCCGGGTCAATGAGCGAAACCCAGCAGTTTTTCTCCACACAATCGGTTGGTCGAAGCACTCCCTCAACCGTCCGGTAATAATTGATCATAACCGTTCACCTGCTTTCCGTTTCGTATGTAATTCAAAAATAATTTCTGCGTTTCCCCGCCGCTTTATACTCCAGGCAAAAGGCTGAGCAGGAAATTATAATTATAAAATGTTTTGAGTAAATAAGACGATGCAATCCAACCATTGACATAATTTACTCCGGGCAGGAAGGACAATGCACTAATCACGCTGACCAAGAGTGTTACCCAAAAAGCACCTGCCAACAATCCAAACACACCGCCCATCAAACCATTGCACTGCTTGAGCACCGGCACCCTTGCCACAGAATCCAAAAGTGCTACCAGCAATCGCAACACCAGTTTGATAATCAATATCAAAAGTACAATGGCAAGGATGGATACAATCAACCCCGTGAGTTTTTGGGTAAGCTCGGCAATGGGGGCATTCAGGGAAACAGCGCCAAAGATTTTGGGCAGTTGCACCGCCTCCATTGCATCCGATGCAGCGTTTTCCAACCCCGAGCCAATCCATCCGCCAATGGTTTTTCCAACAAAGGAATTGGTAAGCAATGCACTGAACCAATCAAAGCAGAGCACTGCAGCGGCAATGGCGATAATAAATGATACCACACTCATAAACGCCCGTACAAAGCCTTTTTTAGCCCCCCACAGCACGCAACCTGCCATGATGATTAAGATGATGATATCCACAATCATGTCAAATGCCCCTCTCCTATTTGAGTTCTACCACCTCTGCCGCCGTTCCGGATACCACAAAGGCATGCTTGCGGTCAGCAAAAAGTACTGCGTTTTTGATATCCCGGTTGAGATTGACCGAATGAATTTCGTTGCCCCGTTCGCTGATAAGGATCAGTTTTCTGTCCTGCACCAGCAGGATATCTCCATTGACTGCATCGGTAACCTTCACGTTGCCCGAGCAGGTGTATTCGCCCTTGCGCTTGCCGTTTGTCACAATCTGTATAACGTGATCGGCACGCGCCGCATCACCTTCATGCAAAGCAAGAACGATGTTGTCCTGCTCCACATCAAAGGTGGTCAAGCCTTTGCCCTCATAGCTGTATTCCCATTTCTTTTCGCCCTGCAGGTTGAATTCTGCACACGCAGTATCTCCTACCAGCAACAGTTCATCCCGTCCTGTAAAGCACACATCCAGTACCATGTTTCCTTCCAGCACCAATCCCGCATACGGTTTTTCCTGGGTAAAGTTAAACAGCATCAGCCCACCCGAAACCGTGCCTTTGGAAAAATCGGTGGTAGCAACCGCAATGCTGCGATTGTCAAAAGAAATATCTGCATCCACCACATAGGTATCTGCACTGTGCCAGCGATATAGGACCTCCGCCTCGGGAGAATAAACAGTAATTTGTGCCTTAAAGCCCTTCTCGCGAGTTACCAGCAAAAAATATCCGTCCTGATTGATTTCACCCAATAGCACAACGCCATCTGCCGCAACCGGCATGGATTTTTTCTTATGTATCACCGCCGCCTCGGCAGATTCGGTATAATATACCAACGTATAGGCGCCCCGGGTTTTTACCACCGGTCCTACACCCGCCACATCAACCTGCCACAAGGGCTCTAGTTTGGGCGAAAGAGCCGTTACCTGATTGGACTGGGCAACAATCACCCCGTCTTTGTTGCTACCAAAGAAGTACCGGTCGGTAGAATTGAGCTCCAACATACCATTTTCGGTGGTTTCCACCTCAAAATCCACACCCGAAAAGAATGCACGGAAGGTTGGATTATCACGATTGAGCATCACAGCAAATATGGTAGCCGCCACAATCAGGGCAACAAATAACGCCATCATTGCCTTACGATTTTTTCGACGTATTTTCTGTCGTTCGGGCGGTTCGGTAACAATTCGCCGGATATTGGAATTTTCATTACTTGTTTTCATGGTTTCAGCACCTTTAATTTATATTCGGTAAAATGAAGGGGTATACTTGTGCGCCATCAGTATAACCGGCTTGACGGAATGCACAATTCAGATTATATTACACCAAATCTGTATTGGGTTTGAAAAATTACTGGTCCACAACCTTCCCTTTCGCCCGGTTTCGGCAAAATCTGCATTAAAAGCATTACACAATTTCGGTATTTGATTCATCAGATTTCGCTTCATCAAACCAACTCAAAGCCATACTTGGTTTTATTATATCACACAAATTTGCGCTTGGCAACCACCTTTACGAAATTTCGCCCACCCAAAATTCACAAAACAAAAAAACGCAGTAACCCGGCACGAACCTGTGTTACTGCGTTTTGAATGATACAATATTAGTCGTCGATGCTATTATCGGTTGCCCGAGCAAAGATTTCTTCAACCTCTTTGGAAGGTGCCTTATCCAACAGGGTAACTACAACTGCTGCAACCGCACCAATTACAAATCCCGGGATGATTTCATAAATACCGGTCAGTGCAGTCAGGGTAAGTCCGCCCGAAACCGGCAGCCACAGCCAAAGCATATCCACCAGTGCACCTACTACAATACCTGCAACTGCACCTTTGTAAGTAAATCTCTTCCAGAACAGGGAGAATAATACTGCAGGTCCAAATGCCGCACCAAAAATGCCCCATGCATTGGATACCAAATCCATAATCGCCTGTGCAGCCTTGCCCTTGCTGCTTGCGATGAAGAATGCGATTACTGCAATTACCAAAACTACGATACGGCTTACCCACAGCATTTCCTTGTTAGAAGCTTGTTTTCTGATAATCGGCTTATACAGGTCGCTGGAGAATGAAGATGCTGCAACCAGAAGTTGCGAATCGGCAGTGGACATGGATGCCGCAATAATTGCCGCAAGCAAAAGTCCTGCAATAAATGCCGGGAATACCTGTTTTGCAAGTTGTACAAAAATCAGGGACTGTTGCCCGTTTGCAAGGAGTTCTTTGGAAAGGTCCACACCGTTGTTGTCAATAAACATTCTACCCAGATATGCAATCACGATGGTTGCCGCCAAAGACAATACCACCCAGATGATTGCAACGGTTGCGGATTTTTTCACCATAGAAGGCTTTTCAATTGCCATAAATCTTACGATAATGTGCGGCATGCCGAAATATCCCAATCCCCAACCCAGACCGGAAACGATATCTTTCCAGCTTGCATTGAAGAAGTTTGCCACAAACGCAAACTGCTCACCGTTGGGGCCCTCATAAACAGTGGTCAAAGCCGCAGGCTCCAACTCTCTGGTAAAACCAACCACGATGGGCACAATCAAAAGTGCCGCAATCATGAGCAGACCCTGGAAAAAGTCGGTCCAGCAAACTGCTTTAAAACCACCCAAGAAGGTGTATGCCAGTACAATTGCCGCAAAGATAATCATTGCAGTGGTTTTGGAAAGACCCGGTACCAGTGTTACAAATACATCCGAACCTGCCACAAAAGCAGAAGCAACATAGATGGTAAAGCAAACCAGAAATACCACTGCACAGATGATGCTTACCGCATGACTCTTGGATGCAAAGCGGTTGGAAAGATACTGCGGAAGGGTAATGGCATCACCCGATGCTTTGGAAAACTTACGCAGTCTTTTTGCAACCAGAATCCAGTTTGCCGCAGTACCGATCGCCAGACCAATACCAATCCACGCCTGACCAAAGCCAAATGCGAGAATACTTCCGGGCAATCCCATCAAAAGCCATGCACTCATGTCGGATGCCTGCGCACTCATGGCAGTTACCCACGGACCCATCGCACGACCGCCGAGGAAGTAGTCTTTTTCGGTAACCCCTTTGGATTTAACGAAAAAGATTACGCCGATGGCAATCATTGCCACAAAGTAAAGTACAAATGCAAAAATGTCCATTAGATATAATCCCCTTTTTTGTCATATTTTTTTGTACAGGTGACATTATAACACAGAAAAAAACAAAAATCAATAGAGAACGAAGTATAGACCGTATTCTATACTAAATTCTCTATTGATTATCACTTTCGCAGATACACCGCTATTTAAAATATATACGGTTTTACAGACGAATTTTCGCCAAAAACATCGGCATGGTCTTTTTGGCATAAGACGAAAGGGAGTATTCCCCGTTGCACAAACACCAATCATAAAGAAGTGCCCGTTCGCACATGGCGTATAATTTTACCATCTCGTTGACCGTCATGTCCCCGGTCAGTTCCCCTTTTTTCTGTCCATCCGTCACAAGTCGGCGCAGCAGTTTATAATACAACCGCTTGTGATCAAGCAAATGCTTTTCGCCTTTGGTGGTCAACTGGGTGGAATACAATCTGGTCAAAAGGTCGATGTCTATCCGCTCTTCAATCACAGAAAACAGCCGTTCGTTTAAGTACATCAACTTGTCAAAACAATGCATTTCATCCGGCAGTTCGTTTTGCAGGCGGTCATACTCCTCGTCAAATATGTAGGACAACGAGCCAAGCAAGGCATCCTTTCCCTCAAAATAATGGTAAAACGACCCCTTTGACGTGCCCGATTCCTCGATGATTTCTTCTATTGTGGTATTCTCATACCCCTGCTCGTAAAATAAATCCCATGCGGCGGTAATAATTTTTCCCTTGGTATTTCTCGTACTTTTCTTGGACATACCCCACCAACCGTCCCTTTTAATATTCCATCTCCGCTACATCATAGAGCGGCTTCAGACCGCCCGTACCATCCCACAGGAAATATTTTACCGTTTTAAACGTTTCCTCATGTTCCAAATAATTCGCTTTCACTCTGGTAACTCCCGTTTGAAGGTCAACGGTTCCCTCTGTCATCCCTGCGTCAACAAGCACATTGTTTTCATCATAAACCGCCTGGTATATTTTCACTTTTTTGGGTTCGATACAGCCAATCTCCAGCGTCATATTTTCTCCAATCCCCACCCTGTCGCAAACAAACATGGCAAACAGCTCATTTCCGGAAGAAAAACAGATCCAGCTGTGAATCATATTGAGATTTGCTTTGGGTAATACCGCGCGGATATTATCCTGGGAACCCATCCATTTTAGTGCCTCGGCCATATCTCCAGTCACACACAAACGAACAATGGGTCCTTTTTTCAACTGCTGCCCCACAACGTCTGCATCGGGTTGATTTACAATCGTCCCATGCTTTGTAAAATAACTATCCTGCGTCGCCGTGCAGATGGGCATGGCATACGGATTATCCAGAATGTGAGTACTGCCCTCGCTCTGTGCCGTAGTCATATTAAAATATGCATGAAACAGTACTTCCTGGGATGTACCATTCACATTTACCACACCATCATCCCAGGTCAAATCGGTGTAATACCAGTCCCCGTCCAGTAAAACCAGATTCCATGCATGACCTCCGCCATTGGCAACACCGGTTGCAACGTGCGAAAGAATCCCCACGCGATAAAGTAAATACTGATATGCTTTGGAATAACCGTCACAAACCGCCCTGCCCTTTACCATTGCCCCATATGCAGCATGTACGCCGGGAAAGTTTGCCTTGCATATTTCCAACGCCTCTGCTCTCTCTTCGTCATCCACAATCGCATATGCCTCATTATATGCATCCAGTGCATCATAGTCATAAGTAATGCGCGCCGCCAGCTCATCATGCAGCATCACTGCTTTTTCATAGTCGGTCATTGTGGGTGTTACACCCGATGCACGCAAAACCGTCTGTGCCCACATTAAAAATTCGGAAACCTTATTGGGCGCCAAAAGCCCTTGCTCATAATCAGGCAGTACTTCGGTTATATATTCGTCATCATCATCCAGATAATATCCATACCCAGAACGTAACCAAAAGTACTGAGGAAAATCTCCCAGGCACGCAAAAAACACCTTCTCAAATTCGGCAGGCGTAAGCCGGTGCTCTGTCATGTCAATTTCAATCCGCTTATTTCCAAATCCTTCTGCCAAATCCTCATAGGCTTCTTCCAGCTTGTGATTACCATTTTTCCGATCCTCGGCTTTTAGGGTACAATATCCATAATAATCATCCGGATCAACGCCCTCAAACCGTTCCGGAGCAACCGACAAAGACATATCAATCCGCTCGTTTTCCTGCACACTTTCATGCGATACCCTTGTCGCCTTATCCAGCAATCTGATTTGTTTCTGCTCGGCACCTGTTGGACGGTCTGCCTCCTCTGCAGCCAGAGCAGGAATCAAATTCATCGACAGCATCAAGAGCAACGCCACAAACCATTTCAAGAAAAACGCCTCCATTCATACTTAACCGCCTTTTGCTTACTCATAGTTATTATAACATAGTATTTTCAAAAACGCAATACCATCGGTAAAAATTGAAACTTTTAAATACTGGCGCTTAAAATTGATATTCAGCCAGGAAAAGTGTTATCAAACCCACTTTCCCAAACGCCAAAAAAGCCCTGAAAATCAGGGCTTTTTGAATGCAGTATAGACAAGAAAACGTTCGTTTTCTTGCAAGGTACCCGCCTTGCGGTTCCCGACATTTGATTTCGATGCGAAAAGCATCTCACCCTCTGTCGACCGCTGCACAATAAGTTTTTCGCTCCATCTGCCACCGGCAGTGCTCAAAACTTATTCCCACTCGATCGTCCCAATCGGCTTGGGCGTCAAATCAAGCAACACACGGTTGATACCGGGTACCTCATGGGTGATTCTGTCGGTGATGCGATGCAGTACCTCATACGGGATTTCTTCGATGGTTGCAGTCATGGCGTCAACGGTATTGACCGCACGGATGATTGCCGGCCATCCCTCGTAACGCTTGTCATCCTTCACACCAACGCTCTTGAAATCGGGCACTGCAATAAAATACTGCCACACCTTTCCTGCAAGACCGCACTTGTCAAATTCCTCTCTCAAAATCGCATCTGCCTCACGCAGTGCTTCCAGTCTGTCACGGGTGATTGCGCCCAGGCAACGAACGCCCAGACCCGGACCCGGGAAGGGCTGACGATAAACCATCTCATCAGGAAGACCCAGCGCACTTCCCACCACTCTTACCTCATCCTTGTAGAGCAATTTGATCGGCTCTACCAGTTCCATATCCATTTCTTCGGGAAGGCCGCCCACATTGTGATGCGCCTTCACGCCGTCGCTCTCCAAAATATCGGGATAAATGGTACCCTGCGCCAGAAACTTGATTCCCTCCAGCTTTGCTGCCTCCTCATCAAATACCTTGATAAACTCGCCACCAATGATTTTTCTCTTCTTCTCGGGCTCTGCAACATCCTTCAAAAGACCCAAAAATCTGTCGGTTGCATCAATGTAAATCAGGTTGGCATCCAAACCTTTCTGGAAAATCTCGATTACCTGCTCGCTCTCGCCCTTTCTCATCAAACCATGATTTACATGCACACACACCAGCTGCTTGCCAATTGCTTTGATAAGTAATGCAGCCACAACCGACGAATCCACGCCGCCGGACAGTGCCAAAAGGACCTTTTTATCTCCCACCTGCGCACGAACCTGCGCCACCTGCTCGGCAATGAAAGCCTCTGCTAACTCAGGCGTGGTGATACGTTCCATCGAATCAGGACGTTTATTACTGTTCATGTTCATTCCTCCATTGTGTTAATTTTTCTGCTGTAACAACCTCAATATCTATACTATAAATGATTTTGGGCGCAAAGTCAACCGTCATGCCCCTTCCATCAGTATATTTGTTTTATCTAGGGCAACCAGCTTAGCCCACGGCGTTTTGGCTATCATACGCCTGCCGGACCGCCTTTGCCAACTGGTCTGCACAAGAGGTAGAACGACCACCGCAAGTATTCCCCGCAAGCTTTTCTTCTATCTGTTCTACCGTCCAACCATCCACCAACTTTGCAATCGCTTTCAAGTTGCCGTTGCAGCCGCCCGAAAAGGAAATATCAGTTACCACATTCCCTTCCAGGTGAAAGTGAATTTCCATTGCGCACACGCTTTTGGTGCGATAGGTGTAATCCATGTTTCCATCTCCTTTTGCCTGTTCCTTTTTATTATAAACTTTTTTTCTTCATTTTGCAACAAAAAAATTTGTTGCATCCACCGCACGTTTTTGGGACGGGTCAAAGGCAATGATTTTCCCACCAAATTTGCCAAAGCTGACACGCTTGATCACCTTTTTGGCAGGCATACCGGCATATTGCGGAAAACATTCTCCCAAAAACTCCTCCGAGCCAGCAACCTCCATGCATTGCGCTGCAAACGTCTTATCTCTTAGCTCGTCGCACCAATCAGGCAAGTTGCTTCCCCTGATATTTTTCATAAAATCATATTTGAGTGCCTGTCTAAATTCTTCGCCATACTCCACACCAAACCGATAAAGGATATCATAAAGTTCAGCCTTGGAAAGTGACCGCCGCTCCAGTCCTTCCTCGCGCAGATGGTCGGCAATGGCATGGAAACAATCAAAATACGCATGGTTATACCGTACAAACAAAAGCGCCATGCTTTCTTCAAAACCACCATCGTTGTAATAGCGGTCCAATGCATGTTCCACCCGTTTGAGCAGTACCAGGTCATCGTAAGAAAGCACATGGGTGGCAATCACCTCATAAGGCGGATTCTGAGAATACACACACTCGAAGCCCTCTGCCTCTTTGCGCAATTTCGACCCACGCAGCAATTTTAAAAATCCGAGTTGCAGCACATGGGGATGGATTGCCATGGTATGGTCAAACGATTGCCGAAAACTTTCTAAATCCTCATGCGGCAATCCTGCAATCAAATCCACATGCACATGGATGTTTTTAAGAGAAAGCACCGACTCCACCTTTTCTTTGAGTGCATCAAACTTTATGGCACGCCCCACCGCCGAAATGGTCTGTGGATTGGTGGATTGAACGCCGATCTCAAACTGCATCAGCCCTTCGGGCGCAGCACTTAGCACCGCCAAGGTCTGCTCGTCTATCAAATCTCCGGCAAGCTCAAAATGAAACCGGGTGTTTTTTGCATGGTCAATGATATACCGGAAAATCTCATCCGCCCGTCTGCGGTCTGCATTAAAGGTACGGTCCACCAGTTTTACAAGCGGCACATCATGGTCGATAAACCACTGCAATTCCTTCTTTACCCGTTCCAGGGGCAAAAACCGCAACGCATCCCGCCCTCCTGACAGACAATACGCACAGGAAAATGGGCATCCCCGGCTGGTTTCATAATATACCAGCTTTCCCTGCCCGGGAAGATTTTTCTCATCATAAGCAAATGGAATTTCTTCCAATGGCAATGGTATTGCAGGGGGATTTTCCACCACCTGCTCCCTGTTTCGCCATACCAGACCAGGCACGCAAGACATGGGGCATTTTCCTGTAAGTGCTTCCATCAGCACTGGCAATACGCCTTCGCCCTCCCCCACTACAATACAATCAATATACGGGTTTTGCTCCAAAATGGCAGGCGCATCAAACGAAACCTCCGGACCGCCCAGCACCAACACACCGTCCGGATTTGCTTTTTTCAGGCAATCGCAAATGCGTAAGGTCTGAGCGATGTTCCACAAATAGCACGAAAACGCCGTCACATCTGCCTTGTGAGTAAACAAATCGGCAGTGACGGCGTCCAATACGTCGTTTATGGTATATTCCGCCACCTCGGTATCGCACACCCGTTCGGTCACTTTGGAAAGTGTACGCAACGCGAGCGAAGAATGAACAAAACTGGCGTTTAATGTTGTGAGCAATAATTTCATGGTAAAAACCCCGTTTATGCAAAAATTGGTTGTTTATTATTTTACCACAAAACACACCATTTGTCACTCATTTTTTTCAAGGCTTTCTTTCGGTTGTTTTTCCAAAGCCGGCAGACCATTCATACAAAGCGGACAACCCTTACACTCTGTCACCCTGTCGGAAAACACACTAACCACCGTTTCCAATACATCCTTGGTCAAAAACCGCTCCCGTCCGTGGATGACCAATCGCTTGGGTGCAAAGGTAATGAGAGTGGATAGCAGCATATCACTCTCCTGCGCACCAATCACGCCCACCTCGCATGCCACGTCGCGAAGATCATCCATATTAACCGGGTTTCCCTTGCCATCGATAAGCCGGTAGGTAAAATCTCCCGTAATAATCAGATGCAATTCCTCATAAACTGTTTCCTGCATATTCACAAAAAACTGAAGCAGTTTGACAAACTCCAAATACTCTTTTCTTACCAGAAATTCATCCACCGTAAAGTCAATATCCCCATCCAAAACCGAAAAATAATCCTTGAGCCGAAAGGTCAAAAAACCTCCCAACGAAAGGATTTGGTTTTCTTTCATATATTCGTCCAGTAATCCGCGCAGTTTTGGCCTATCCAGATAGTCACACAGTTCATCTATAATTTTATTCTTTTCGTCCCCGTTAAAATAGCGATATTTTGTATCAAGCATTTTTAAAATATATACCGGAATATAATCGTGTATGATCAATTCGGACAACGCAGCAATTACCCTTTCTCGTTCACGGTCATCAAATGTTACCACCGCACAGCGTCCACGGGATATCCCGGCATCCGTCCGGTTGTATGCCACGCCGTCACGCTCCAACGCTTCAAAAAACATTTCCATTCCCGGAAATCTGCCCTTTTCAAGATGTAGCGTAAAGCACAACCTGCTCACTCCCTTCCGCATTTAGTATGACCAAACATACCTCAATTATGCGAGCGTTGCCAAGGGCAATAACGAGCCATAATCGGCGAGTGGCTCATCCCCAAGCAATACGGGTGTCACGCCGCGTTGCAGGCAAAACGCTTTGATTTTGGAATAATCCGGATGGAAGTCGGCACGGCCAAAAAACGCGAGGCAATCCGGTGCAATCAACCCGGTTGCACCGCCGATAAAACCGTATGAATATCCTTTCAGGGCAATGTATCCGCTCCGGATACATAAAACATCCATACCATATCCGGTAAGAGCTTTGGCAATGCCTGCATCCGAGGTGATGACCGAGGTTTCATTCACCACACATAAATTGCATTTCACATACCCCTGCCGCACCAGAATTACCGTTTTGGCAAATGCACTCAGCGAAGCCTCGCGGGTCTTTGCACAAACCATGCACTCTCCCATCCTCGCTACATTATATGCCGCATCCTGTGGATAGGTACCGCCCAACATCTGTTTTCCCGGCATCACCGAAATCCCATAGGGCAATAATTTCTCCCAGTAATATTCCTCCAATCCGGGTGCACACACTGCATGGTTTTCCTGCACATGGCAAATCTGCAAATCCGGGTGACCATTTAGCCCCTCCGGCAAATCAGGATGCGCAAAAGTGCGCACAAGGGTAATGCCCTGCCTTTGCAATCCTTCACAAATTGATTCGGGTAGCCGATAATCCACCAGTGCCGCGCATATCGGTGCATGGGGAAGATTGGGAGAAACGGGCCGATACATCAAAACACCTCTTTCACATTTGGGAGTGATCTTCCATATAATAACATTGGCGCCTGCAACCGACCGGCCATCGGTTGATCATATAGCCGTCGGGGCGGTCTTTCCGCCCCACGGCACCTGATACGGCGCATTTTTCTTTGCGAAAGCATCAGATTTTTCTGTACTTTTTTCTTAAAATCCATTATAATATAGGTGTTGAGGAAAGTAAAGCCAAAATAAAGGAGAAATTCATATGGAAACATTCAAAAAAATCACCCCCCAGGAGCTTGTCGCCAATCCCTTTTCGCTAATTGGAAACAACTGGATGCTGGTGGGGGCACAAAAGGATAATAAGGTAAACGCCATGACTGCATCCTGGGGCGGTGTAGGTATCATGTGGGGAAAACCCGTGGCATATGTGGTACTCCGTCCGCAGCGTTACACCAAAGAATTTGTGGATACGGCAGACACCTTCTCCCTCTCCTTCCCGGACGATTCCCACCGCGATGCGCTCAATTATTTCGGCACCGTTTCGGGACGGGACGAGGATAAGATTGCCAAAAGCGGCCTTGCAGTTGGATATGAGGGCGATACTCCCTACTTTGCCGACGCCCATACTGTGCTCATTTGCAAAAAACTCTATGCCCAGACCATGCAACCCGATTGCTTTATTGATGCAGATATCGACCGCAAATGCTATCCGAATCACGACTACCACACCATGTATATCGCCGAAATCGAACAGGTACTGGTAAAAGCATAATATTTCACCATACATAAAAGGGATAGGCTCTTTGCCCATCCCTTTTTCTTTTATTCATCTCATTACCCAGAAATAACCCAACACAAGCAATCCTAATACAATCCGGTAATAGCCAAACACCTTGAAATTATGCCGTTTTACAAACCCCATTAAAAACCGGATTGCGGCAAGCGATACCAAAAATGCCACCACCATGCCGGTAATGAGCACCGCACTTTCGGTTGCGGTCATGGCAAATCCGGTTTCCATGCCAAATTTTAAGATTTTCAATCCGCTTGCGCCCAGCATAACCGGTATGGCAAGGAAAAAGGAAAATTCCGCCGCCGCAAACCGCGATGCCCCTACCAAAATACCGCCCAAAATGGTAGAGCCGGAACGGGATGTGCCCGGAATAAGTGCCAAAATCTGAAACACGCCAATCCATAATGCGGTGCGGTAATCAATCCCGTCCACATCGGCAATCTTTGGCGTGCGCACACGGTTGCGCCGTTCCACCAAAATAAATAAAACGCCGTACACAATCAAGGTCAGTGCAACAGTTTGATAATTAAAAAACAGTTCATCAATCAAATCGTTAAAGGGCAAGCCAATCAATGCAGCAGGCAGTGCAGCGATCAGCACCTTTCCCCACAAACGCAGGGTACTCTTCTTTTCCTCACTGCTTTTTTGGGGTGAAAAGGGGTTGAGCTTGTGAAAAAAAAGCACCACCACCGCAAGAATGGAGCCAAACTGAATAACCACGTCAAACATTTCCTTAAACTCCTCACTCACCCCAAGGCGAATCAATTCATCCGCCAGAATGATGTGCCCGGTACTGCTCACCGGCAACCATTCGGTAATCCCTTGTATCACGCCGATAATTGCGGCTTTGAATAATTCCAACCAATCCATATCGATGCCTCCCGTATTATGTGTATTGGCATTTTTCCTCTTTATTCCTGCATTACTACTTTACCCCATCTCACCTGCCTTGTCAAGTGTGAAAAAAAGGATGCACCCTTTGAAGATGCACCCTTTTCATTATTCTTTTTCTGTACTGCAACCGCAATAGCTGCAAAATTCTGCATCCTTGCTGATTTCTTTTAAGCACTCGGGGCAAAGGCGCACCTTTTTCATCTGGGCAAGCTTTTCCAAAAGCTCGGTTTCCTGCGCTTTCAACGCGGTTACCGTTTCAAAATATTTCTCCAGTTCGGGTGCACTGCCCTCCTCAGCACATTCATACACTGCCTGACCAATTCTCTTATAATTGGTGGCAATGTCATCACGCACCTCCATCAGCGACAGTTTGCAACGGGCATAGTCCACTGCATCCCCCGATGCCTTTGCGGCGCTTCTTGCCGTTTTGGTTACCTTGGATTTAATCAGGTCAAAATAGCTCATCTTCCAAAACTCCTTTCGGTTTATAGAACCAAAATTATTCTGTGGGCTCTGCAGAAGGTTCCTGTTCCGGCTCCTGCACTTGTGTAGCCGCAAACAATTCCTCCTGTGCCGCCTTCAACTGCATCTGCAAGCTCTCAATCTGCTCATCCCGTGCCGCAATTTCGCCATGGAGCACAGAAATTTCGCTCTTGAGTGCTTCTATCTCCTCGGTGTTGTTCTGGCTGCTTTCCACCAGTCGGAAACTAAGCACAAATGATATCGCAAATATTGCAATACATCCTGCCACATACCCGACCGTTTTCCACGTACGCCTTCTCCGATTGGTGCGAGGCGAAAGTGAATAGTACCTTGCCATACAAACCACTCCCCATTCAGATTTCTATCGTTTCACCTGAATCAAACAGGTAGATGCAACAACGGTCTGCCTTGCGTCCCAACAGATGCTCCAGTGCTTCGGCATAGCACCCAAGCTGCACCTCATACCGACGGGCGACCTCTTCTCCGCTCCGCCCCGAGAGACGATCGGTTTTGTAGTCCAGCAATATCAGTTGCCCATCCTCATCGGTAAAACAGGCATCAATGGTGCCCTGCACTACCATTTGCTCCCCTTTTCCGCTGCCCAATATTTTTTCTGCATCCAACAATAATTTAAAGGAAAGCTCCCGTCGTACATCGGCAGAACGACGCATTTTTGTGCCCACTTCGCTTTGGAAGAACGCAAAAATTTTCTCGGTGTCGATATAGTCTGCCTCGCTTTGCTCCAAATATCCTTCCTGCACCAGACGTTCTACCTCTGCTACTATTGTATTCCTTTTTTCGGTCTGTGTCAATTCAATTTTTTCCATCACACAGTGAAGCAGAGTTCCAAGCCGTTCCGGAGCAGGCTTTTCGCCCTTTTGCATAAACGACGGAACCGCGATATGCGACCGGTCATACATACGATATACCTCATCTCCCTCATGAGAAAGCAATCGTTTCAGCTCGGTAACCGTTACATTTGCCGGCATTTCTCCTGCATCACGATGGGGATATACATATGAAAGCGCACGGGTAATGGATTCCTCGCAATCGGTTTCTGATGGACTATCGGGCAGGGGAAATTCCATTTTCTCCTCTTCACTTCCCTGTGCCGCATGGAGGCAGTGTTTGTTGACCAGACGCAGGGTAAAGCCATTTTCGGTAATCTCCCTGCCATCGGAAAGTGCGAGGGGATTGCCGCAAAGGCACACCATCGCCATCATGAGCCAATCCGAAAAACTTTTCGCTCCGCCAATCCGCCGTGGATGCAGTGTTCCTTCCCTGCTTTCGGTCCACAGTGCAGCCAATTTTTCCGGCACATCCTTCCCGGTTGCGGTAATAAAGAGTTTTTCTTTGGGGCGGGTCAGCGCAACATAGAGCACACGCATCTCCTCCGAAAGATCCTCCAGGCGTATCTTGGCATTGATGGCGCGTTTGATTATCGATGGATAGGAAAACCGCTTTTCATAGTCCACATATTCCAATCCCATTCCCAGTTCCCGATGGAGCAATGCTGTATCCACCAGATCACGGGTATTAAATTTCTTTCCGCATAATGATAAAAACACCACCGGAAATTCCAGACCCTTACTCTTGTGAATACTCATCAGCCGCACCACGTCATCCTGCTCACCGATTACCTTTGCACTATCCGAATCACTGCCGTTTTTGCGCAGTTTATCCACATGCTGCACAAAGTGGAAGATCCCCTTGAATTCACTGCGTTCAAACTGTTGTGCACGGGCAAACAGTGCCCGAACATTTGCACGCCGCACCGGTGCATTGGACATGGCACTCACGCAATCCTCATAACCCGATTTCTGCACCAGATACCACAAAAACTCATCGGTTGCCATAAACCGTGCACTGTCACGATATACCGCGAGCTCGTCCAAAAATGTGCGCAATCTCCCTGCCAGTTCATCCTCAAACGCCTGTGCATAATAGGTTACCGCATCATAAAAATACCCATCCCGTCGGTGCAAACGAAGTGTCAGGAAATCGTTATCGGTAAATCCATAAACACCCGAACGCATCACTGCCGCTAGTGCAATATCATCCAGCGGATTGCTCACAATCCGCAAAAAATCAATCAGGATTGCCACCTCGGGGGTATCAAAATATCCGCCGCCAGCATCCGAAAAACAGGGCACTCCGTTTCGTTCCAATGCGTCGGCAAATACCTCTGCACTGCCACGCATACTGCGAAACAATACCACCACATCACGGTAACGAAGCGGTCGGTACTCGCCACTCTCCTTGTCCAGCACAGGATAGTTGCCCCCTTCCACCAGTTCCGCAATCCGCTTTGCTACATACTCCGCCTCCGCCTGAACATTGGAAAGCGGCATATCTTCCTCGTCAGCCGACTCGTCCTGTGCCACATTATCACCCGTATCAATCCATGTGATATCGATGGTTTCAGTATCCGGATTTACCTGTTCATACCGCGCACCCGGATAGAGCATCTCCTCCTCGCCATAGGTAAGCTCTCCCACATATTCACTCATCAGGCAGGAAAATATCTTGTTTACCCCGTCCAGCAATTCTGCTCGGGAGCGAAAGTTCCGGTTTAATGTAATACGGTTGTATGCCCCGGGGGCATCCGGATCATAGGTGGGATATTCATCACTCTTTCGCTTAAACAGACGGGGATTTGCATCACGGAATTTGTAAATACTCTGTTTCATATCACCCACCATAAAGATGTTGGGGTTTCCATTATTTTTACGGGAAATCAGGTCAAATATCGCCTCCTGCACACTGTTACAATCCTGATATTCGTCCACATAAATTTCCTCATACTTTTCCATCACCGCACGGGCAACCTCGCTCTGACCACCATTTTCTCCCCGAAGTAAGGTCAGGCACATATGCTCAAAATCCGAAAAATCAATGATGTTTCGTTTGGTTTTGAAAGCATGAAATCTCTCCTGATAACGGCGGGTCAGTGTTGCAAGCATCTGTACCTGCGGTGCCATACGCATCAGACTTTTCTGCATTTCCTCCCAGGGGGCACTAAGTATATTGGTCATGATGGTTTTGGCAATCTCCTTGCCCTCATCCCGTAGTATTTTTATCTGCTCGTGCACATCTTCGGGGCAATCCTTGGTCTTTCGCCGTATGGCAAATTTGTGTCCTGCAAACACACCGTATGCCGCATCCCAATCCTTGTCACATGCACTGCATAACGCCGCAAAGAGCATCCGTTCCTCATACAGGGTTTCCAGCCATTTGTCCAGCTTGTTTTCCTGTGCCAGTGCAATCGCTCTGTCATAAAGTCCCATCGCATAATCGGCATCCATTTTTACCATACCCAGTAAAAAATCCACCGCATCCACCTTTTGACCGGTGTATGATGCACACAAACCATCCAACCATCCATCTGCATCCGGCATACTCCGGGAAAACTCGTGCAACCGGCGCACCATATCCACCAGTTGCCGGTCATTTTTCTTGGTAAAGCAATTCACCAGATCCAGAAAAACCGGATCGTCCTGCTCATACGCCTCATCAAAAATTTCGTCCAGTGCCTGGGATTTTAAAAGCTCTACTTCAAGGGTATCTCCAATGCGAAAATTCGGGTCCAACCCAAGCAGATGAAAATGATTGCGGATCAGGTCCAAGCAAAAACTGTGAATGGTGCAGATGCTCGCCTTTCCTGCCAACACCAGTTGCCGTTGCAGCTGTTCATTTCCACTGTCCTTCTCCAATTTTTCCATGATTTTCAAGGTAACACGTTCCTTGATTTCGGAGGCGGCGGCATTGGTGTAGGTCACCACCAGAATGCGATCGATATCCACGGCATTTTCGCCCAGCACACGGGAGATGATACGTTCTACCATCACCGCCGTTTTTCCGGAGCCTGCGGCGGCAGTAACCAGAATATCCGATACCGGCGCATCAATCGCCTGTTGTTGTTTTTCAGTCCACATCCGCCTCACCTCCAATCTTCTCCCACACTTGCTCATCCTTTAAGGTGGGCAGGTAGTCGTATCGGTTTCCCTCGCGCCGTACATCAAATCCGCACACCGAGCCATATGCACAGTATGCGCAGGGCGAGGTATTCCCTCTGTAAAAGGGATGCAGATCAATCTGTCCTCCCACCAATGAACTGCAGAGCTTGCCGACAAGTTTCTTCAAATGCTTATTCAGGTTGGAAAAATCCTCCAGTGTTGCTGTTTTGGCGCGGTTTGCGGTAATGGGGTCGGTCGCCGGAATAACCTCTCCTGCCAGCAACCCCCTCATTTTGAGCGCTGAGAAAATCTTCTCTCTGGCTCCCTCACCCTCACCGTGATTATCCACACCGAGAATGGGATCATCCACCCGGAAATACAACGCACCGCCGTAGCGATATTCCGCCTTACTTTCCACAAGTGCATCCAGATATACCATGAGCTGAATATCCAACCCGTAAAACACATCGTCCAGTTTAAAGGTCTTGGCTCCTGTCTTGTAGTCCACCACGCGTACAAAGGTGCCTTCGTCCGTTTCATAGGCATCTGCGCGGTCAATCACGCCGGTAATTTTCACCTTTTTTCCATTACCCACCGGAATGGTAATGCACCCCACGTTCTTATCGTCAAAGCGTATCTCATACCCCATGGGCACAAATCCGGACTGGGTAATGTGCATTTTGAGCATCTGAAAACACAACAGCAAGGTAGACCGCAACCGTTTTACGGTGTAGATATCCCGTTCTTTCAGTTCTGCCGTGCGGGTACGAAGCCCCTCCACAAATTCTGCAATATAACGGTCAATTTCGCGGAGCAGATATTCGTCATCCGCCTGAGCAAACGAAAGCCCCTTACCCTGCATCCCCACGCAAACACGTTCTAGTACCGAATGCACAAAAGACCCGATATCCAGTGCTCCCAGTGAAAATTGTTCCCGTTCCCGAAGTCCCAGCATATATTCCAGAAAATACGAATACCGGCAGGAGCGATACCGCTGCAAACGGGAAATGGTGGTATAAACCTCTTCTCCCATAAAGGCGGACACCTTGTCTGCATCCAGTTTTTGGGGCAGATTGGTAAATTCCGTACGGGCAACCGCCTGCGCCAACAAAGCCTTCTCCTCTTTGTCAAAATACCGATACACATCACGCCAGAAGGGGGTCATGCGTCCCTCGTTCATCCGGTCGGTCAATTGGGACAGAGTGGGTTTTACACCACATACAAACCCAAGTTGTTCTTCGTTTTCCTCGGTGATGCGCATTTCTCCCGTCTGTGTAATCTTTGGCATAATACGCTTTAACCGCGCCAGCAGAAAAGACGGACGCAACGCATGGAATGCCGCATCTGCCTGCGCATAGGAAAGATACAACCGTTCGGATGGAAGGGTTAGTGCCGCATATATCAAAAACTGGTCCAAAAATGCCTGCAACCGCGTGGTGGTGGAAAGTTCCATCCCGCCGGCGGCAAGGTGTTCCTTTTCCGCATCGGTAAGCACATCCTCGCCCGACGCACTCTGGGGAAATAATCCGTCATTTACTCCAAGCACAAATAATGCACGGCATCCGCTCAACCGGGTACGCTTCACATCACCCACCAGTACCTCGTCCAACGAAGTGGGAATGAGTCCCACCGAATGCTGACAAAGTGCCGTCTGCAACAGTGCACGGAATTGCGACACATTTACCGTGTCCTCCCCTGCAACCGTCACCAGTTCGTCCATTACCTCAGTGATGATGCCCCATATCTTTTCATATTCCTTTACCCTCGCTGTTTCCCCCGCCTTACGAAAACGCTCGATATATTCTCCGATGGTTTGAGGCAGAGCAATTTTTAGCAGATACCGGTACAATTGCTCTGTCATATGGGCAACCGTGTGCCGCCCTTTGATGGCATCATGAAATGCCGCAAGCGGACGAATAAATCTTTGCCGGATACTGTTAATTCGTTCCAAAAACTCGGTTTCGTCCCCCATCTTGCGGTCAAGCAGATAGTTCCACTTTTCATCATTGACCCATGCACTGCGGCGAATTCCTGCCGACGCCACATAATTTTCCAACAAAAATACATCCTCAATCGCAACATCAGAAAACCCTGATTTTAAGAAATAAAACACCGTATCAAAGCTATAATTTTCCAGATAAATATCCAACGCACACAGTACAAACCGGATCAAATGGTGATCCATCACCGCTGCACGCCGATCCATAAAGCACCGGATTCCGTAATTTTCAAAAATATTCTTCACCGTCTGCCCATAACCCGCTAAATCCGCGCAAATCACACCGATTTCACGATATCGGTATCCCCGTTCCCGACATAGCGCCACAATCTGCCGTGCCACATGCTCCACCTCCGAAAAGGGGTTGGCAGCAGCATGTATGCAAATCCCCTCGGGCGTGCCGATATGAACACGAGGGGTGCGTGCATATAAATTCTGCTCCAGAAAAGCAATCGCACCGCTGTGTTTTATACCGCCTGACGCCGCAACCGGCGGCAAAAATGCAATGCCATTTTCCTCGCACATTTTTTTGAGTTTTCCGGCAGTGGTCACGGTGGGCAAAAACACCGGTAGGTCTGAAAACGGTTCCTCGGTACACAGGGTAATCCATACCTGCGGCGCCGTTTGCGCCAGTGCACAAATCACCGAAAATTCCTGCGGCAAAAAGCCGGTATATTCGTCCATAAAAAATACGGTATCCCGATAGGAATCGCTTTTCCGCAGCATATCCGGAAGCATGTGCATAATGTCCTCTGCATCCATGTATCCATCCCGGGTACGCTCCTCATACGCCTCAAAAACGGCAACAAGATCCTCCAGTTTCCAACGCAGTCGCTCAGACTCCTCTTTTTCTGCCGCATCACGCAACTCCTGCACAGTCACCCCGTACTGCTTGAATTCCTCTATCAGATGCAAACAAGTATCCACAAATCCACCGGTTGATTGTGCACGGGTAAAATATTTTAGTTCTATTCCGTCCAACACCCGTGCCAACACAATGCTTCTACCTGCTTTTCCAAGGGTTTTGGCTACCGTCCCATTTTCCGAAAGCGCACGCTTTGCAAGGGTTGCAAAAGACAACACCTCCACCGTCTGTCTGCTCATATGTCCGATTTTTTTAAGCAACTGTCGTTCCGCAATATGTGTAAACTGCTCGGGAACCATCAGGATTACCTGCTTGCCGCCCGCTACCAGCTCGGCAATTTTTTCGGTTACCATGCTGCTTTTTCCCGAACCAGCACGTCCGTATATCAATGTAAGACCCATTTCCTCACCCCGTTTTTTTCATGATATCATATCCGATGTACCAAAAAACGTACACTGTTATCTTCCCAGACCGCCCATGCGATACGAATGTGCATGGCAGATGGCAATGGCAAGCGCATCTGCGGTATCGTCTGGTTTTGGAATTTCATTCAAATGCAAAATTGCTCGTGTCATCTGTTGCACCTGAGTCTTATCCGCACGTCCGTACCCTGCCACCGCCTGCTTTACCTGCAAGGGCGTATAGCCGGTCACCGTCAGGCAATTGTTAATCCCCGAAAGCAGAATTACCCCTCTTGCTTGTCCCACCGCAATTGCGGTGGTGGTATTACTGTTGAAAAATAGTTCCTCCACTGCCATTGCATCGGGCTTGTGCCGGGCAATGATATCCCCCAACTCGTCATAGATGGCTTTGAGCCGCAATTCAAGCGGCTGATGTGCGGCAGTGGTCACTGCACCATAGTCCACCACCCGAAACTGATTTCCGTTATAATCCACAATTCCCCAACCCACAATGGCGTATCCGGGGTCAATCCCTATAATTCTCATACCCTACCTCACATGAAATTTTGTTGATATTTTTGTTGCACAATTCAAATTCTTGGGTTATAATGTCTATATACCTATTTTATCACATTGGGGAGGAAATGCAAGATGTCAAAAGAAAAAGTTGTACTGGCATACTCGGGCGGACTGGATACGTCCATCATTATCCCGTGGCTCAAGGAAAATTACGATTATGAAGTAATCGCAGTTGCAGGCGACGTGGGACAGGGCGAGGAGCTTGCTCCGCTCAAAGAAAAAGCCATCAAAACCGGCGCAAGCAAAATTTACATAGAGGATATCCGCGAGGAATTTGTGCGCGATTTTATTTTCCCGTGCGTGCAGGCAAATGCCGTTTACGAAGGCAAATATCTGTTGGGTACCTCCATGGCACGTCCCCCGATTGCAAAACGTCTGGTAGAGATTGCAAAAAAAGAAGGCGCTGTTGCCATCTGCCACGGCTGCACCGGTAAGGGAAATGACCAGGTTCGTTTTGAGCTTACCATCAAAGCACTGGCACCCGAGATGAAAATCATCGCTCCGTGGAGAATCTGGGATATCAAATCCCGTGAAGACGAGATTGACTATGCAAACGAGCGTGGTATTGACGTACCCGTTACCAAAAAAGACAATTACAGCCGTGACCGTAACCTCTGGCACATCAGCCACGAAGGTAGCGATCTGGAAGATCCGTGGAATGAGCCGCAGTTTGACTCTCTGCTCAAAACCATGATCACTCCCGAGCAGGCACCCGACACCCCCACCTATGTGGAAATTGAGTTTGAAAAGGGTATTCCGGTTGCAGTGGACGGCGTGAAATACGGACCGGTAGAGCTGATTGAAAAGCTCAACGAACTGGGCGCAAAAAATGGCGTAGGTATCTGTGACCTCACCGAAAACCGTTTGGTGGGCATGAAATCCCGCGGCGTATACGAAACCCCCGGTGGTACCATTTTGTACTTTGCACATCACGATCTGGAGTACCTCACGCTTGACCGCAAAACCATGCACTATAAAGAAAAAGTGGGTCTGGAATTTGCAGAGCTGGTATACGACGGAAACTGGTTCACTCCTCTGCGCGAGGCGCTGTCTGCTTTCATCGAGAGCACCCAGCAGACCGTTACCGGTACTGTTCGCCTCAAACTCTATAAAGGCAGCATTTCCAGTGCAGGTGTGAAATCCCCCTACTCGCTCTATAGCGAAGAGATTGCCACCTTTGACCGCGACGAGGTTTACAACCAGAAAGATTCCGAGGGCTTTATCAATCTGTTTGGTCTGCCCCTCAAAGTCCGTGCACAAATGATGCAAAAGTGGGATAAATAATCCCTTTCATTATAAAGAGCACCCTTTTTGAAAAAGGGTGCTCTTTATTTATCTCTCTCCATCTCCTGCCGATATTGCGATGGGGTAATCCCCATATTCTTTTTGAAAAAAACAGAAAAATGATTTACCGAAGAAAAATTCATTTTTTCTGCAATCACCGAAAATGGAATTCCGCTTTTCACCAACTGCCCCGCGCGGATTAAACGAAGCCTGGCGTAATAGGTCTTTGGTGCGGTATCGGTGTAACGATAAAAAAGCGTTTTAATATAGCTCACACTCACGTTGTTTATCTTGGCGATATCTTCCAGAGACATATTTTCATCCAGATGTTCCTGCATAGTGCACACTAGTTTTCGAAACCTCTGTGCCGTACTGTCACCCGATAAAGTTTTATTTGGTCGGTTTTTCCGACAGAGTTTCATCAAAAATATTGAAAGCGAATCTGCAATCTCCTGTCCCGAAAAAGAAGATTCTTTTTCTGCCTCTATGAAACAACGTGCCCGCCGGAAAATACTCAAAAAATCCATGCGTTCCTCCTCGTCCAGGTGAAAAACGCCTTCAAAGAGCACAGAAGGTATCCTTCCCTTTATGATGCCCGAAAGATTATATACCACAGAGTCCCCCTCGCTCGCCGAACAAAGCTTATGAAACTCAGATGGTGCATGGATAATCATGTTCCCTCTGCGAAGAATGTATATATTCTCATTTTCCACCACTTCCATCTGTCCTTCTTCAACGTATACCATCTCAGTAAAATCGTGGCTTTCTCCCTCATAGCGAAAATTCCTGTCAAACCTGCGCTCCAGTGGGTATCCCAAACTTTCTATATAAAACTGCCGTTCTACATGTCGAAACATAACTCCTCCATAGTATCTAAAACTATAAATTTTTCGTCTTTTTGTGTATTGATTTTTTAAAAAAGTCTATTTATAATGGCTATGTTATCACAAATTAGCTTTTTTGTCAATTAGATGAGGAGTTGTGTAAAATGAAAAAGAAGATAAAGGTTGGTTATGTAGGTCTTGGCAGACGCGGCGGCGGTGTATTGCGTGATTGCTTTTCCGAGATGGCAGATGTAGAAATCACGGTCATTTGCGATAAAATTGAGTCTCTCTTGCAAAAAACATGTAATATGCTGACAGAAAAAGGTCGTCCTGCCCCCATCATGACCACCGAATACGACGAGGTAATTTCCAATCCGGATATTGATGCCGTTATCATCATGACCGGTTGGGCGCACCGACCTGCCCTTGCCGAAAAGGCAATGCTGGCAGGAAAATACACCGCCATTGAAGTGGGTGGTGCGTATGATTTAGAAGAATGTTTTCGTCTTATTGAGGTATACGAAAAAACCGGAACACCACTTATGATGCTTGAAAACTGCTGCTACGGGCGCCGAGAAATGATGGCACTTAATGTAGCAGAGAAAGGGTTGTTTGGCGAACTGGTGCACTGCGTAGGTGGCTACCACCACTATCTCCCCGACATCGAGTTGTTTGCGCGCTATGGCATTGAAGAGCCCCACGCACATTACAGAGTAGGCAATTATATCAAGCGAAATTGCGAAAACTACCCTACCCATGAGCTTGGTCCCATTGCCAAGGTGCTCAAAATTAATCGGGGAAATAGAATGCTAACCTTAAGTTCTTTTGCTTCCAAAGGTGTAGGACTTCAGGATGCAGCAAAGCGTATCCTCGGAGAAGATAGTCCCTATGCAAATACCAGTTATAAACAAGGCGATATTGTAACTACCGTTATCACCTGCGCAAATGGCGAAACCATCCATCTATGTCTGGATACCACCTTACCCAGGGCTTATTATAGCCGTAATTTCACAGTCAGAGGCACCAAGGGAATGTATGCCGAAGAACGGCGAACCTTGTTCTTTGAGGGCATGAAAGAGGAAATCGAAAACAACGAAGAAGAAATGTATAAAACTTACGACCATCCGCTTCACAAAGAATATGCACAGATTGGCATAAAAGAAGGGCACGATGGTATAGACTGGTTGGTTTGCCGTGCATTTGTAGAGAGTGTGAAAAGCGAAACAAATACCCCCATCGATGCATACGACACCGTTTCCTGGTTAGCAGTTTCCGCGCTTTCTGGAATGTCAATTGCCAAAGGCGGAATGCCGGTTGATTTTCCGGATTTCACAAAGGGAAAATGGATAGAGCGCGAGCCTGTTGTAGAAGGAAAGTATTGTCTGGATAAGGTTTGTGTGGATGAAAACACCAAGATATATTGAATTTGAATAAAAAAAGCCTCCGGTATTCCCGAAGGCTTTTTCGTTATTTCAATTCTTTGAGCAGTTCCACTGTACCATTTACGATGATGTCATCCGCGCCCTTTTTCAGGCGTGATGTTCTCGCCTCATAACCTCCCTCTTCATATGCGCTGCTGGCAGGGAAATAGGATTCTCCACCGTTTGTCACGCAGCACAGGATGGTGGTATCAAATGGTGAGCCGGCATAAATTCTGTTTGCAAGCTCGGTAAACGGTTCGCCCGGAATACCTGCAAACACCATATCTCCCAACTTGATTGCCGAAAGGGTAAAATCAAAAGAATCCGGTCCGTTCTCCAGCTCCACAATACGCACCGCTTCTGCTACCACTGTGGTAAGCTCCATATCCTTGTAGGGCAACTCTTCATCCCGTCCGCTTTCGTGGATTTCCACAATTCTTCTTGCCTCTTCCAGTTTGTGGTTTTCCTGATTGGACGGGCACACCACCGTCTTGCAGGCATATTCGATGCAGTCGGCATTGATTTCCTCTGCCACACCGCACATCTGCAGTACTGCACCTGCAATCACTCTGCCCATGTGCTTGGTATATTCATATCCGCGCGGACAACCATCAAAGGTATCGTGCAACATGGCGCGCGCCGCTTTGGAGGGATTGGTGTTGATGTGGTTCACATCACCCTGGGGCGCAAGCAGGAATACACATTTGGTATCCTCTACCGTTGCCTCGATGGTTGCACAAACAATCCCCGGATAATCTGCACTCACATATTCGCCTCCCACGCTGTCCGGATGCACACCGTAGTTTACAAGGAAAATGTCCTCTGCATTCTCTCTTACGATTTTAATCAGTTTCACCGTTTCATTCGGCTCACCCAACGCATGGTCAATGTCCGGATTATCCACGCCGGGATTGGTCTGCACGCTGCCGTCCTTCATGCGGAACCGGCGGATAAAGGAAATCCCCTTTGCCTCTCCCTGCGCCTGATAAAATTTAGATTCACACACATCCTCCAGCGCATACATTGCCGCATCTCTCATCTGAATTGCCAGGTACTCTTCGTAAAGCGCATCGCCGCACAGGTCGGACGCAAAATCCTTTCCCAGCATAGGGCCGGTGTGGGTGTGCGAGCAGTTGATGAAAATTGCCTCCATGGGCAATCCACAAAAATCCGCAATCACTTTACGGAATTTGTCGCATATCTCCTTTTGCAGCATAATCACATCCACTGCCAGTACAACTGCCTTTTTGTTGCCATCATCAAACGCCACTGCAGTAACACAAAGGTCATCCAGTACGCCTTTTGTAAATCTTGCTTCATAATAACCAGAAAGGGGCGCGCCTAACGGCGGATTGATACACAATCTCGAAAACCCTGTTTTCATCTTCTTTTTCCCTCCTTTTTATCTTGCAAACGGAATTGTTTCGGCAGGTGCTGCACAGGTTGCGGCGATTTTACCATGCACATCAGTACACAAAATCCAAAATGCCTTACACCGGGGAGACAATTTCAACACCGCCTCGGTGATCTCGTCGCCATTTGCCCGTACACTCTGACGATACATACAATCGGTAAACATAGTAATCTGCTTACACGGTGAGGTGCGGATATATACATTGTCATATTCGATATACAAATCCTCAATCTCCACACCAGTGGATGCATAAAAATTGTGCTGTTCCAGTGCCTCAATGATTGCACTGTAAGATAGCTCCTCCGCCTTAATCATCACATATCCGCCGCCCACATCACACTGGGGTGAAGTAAGGTCTTTGGTGCGTGCCGAGTGGCTGTCATCGGTTGCAAGACAACCCAAAAGCTTGCCTTCTCTAAGCAAAGAGGTATACATATGCGGTGCGTATCCGGTCTGCTCGGCAACCTCGGAAGCGTGATTGTAGATTTCAAATCCAAACAACCCCTCCAGCCCCAAAAAATCCTTTTCGTTCTGCCAACTCCACACCGGATGGTTGTAACACACCATAAAGCCATTATCATTTGCAGCCTTGATTGCCTTGTTGATAAATTCTACACTGTATTCCGACTCTACCGGTTCGCCCACATAGTTGAATTTCTTCATTTCTTCCTCGCTGTAGCACCATCCTGCAATGCGCGGGTCAAACATCACCTGTTTGTCAACATCGGGAGTTTTGGCATAAAAATTCAGATGATAGCACTCTTCCCCGCCGCCAATCATGCCGTGATTAACTTCATATTCGTAGGCGTTGATAGCAAGAAATTCCTCATCAGTCAAATCGTTGTGGCACACCAACCGCGAATGGTCGGTAAATGCCACCACCGAATAGCCGAGGGATTTGTAAAGTTCCTTCACCTCTTCCGGCGTACACCGTCCATCGGATATGGTAGTATGGGTATGTAATGCCGCCTTATAAAACTTCCCACCCGACGGGATGAGATATTTTCTTTCCATAATATATACGCACTCCTTTTGGTAGAATATTTACCTTGATACTGTTATAACACAATCATTCCAAAAATGCACTACTTTTTTTGAAAAATAATAAAAAATGACAACAAAAGAACAATAAAAAGACAAAAAATAATGCACGGCGCGATTTGTTGACATCATTCCTGTTCTTTTGTATAATAAAAGAAGGCATCATTCGACCAAACAAATTCCACTCTGCCCATTCGGGCAAGCCAAAATACTGTTCATTCAGGAGGAACTCAAAATGATTTTCGGCGGATTTCAAAAACTGACCCTGCTGGATTTTCCCGGAAGGGTTGCCTGCACGGTGTTTACCAAAGGGTGCAACTTCTACTGCCCGTTTTGTCATAATTCGTTTCTGGTAGACGTAACCGGCAAAGAGCAAAGCATCCCGGCAGACGAGGTGCTCGATTATCTCCAAAAGCGTTTCGGTATTCTCGATGGTGTTTGCATCACCGGCGGCGAGCCGCTACTACACCCCGAAACCGAAGAATTTATCACCCAGGTAAAGGCATTGGGCTATGCCGTAAAATTAGATACCAACGGTTCCTTCCCCAAACGCTTAAAGGCACTTGCGCAAAAAAACCTGATTGATTATGTGGCAATGGATATCAAAAACTGTTTTGAAAAATATCCCCTCACCGCAGGTTGTGCCACGGTAGACATGGATGCAATTGAAGAAAGCATCGATTTTTTACTTGGCGGTTCATTGAATTATGAATTTCGTACCACCGTTGCAGATCCGCTGCACACACCTGAGGATATTGAAAATATTGCCAAACGGATTTCAGGAGCAAAAAAATACTTTTTGCAAAATTTTGTGGATTCGGGAAACATTATCTGTAACGATGTGTCTTTTTCTGACGAAAATGTGTTAAAAAAGTTGCAACCGATTGAAGAAAATGTGTTAAAAAACATGAAAAATTTTGCTCAAAAATACGTGAAAAACACCGCAATCCGTGGTGAGAGTTGAGTTTGCGGCTATTTTTAAAAAAACACAAGATATTGTGTTTTTCCTATTGACAACACACAATATATATGGTAACATAGTAACACTCAAAGAAATATTTGTCAGGAGGGATATCTATGTATAATGTAGTAAAACGTGACGGAAAATTAGCATCTTTTGATCTTTCCAAAATCAGCACTGCCATCAAGCAGGCTTTTGATGCATGTAGCAGACAATATAATGATGATATCATTGATTTTCTTGCACTGAAAGTTACTGCAGAGTTTGAACCGCAGATTACCGATATGAAAATCGACGTGGAAAATATTCAGGACAGTGTGGAATCGGTACTGATCAAAGCAGGCTACAGCGATGTTGCCAAAGCATACATTGTTTATCGCCGTCAGCGCGAAAAAATCCGTAACATCGGTGCTACCATGGTTGACTACAAAGCAATTGTGGACAACTATCTTAACATCAATGACTGGCGTGTAAAAGAAAACTCTACCGTAACCTATTCGGTAGGTGGTTTGATTTTGAGCAACTCGGGTGCCATCACCGCAAACTACTGGCTCTCGGAAATCTATGATGATGAAATCGGCAATGCACACCGCAATGCAGATATTCACATCCACGATTTGTCCATGCTTACCGGTTACTGTGCAGGATGGTCGCTCAAGCAGCTCATTCAGGAAGGTCTGGGCGGTGTTCCGGGCAAAATCACCTCTGCCCCTGCAAGCCATCTTGCGACCCTGTGTAACCAGATGGTAAACTTCCTGGGTATTATGCAAAATGAATGGGCAGGCGCACAGGCGTTCTCCTCTTTTGATACTTATCTGGCTCCCTTTGTAAAAGTGGACAACCTCAGCTATGATCAGGTAAAGAAATGCATTGAGTCTTTCATTTACGGTGTAAACACTCCCAGCCGTTGGGGTACACAGGCACCGTTTTCCAACATCACCCTTGACTGGGTAGTTCCCAATGACCTTGCAGAGCTCAACTGTATTGTAGGCGGCAAGGACATGGATTTCAAGTATAAAGATTGCCAGAAAGAAATGGACATGATCAACAAGGCATTCATCGAAATCATGATCGATGGTGATGCAAATGGCAGAGGATTCCAGTATCCCATCCCCACCTACTCCATCACCTCCAATTTTGACTGGTCGGATACCGAAAACAATCGTCTGCTCTTTGAGATGACTTCCAAATATGGTACTCCATATTTCTCCAACTACATCAACAGCGACATGGAGCCGAGCGACGTTAGAAGTATGTGCTGCCGTCTGCGTCTTGACCTTCGTGAACTGCGCAAAAAGTCTGGTGGCTTCTTTGGTAGCGGTGAATCCACCGGTTCGGTTGGTGTTGTTACCATCAATATGCCTCGTATTGCATATCTTGCAACCGATGAAAAAGACTTCTACAATCGTCTTAACCATATGATGGACATCGCTGCGCGTTCTCTTAAAGTAAAGAGAACTGTTATCAGTAAACTGCTCAATGTTGGTCTGTATCCGTACACCAAACGGTATCTGGGCACATTTGACAACCACTTCTCCACTATTGGTCTGGTAGGTATGAACGAGGTTGGTCTGAATGCAAAATGGCTCAAAGCAGACCTGACCAATGAAAAAACACAGGAATTTACCAAAAATGTGCTCAACCACATGCGTGAGCGTCTGGCGGATTACCAGATGGAATACGGCGATTTGTATAATCTGGAGGCAACTCCTGCTGAATCCACTGCTTTCCGTCTTGCAAAGCATGACTTAAAGCACTATCCCGATATTATCACCGCAGGCGAAGAGGATGGAAATCCCTATTATACCAATAGTTCTCACCTGCCGGTAGGTTATACCGAAGATATCTTCACCGCGCTTGACATTCAAGATGAACTGCAGACTCTTTACACCTCCGGTACGGTGTTCCACGCATTCCTCGGCGAAAAACTGCCCGATTGGAAAGCAGCTGCATCCCTTGTACGGAAAATTGCAGAAAATTATCGTCTGCCCTACTACACACTTTCTCCCACCTACTCGGTATGTAAAACACACGGCTATATCGCAGGGGAACAATTTACCTGCCCCGAGTGTGGAAATACCACCGAAGTATATAGCCGTATCACCGGTTACTATCGTCCGGTACAAAACTGGAACGACGGCAAATCGCAGGAGTACAAAGAGCGTAAGGTATATGATATTGCAAACTCCAAACTCAACAAGGGAGAGGCAAAACCTGTCGCAGCAACCGAAAACGCAGTGACCGCTTCGATTGCAGACGGAAATTATCTCTTCACCACCGCAACCTGCCCCAACTGCAAAGTGGCATGCTCCATCCTCGACAAAGAAGGCGTTGCATATGCAAAACTTCTTGCAGATGAAAACAAAGAGCTTGCTACACAGTTGGAAATCAAGCAGGCTCCCACCCTTGTCATGGTGCAAAATGGTGCCATCGCCAAATATGCAGGCGTGTCGGACATCAAAAAGGCACTGAAGGTGTGACGGATATGAAAACATATGATATCATTGTGATCGGCGGCGGCCCTGCGGGGCTGACCGCCGCCATCTATGCAGGCAGAGCCAATAAAAGCGTGCTCATCCTCGAAAAAGGAACCTTTGGCGGACAGATTACCTCTTCTCCTAAAGTAGAAAACATTCCCGGGTTTTTGAGCATAACCGGCAATGAATTTGCCGAAAAACTCATCGAACAGGCAGTGGCACTGGATGCAGAAATCGAGTGTTGCGAAGTAGAAAAAATTCTCCCCGGCGACCCACATACCGTTGTCACCGACGAAGGAGAATTCTCCGGTAAGACAATCATCATTGCCACCGGTACCAAACACCGTCTGCTCGGTCTGGAACGGGAAGAGGAACTCATTGGAAACGGCATTTCTTTCTGCGCCGTATGCGATGGTGCATTTTATGAAGGAAAAACAGTCGCTGTCATTGGTGGCGGAAACTCCGCACTTCAAGAGGCACTGTTGTTATCCGAAACCTGCAAAAAGGTATATGTAATTCAAAATCTTTCCTTCCTGACCGGAGAGGATAAGTTACAAAAACTCCTGGCTGAAAAGTCAAATATCGAAGTGATTTATGGCACGATAGTGGAAAAACTCCACGGTGAGAGCGAACTTACGGGCATTACCTTATCAAACGATAATGAGCGTTACGACCTCGCTCTGGACGGCATGTTTGTAGCAATCGGTCTGCTTCCACAAAACAATGCTTTTTCTGATGTTGTAACCTTGGATGAGCATGGTTATATTGACGCAGACGAAAACTGCCGTACCAACACCGAGCGCATCTATGTAGCTGGCGATTGCCGTAAAAAACGTATCCGTCAGGTGGCAACTGCTGCGGCAGATGGCGCAGTGGCAGCCCTTGCGGCTTGCAGTGATATGCAATAATTCAATACATATAAAAAAGCGTGTAACCAGATCGGTTACACGCTTTTGGTTTTATTTAGTTGCTTGCGGCGGGGAAAATTGCTATCGCTCTGATATCATTGTTATAGGTACGAAGCACAATACGATCGGCGTTTTCCATGCCGGAGTTGTATGCTGTTTTCAAATCCGCCAGAGTGATTTTCTCAAAGGTTTTGCTATACTCATTATACCGTACCAGTGTATTCACATTCATGATGGGGAACGCCATCACACCACTGTTGTCAGTGCTATCGTTGGGATTACTGTCATCCACCAGAATCGAGAGCACCGAATCAGAATAATTCATCAGGGTGCCTTTTGCATAGAAGTAGGTTGCACTCACCTCGGCGGGCGAAAGTCCGATACCTTCGGAAATTTCATCCCACTCCTGCGAAGTAACTCCTGCCCAATTCCGATAGGATATGTGTGGCTCAATATTGGTAATGGTGGTACCCGAACTGGAAATGAGCACCATATCACCCACGCCAATCTCATATCCTTTTTCCTCATATCTCTCCTGCAGCTCTTCGCTGAAAAGACCGGTCTGGAAAGCGGGAACAACACCCAGGCCACTGAAGGTGACATATGTGACTTTAGTCACCGGAACACCATCTTCGTTGATGGAATTTGCTATACGCGCAATCACCGCTACGCTCGAAAGTTTGTCAAGAGTGGGGAGGCTACTCCCCCCAGCATTTGGATTGTAATACACTATGGCACCCGCATCGTTATTTCTCGCCATGTCATATACTGCAACAGGGTGTTCTCCGGAGGAAGGAATTTCTCTGGTGCTGATCAGTTCAAAATCCTCTGCATCAAACTCATAGTTTACAGCGTTCACATTCGCCGGCACCGAGAAAATCTTTACATTACGGGGAACAATGGAGGGAAAAAACACCGTTGTATACGACAACTGTCCTTTTTCCACAGTCGTCATATCTGTGTAACAAACTAAGCTATTCTTGGGGTCTTTGTCTCCCCCATCCGTGTATACTTCCTCCATATTATCTTTATTCTCCGCAGTATCAACGCAGGCGATTTTCCCCTCCGTGTCCAGGGAATACTTAATCAGCTGCGGCTTATCATAAAGTTTCGTATATACCTCGCTCGTGCGACTATTAAAGTCTACCGAAACTCTATTTCCGTCCAGAGTGATGTTATCATTAAAATATACATATTCCTTGTTTCCGGTTTCCATTAGAAGTGCCGCTGCATAAGTACCGAAAGAACCATGCTGATCAATTTTCATCAAGAAACCATATCGCATATTGTTTTCATCTGTTTCAAAATAAATGAGTTTATTCTCAGGCGTAAGATATGCAACCGTATAAGTATTCAGCTGCACATATTTGTTGTGTTCAATGGAATACTCGGTTTTATCATATACAACTTCACCAATGGTTATACTGCCATTTGCCCCGTCCGTATACTCGGTGATATCGCCCGAAACCACATTGGAAAATCCGGTAATGCGGATGTATTGTTCATCACGGCTCATGATCACCGAAAAGCTCTCAAAACTTTCCAGATCCTCTAGGCTACAGCCTTTCAGTTCCTTGCCATCATGAATAAAATACTCATAAATACAGGTGGCATCATCCAGGCGAATGCTCATGCTATCGGACGCTCCATAGCCATGTTTATTTTTATCTGAAATCATTCCGGACGCCGCCTTCACACTCGGTGCAATCAAATACTCGGGTTTTTGAATATTTACCACATCATAATTCCCATCACGGTTGTGGTCGATAAGAAGAATCGTGCCATCTATCGTTTCGAAATCTACATCGGTGTAATCTGCGCGATTTTTACCATTCCAGATTACCGAATAGTCCACAGAAAGATAATACTTTTCTTCCTTGCCGTCCAAGTTGTTTTTTATTACAAATCCATCTTTGTCCACATTTACGGTATTGAGCTGAGCGAAAATATTGTTGGCAGTATCAAAATAGATGATTTTCTCATTCTCACCCATGTAGTCATATACATATGCCTGAATATTACTTCCCAGATAATCACTGATACTATGCACCCCGTCAGTCAAGCCCGAGGAAACTGCATAGGTAAATCCGTCCAGGTTAATATACCCCTCGCCAACCGGACGGGATTCTTCATATATGGTAGAAACAGCATTAGCCACCATCACACCCTTAATCGGACGCACATTGTGATACACTAAAAATCCGTCTGAGGTATCCGAAACGTTAATCTGGTTTGCAGTAAAGGGGCGATTGGGATGCGCCTCCAACATCTCAAAGAGGATGTCGGGGATCATTGCCCCGGTAAACGCAGTACTGTCATTAAGTGAAATTCCCAGCGACTGTGCGCACAGAATATATCCGTAGGGGTATCCCCCCATTTCTTTTGCAACAAAATCGTACCCGAGTGCAGATACCATCATCTTTGCCATTTCGGGGGCGGTAATGATGTTTCCCGGATTAAACCGCTCGCTTTTGGACAATACTCCAAGTTGATACAATACACCAATCGCAGTGTAATAGCCATCCTCTTCTTTTACGTCCTGAAACGGCATATCGCCGTTAAAAGCAACATCGGAAAGCCGCACTGTCTTGTAAATGTAGTTGGCGAAATCGGCACGGGTCACCGTATCCTTCTGGGTGTCAATATCAATCCCCAATGCCGAAAGCAATCTGGTGCGGTTTTCGCTTTGTGTTGCATTTTTTGCCGCCTCCACCATTGTAAACGGCACCATAACCAAAATCAGCATGGTCATTGCGAGCAAAACCGAAACAAAACTACTCCACTGTTTCTTCATTTTCCATCCACATCCTTTCGTGATTACACTTCTCACAACATCTTGCTATAAAAGCTTTTTGCACTTACCTCATAGGTTTTACCATTCATTTCCATGCTTTGAACACTGTCGCCGTAATTATATGCAAACAGGTATTTCTCGCCTTGCGCCGTTTCCCAAATCACTGCACAAATTGCAGGGAAGGTGTCAGTATAGGGGAATTGCTCCCGCTGCTCATTTCTTGCCACCCAATCCACACTACAGGTCGCATCGCACGTGTATTGGGGCACCTCACAAAGGCGTCCGTAAAGGAATATCTCTTTGTATTTCTTATAAAAATCCACACCTCGTTTGGTAATTTCCAAATATTCAGCGCCGCTTTCCAACTCCTCTGCGCTGCCGCCCTCAATGCAAGGAAGTAATCCCCAGAGCAGATTGCGCATAAAATTGAATTCAAACTGGTCGGGGCGGTGTGAAAACTCGCAAACGGAACCATAGGCAAGTGCATAGTCACTGTAAATCAGATTAAACAACGGTACTGACACTGAACTTCCGGCGTCTGCCAAACCATTGAGCGCGGCATACTGGAAGCAAGTATCCAGTACCAGGAATAGGTCAAATACATCAATGTAAGTTTCACAACAAGATTCAGTGGTGACGATTCTCTCGTCCCCCACAATATCACGCACATGACCAAGCATGCTGTGGTAGGTGTCATTCCACCAGGTGCCGCCCCCTGCAGGATGCGGATGGGTTTCATCAAAACAGAGCGTTGCATTAAACGATGCCACCTGATCCAGATACACACCGTCAAACCCCACCTCGGTGCCGTATTCCCTACAAAGGTCTGCTACTCTGTTCTGCCAGAGCGCAGTTGCAGGACAAACCGCCTTGAGTTCATATCCCATTTCCGGCATCCAAGGCTCGTCGGGGAAATTCCCTGTTTCATCCTTGATGGCAGATGCGGCAACATTCATTCCATCCCACGTTTTGGTTTTGATCTCCCAAAGCCGTGCATTATGATACGGGATTTTCACAATCCCCTCATCGTCAAATTTCTTGTTCCAGTTGGTCAGTTCTTCCATCCAACCTTTTGCTTTCATTTCATCCGAGATATATTCGGGATAATCCTTGTCATGTGCGCTCATGTTCCAGCCATACCAGTGCAAGGCAAGATTACAATCAACCGCATCACGGATTTTTAAGGCGGTATCAAAATACTCCTGCGTACGGGTTCCCATCTCATAATCATGGTGATTAATTCGCCACAAATCGGTCTTTACCAACTTTTCGGGCAATTTCTTTTCAGAAAGTTTTTTCTTACACCATTTTTGCCGGATTGCCCAATCGCGGTAGTAGTTGGTAGCGGTCTGCCAATCTCCCTCAAAGAGTTTCAGCACAAAATCATATGCCATACAATAACTGGTGGTTTTTCCCATATTTTCAGGGTAATTCACAATGGTAAGGTCCATTGCGTGTTTTTCTTTGTTGTACTCATACTCAAACGTTTTGATATAGGCATCCGGATCCTCGGTAACGAAATAATATCCGTAATCCTGACCATAGAATGCACCATACTGGAAGGAAAGAGCGGCCGGGTATTCGTTTTTGTATGCGCCCGTTCCGTATCCAACCCAAAACGGAACCTCCAGCCCCTTGCACAAGAAAGTGTCCACAGGATTTTTTACCAGATGTCCGTTCTGCCAGGTAATGAGCAGGTAATTTTCGGTGTCGAAATTCAATCCCTCCAAAATGGGGAATTTCACCCGACGCACTACTTCGCCACCAAACACATCGGCATTGATGCGCCAACGAAGTTTGCCATCCTCGCCATTTTTCACGGTAATGCCTACCTTGGCAATATCATTCGCCCAAAAGAGTTTGATGACACCGTCATAGCATTCGTGACGAAATTCTGTCATATCTGCAATGCCCAGTTCGCCCTCTTTGGTCTGCACACTCCAAAGCTTACTGTGTAAGTCGATGGTGCGACCTTTGTATTCAATTTTTTCCAAATATCCCTTTTCTTCTCCAAAATATACTTTGGTTTGTTCATTTCCAAAAATGATGTATTCCATATGTAGTTCCTCCAAAATTATTCCACGATTTCAATCCCGTCCGAAACGGTAATTTCCTTCAGTAATTCACCATTTTTTCGTTCAAACTTTACCGAAATGGGTCCATTTACTGTGTCAAGCGAATATGTGGCAAAATCAATATCCTCGGGCAATTTTGGATCGATACGCACCTTCTTATAGCCCGGAGCAAGCGGTTCAATGCCCATCAGCCGCGTAACCACCCATTCAACCACCGCACCAAGGGTGTAGTGGCAACGGGAGCGAGTACGCATATAATCCCAATATTCAGAAAAGGTGGTTCCTCCGCATTTGCGCATATAATCCCAACCGGGATATCCCTCCACCGTCACTACCTTGTAGGCAATATCGTGATAACCCTCATCGCTCAACACCATAGGAAGATACTGAGAATCATTGACACCGGTTTCGGGATGGTAATCACGTTCCTTCAGGTGTTCAAGTAATTTCTTCAGCACACATTCCTTTATTTCGGGTGTCGCAATACCAAACGCCACCGCCAACACATTTCCCGTCTGGCGGAAATCGGTATATTCCTTGCAGCAATAATAGCCACGTTCCGCATCAAAATACGTTTCATTAAACAAGTCAATCAGGCGTTTACGTTCTGCCGCAAAGAACACCGCATCCTCGGCCTTGCCCATTGCTGATGCAATCTGCGCCATCCGCTCAAAAATACGGATATGATACTCACTCGATACCACGTGAGATCCTTCGGGACCCTCTGCGGGAGATCCGGGATCTCCCGTCGGTGGAAGCCAAGCTCCCAAGCCGTGGGTGCACAAATCATCCTTGGTCCACTCCTTGAGATACGTTACATATTTTTGTAACGCCGCATAGTGTTCCTCCAGCACATCTGTATCATCATAATGCAGATAAAGATTCCACAACAACTCTGGATAGCACACATCCAGCACCGGTGCAGGTCCGCATACTGCTTCCCACTGAGTTTTTCCCGTTACACCCCACCCGGGAGTGGGGGCAATAACCGAAATTTCACCCTCATCGGTCTGAGTGTCGCGTATATCGTTGAGCCATTTACGGTAGAATTTATGTGCATTGAAGTGATAAAGGACACTGGGCACAACCGCCGCCGCATCATTCGTCCAGCCGTGCTTTTCAAATATCGGCGTATCTGAAGAAAGTCCGTGAAAATTACAAAGCACGGTTCTGCGGAAGGCATGGTGAAGCCATTCCAATAACTCATTCGAACAAGTAAACGCTGCCGCATCGTCAATATCATTATGGATAAAACACCCCACCGCATCCGAGATGGTGAGATTTTGCACTCCCTCCACCTGCACATAACGGAATCCCTTGTAGGAAAACATGGGGCGGTACATTTGGGGCTTACCCGCACTGATGAAAAAGTCCTTCTGCAATCTTCCGTTGGCGGTGATTTGATGTTCTAATATTGCCTCGCCGTTTTGGTCAATGCGCTCGGTATACTGAATGGAAACCTCACACCCTTCCGGGCAATCCAGTTTCAGCTCAATCCAACCCGTGATATAGGGGGTAAATTCATATACAAACACCCCATCACGCACCTTGGTGCAGGAGATGGGTGCCACACGCTCGGTAATGGCAATGGGTTCAGAATAATCATATTCCAGCTTACCTTTGGGAGCCGTTGCGACGATGCAATTCTCCCACCCCTCTTCACTTTCGGGGGCATGGGCACGCGCGTCAAAGGTTTCGCCCATGTACATACAATCTTGCAGGACACCGCTTGCCTTTGCCTGCCAGCTCTCATCGGTAACGATGGTTTCTTTGGTGCCGTCGGCATAGGCGATTTCCAGTACTGCAAGCATCTTTACCGCATCAATCCAGTCTGCAGTTTCGCCGTTCCAAGGCGTGCCGGCAGTATTGAATGCATATCTGCCGCGCCCCAACACAAACAGAAGGGTGTTATCTCCTGCAGTCAGTTTATCGGTCACATCATATTTGTTGTAGTACACCCGTTTTTCATAATCGGATGTGGTGGGAGCAAATACAATCCGCTCATCCAGCATGGTGCCGTTTACAAAGCCCTCATATTGACCCAGACCGGTCACATAGAGGATTGCCTCTTTCACCTCTTTGGAAAGGTCTATTTTTTTGCGCATAAACGGTGCAGGAGCGCTTTCATTTCCGGTTACCCCTGCTCTTCCAATCCATTTTGCACCAGCGCGTTCAAATACCGCACCGTCTGTATAGATAATTTTATCAATTTTCATAAGGTGTTCTCCTTTGGGATGTTTCGATTTTCTCCCTTAACCCTTTACTGCGCCAATCATAACACCCTTGACGAAGTATTTTTGCAGGAAGGGGTACAATACGATGATGGGCAGTGAGGTGATTACGATAACTGCATACTTGATGGTTTCGCTGATAGCAAGCTGTGCACCACTGTCCACGCCTGCGGTAACGCCACCCGAATCGTTTACAATCAGAATCTGACGTGCCACCAGCTGCAAGGGCCATTTCGCATC
>SVJZ01000011.1 GCA_015068705.1 Oscillospiraceae bacterium
GGTTTTTCTGCGTCGTCAGCCTTTTCGGCAGTTTTCTTTGCGGCAGGCTTTTTTGCTGCGGTTTTCTTTGCAGCGGGTTTCTTTGCAGCCGCATTTTCAACCAGGAAATCTACTGCCTTGCGCATCTTCAGATCCTGCTTCATGCTTTCTTTTTCAGCATCATGGATCAGTTCTTTGATTTTATCCAGCTCCATGCCGTACATTTCTGCCATGCGTGCCATTTCTTTTTCAACATCTTCGTCGGTTACTGCAAAATCCTCTTTCGCAGCAATCGCCTCAAGTACCAGGTTGGTCTTAACCTGTGCAGCAGCCTGATCCTTAAACTGCTCGCGGAATGCAGCCGGTGTGCTGCCGGTAATCTGCAGATACCGCTCCAGATTCAAGCCCTGGGAAGACAGACGATAATCAAAATCACGCATGATGGAATCAATCTGACTGTCAATCATGCACTCAGGAATTTCTACAGTGCAGTTTTCGCAAACAGCCTCGAGCACTTTTCCTTCAAATTCACCCTTGGTTCTGTTTTCATTGGACGCATCTAGTTTTGCTTTGATATCGTTTTTATATTCTTCCAAAGTGTCAAAATCGCTCACATCTTTTGCAAAATCGTCGTTGAGTTCGGGCAGTTCCTTCTCTTTGATTTCTTTTACAGTTACTTTAAACACTGCCGGTTTGCCCTTGAGTTCTTCTGCATGATACTCCTCGGGGAAGGTCACATTTACGTCGGTTTCCTTACCGATTTCCGCACCAACCAGTGCGTCCTCAAAACCGGGAATAAACTGACCGCTACCAATCTCCAAGGTGTGATTTTCGCCCTTGCCGCCGGCAAATGCAACACCATCAACAAAGCCCTCAAAATCGATTACGGTGATATCGCCCATTTTCACAGCGCGATCCTCAACAGTAATCATACGGCTGTTCTTTTCGCGTACTGCGTCAATCTCTTTCTGTACATCTTCGTCGGTAGTTTTATACTCAACCTTCTCTGCCGAAACACCTTTATACTCACCCAGCTCAACCTCGGGTTTTACGGTAACCAGAGCGGTAATCACCAACGGCTCGCCATGACCGATGCTCTCGATATCGATCTCCGGACGGTCAACCGGCTCAATTCCTGCCTCTTTTACAGCTGCCTCATAGGCATCCGGGCAAACGAAATTAACGGCATCCTCATAGAAAACGCCCTCTCCGTAAAACTGCTCAATAATACCACGAGGCGCTTTGCCCTTGCGGAAACCGGGAATGTTGATTTTTTTCACATTCTTGCGATAGGCCTGATTGATGCCCTCTGCAAAGGTTTCTTTGTCAATCTCAATGGTCAGTTTCACTACATTTTTTGCAGTATCCTCTTTTTTTACCAGTTTCATTTGTTTTAGGTCCCCCTATTACATAGATTTTTCATTGGTATTTACTAACAATACATTATACCATGCTTTTTTCAAAAATTCCACTGTTTTTTGATTTTTTTTAAAAAGTTATGCGATATGGTGAAAATTGGAGATAGTCTGCCGACACCAGTTTGTATATAACGCCATTAAAATCCCCTTCCAACGCATTTGAAAACCCTGCGGCGTGCAAATGTCCATACAGGCAAACCCTCACTCCGTACTTGTCAAACAGTTTCGCATACGCCTCATTGACCTGCTTTAATCGTGTGATGGGCGGATAGTGTGTTGCAAACACCAATGTGCTCGCACCAGACTTGGCAGCCTCTTCCAACGACAATTCAGCCCGTATCAGTTCGCGGTCAAAAATCTTTCTGTCCTCTGCGCCGAATCCCTCGATGCTCGGGTCATTCCACCCGCGGTTTCCGGCGATGGCAACATCTCCACATACATATGCATTGTTGTGCAAAAGTTCAATGCTTCCAAATCCCTTTTCCGCGACATAGCCACGCATTTTGGTGATACTTTCCCACCAGTAGTCATGGTTACCCTTCATCAATATCTTTTTTCCTGGAAGAGAATGTAAAAAACTAAAATCGGCTTCACATTCTGCAAGATAGGTCGCCCAGGACACATCACCATTGATAATTACCGTGTCCTCTTCCCCTACCAAACGCGTCCAGTTTTCCTCAATCCGCTCCATATAGTCTTGCCAACGATTTCCAAATATATCCATCGGTTTATCAATACTTTTGGCAAGATGCAGGTCAGACATTGCAAAAAGCGCCATCCATCCACCTCCCACGTCCATTTTGGCACATGGCATGATATTGAAAAATCGACAAGCCTCATACCGAAACTTGTCGATTTTTGGTGCGAGTGACGGGACTTGAACCCGTACGCCATAAGCACACGCCCCTCAAACGTGCCTGTCTGCCAATTCCAGCACACTCGCATATTCTCTTGACAACGTTAATAGTATAGCAAAGAATTTCCATGGTGTCAATATAAAAATTCAAAAAAACGAAAACTTTTTTAAAAAACTTTTCCTACATTATATATAAACAGCATATCAACAAAGCATGCACAGCATCTAACCACACAACACTGCATACATAACCGGCACATCAACAAAATATATACTATATGATACCAAAAACACTGCACAAAATGAGCATTCACAAAATGCTTCCACAACAAAAAACACCGCCGCCCCGTGACAAAGAGGCGGCGGAACATGTATTAGTTCTGTTTTTCTTCCTGCTCGGAAACCACTTCGGCAGCGGGTTCTTTAAACTCAACACCAACTACATGGATATTGACTTTGCTCACCAGAAGTCCTGTCATGGATTCAATCGATTTTTTTACATTCTCCTGAATTTCCCATGCCACCTCGGGGATGCGCACGCCATATTCGATGATTACGCTGATATCAGCAGCCACCTCTTTTTCGCTAATGGCAACCTTTACTCCTTTGGACAAACTCTTTTTGCCCAACATCTGCGCGATATCTCCGGTAATTGACCCGCCCATGCCGCAAACGCCTTTCACTTCATTGACTGCAATTCCTGCAATGGTGGAAACCACTTCTTCGGAAATTTTAATATTGCCTGCATTTTCAGCATTTTGCTCGGTATTTTCCGGCACTACAATCTTGGATTCTTCCATTTGAAATTACCTCCCGTTTGTTTCGTAATGAGCGGCAGTAAAACCGCACGTTTTTTCTTGATAATAAGTATTATATCATAACTTTTAATTTACTTCAACTATTTTTATATTATTTTCTTTTGCATGTTCTGAAACAATGTCTTTGATGCGTGCAGTTTCCGGTGCGGTAAGTCCCTGCGCTCGCACTGTAACAGTCACACTGTCCTCTGCAATAAAAACCACCGCATCCGCAAACCCTTTGGCTTTAATGAGATTTTCAATATTCCCTTCGGTTTCCACGTTTTTGGAAATCACCATAATCTTTTCCTGGGCTTGCTCCTTTGCCTCCTGCGACGAATTTGCATTATTAATGGTAGCGTTTAAAATCTCCAAAGATTTTGCTCGCACACTTTCCCGATTTACCCGACACGCCGCAAAATAATCACCATTCTCCACGCCATCCACCATCTGTACCTGCCCGACAGGTTCTTCCTGCACCGTGCCGGATACTGGTTCATCCACACTTGTTTCTTCGTATTGCCAATTCAGATACCCTGCAATCCCCACCATTACAATCAATGTTGCCATAACAATCTGTTTTCTTTTTAAAACCATCATTTTTCTTCCTCCTATTCATTCTATTTGGCTTTGGGTAATACTTGTATCCTGTGATACGGAACATCCATCACCGCCGCAACTGCATTCATTACGTTCATCCGGACGTTCACATTTCCGGCCCCTTCCGCCACAATCAGCACCCCCCGTATCTTTGGCTCAATTTCTTTGCTGATAAATGGCGTGCTCTCGTTGCCGGAATTAACCATTACCGTTTCTGTTTCCTCGTTTGATTCTGTCGATTGCCTTCCTCCCCCCTGCACATCAGTTTCCGTCGAATCCAAAACAGTTCCGGTGCGATTGACTACCGTAACATATTCCTTTCCGGTATCATAGGTAATCATCACATCCACATCTCCCACTCCGGAAACGCTTGCTAAAATTGTTTCCAGGCGTCGTTCTGTCTTGGTTTCATCCGTCTTTTTTTCTGACTGCTTGACCTCTTTTCCCGAACCGGAAGTAAACAGAAAATTGCTTGCCAATATCATAAGTATTCCAACAATCAAAATAATATACAGGTTGTTGTTTTTCTTTTTGAAAAAAATAGTTTTCCAATTAAATTCCGGCACACTTACTCTCTCCTTTTTGGGGCTAACCATTCTGCCACAGATACATCATAAGTAGTTTTGATAAACCCCTCGATTTCTTGGCGTTTCTCTTCATCACCTGCAATGTGCACTGTTATCTGCTTTCCGTCAAATTCGGTCAACACCTGACATGTCACTGAAAATTTTTTATAAATCGCATCTTGGATTTCGTTTGAAAGTGATTGGGAAAAATGTTTTTTGATCAAATTATCCTGAATCCCCTCAACACTTGTGTGCACCTGCTCACTTTGCTCGGAAAACACCTGTTCTGACGTTAGATATGGAAGCTCCATATTCTTTAAAGACGGAATATGGATAACAGGTTTTATAATCGCAAACATAATCAATAATCCCACAACCAGTTTGATATATTTTTTAAATGAGCTTCCGGGCATGATCATTTCCAGTAAAACCGAAAATAAAATTACCACAATGATGCTCATGATGTATTCCCGTATAAATTCCATCTTTTCCACCCTTTTTCAGGAAATCATATGTGTCAGGTTTCCAAATCCGATTACCACCGCAACAGAAAGGATAAACATCAGCGTCACCGAAACCACCATCAAAAACAAATAGGTTACAGCAGATGCCGCACTGTTCATCAATTCCACAATTCGCTTATCCGATAGCGGTTCAATCACGCTTGCAGTCAGTTTATACATTCCAATCAATGCCAACAATTCCAGCGCCGGAACGGCACAAATCAGTATCAACACCACAACCCCTGCAACGCCAACAGAATTTTTCAATATTACCGTGGAAGACATTACGGTATCCACCGACTCGGAAAGCAGTCCTCCCACCACCGGGATAAAATTTCCAACCGCATATTTCATTGCCTTCACACCAACACCATCCGCCGCAGAAGTTCCGATTCCTGCCAATGACAAAATCCCCACAAAAAAAGTGAGTAATATTCCCAAAAGCCAAGTAATAAGCTGCCGAGAAAATCGAATTAGGTTGCTAATATGAAACTTATCCGAAAGATTATTGATCATGCTTAAAATGCTAATCCAGAAAAGAAACGGCAACAATATACTTTCTATCAGACTTCCGATCAACTGAACAAACCATAAAAACAACGGTTCCAACGTAACTGCTGTTGACACGCTTCCACAGCTCATCAAAAGACCGACATAGGTAGGAACCGCCGCCTTTAAAAAAACTACCTGGTCACTGATTACTCCTCTTGCCAGGGTGACACATGTATAAAAACCTCGTACCAGAATCCCCACAAAAAGAATATAACATGCAAAAAACGCAACCTCTGCCACACTTTTGCTCTGAAAAGAACTTTGCAGATTTGCTGCCACCGCACAGATGATTGACAAAACAATAAGGGTAAGCATAATGTGTAGATTTTCATATACTTCTTTGCTGAAAACCCGAAGCACACTACCCAATATCGTTTTCGGAGAAAAGATATTTTCTCCCGACGTGAGCGATTCTACCAGTGCATTAAAATCAAATGACGGCGATATTTCTTCCAGTCCCTCGCTTTGCCGCACAGCACGTTCCATTGCAGAAAATCCCAGCTCTTTTCTCTGCTCATTTACCATTGTGCTTTCCTGTGCAGATACCCCAAGCGGACAAAGCAAAAAAACAAGTATCGTAAACCGGAGTATGTATTTCATCGGCTTCACCTCTTTTGTATGTATATTCAAATCATGCCAATGAGCAAATTGAGCAAGGATAACATGATAGGCGATGACAAATACACAATCAGCACCTTGCCGGCAAGTTCTACTTTTGCAGAAATCCCCGTTTCGCCGGCATCTTTACATACCTGCGCCCCAAACTCGCACAAATATGCCACCGCGATGATTTTAAACACAATTGCAATATAAGAAGTATCCAGATTAATCCGCCCACTGATTTGGCGAATCAGTTCTAATACTTCTTCCAGGTAACGTGCAGTTGTTCCCAGAATAATCACGCCTGCTGCAATTCCAACCATTATGGCCATTTCGGGTCGATGTGGCTTTAATACGGCAATGAGCAGAGTTGCAACAATTGCGATCATGACTATCTGGACAATCCCCACCTGCATCCTCCCTCCTCATAAGTATTTAAAGGCGAAATATCATCTTGATGGTATTAAACAACTCGCTGATTTGTTTTACAATCATGAGCATCACCACAATCAAACCGGCAAGCGTGGTCATCATCGCCTGTTCTTCCCGACCCGAACGAATGAGTAACTGATTGAGCACTGCAACCAGTATACCAATTGCAGCAATTTGAAAAATCAAATCCACATTCATCATTTCTCCCCCCTTGTGCTAAATCAACAGAATGCAGATAAGTAACCCCGTATATATTCCCAAGCTGGTGAACAGACGCTGATTTTTATCCCTTTTTTCTTCCGCATCTGCAAGGTGTATGGCAAGTCGCTCCTGCAGCGAAGAAATCCCGGAAATTTGCCCTTCAACATCTCCTGAGCCCAATACCATTCCAAATTCCTGCAGGGTTTTCATATCCTCCCGGTTGAGTGCCAGACCTGATTTGTGTTCCTCCAACGCCCTCTCCCACGCCTTTGCCACAGTAATGCCGTCCGGATCGTCTACATATACCGAAACTGTATCAAAAAACCGCTTTATCTCACCACAAGTATGCGTGGCGAGTTTTTCAAAGGCCTTTCCGAGTGTTGTCCTGGTAAAACGCAGTTCATTACAAAGCAATGATGCGGCATTGATGAACGTTTCCAATTCTTCTGCTCTTCTCTTTATTTCACGGGATTTTCCAAACCCCAGTGCAGTTGTTGCAGATACGATGGCAACACAACCCATCCATTTAAAAATCATGATTTTCCCTCCGAAAAACACCCTCCACTGTCCCGGCGCCATGGCGACGGCTTAACAAAATAACTCTGTCAAATACCGGCAACAATTCTGCCATAACAGGACGTTTGTGCAAATCCTCCAGGCAGCTTCCATGTACGGTGGTAATCACCTTTACACCCGAGTTAATTGCATCATACACCGCCTCTGCATCCTCTTTGCGGCCCATTTCGTCAGTCAATATCACCTGAGGCGACATACCTCGTATCAATATCAGCATTCCCTTATCCTTTGGGCATCCGGAAATCACTTCGGTACGCACCCCCACGTCATTTTGTGCCACTCCCTCCGACATGGCGGCAATCTCCCCACGCTCGTCCACAACACCCACACGATAATCTCTTCCCAATGTACGGGTAATATCCCTTAACAAGGTTGTTTTTCCACATTGTGGCGCAGACAAAATGAGTGTATTATAAATCTGCCCATCCGGTGCAATAATATCTTGTATGACAGTGTTTGCAAAGCCTTTGACTTCCCGTCTGATGCGCAGATTTACTCCAGAAATTTCCTTAAAATGCAACACTTCACCCTTTTCCAACACAGCCGTCCCCACGATTCCGGCGCGATGTCCATATGGCAGAGATAAAAAACCCTGTTTCAACTGTTCGGTACAGGCATACAGCGAATTTTTGGTCAATAGCGAAATCGTTTCCTCCAATGCTTGTCTGCTGCAAATGATTGCTCGCTCAGCACATAAGGTTTGTCCGGCATCCGGTGTCACAAAAAAGGATGTGCCACTCCCATAAATGGTAACCGGACGTTCTGCGCCCAACCGAATTTCCTCCATATCGTTCCTGCAAGAAACCGGCAATCTCTTGAGGACACCCCTCAATTGTGCAGAAATATATGGAAATATTTCGTGTTCCAAATCATTTTTCTCCAAATATCTCATTGGTTTCACCTCATGTTTCCATCCATATGCGGAAACATGACATTTTAGAACAATCATTTTGTCACTTGACAAAGGAAGAAATATTGCTTAAAATGTAATTATCTGTGCTTTATTGGGGAAAGGAGGCGCATCCATGAGCAAAAATATTACCATTGCATTTGAAGATATGACAGATGAAGAAATTGTTTTACTTGCACAAAACGACAATGTACAGGCAGTGGAATACATCATTGCCAATTATAAAAATTTTGTCAAATCCCGTGCGCGTACCTACTTCCTGATCGGTGCAGACAAAGAGGATATCATTCAGGAGGGAATGATTGGTTTGTTTAAAGCCATCCGTGATTTTCGTCCGGACAGAATTGCCTCCTTTAAAGGCTTTGCAGATTTATGCGTAACACGCCAGATTATTACCGCCATAAAAACCGCAACACGTCAAAAGCACATCCCGCTCAATTCTTATGTATCACTCAACAAACCCGTTTATGACGAAGAGAGCGAACGCACATTACTTGACACCCTTACCGAAGAAGGATACTTTGATCCGGAAGAAATTATGATTACCAAGGAACACTTTGTAACAATAGAGGAAAAACTTTCTACTGTATTGAGCCAATTGGAACGGAATGTAATGAAGCTCTATGTAGAAGGAAAAAGCTATACCGAAATCGCGAAGCGCATGAAAAAGAGTGAAAAATCCATAGATAATGCATTGCAACGCATTAAAAGAAAAATCGAAAAACATTTGCTCGACCCTACCGACGCATAAAATTACAGTCATTTTAAATTTATGACCAATTTGTAAACAAGACGAAAGATTTTAGCTGTTTTTATGGGAAAGCGCCTCAAATTCTTCGCAATTTTGTTGGATAGTCATATTGTAAATCCGGCAAAACAATGGTAAGATATACCCATACCACAACCAACAAAACTTTTTTCATTTCCCTCCTTTTTAGGATAAGCGGAGCCGCCTGAATCAGGCGGCAATTTTTTTTGCAAAAACTTGACAATCTCTGGATAGAGCACTATAATAAAAAGAAGTGGTTTAACAAAACGGAGGTAAACAAAATGATTAATGTAACTCTGAAAGGAAACGAAGTGCGGCAATTTGAAAACGATATCACCATTATGGACGCCGCAAAACAAATCAGCGAAGGATTGGCACGCGCAGCGCTCGGCGCCACCGTGGATGGCGAGCTCACCGAGTTGACCGCCACCCTTACCCGTGACTGCGCCTTAAATATTCTCACCTTTGACGCAGAAGAGGGCAAACACATTCTGCGTCACACTGCATCCCACGTCATGGCACAGGCTGTAAAACGCCTTTATCCGACCGCAAAGCTTGCCATTGGTCCCGCCATTGACAATGGATTCTATTACGATTTCGACATGGAGTCTTCCCTTTCTGCAGAAGACCTGGTTAAAATCGAAGAAGAAATGAAAAAGATTGTAAAAGAGAAACTGGAAATCACCCGTTTCGAACTTCCTCGTGAAGAGGCAATTGCTCTGATGAAAGAAAAAAATGAGCCGTATAAGGTGGAATTGATTGAAGACCTGCCTGACGAGGCTACCATTTCCTTCTATTCGCAGGGTGAATTTACCGACCTTTGCGCAGGTCCTCATGCGTTTGATACTTCTTGTGTCAAGGCATTTAAATTGCTTTCTGTTACCGGTGCATACTGGCGCGGAAATGAAAAAAACAAAATGCTTCAACGTATTTATGGTACTGCATACCCCAAAAAGAGTGACCTGACCGCTCATTTAGAGCAGATGGAAGAAGCAAAGAAACGTGACCACAACAAGCTCGGTCGTGAACTTGGATTTTTCACCACTTCCGAATTGATTGGCCAGGGACTCCCCATCCTTCTTCCTAAGGGCGCAAAGGTAATTCAACTCTTGCAACGTTTTGTAGAAGACACTGAATACGCTTGCGGTTGGCAGCAAACCAAAACCCCGTATATGGCAAAGAGCGATTTGTACAAACTTTCCGGTCACTGGGATCACTATCAGGATGGTATGTTTGTAATGGGCGATCCGGAAAAGGACAAAGAAGTATTTGCGCTTCGTCCCATGACCTGCCCGTTCCAGTATCAGGCATATCTGAATCGTGCACGTTCCTATCGCGATTTGCCTTTGCGGTATAATGAAACCTCTACTCTGTTCCGCAACGAAGCATCCGGTGAAATGCATGGCTTGATCCGTGTACGCCAGTTTACCATTTCGGAAGGACACCTGATGTGCCGTCCCGATCAGTTGGAGCAGGAATTCAAGAGTTGTCTGGAACTTGCAATTTATATGCTCAAAACGCTTGGCCTTTATGAGGATGTATCCTATCGTTTCTCCCAGTGGGATCCGGACGACAAAGAAAAATACATCGGCACGGTAGAACAATGGGATGAAGCACAATCCACCATGCAGAAAATTCTTGACCATCTTGAAATTCCTTATAAAATCGGCATTGGTGAAGCAGCATTCTATGGTCCCAAACTGGATATCCAGATCAAAAACGTATTTGGCAAAGAGGATACCCTCATCACCATCCAGATTGACCAGATGCTCGCCGAAAAATTCGGCATGGAATATACCGACAGCGACGGCAGCAAGAAAAATCCCTATATCATTCACAGAACCTCTATTGGTTGCTACGAGAGAACACTTGCCCTGCTCATCGAAAAATATGCCGGTGCATTCCCCACATGGCTTGCCCCCACACAGGTACGTATCATTCCTGTGGCGGAACGTCATGTGGAATATGCAGAAAGCCTGCGTTCCAAAATGGCATTGCATGGCATCCGCGTAGAGGTTGACCTGCAAAACGAAAAACTTGGTTATAAAATTCGTCAGGCACAGATGGAAAAACTGCCCTACATGCTTATTGTTGGTGACAAAGAAGCCGAAGAAGGTCTGGTTTCTGTTCGTTCCAGAAAGGGCGATGATATTGGCGCAAAGACTGCCGATGAATTTATTGCAATGATTGAAGAAGAAGTTAAAACCCGCGTAATCAATTAACCTTTTTCCTCTCCCGTGTTCTGGGAGAGGAATTTTTATTTGTAATAAAAAAGTAACCAACAAAAGGATTGTTTTTGTAAGAAGTGTATGGTATAATACTTTTGTATAATTATTGCACTAAAACATTTATGCAAAGGAGAGATTTACCATGAGAAAGTGCCGTAAAATACTTGCGGTAATGTTGGCAGTTGTGATGGCAATCCCATTTGCCATTCCGGCAATGGCTGCATCCTATCTCGACACTGAGGGCCACTGGGCAAGTGATGCCATTTCGCGGTGGAGCGATCTGGGTGTTGTTCAGGGGCTGGATGGTTATTTCCGCCCGCAAGATCCCATTACCCGCGCAGAAACCGCAACCATTATCAACAACGTAATTGGTTATGTGGAAACTGCCGCAAATACATTCAGCGATGTGCCGGCAGATGCCTGGTATGCCGATGCCATTCTCAAGCTCAACAAAGCAGGTGTTATGATTGGTGGCGATGGCGTAGTCCGTCCCCAGGACCGTATCACCCGCGAGGATGCTACTGTTATTTTTCACCGTGCATTCGGTGTAAAGGTAACCGGAGTTGAGCCCATGAACTATGGCGACGTCGCGACCATCTCGGGTTATGCAGCGGATATCATTGCACAGATGAGCACCATTGGATACATCAAAGGCGACGGCGTGAATTTCCGCCCCAAAGATTCTATCACCCGTGCGGAAATTATCACTCTGCTGGACAACATGGTAGGTCTTTATATCACCGAAGCAGGTACATATAGCGGAAATTACGGAAAGAAATACGCCATTGTGAAAAGTGGTAACGTAGCAGTTGCCGGTGCAACTCTTGGTGGCGCAGTTATTTCACCGAATGTTGGCTCACAGTCGGTCAATTTCGGTAATGGCACTCAGATTACCGGTAACCTGACCAACCTTGCCTCCAACGCAAAAATTGCAACTACCGGTGCAACCGTTGCATATGCTACCGGTGTTAACCTTTCCGCCAGCGGTGCGGGCACCTCTTCTGCTCCCTCTATTATTGGCGGAGGATATTCCGGCGGCGGCTCTTCGGGTGGCGGCGGTGGTTCTTCCGGCGGAAATAGCTCTTCTTCCACCAAGTATACCACCTATTTCTATGCAAACCTTCCCGAAGGCAAAACAGGCGGTTGGAGAAACAGCAATGGTATTTATAAAGCAGTTTATAGCTCCACCAACAAATCAAACGCAACCATTTCCAGTTTTGCTCCGGATAATCCGCGTTGCGATGGATATGAGTTTGAAGGTTGGTATCTGTCCGAATCAGCCGCAGATGTGTTGAATAACAGCAAACGCGCGACCTTGTCTGCAAGATCTTCCAAAGGTCTGTGCCTGTATGCCGGTTGGTCCAGAAAAGCAATTCCTACCTTTGAGGTCAGCACCTCAAATTCTCTGTTGGGTAAAACCGCAGAAGAATTGATGGATGATGTAAAACTTACCGCAGATGAAGATGACGACGCGCTTTATCTGGTTAAAGGCAAACTCAATTATATTGACAGTTTTGCAGATTTCTCGAGTATTCCTGTACAACAGCAGGGGCATTACCTGGTACTGGATTTGGAACTGCCCTATGATGCAAAAGATGTAGACCTTGAAGATACTGTAGTTACCTACGAGGGCGAAAACGGCGAAAAGACCTTCGCTGATTTCACCGAGGATGATTACTCCCTCACCACCATCTTCCGCATCACCGACACTGAATCCGAAATCACCTACACCATTGATTTTGACGGCGAAGGTGATGAATATGAAGAGATGGTTTATACCTTCGATCTTACAGAATTAGAGCTTGAAATACTTGAAACGGTAGTAACTTTCGGCGTGAGCGAATCGGATGATTTGCTTGGTAAAACCGCTGCCGAATTGATGACCGATGTAGAAATCGAAAAAGATGATGAGGACAGAGACAATCATATTGTTACCGGCGCCCTCCCCTACGTTGACGATTTCACTGCTTTCTCAAGCGATGTTGCACAGCAAAAGGGTAATTACCTGGTACTGGATATTGAACTGCCCTATGAAGACATTGATGTTACCAAAGCCGTGGTAACCTACGAGGGTGAAAACGGCGAAAAGACGGTCACCGGCTTTACCAACGAAGATTATATCCTCACCACCATTTTCCGCATCACCGATACCGAAACAGAGATTTCCTACACGGTTGATTTGGACGGCGAGGATGCAGGATACCAGCCAACCACATTTACCTTTGATTTGAGTGAATTGGTTCTGGAAACTCCTCCCACTGTATTATTTGCAGTAAGCGTGTCGGATGACCTGCTGGGTAAAACCGCAGAAGAATTGATGACCAATGTGGAGATCGAAAAAGATGGTGACAACTACATCATCACCGGTGCCCTCCCTTATATCGATGATTTTGTCGATTTTTCTAGCAATTCGGAACAACAACAGGGCAACTACCTTGTTCTTGAACTGGAATTGCCGGTTGAAGGAATTGATGTAACCCAGGCGGTTATAACCTACGAGGGTGAAAATGGCGAAAAAACAGTAACCGGTTTTACCGAAAGTGATTACACGCTCACCACCATCTTCCGCATTACCAATACCGATACCACCATCACCTACACGGTAGATTTGGATGGAGAAGGCACCGAATACCAAGCAGCCACATTCACCTTTGATTTATCGGGATTAAGCTTGCTTTCTCTTTCATAATTTTCTAAAATTGATAAACCCACCTGCATATGCGGGTGGGTTTTTTATGCAACAAAAAAGGCATGCATCATTTTGATACACGCCTTCTCTTTTTATAAAATTTTCTGGAAACGTTCGTATGCCTTATCCCAAGCAGTAGCATCTTGCGGTTGATAGGATTTCACATCAAACGAATCAGCAATAATCTTTCGCGCTTGTTTGATGTCCTCGATTTCTCCTGCTGCGATATACTGTACTGCAATGTTTCCCAGCGCCGTTGCCTCAATAGGACCTGCAGTAACGACAGTGTTTGCTGCGTTTGCCGCCATCTGACAAAGAAGCGGGTCTTTGGTACCACCGCCTACAATATGAATCCCTGCAAATTGTTTGCCGGTAATCTTTTGCAGATTCAGGAAAGAATGACGGTATTTGAGCGCCAGGCTCTCATATATGCAACGTACAATCTCGCCCACCGTCTGCGGAACATATTGTCCGGTTTTTTCGCAATATTCCTGTATACGTTTGGGGATATCACCCATTTTTCCAAAGGCAGGATAATCAGGATCAATAAAGCATTGGAACGGTTTGCATGCCAGAGCAGCCTTTTCCAAGTCATTAAAAGAAAAATTGTTACCCTGACGATTCCAAGTACGCCTGGATTCCTGAATAAGCCACAAGCCCATAATATTGGTCAGGAATCGAATGGTTCCGCCATATCCACCTTCGTTGGTGTAAGATGCCTCCAACGCTTCGGAAGAAACCAAAGGTTCGTTCAGTTCGGTGCCAAACAAGGACCAGGTGCCGCAGCTGACATAAACAAAATCGTCTTCCTGGGTAGGAACAGATACCACCGCAGACGCTGTATCATGCGAACCAACTGCCACCACGGGAACCGGCTCAATTCCCAATTCTTCACAAATTTCGGGCGAAATGTTTCCAATCACTGTTCCGGGTTGAACCATATCACACAAAATATCCTGTGGAATACCCAGTTCTTCCAACAATTCCTTCTCCCATGTGCGCTTCACGGGATCCAATATTTGTCCGGTGGAAGAAATAGTATATTCGCTCTTTTTTTCGCCGGTCAGGAAATAGTTGAGTAAGTCCGGCATATGCAACATTTTATCCGCCCGTTTTAAATCATCCGAACGATTTTTCGCAAGAAAATAAAGCTGAAACAAGGTGTTAAAATTCAAAATCTGAATACCGGTGCGTGCATACATTGCTTCCTTGTCGATGATTTTGAACACCTCTTCGGGAATGCCATCGGTGCGCGCATCACGATAATGTACGGGGTTTCCAATCAAATCGCCATTTGCATCAATCAAGCCGAAATCTACGCCCCAGGTATCGATTCCCACGCAATCAAATCCGCCTGCCAATTTTGCCTGCACCATACCGCGCTTAATCTGGTCAAACAGATATAATACGTCCCAATAAACAGTGCCACGCACAGTAACACCGTTATTTTCAAAACGATGCACCTCTTCCAGCGTCAATTTCCCGTTTTCCAACTTTGCCAGAATACCACGACCACTCGACGCGCCAAGGTCAAATGCCAATACACGTTTCATTTCCCTCACTCCTTGTCCGAATCATTGATAGAAATTAACTCCACTTTGTGCTCTGCAAGGGTCTGTTTCCAATCGTCCGAAAGTTCTGCATCGGTAATAAAATAATCCATTTCTTCAATTCTGGCAAGCTTTACAAAACCAACACGTCCGAATTTGGATTGGTCACATAAAAAATAACGTGTTTTGGAGTTTTCCAGCATACGCCGTTTTACAGCACATTCCTGTTCATTGCTCTCCAAAAAACCTGCAGTTTCTGTCAATCCCTTGCCAGACAAAAACATTTTGCTTGCAAAATAATGATCGCGGATGCTTTCTTCGGCAAGCGAACCAACAAAAGATTGGTTTTTACTCAGCACACCGCCAACCGCAATCACACGAATACCTTCCTGCCCGTCCAATTCATTCAAAACGCGCAATGAATTGGTGATTACAGTGATGTTTTTCATTTTTTTCAGCGCACGCGCCATATAAAATGTGGTAGTAGATGCATCCAAAAAGATGGTATCACCCGTATTTACATGGGTGATTGCCTCTCGCGCAAGACGTTCTTTGATTTCTACATTAGTGTGCTTGCGCTTTTCCAAAGACATCTCAAAGCTACTTTCATCCAACGACACCGCACCGCCATGGGTGCGCCGCAACATTTCCTGTTTTTCCAATTTCTCCAGGTCACGTCGAATAGTTTCTTCGGTTACACAAAGTTCTGCACTTAATCTGCTGACCCACACTGCTCCTTCGGCAGAAAGTTGTTCTAAAATATGCTTTTGCCGTTCCAGTGCAAACATATCTACTTACCTCCCGCTTTTTCCAAGTATCCGGACGGTATCTCCGTTTTTCAGTCCTGCAGAATTGGCATCATCGGTATCAATGTGCATTTCGGTATTGAAATCATCCCGCACACGAATTTGTACCTCATAGAATTTAGTGGGTTTTACTCCCTCCACCAAAACATCTACATAATCGCCATCCTCCAGGTTGTGCCCGGTGGCATATTCTGGAGTTAAGTGTATGTGACGATTGGCAATGATAACGCCCTCTTTTAAGTATACGCTTCCCTTAGGACCCACGATTACAATTCGTTCCGATCCTGCCACTTCGCCCGAAGGCCGTACCGGCGGGCTTACTTTCAGCACAAAGGTATCCGTTCGTGAAATTTCCACTTGCGTTTGCTTACGCACAGGTCCCAAAACACGAACATTTTCTATTGCCTTAAGAGAAGGACCGACCAAGGTAACCACTTCTTCGGAGGCAAATTCACGCCCCATCAGTGTCTTTTTCTTGGTCAATTCATAACCCGCACCAAATAAAGTATCCAAATCCTCACGGGAAAGATGGATGTGTCGCTGGGACACACCAATTTTCACTCCATCATTTGCAGGTACTGGCTCTGGTTTCTTTTCATTTGTATATTGAGAGATGGCGGCATTTACCACCGCTTCAATTGTTTTCAATTCCATATCATTTACCTCCGTAATCAACTCAGGACTCGGAACTCATATCAAAATATTTTAAAATTTCGGGATGCGGATTGGCAATTGCTTCGCAACCATATACCTCTCCGATTTCTTCGGCGGCTGCTACACCGGCTTCCAATGCAGAAGAAACAGCAGAGATATTTCCTGCCACCACCAAAGTTACCAATCGACCGCCCAAGCGTTTTTCACTATGCACCAAACGAACATCAGCGGCTTTTACCATAGCATCCAAACCATAAATGGAAGCAACCAATCCCTGAATTTCCAACAAGCCGATCGCCTCGATGCGCTCGGGGACTTTTGTTTCTACATTCAGAAAGGATTTGGGGAGTTTTTTATTGTATTTATCCTTGTTAACATCCATCAAATATGCCATCGGGTCCAAATCGTCAGCAGGACGGGGAATCACATGGGAAATAATATATTTCCCCTTCTCCGTCGCATATGCTTTTCCGGCTTCAACCGCAGCCCGAATCGCCGCCACATTCCCCTCCATTTTCACTTCCATCACCAACGGTGCAGGAACATCCGTGCGGATGGGACGGTTGCGGTCAAATGCAATAATACGCACATCTGCTGCCTTGGCAGCAATATCTGCGGTGCATACGGCGCTTGTAAAACTATATACTTCTAGCATTCCCAATGCTTGCATATGTGTCCATTCCTTTCTGTGTATTACATAACGATATGTTGCACACGACTCATGTGCAACATATCAAGCTGATTATACAATGTGCAACCCGTCTACCATAACACAACGCCGCGCACGGGTAAACGAATGTGCCGCTGTAAGACCCTCGCCGGTAGGTCCTGCAATGGTAAAGGTGGTGTATCCTTCTCCACCTGCACCAATACCGGCATAGGAAGGCGCATTTTTTACAAAAATGGTGGTTTCTACCGCTCGTGCAAATTTGGTCAGGTTGTCAATGTTTTTGGAGTGAATGTGCGCCGAATGGCGATTTCCATGCTCTGCCGCAACAGCAAGGGTAATTGCCTCATCAATGTCTTTTACCCGTACAATGGGCAAAATGGGCATCATCATTTCCACCTGCACAAACGGATGGTTTGCATCTGTTTCGCAAATAATCAAACGGGGATCTGCATCAATACCCAATTCCTTGAGGAATTTACCTGCATCTCTGCCAACCCAATCCTTTTGAATCTGATACTTGCCATTCTTTTCCATCAAAGCGATGTCGCGCAATTTGTTTACCTGATCACCGCGGAGCAGATATGCACCATTATCACACATATTACGAATAAGCTGATCAGCAACATCTGAAAAAACAAAACATTCTTTTTCGGCAATGCAAGGCAGATTGTTGTCAAAGCTTGCACCGGCAACAATATCCTTTGCAGCTTTTGCAATATCTGCAGTATTGTCCACAATAACAGGCGGATTGCCTGCACCGGCACCAATCGCCTTTTTACCCGACGAAAGCAGTGTACGTACAACACCGGGGCCGCCGGTTGCCACCAGCATTTTAACAATGGGAGATTCCATCATTTCCTTGGAAGAATCCATGGTAGGATTCACCACCGAAACCACCAGGTTTTCAGGTCCCCCTGCCTCTAAAATCGCGCGGTTTACCAAATCAACCGCGTAGTTTGCAATCTTCTTTGCGTTGGGGTGCGGATTAAATACCACACCATTACCTGCAGCAAGCATACCAATCGAATTACAGATAACTGTTTCGCTCGGATTGGTGGAAGGTGTGATACTGCCGATTACACCATAGGGTGCCATTTCAACCAGTGTCATACCTCTGTCACCCGTAAATACACGAGGCTCCAAATCCTCAGTTCCGGGCGTTTTATTTGCCACCAACTGATGCTTAATGATTTTGTCGGTAACACGGCCCATGCCGGTTTCCTCCACGCCTAATTTTGCCATTTCTTCTGCTTCATTGAGCGTAAGCTCACGAATTTTGGCAATGATATGTTCGCGTTGTTCCAATGTATATTGGCGGTACTGGGTATATGCCTTTTGTACCGCTTCCAATGCCTCGGTCATGCTCTCAAACACACCACGTTTGGATTTGCATTTGCAATTACCACCGCACGAAGTATGAATATTGGCACTATCCAGAACAGACCGGACGATTTCGCTAATTTGTTTTTCGTCTATCATTTTTGTCCTCCATTTCCCGCCGGATAAACAGTTACGGCGAAAACAGTCAAGGGGTCTTAATTACCCCTGTCAAATCAAAGTATAGATTCCCAAAGTTTGGGATCGGGATTGGGAGTAACAGAGCTATCAAGCAGCATGCCGTTCTTCCCCACTTCATTTTTTGCCCGCTCGATTGCCGCTTCCACCGCCGCAATCTCACCGGTTAATAACAAATAGGATTTTCCGCACATACCACGGCAAATCCGAAGTTCAACCAATTCTACCAATGACGTTTTTGCAGCAGCATCTGCCGCTACAATCGCCGATGCACCGGAATATGTTTCAATGACACCCAATGCATGTGGAGAGCCGATTTCGGCAGCACCGCAAAGTGCCGGGAAAATGGACTCATGCGGATTGCCCAGTACAAAACTGTCAACCAGGCGTTCACCAAATTGCACACGGGATGCATCAACCGCCGCCCTTACCGCCGACAGTTCTCCGCTGATAATCACAATGTATTTTCCTGGACATACCACCTGAGCTTCCAGCAAGTCAACCTCGGCAGTCTTGACCATAAGGTCTGCCGCCTGAATACCCGCGGAAACGGTGGTATATTCTACCATACCGATTGCTTTTCCCATAAAACCGAACCTCTCCTATTACGATTGCATCTGTATTACAATCACATCATTTCCTACTTCCTTCACCACACCGGTAATGGGTGTATGCAAAGGAAGACTCAATTTTCCTTCTGCTGCCATACCGATTTCCTGCCCTGCCGCAACCCAGTCACCCGGTTTTACCGTTGGAACTGACGGTGCACCAATGTGCTGTTGAAGGGGCAGACGCAACACAGACGAAACATACGTTTCATCCAGAATCGGCGCCGGCTTGTTATAACGGCTCAACCCCAAACGAGCAGTCAACCGTCCCAAGGAAACCTTCCGGTACGGACGCTCGGGGGCAACATTTGAAGCCTCTTGCTTTGTCACTGTAATGCCTTTTGCACGCAACCCGTTTTTATAGGTGCCAATCAGCGATGCAGGTGATAATCCCTGTCCGCAGGCATACATTTCACACAACCCACACTGCGAACAGTACATGGTATTCAAAAATGCATTTACCTTTTCGGGTGCATTGTTTGCCACAGCATTCATAAATTCATGCGGCTCGATGGGATGCCCTAGCTGATGGCGAGGACACAAATCGGTGCACATACGGCAACTGCAACACGCACTCATTGCACGATGTACATTCACAGTAGTTTTGCTTTTGCGTCTGAGCACCAACGAATGATTTTCCGGCAAAATAATAACTGCATTGGTGGTTTTGGTCACCGTTTCATACGGATTGGCAATCCGACCGGTCATGGGTCCGCCGGAAATATACACCGGATTTTCGGTCGTAATCTTTCCCGCCTTTTCCACCACATCCTTCAATGTCATGCCAAGCGGTACGCGCACCGTAACAGGATGCTCCACCTCACCGGCAACCATCACATACTTGTGTGTTACCGGCGCACCGTTTTCCACTGCATCCCAAAGGTTAAGCAGCGTTTCCACGTTAAACACAGTTACCCCGACCGAAATCGGGATATCACCGGGTGGAACCACTCTACCGGTCGCCTCGTAAATCAACACCACTTCATCCCCTGCCGGATATACCTCGGGCAACAGACAAATTTCGGTGTTCGGATAGGAAGAAAGCACGCCTTCCAGCGCCTCTCGTGCTTCACGATAAGAAGGTTTTAGGGCAACAATGACCCGTTTGGCTTCTACCACTTCCGCAATCATACAAAGGCTACCGACAATTTCCCGTGCATATTTTGCCAACAACTGACGATGCACACGAAAGAGCGGCTCACATTCAGCGCAATTACATATCACTGTATCTGCACGTTTATCCAGTTTTGCGTAGGTGGGAAAGCCTGCCCCGCCCGCGCCTGCAATACCGCAGTCACGGGCGATGGCCGACAATTCCTTTAATTGCAATTTTTTCACAGTTCGATCCCCGTCCCATCATCTACAATGCCAACAATAGCGGCATCCACAGGGGAGTTTGCCTGACCGCAACCGATGCGTGCAGCGCTGCCGCAAGCGACCAGAACAATCTCGCCGATGCCCGCGCCAACATTATCAATGGCGATCAGCTTGCTTCCGCAAGACATTTCGGGCAACGGGTCAACAATCAGAAATTTATTGCCGATTAAATTTTCGTTTTTGCGGGTTGCAACTACGCTACCCACAACCTTTCCGACGAGCATACCGTCACCTTCCTATAAATTGCTATTGGTTTTCTGCACCTTATTTGAGAACGGGCAGAATTTTCTCCACGTCGCCGTGGGGTCTGGGGATTACGTGTGTAGCGATGATCTCGCCCAGCTTCTGTGCGGAGTTGCCGCCAGCCTCAACTGCAGCTTTTACAGCGCCAACGTCGCCACGAACCATAACACTTACCAGACCGGAACCGATTTTCTCGGTACCTACCAGTACAACGTTTGCAGCTTTGAGCATAGCGTCAGCTGCCTCAATTGCTGCTACCAAACCTCTGGTTTCGATCATTCCCAATGCTTCCTGTGCCATTTTCTTTACCTCCTGATTTGATTTAGTTTCAGTTTTTACTACTGCTTTTTCTTCAACCGGGGTTGCCGGTTTTGTGGACTTTTTTTTCTGTTCCGCCATTTTCATTCACTCCTTAGAGTTTGGGCAGGATTTTTTCCACATCACCATGAGGACGCGGAATTACATGTACAGCTACCAACTCGCCCAGTTTCTGTGCTGCGTTTGCGCCAACCTCAGCAGCAGCTTTTACTGCGCCAACGTCGCCACGAACCATAACACTTACCAGACCGGAACCGATTTTCTCGGTACCTACCAATACTACCTCTGCAGCTTTTACCATTGCGTCAGCTGCCTCGATTGCTGCAACCAGGCCTCTGGTTTCAACCATTCCCAATGCTTCCTGTGCCATTTTTTAAATCCTCCTAAACAAAATATTTTATTCGTTGATAATTGCTATCTTAAGACCTTCCATTTTCAGGTTGGTCTGATGTGCTTCGTTAATCTGCGAAAGCGGATAACGGTGTGTGATAAGTTTTCCCATCGGCAATCCAATTCCTTTTGCACGTTTCAAGAAATCGAAGGTTGTTGCATAATCACGCAGGTTGTAAACCCACGAACCAACCGTGGTGATTTCTTTTGAGCAAATGTCAAAGTGCGGATTGATGGTGGCATCGCCACCGTTGATGAAGAAACCAAGCTCGCACAAGCCGCCGCCTCTGCGGATGAAGTGGTAGATGTTGCTATGTGCAATGGGAGAACCGGTGCACTGGAATCCGAAATCTGCCGGATATCCGCCAAACGCATCCTCCACCGCTTTGGTCAGTGCTTCAATACCCTGATGGTTTTTGAAGTTTACACCTGCACAAGCACCCATTTCCTTTGCAAAGTCAAGACGTTTTTGCTCGCCATCCACTGCAACGATATTTTCCACACCCATGGTGCGCAGAATTGCGATACAAATCAAACCGATCGGGCCGCATCCCTGTACAACCACGCGGCTGTTAAACCGCAGAATTCCGGTGGTTTTTGCACGTTCTACCGCATGAATAAGTACTGCCGAAGGCTCGATGAGAATACGCTCATCCAGGCTCAGGTCACTTACGTTAAATACAGTAGAGCCACCACGAATTACCATGTAATCTGCAAACCAACCGTTGAGATGAATGTCATCATCCGGCAACAAGCCATAAACGTCTGCACTGCCTACGTTTTGTTTGTTTAAGTCAAACATGGTGATGTTGGGGTCATCCGAGAAAATCATACAGGTAACAACCTTATCACCAATACCCAGCGGCTTTCCTGCACTATCGCGTTTTACGTTCTTGCCCATTTTTACTATTTCGCCTGTTCCCTCGTGACCGAGAACAACCGGAATCAGTCCAAACGGATCGCGCTTGAACTCATGCGCGTCGGTGCCGCATACGCCGCAACCTTCTACTTTTACCAAAATGTCATCATCGCCCAGTTCGGGGATGGGAAATTCTTTGATCTCATACTTTTCCAACGCCGTCAACATAGCGGCACGGCTGGTAGCCGGTACCGACTTGGATGCGGACGGTGCGGATACGGGAGAGGAAGAATTGCCCTGCATTCCCTGCAAAACCTGCTTGACGATTGCCTCGATGTTTGTCTGGTTCATTTCCATTCCTATAACCACCCTTTCCGGTCAAAGCCGATTATTTCTGAAGCTGTGCCATTACCTTGCGGGTAATTTCTGCAACCAGTGCATCCTCGCTCTGGGCGTGACTGCCGCAATTGCCGTTACAGCTATGACAACTTGATTTACCATCTTTCGCATTGGGGCAAAGATTTGCCGGATGCTTGCCGGTCATACCAAACTGACGACGGATTTCATACAGACGCTCCACCTGCTCTTTGGAGAACTCCTTCGGACCGCCCAACTGACGTGCCAGGAAGAGCAACTCTGCATAAAATTCAACCGATTCCATCTTGTGATAAGCCGAAAGCAACGAATCCGAATAGGTCAATGCGCCATGGCTTTCCAGCAACACTGCATCATAATACTGCAGATATTTCTCAACTGCGTCCGGAATTTCATTGGTGGATGGTGTGCCGTATTCTGCAATGGGTACACAGCCAAGTGCGATAACTGCCTCGGGCATGATGGGCTGAGTAAGCGGAATACCTGCAATTGCAAAGCTGGTTGCGTAGATGGGATGTGCGTGAACAACCGCCTGAACATCAGGACGTTTTTTGTAAACACGCATATGCATCTTAATCTCAGAGGAAGGACGGAAATTTCCGTTTGCCTGGATTACATTGCCCTCTGCGTCAACCTTGCATATGTACTCGGGGGTCATAAATCCTTTGCTTACACCGGTTGGTGTGCACAAAAACTCATTGTCATTGAGTTTTACCGAGATGTTGCCATCATTTGCCGCAACCATGCGTCTGTCATAGATGCGCTTGCCGATGTCGCAAATTTGCTTTTTGATTTCAAATTCTGCTGCCATTTTGCATTTCTCCTTCATTATATATTATTGTTGCTTTTCTCACACATTTTCTTGATTTTATCATAGCACACTACTGTGTGTTTGTCAAGGTTTTATCTGTTTTTTTCTTTGATTTTGTTTGATTTTGTTGTAAAAAGTCCAAAATGTCCTTTACCCCCTCCCCGGAAAGGGTATTGACGTGGAATATTTTTTTGCAACCGGCAAGGCGCAACCACTGTTCGGCAAGATCGGGTCTTGCGTCCGGTTTATCGATTTGGGTAACAATTCCGATTACCTCGCGATTTGCCATGCACACGATGTTTGGGCTGTAGAGAGAATATGGTTCGGTTGCCGAAAGAAGTAACCCCACCACATCCGATTCGTATGCGTACAACGCCAGTGCACTCCCCAGAAAGCGATTTTCCGCATATTCTCCGGGTGTATCAATTACACAACTGTGATAATGCACATACTGCGTTTTGTGGTAATCAATTTCCTTCCCTCGCAGTGCCTGTGTCAGGGTAGTCTTTCCGCTTCCCACCCGACCAAGTAAAATGATCTTTTTCATCACATCAGGTACGGGTAACCGCACATGTGGTAAAGCCCAATATTTCCTGCACATAAGTAGATAGTGCAGACAAAGAACTTTCCACCTCAGACACGGTTCCGGTCAGTATGAGCGTGCCGGAAAAACGGTCTACAAATCCCAGTTCTGCGCCCGACGCCTTAATGGCAATATCCGCCGCAATAATCGCGGTTTCTGCCGGCGACAGTGTTACAATTCCAATCGCAGATTTGGAATAATCCACCGCAGGATCCAAGCCCAATTTACGATATAAAATTTCATCCGGATTTGCAATGATATGGCACAAGGTAATTTCTTTGCCCGGCACAAGCTCCTGCACAATCCTTATTTTGTCTTTTAAATAATCTTCATTCAAAATCGAATTCATAACTGCACCTTCTTTTTGAATTTCTGCGTTTTTGTGGGCTATCCGCCAATCTGGCACATCAGTCCCGAACGCTCCGCCACCTGACGAAGCCGTTCCATGTGCTCTTCTGTGGGCGGAACAATATCCGGCAAGGTGTATGTACGCCCTAATCCTTCATATTTATCCAATCCCAACCGATGATAGGGCAACAGATGAATTTCATGTACCGTGCGCAGGGTTGCCGCAAACCGGGCGATATCTGCAATTTCCTCTTCCGTATCATTAAAAGTAGGAATTACCGGCACCCGAACTACCATATGTGGAACCCGTTGTGCAATCTTGGGCGCATTTTCCAAAATCAAATCATTGGGGCGTCCGGTAAATGCACGGTGTTTTTCACTGTTGATGTGCTTGATGTCCATCAGGTAATGGTCAATCAGGGGCAACATCGGTTCAATCACCTCAAATGGTGCACCGCCGGTAGACTCAACCGCAGTATTCAACCCCACTTCTCGGCAAGCCGCAAGCAACGCGTGGGAAAATTCAGGTTGAAAGAGAAATTCTCCGCCCGAAAGGGTTACGCCCCCACCCGACCTGCGATAGTATGGTAAATCCTTCAAAACCGTTTCCATTACCTCGGCGACAGTAACATCACGTCCGATGGTTTTGGTTTTTCCTCCCACCGTCATGGTCTGTATGGCATGCTCCTGTGATTCGGGATTGCAACACCAACGGCACCGTAAAAAGCACCCTTTTAAAAACACAATGGTTCGGATTCCGGGTCCATCATGGACAGAGAATTTCTGAATATCAAAAATTCTTCCCTTCACATTCCAATCCGCTTCCATAGATATCCTCCCAGTTAAAATCCACCCTGCTCGGTACGATTGATGATATCATCCTGCAGCGAACGCGACAAGGTAGTAAACATCGCACTGTATCCTGCCACACGCACAACCAGATTCTTATAATTTTCAGGATGTGCCTGCGCATCCAGCAATGTTTCGCGGCTCACCACGTTAAACTGCATATGCATACCCTTTTGGTCAAAGAATGCACGGATAAGCGCCACAAAGCTTTCCAAACCTGCACGACCTTTGAGTGCAGACGGATGGAATTTCATATTAAACAAGGTACCATTGGATGCAATGCCGTGGTCAAGCTTTGCAACCGAGTTACACGAAGCAGTAGGACCATTGACATCTCTGCCCGCCGTAGGCGAAACACCATCTGCAACGGGTGTTCCGGCAAGACGTCCGTCTGCAGTTGCTCCGGTCTGTGCACCAAGCGGTACATTCGCAGAAACCGGATACAACCCTGCATGATACACGCCACCACGGGGATTTTTGTACTTTTCAACCGGACGAGTATAGGAATAAGCCGCCTCACGCGCCAACTTGTCCACATCGTCCAAATCATTACCGAAATGCGGTAACGAATCAATCATATCAAGAATTTCACCATAGCGATTCTTCTGCTCTGCGGGCAATTCGTTCGCACGGATTTGTGCAAAAATATCACCAATCTGACCATCGCTTAAAGTCATTCCCTTTGCAACAACCTCTTTTACCACATCCACGGTAAGCTGCTGTGCATATACGTCGCAGAACGGCTTTCCATAATTATGTATCAACGCATCACGCATCTCTGCCATAGAAACCTTTTTCTGTTCAAATACCAGTGTGCGGATTGCATACAGCGCATCGGCAACATTGGCAATACCAAAGCCTTGCGGACCGGTGAAGTTGTAAATTGCGCCGCCCTCTTGTGCGGATTTTCCGCGTCCGATACAATCTGCCACCATACCAGACAGGAAAGGCAACGGACACCGTTGTGCGTGTGCCGCATCAATGGCATTGTCGGCATTCACCATCAGTTCAATCATGTATTCCATCTGTTTGCGATAGGCATCAAAGAACTGGTCAAAGCTCGTCATGTTGGTAACATCCTCGGTAATGGGACCAACCTGCACGCCCTTGTCTTTACCCGAAGAAAATACCAGTTCCAACGGACGGCACATATTAAAGAATGCCGCATCGTGCCAACCATCGGTTTTTCCGCCCTTCTGCGGCTCTACACAACCGATGATACAATAATCCCTCGCATCCTCCAATGCCAGACCACGGCTGAGGAGTGCAGGTACGATAATTTCATCATTATAATACGCAGGAAGCCCAATGCCTGTACGGGTAAGCTCTGCCGCATGAATCAGGAAATCATGGGGCGAACCATTCCATACACGCACCGAAAGTGATGGTTGAGGCAGCATGGTGTTTTTGGATGCATTGATGCACATATAAGACAACTCGTTGGTTGCATCCTGCCCGTTGGGTGTCTGTCCACCTGCAATCATGTTCTGGAACATACTGTATCCGGCAAAACCTGCTGCAGAAACTGCATCACGAACCTTGTTGAGGTCGTTGAGTTTTACCCACACGCAATCGAGCAATTCCTGTGCGCGCTCGGGTGTAATTCTTCCCGCATCCATATCCGCCTTATAATACGGATACATATATTGGTCAAACCGTCCGGGCGAAATGGAGTGTCCGCTCGACTCGGTCTGAATGAGCATCTGCACAAACCAGAAAGTCTGGCATGCCTCGTAAAAATTGCTGGCACCCTTTGCCGGTACACGCTCACAGTTTGCCGCAATCTGCTCAAGCTCCGCCTTTCTCTGCGGATCGGTGCATCCTGCCGCCTGCTCTCTTGCCAGAGCCGCATAACGGCGTGCATATCTGCTTGCTGCATTGCAGGCAATAATCACCGCCTGCAAAAAGCTGCTGCGTGCGGCATAATCTGCATCACAAATACTGCAACGGTCAAGCGCATCCTTTGCCTCCTGCGCAATTCCGTCAAAGCCCATACGCAATACCTTGCCATAATCTGCACTCACATGTCCTACACCGTTGTAGAAATAGTTGCCGGGTGTAAAAATGTTGTGCTCCATGGCAAGCAAGGTTTCGGGTGTCATAAAGGAAGTGGCAAGATCACTGTTGGTTCTTCCCTTCCAATATTTATATACCTCCTGCAAGGTTTTCTTGGTTTCGTCGGAAATATAAAACGGGTCGGCGCTACGGGTCGCAACCGTGTCAAATTCTTCCTCCAACCACTCGCAGGAATACTCCGGAAACACCTGGCAACCACGCGGTTTTACCGCAGTGGAGCCTACAATCAGTTCCTCCGGACGGATGGTAACCGAAATATTGGCAAGAATGTGCTCAAACGCCTTTGCGCGACGCATAATCATCGGCTCACCCTCGGTGGCACGATAACTTTCGGTCAACAAAACGGCGCGCTCTGCCTCTATCTCAGGCATGCCACCGAATAAATGTTCTTTCAGCCGGTCAATACGCGGCGATTTGGGTAAATCTTTGCAGTTGTACTGCATTATCTTAACCCCCTTTTCTCATATTATCTTTATTTTACAACACAAAACCACATTTGTCAATAGAAACAAAGAAAATTACAGAAATTTCAATCAAAAAAAAGAAGGCACACGAAACCCGTGTGCCTCCTGCTTTTCAACTCATCTTTGTTTTACCACCTTGATAAATTCTCTCATAAAATACGGCAAATCTTGCGGCCGTCGTGAGGTAACCAGATTCTGGCATACCACCACCTGCTCATCCACATAATCCGCACCCGCATTTTTCAGGTCGTCCCGGATACCGGGATAGCAGGTCGCCCTTCTACCTTTTAATATATCTGCCGAAATCATCAGTTGCTGTCCGTGGCAAATACCGGCAACGGGTTTTCCTGCCTTGTCAAACGCCTTGATGATATCAATCACCATATCATTCAGACGCAATTTCTCAGGCGCACTTCCGCCCGGCAAAAGCAATCCGTCATATTGTGCAGGGTCCACCTTGTCCACCGTGATGTCTGCCTCCATTTTAAAATGGTACTTTGCGCAGATTTCACCCGGCACCATTGCAGCAACATCCACCTTAAAATCTTCCTCCAGCAAACGGTAATACGGATATAATAACTCCGAATCGTCACACTGATTTCCCGTAATAATTAAAATATTCATTTGAAATCCCCCTTAATGCCGCTTCCTCAAACGATCTGGCAGGCAATACTTTTATGTTTGCGGTTTTCTCCACGGCGTCGCCAAACAATTCAATTGACTTTGCAACCTGCCCACCAATCAGTATCAGCTCGGCATGGTATTTTTTAATACTTTCCTTTAACACAGTTCCCAACGCCACACCCATCCGGCAATAAACCTCTCTTGCCGTCCGGTCGCCGTCAAATGCCGCCATTGCCACTTCTTTTGCACTTATCTCCTTGCCGTAAGTGGCAACAATCCCCCGTGCCGAAACCGCATCCTCTGCAATTCCATCACCGTACGGAAGGTTGTAAATCACCTCTGCCACTCCGCCGGTCGGTCCTTTTAAAAGTGCTCCACCATAAATAACCGATAACCCCAATCCGGTGCCGATGGTAACACCCAACACATTTTGATACTTGCATACCTCGCCGGTATATTCTCCAAGTAAAAACGCATTGGTGTCCGACACAAAAAACACCGGCTTAGAGGTAAACGCCCCGAATTCTTCTTTCAGGCTCACCCCATAAATTGCCGCATATTTGTGCTTCATACCGCTCGTGCCGGTTGCATAGTCAAAAGGTCCGGGGGTGGAAATGCCGATTGCATCAAATCCAACCTGCTCTTCCACATCAAGGATGATCCTGCGATAACTTGCAAGAATTTCCTCCTTGCTCCCGTCCGAACGGGATGGCACTTGCATCACATCCGTAACACGCTCTCCGTCCTGCCGGTATACACCGTATTTAAAAAAGGTGCCACCTGCGTCTATGCAAAGGATTTTCTTACAGTTCATCCTGCTCAAACCCTTCCTTCAAGCAGGTCTTGTGAATGGTAATGGGATGGTTGCCCAGGTTAACAATGCGGTATTTGCCCATGCTTGCAGGCACCAATACCACATCGAGAAAATGCTGCTCAAAGAATATGTCGGGATTTTCCGCACTCTCTATCCGCACATGCTCACCGTCAACCAGTGAAAGCACATGGAATTTTCCATTTGTGTCATCCTCCACTTCCTTTTCAAAGCAAAGATGACGCAGCGAGAAATAGAGCAGGTCATGCTCGCCCAGAATGGTTTCCTCATACCCCTCTCCCTTACGCACGGTGCGCGGTTGCTGCACCACATTTTCGTGAATCCAATCCGCATTACGCTCGGTGCGTAGTACGTTTTCACCATGGTATGTATGAATGGGTCTTGGCTTGCCGTCAATGTCAGGACGCAGATAGTCATACATCTTATAGGTATACGACCCAACCGTTAAGCTACCGATTTCCAGAATGAGCTGGTTTCTTCCCGACGCATGGATGGTTCCGGCAGGAATCATCACCTGCACACCCGGTTTGGATTCCACTGCATGAATATACTTCTGGTAATCAATCACACTATGGTCTTTTTCGGATTTTTTTGCAAGTTCGATAAATTCTTTGGGATCCTGGTCATTGGCAAATCCAAGATAGGTTCTTGCGCCGTGACCGGCATTTACAATGTAATAACTCTCGTCCTGCCGACCAAATTCGTTGTAATTTTCCTTGTTGTAATCACTGCCCGAATGTACCTGAATGGACATGTTGCCCGAAGAATGAAAGGTGTCATCATAATTGAAACGAATGGGGAAATATCCGCCAAATTTATCCACACACGCCTGACCCATCAGCTCGGTCTCCCTCTTTTGGAGCAGGGTGTAAAAAGGCATCTCAAACAGGTCCTCTCCCACCTCGGTAACCACACTGACCTCCATGGGAATAAAATCAAATACCCACGCAATATTTTTCATGCAGTCAGGAACATTGCGCACACTTTTTACATACTGACCGCCCCACACGCCTTCCAGATAAACGGGTTTGTTTCGGATGGGCATCACAGACAGAGCACCGGTAATCTCCGCAAATGCCTCGCGGTCTACCATTTTGTAGCAGGAAAGGTCGGTAGAATCCACATAAAAATCAATCAGATCCGCCCCAATCAATTCCCGACGCAGCAATAATGCCGCCTCGAAATCCACATAATACGCCCGACGCATCATCGCTTTAAACGGCTTTGCAACCACATCGCCGATATTGGTCATCTTGCCATTTTTCGCACGAAGCACCACGTTTTTAGGTGCTACATCAAGATATACGGTAATGTCTGCCGCATTGCGTACAAACGAATGATACATACTGCCGTATCCGTAGAGAATGACCACATTTTCACGCGTAGCAAGTTTTTCCTGCAAATCGGCAACTTTATCCGCATCAAAGATGGCATTGTACCCATCCTCCAATCGTTTACCAAATAGGGAAACGGGATCCTTTTCCAAATCTACTTTCAGGTTATCGGCAAACAACTCATCCAGCTCCTGCGGTGTTTTGTAGCAACAGGAAACATTGATTACCTCGTATTTGATTTTGCGAAATTCCAATATCCCACCGAGCAGATTTACCACTTGCGAAAATTCTGCCGATGCATACCCATCCAGCACAATCAGGCTTTTTTCGTTTGCCTTGTCTGCGATTGCATTGGCAATGTTAACGCCTCCCTTTATCAGCGCCTTTTTGGTCCGCTCGGAGAGCGCCGGACGGTTGATCGCCGTAGGCTCGTCATACGGATGGGGATGAAACATAAAACTCATTTTTTGTCCTCCTTGTAAAATTATTTGCACATATTTCCATATTTATCCACAGATTTTACAGTATATTTCGCTTTGACATCCACTTCACGTTCCAGATAGGTTGCCGCAGTAGAACCAATCTGTTTGCCGTCCTTAAACACACGATAATAAGCATGTTCTTCATCCGAAACGGCATCCCACTTGATGCGCTTGCCCTTCGCCGATACATTCTTCACCGCAGAAGGTGTGCGGTCGGTGTAGTCTGTGGTAAGCAACACCAGCGAATGCGGTTCCATGGTGAGTTCATATGTTCCCTCTGCCGCAGGGTCTACCATGGTATATCCCTGTAAGTCATTGTATTCGTTATAAGGCACATCGCCGCACACATATTGATATGCACGCATGGGTTTGTCAATGGAAAATGCCGTATTCAGTGCAACCTTTTCTGCCGTGGGTTTGAGGTTGATCAGGCAGAGCGTAGTGCTCTGGTCGGGATTGGTAATACCACCGCAAATCACACTTTCGTCATCACAGTTAAATTGAAGCACACGGGAATTGCTCTTGAAGTATTTTGCCATCAACCCAACACTGTACAGAGTCGGGCGTGCAGAATAGTCCCCATCCTCGCCCCAACGGAACATACCATGCTTGTTGTAACGGATGTCGGTACCATGACCGGAAAATCTGCCCACATCATAGCGGATTTGCGCCTCACGGGAACTTCCCCACCAGTTGAGGAACGGGTCGGGATAATCGCAGAAAGTCCAGTAAACGGTGCCAAGCGAGCCTGCATTCATGGCAGCAAGTTGCTCTACACAAGCCATCAGCGCATATTCTTCCTCTTCCTTCTCATTGCCGTATCCGGCTGGAACATCACTGCACATATACTCGGAGGTGAAAAATTCGCTGTTGTGCAACCCAAACTCGCCAAGGAAAAACCGTTTTTCCCGTTTCTTGGCGACCTGTACCAAATCCTTGTAAATATTATAAAGGTATGTATAAAAACTCGGATCGTCAAATGCCATGTCATTTGTTTCATACAGATGAGTGCAATAAAGTGCCGTATACTGGTCCATGTTTTTGGTAGCCCAGTCTATCTGATGGAAATTCTGCACACGCGAACAATCAGTGGCAACCAAACCAATATCCAGGTCATGTTTGCGAAAATCTCTCCAGAGCATATGGTGATACTCTTTGAATTTCTCCAGGTCATTGCACATCATGGCATATTCATTTCCCACCGAAAGTTCGTTGGTAACACAAAAATACCGCAGCAAGCGCAAATTCTTTTCTTTGATGAGATACTCAAAGTTCTTCACCGTCTTTTGCACATGCTCTTCCATCTCCTCGTGGGTTTCATGCAACGGCATACGTCCCGGAACGGCATAGATGGTGGTGTCTGCCTTTGCAAAGGTCTTGTTGTAGTAATTTGCAAATTCATCCATTGCCTCTTTGGTCCAGTTTGCATATCCGCCAAAAATACGAGTAAAACACGGACTGATTTCATAAAACGATTTGAGCACACGCTCATTCAAAAACTCATCTGTCATCAAACCCGTCATGGTTGCCTCGCTGTTGTGGAATCCCATTCCACCAAACAACCATCTGAATTGTTCTTTCCGAAATTCTACTTTTGCCATGGTATCACTCCTTTTTCAATCATGCATATATATCACAATATCAAATCATCTCAAAAAAAGAAAGCAATTATATCGTGGTTTTATAACAGTATCTTGACTTTTTTCGTAAAAAATCCATATTTCGACATTTCTTGTGCCACAATGTGATTTTTTTCTTGAACAAGCCACTCAAACATGGTATAATATTAGAATATTATATTTTTCGAGAGGAGGATGAACCCGTTGAAACAAACCAAGTGGATTTTTCCGCAGCATAATCCGGAACAAATCAGCACATGTGCAGCGCAAACCGGTTTGAGTGAAACTGCGGTACGCATCCTCTTTAACCGTGGCATTGATACGCCCGAGGCAATCACCCGGTTTCTCTCATACGAAAATTTTAACGACCCCATGCAACTGCCCGGCATGAAACAAGCGGTTGAACAAATCAACCTCGCAATCAATGCCGGTGAAAAAATTGCTGTTTATGGTGATTATGACGTGGATGGTATCACCTCTACCTATGTTGTATGCCACTATCTCCGTTCTGTCGGTGCACAGGTAACCTACTACATACCCGACCGTGCCGAAGAAGGCTATGGATTAAATTGCAACGCACTGGACACACTCAAATCACAGGGTATTGGCATGGTAATTACTGTCGATGTGGGTATTACCGCAGTGGAAGAAGCCGCCCATGCAAAACAAATTGGTTTAACACTGGTCATCACCGACCACCACAGTTTAAAAGAGGAATTACCCGATGCCCCTGCGGTGGTCAATCCCAAAATCCCGAGCGACCAATGTGCCTTCCGCGAGTTGGCAGGAGTTGGCGTGGCATTCAAGTTGGTATGTGCGCTTTCGGGCAATTCACCCGAGATATTTTGGCGTTATTGCGATATCACCGCCATCGGAACCATTGCAGACATGGTCCCCCTGATAGATGAAAACCGTTATATTGTTTGCCGGGGACTTGAAAAACTGCGCGATACACAAAATATCGGAATCCGTACTCTGCTGGAAGTGGCAGGGCTTGCCAATCGGGAAATCACTGCCTCCACCATAGGGTTTGGTCTCTCCCCCAGATTAAATGCCGCAGGTCGCCTTGGGAATGCCCGCGATTCTGTTGAGCTTTTGTTTACCGACAACCCGGAGCAGGCACACACTCTTGCAGTGGAACTGGATAAAGAAAACCGCACACGCCAATCCCAGGAACATGCCATTTTGAAAGAGGCACAGGCGATGATTGTGGCACAAGGATTGCAACACGACGGCGTAATTGTTGTAGCAGGACACGGTTGGCACCATGGCGTCATTGGTATTGTGTCCTCTCGCATCACCGAAGCATACTATAAACCGTCCATTGTAATTTCTGTGGATGAATCCGGAAACGGAAAAGGTTCGGGACGCAGTGTGCAGGGTTTTAATCTGTTTGCTGCACTCAATGTGTGCAGCAAACATTTAACCAAGTTTGGCGGTCATGAAATGGCGGCAGGGTTATCATTACACCAAGACGATATTGATGCCTTCCGCATAGCAATCAACCACCACGCCGCGCCGCTTCTCACAGAAGAAATCCTCACACCAAAACTTTACCCGGATGATACCATTGCCATACAAGATGTAAACCTAAAAACCATCGATTCGCTTAAGTTTATCGAGCCTTGCGGCGTAGGAAACCGTTCTCCCCTGTTCTGCATCCGAAACGCCAAAATCCGCACCATACGCAATGTCACAAACGGCAAACATGTGTTTCTCACCGTAGAGCAAAACGGCTATACTGCCGAATTGCCTGCCTTTGGAATGATGGATGCATTTTCCCTCTTTTCGGTTGGTGACATGGTCGATGTCGTCGGGGCTTTAAGCACCAACACATATGGCGGTGTCACACGCCCTCAGTTTATCATACGGGATTTTAAACCCGCCGAATCCCTGCGTCTTACCCGTGACCAGGTTGGGTGTGCCTATCGTTTTTTCCGTGTAAACGGCTCGGGGAGCTATACTCTCTCCTCGTTAAAACAGCACCTCATATCTTCCGGACTTTCATGTGCACCCTTTCACATACAATTATGTATGGATGTCATGAAAGAACTCGGGTTTATTGATTACAAAAAAAGCAGCGAACTTTTTGCCGTCACCATACAACACGGTTTTGGCGACAAAACCTCTTTGGAACAATCCAAAACCTTTATGCGGTTTAACCGGGAAAGGAAACCACAATGAACGATACCTGTCAGACTCTTTACGAGGAATTAATCAAAAAAATAAAACAATATAATCCCAACTGTGATTTCGATTTAATCGAACGCGCATACTTGCTTGCGGCAAATGCTCACAAAGAGCAAAAACGCGTATCGGGCAGACCATATCTGGCACATCCCCTTTCGGTTGCACAAACAGTTGCCGAAATGGAACTGGATGTTGCCTCCATTTGTGCTGCATTGTTGCATGATGTGGTAGAAGATACCGAGTGCACCATCGAAGACATCCGCGAACAATTTGGTGAAGAAATCGCCATTTTGGTTGATGGTGTTACCAAGCTTGACAAAATCCAGTTTTCCTCCAAAGAGGAACGGGATATGGAAAACCTGCGTAAGATGTTTTTGGCAATGGCAAAAGACATCCGTGTTATCATCATCAAATTTGCCGACCGCCTGCACAACATGGCAACCCTGATCAGCATGCCGGAGGAAAAGCAACGGGAAAAAGCGCGCGAAACGTTAAGCATCTTTGCACCATTGGCGCACCGCCTTGGCATGTATAAAATCAAATGGGAATTGGAAGACACCTCCCTCAAATACATCGATCCTATTGCCTTTTATGAAATTGTGGAGGGCATCAAGCAAAAACGTCAGGAACGTGAGGATTATATCATTCACATCAAAGCTGCACTCAAGGACAAGCTTGATGTGTTGGGAATCGACTGCACCATTGATGGTCGTCCCAAGCATTTTTATAGCATCTATCGCAAAATGTTCACCCAGAATAAAACTCTCGACCAGATTTATGATTTGTTTGCCGTGCGCATCATCACCAACACGGTAAGTGATTGCTATGCAGCGCTCGGTGCTGCACACGAGCTTTATAAACCCATGCCCGGACGGTTTAAGGATTATATCGCCATGCCCAAACCCAATATGTATCAATCCCTGCACACCACCGTCATCGGTCCAGGCGGACGACCTTTTGAAATCCAGATTCGTACCAAGGAAATGCATGCGGTTGCCGAAAATGGTATCGCAGCGCACTGGAAATATAAAGAGGGCAATGTCGCCACCGACCAGAACATGGAGCAAAAACTCTCGTGGGTGCGTCAGCTTTTGGAGCTTCAGCGCGATGCAAAAGACGAAGAGGAATTTCTCTCTGCGCTGCGTATTGACCTGTTTACCGACCAGGTATTTGTGTTCACTCCCAAGGGTGACGTACAAAGTTTCCCTGCAGGCGCTACCCCTATTGACTTTGCCTTCTCCATCCATAGCGCAATCGGTTGTAAGATGCAGGGTGCCCGGGTCAATGGAAAAATTGTTCCGCTTGACTATCAGATGCAAAACGGTGATATTGTAGAAATCATCACCTCTTCTTCCATTCATGGTCCAAGTCCGGATTGGCTCAAAATTGTAAAAACCGGTCAGGCGCGAAATAAAATCAACCAGTGGTTTAAAAAGGAAAATCGTGAGCAGAATATCGAAAAAGGCAAAGATATGCTTGAAAAGGAAATCAAGCGTCAGGGCATGAATGGTTTGGGTCTGCTCAAAAATGAATATCTTGAGCCACTGTGCCGCAGATATGGGTTCAAAAGTATTGATGACCTGTATTCCGGACTCGGTTTTGGCGGAATCCCCTTAAGCAAAGTAATTTCCCGCCTCAAGGATGAATACAAGAAAAGCCACCAGGAAGAACCCGATCCGGCAAGTATCATTGCATCGGTTTCGCAAGCAGCCCAATCAAAGCCTTCTTCCTCATCCTCGGGTAGCGACGGTGTTACCATTGCAGGCGTAGATAACTGTCTTATCCGTTTTTCCAAATGCTGCAATCCCGTTCCGGGCGACCGTATTATCGGCTATATTACACGCGGCAGAGGAGTATCCATCCATCGTCAGGACTGTAGTAATATTGCCTCGGCATATAGTAATGAAGAGGAAAAAGTGCGCCTGATTGAAGTGGCATGGGAGGATAATAAAAACACATCCTATCTATCCACCCTCAAAGTGGTATCCCACGACCGAAGCGGCATTTTGGTGGAGTTCACCAATGCCATTGCCGATTCTAAAGTGCCGTTAAAAGGGCTTAATGCCCGCACCACCAAGGATGACCTTGCCATTATTGAACTTACACTTGAAATTACGGGTACCGAACAGCTCGATCGCATCATCAAAAAACTGCGTGCAATCAGCGGCGTAATTGATGTTACCCGTAGCTGACAGTAACCAAAAAGGAGACCTTTCCATGATGTTAAAACAACTTTCCCTCGGTGCATTGGATACCAACTGCTATTTCCTTGCAGATGAACAAACGCACACTGTCGCAGTGATTGACCCTGCCGCAGATGCTCCTAAAATCCTTGCGACCTTACAGGAAAATGGCTGGACTGCCAAATATATTATCATCACCCACGCACATATCGATCACATTGCCGCACTGGATGATGTGGCAAAAGCCACCGGTGCAAAGGTTGTTCTCCACAACGCAGACCGCAATATACTCAATAACGACGCACTTTGTCTTGCGCTTTACTTCGGTCTCCCTGCACCAAAGGTTCCTGCCGATATTCTGGTAAATGACGGCGATACACTTTCTATCGGCAATCTTACCCTGACCTTCATACACACACCCGGTCACAACCCTGGCAGTATGTGCATTTTGGTTGATGACACTCTCATCGCAGGTGACACGCTCTTTTATGAATCCGTTGGCAGAGTGGACCACTACGGCGGTGATTACCAAACCATTTTACGTTCTTTAAACCGTTTGATGGAACTTGATGATGCGGTCAAGGTCTATCCCGGTCACGGACCGGCTACCACCATCGGGCATGAGCGTATGCACAACCCCTATATCCGGTCATGAAACTGATTTTACAAGGGCATAGCGAACGATATACCGTCTACGAAAGCATCCAGTCATATCTGCCTCGCATCAAAGCAGAGATTTCAGATGCCATCCCCGAGGCGCAAGACTATGTGCTTAGTCGGTTGCGTCGGGAAGGAGAAAATTATATCTATGACACGGTAATTTGCTATAATGGCGTCAAACGGGAATATTCTCTCTCTCGCCCCGATTATTGCAAGCATTATTTCAAGCAGTCCTTTGAGCATATCGCTCCGGAAGTTTTCGGGATTTCCCTGCCCTGGGGTGCGCTCACCGGTATCCGTCCTGCCAAAATCGCACGCAACTACATGGCAGAGGGTAATGACGATGCACAAACTCATCAGCATTTGGTTTCCTATTACCACACCTCGCCCCAAAAAGCAGAGCTTGCCATTGAAGTAGCAAAGGCAGAGGGACGTATCATTTCAAATATGAAAAAAGATGCCGTCAGCCTTTATATTGGCATCCCCTTCTGCCCAACCCGTTGTCTTTACTGCTCGTTTACCTCACAATCGGTTGCCTTTTCCAACAAATTGGTAGAACCCTACCTGGAAGCATTACATAAAGAAATCGAGCACACCTCACAGCTACTCAAACAATTTGGTCTTTCGGTGGAAACAGTATATATGGGCGGCGGAACGCCTACTGCACTCACCGCATCCCAGATGGACCAACTTCTTTGCAAATTGTACGAACACTTTGATTTGTCTGGCATCCGCGAATTTACCATCGAGGCAGGAAGACCCGATACCATAGACCCGGAAAAACTTCGGGTAATCCGAAATCACGGGGTAAAGCGCATCAGTATCAATCCACAAACCATGAATGAAAATACACTCCGGCTTATTGGACGCAGGCATACGCCACAACAAGTGCTCGACTGCTTTGCCCTTGCACGGGAAGAAGGATTTTCCCACATCAATATGGATTTGATTGCTGGTCTGCCCTCTGAATCACCGGAGGATTTTTCTCGCACTCTGGATGCCATCATCCCTCTCCAACCCGAAAGCATCACCATTCACACCATGTGCATCAAACGTTCCTCCTATCTTGCCGAGCAATATGACATGTTTAGCATTTCAAGTGCAAATGCGGTAGAGGCCATGCTCACCGAAGGGCGAACACGATTAAAAGAAGCCGGAATGTCACCCTATTATATGTATCGGCAAAAAAATATGTTGGGCAATCTGGAAAATGTAGGCTACTGCATTCCGGAACATGAATGCCTGTACAATGTATATATCATGGAAGAAGTACAAAGCATTGTAGCACTTGGTGCCGGGGGTTCTACAAAAACTGTTGCAAATGACCTGATAGAGCGCAGTTTCAATGTCAAAGAAGTTTCAGAATATATCAAGCGCATTGACGAAATGTGCCAGCGAAAAGAAAATATTCTTTCCAAATGGATAGAAACGCAAAAAAGCATCCGTTAATCGGATGCTTTTTTAATTCCGTAGACCACACGTTCAATTCCGGCATAGTCTTTTCGTATTTCTATATCGCAAAAAGATTCACGCATCATCTCGGCAACTGAATCCGCCTGCCCTATCCCAACTTCAAACGCAAGTGAGCCTCCATCAGACAATAAAAGCGGGCACTCTTTTGCCAGCACACGGTAAAAATCCAATCCGTCCTCACCGCCGTCCAAGGCAAGGTGCGGCTCAAACATTGCAACATCCTTGTCAAGCGACGCAATTACATCATGCTCAATATACGGAGGATTGGAAACAATCAAGTCATACGTTTGGTCATGGGTGGCAAGTTCTGTCAACACATCCATCCGGAACACTGTCACTTCGGCACTGTTCTTTTTTGCATTTTTCGCGCAAATTTCCAATGCTCCATCCGAAATATCTGCGGCAAACACCCTGGAGTGTGGCGCATAATGAGCAATGCTCACCGCAAGCGCACCCGAACCGGTGCACAAATCCAGCACTCGAGGAGCTTTTCTTCCTTGGCAAAACTCCAATGCATACTCTGCTAAATGCTCGGTGTCGGGTCTTGGAACCAACACACGTTCATCCACATAAAAATCAATGGACATAAATTCTTTGTGGCGAACAAGCTGTGCCACTGGCTCACCTGTTCCCCTGCGATTTATCAAATCCCGAAAGAGTTGTGCTGCTTTATCATCCATCAGCTCGTCCCGATGCACCGTAAGATAGAGCATATCACAATCCAACACATGGCAGATCAACGCGCGTGCATCCAAAAAGGCGGTGTCATCCCCCGCCTCACGCAGATACGACACCGCCTCCACCAGGCAATCTCCGATTACCATCTGTCTTCACCATCCACTGTGGGCAATACGCTTTTCATTGCCACAATTGCAACCTCAAGCTGACTGTCATCCGGCTCGCGGGTGGTTAGATTCTGCAACCACAGACCAGGTTTGGTAAGCCACGCCACCACTTTATTCTCACTGCGACCTGCAAATTTGATGATCTCATAGGAAACACCTGCTACAATCGGCAAAAGCAACAAACGATACAAGATTCTCTCCCACACCGACTCCCAACGAAGCAAAGAAAAGAACACAATACTGATTACCATGACAATCAGCAAAAAGCTGGTACCGCATCGGGGATGCAATCGGGTGTATTTGCGCGCATTTTCGGGTGTCAGTTCCTCCGCGTGCTCATAACACGCAATGGTTTTGTGCTCTGCACCATGATACTGAAATACACGTTGAATGTCTTCCATTTTAGAAACCAATGCAATGTACACCAGAAAAATCGTAATACGCACCAATCCTTCAACCAGATTGAGCACGATGCGATTTTCCACAAACGATTTCACAAAGCCGACCAGCACCGTAGGCAGGAGCATAAACAATCCCACGCCCATTACCAGAGCAATTGCTACCGAAAAATAAATGGCAATGTCTTTGATTTTGTCACCAAACTTGCGGTCCAGCCAGGCTTCAAATTTAGACGGCTCATATACTTCTCCGTCCTCCAAATCATACTGGTCTGCTGAAAACATCAGTGCTTTCACGCCAATAAACAAGGATTCAAAAAAAGAAAGGAATCCACGCAAAATGGGTATTTTGTGCAGTCCATACTTCACAAGCAGCGAAGAAACCGGTTTTTTATCTACCACAATCTCTCCGTTTGACTTTCTTACCGCAGTGGCGATTTCGCGGGGTCCTCTCATCATAACGCCTTCCATCACTGCCTGACCACCAATACTGGTACGATACAGACCACAAGTGCGTATTTCATTATTTTTTTTCTTCATGGCAACCTCCTTCAACCCGTTTTTTTATCTATCCTAAAACGGAATTTTAACCAAAGTATATCTATTATAATATATTATACTGTAAAACCACTTGCCCGTCAATGGAAGATTTGTTAAATCTTTAAAACTTATTTTTATCAAGAAAAACGTGTACCGCCAGAAGCAGTACACGTTTTTCGCTATCTGGATTTTGGAATGCTTTTCTCGGCGCTTTTATGGGGTCTTCTCCGATTACGCGATCCCTTTCCGGAATTATTGCCCGGTCGGTTTCGTTTGGGTTTTTCGGGAATTTTAAATACATCCTCTTCGTTTTGCTCAACAGGCTTTTGCGTGGCAAGTTGCAATGCGGCACAGGCAACCTGCTCTGCACCATATCCCTCATCCATAAACCGTTCTACCAATTCGCTCCACTTTTCAGCCGTTTCCACACTGATGGTGGATTTGATTGTTTCATACATATCCTTCTCACTTTGCACGGCACCAGCCATTTCCGCCGGCACTTTGAGTTCCTCAATATCACAATTGATATACTTTGCAATATCTCTCATGTGCTTTAACTGTGCACCATTTCCAATCAGTGTAAATGCACATCCCGACCGGCTTGCCCGTCCGGTGCGCCCAATACGATGAATATAAAATTCAAAATCCTCGGTAAGATCAAAATTATATACCGATTCAATATTTTTTACATCAATTCCCCGTGCCGCAACATCGGTTGCAATGAGCAGATTTGCCCTGCCGGCTTTAAAATTATTCATCACACGGGTCCGGTCACGTTGTTGCATATCTCCGTGCAGCCCTGCGCAACGGAATCCGCCTTCCCGCAAGAATTCTTCCAGTTCGTCCACCATCCGCTTGGTATTGCAAAATATAATTGCACGGCGTGGTTTGTGCTCTTGAAGTATCAACCGAAGTGCCTCTTTTTTTCGCGGTGTGGGCACAAGATAATAATACTGGGAAATGGCATCAAGGGTGCGTTGTCCCCCGTCCACTGCAATGAGTTTGGGGTTTTTCTGCACTTCCTTGGTAATCTTCATAATTTCGGGCGGCATGGTAGCCGAAAAGAGCACCGTCTGACGGTTTTTTGGTACCGACTCCAAAATGGTACGGATGTCCTCTAAAAAGCCCATGTTGAGCATCTCGTCCGCCTCGTCAAGTACCACCATTCCTACCTCGTTGAGTTTTAGCGTTTTCCGACGAATGTGATCCATCAGTCGTCCCGGCGTTCCAATTACAATATTGGCGCGTTTCAAATCACGAATCTGCTGATCCATCCGCGCGCCACCGTACACCACGGCAAACTTGACATTTTCCTTATACTTTGCATATTTACGCATCTCGGTGCACACCTGCATGGCAAGCTCTCTTGTAGGGCAAACCACCAAGGTCTGAGGGCGTTTTACCTCGCCCACAATCCGTTCCACTGCAGGAATACCGAATGCCGCCGTTTTTCCAGTGCCGGTGTTGGACCGACCAATCACATCTTTCCCTGCCAGCACCTCGGGGATGCATTCCGCCTGCACCTTTGTTGCCTCTTTATATCCCAAATCTGCGATTGCACGTTGTAATTCTTTTGATAATTTTAGTTCCTGAAATAAGATATCAACCAGTCCTCTCGATACATTCTCTTCCCCTCGATATCACACGGGGCGTTCCAACACATAATCATCCATCACAAATCCTCCGCCAATATCAGCAACCTGTTCGCACACCACATCAAATCCCATAGAACGATATGCAGCGATGGAATCGGTATTATTCCGGTTTACTGTAAGATAGATTTTGTTGAGATTTCTCTGCTTTCCATATTCACTCAAAAAGTTCATTGCTTCCCTTGCAATTCCTCTATGACGAAAATCGGCATCTATGTAGAGTTTACTTAAAAATAGTTTCTCCTGCTCGGGTACGATGCCGATAAACCCGGCATATTCCCCATGGTACAAGGCAAAATAATATTCGTATCCGCCACTTGCCAATTGCTCGCTTACCGCATCCACACTCTGGAATTTTTCCAGCATATATTCCACCTGCGCCTCACCAATGATTGGCGTGTAATGCTCGGTCCATATTCTTCTTGCCATTTCGCACAGCGAAACAATCTGCGCCTTATCCGTTACCCGTTCAAACACAATGGGCATGATTTTATCCTCCTCAAAAGCAAAACCCCGGTAAACGCCGGGGTTTTCCTCAATACTTATTCTGCTCAATATAGGAGAGCAGTTCTTCCGCCGTCATATCACCCGGCACGGTGAGCCGCCGCAAATGCAACAAATCTGTATAACGGCTATTGGCCCCACGGTCACCCACCATGTTTACCACTGTATATCCCGCATCAACCGCCGCCTTGGTGGAATATTCATTTTCAATTCCATAAGGATAGGCAAAAAAGCGGCACGCAATTCCCATATTCTGCTCAATCAAAAAACGTGACAGCCGCATTTCACGGATGGTCTGCTCCTTGGTCAAGGTAGAAAAATTGGGGTGCGTATGGGAGTGGCACTGAATTTCAATTACACCGGAAGCCTGCATCTCATTGGCTGCATTCCAGTCAAAATGCGGATATGTTACCGTGTGGTCCCCCATTCGCTCGGTTATCACAAATATGGTTGCGCGCATTCCCATCTGCGTCAGATACGGATACGCATAATCGTAATTGCTCTGATAACCATCGTCAAACGTAATAATGATGGGGTTTTCGGGCAAAGTTCCATTTCCTTTGCAATACTCATAAAACTCCGAAAGAGTCACGGTTTGATATCCTGCACCTTTCACCGCATCCATGTGTGCATAAAACTGTTCGGGTGTAATGTGGAGCGCCGCATCGTTCATGGGATACTGTTCGGCGATATTGTGATACAGAAGGATGGGTACAAGCGGCTCATTTTGTGCGCTCGCAATCACAGTGCCAAACACACACATGCATAATGCAAGCGCCATTGCAATCCATTTTTTCATACCCATACCCTCCGTTTCTATTATATTCGCTTTTGCCACATTTACACCGGCAATTTTCACCATGGAAATTTATTTTACAACGATATTAACCAGTTTACCTTTTACCACGATGGTCTTGAGCACCTGCTTACCCTCGATGAATTGAGCAATTTTTTCATTTGCCAGTGCCGCCGCAATGATATCCTCCTCGGAAGTGCCGGCAGAAACCATCATCTTTTCCTTCACCTTACCATTGATCTGCAATACAACCTCAATTTCATCGCGCACCAGTGCGGATTCATCATAGGTCGGCCAGCTCTGGTCGTGTACACTGCCTTCGCCGCCAATCATTTCCCACAGTTCCTCGGTAACATGCGGCACAAACGGTGCCAGCAAAACAATCAGCTTGCATACGCACTCGGAAATAAGAGCCGCATTGTCGCCATTATATGCATACAGTGCATTTACCAGTTCCATCACCGCACTGATGGCAGTGTTGAAGTTAAAGCGCACACCGATATCCTCGGTTGCACGTTTTACAGTATTATTGAGTACCAGACGCAGTTCCTTATCTGCAGATGACAGTGCACTCGCATCATAGCTTGCGCCAAAGCTTACCTGTGCCTTGTGGTCATCCACATAGCGGAACACGCGGTTGATAAAGCGGAAAGAGCCCTCTACTGCCGTGTCGCTCCACTCCAGATCACGCTCGGGAGGAGCAGCAAACAGAATGAACAAACGTGCAGTATCTGCGCCGTATTTTCCTACAATTTCCTCGGGGCTTACAACGTTTCCAAGGGATTTACTCATTTTTGCGCCGTCTTTGAGCACCATGCCCTGGGTGAGCAGGTTTTTAAACGGCTCATCACACGAAACATATCCCAAATCATGCAGTACCTTGGTAAAGAAACGCGCATAGAGCAGATGCAGAATTGCATGCTCTACACCGCCAATATACTGGTCAACATTCATCCAGTAATCCACTGCTTTCTTGGAGAATGCTTCCTCGGCATTTTTCGGGTCACAATAGCGCAGGAAATACCAGGACGAGCATACAAATGTATCCATGGTATCCATCTCTCTGCGTCCCATTTTTCCGCATTTGGGACAGGGTGCATGCAGGAAGGATTCACTGGTACACAGGGGCGATTGACCCTGACCGGTAAACTCTACATCCTCGGGCAACAACACCGGCAATTGATCATCCGGAACCGCAACCGCGCCACAATCTTCACAATAAATAATCGGAATGGGCGCACCCCAATAACGCTGACGGGAAATAAGCCAGTCGCGCAGACGGAAATTCACCTTGCGTTCACCAATTCCCTGTTCTTCGATATAATCAATAATTTTCGGCATAGCCTCCTGGTTACTCATGCCGTTAAAGTGTGCAGAGTTAATCATAATGCCCTCTGCCTCAAATGCAGCAGTCAACGTGCTGCCGTCAATCGGATTTCCGTCGGGCGAGATAACCGCCTCGATGGGGAGATTATATTTTTTTGCAAAATCAAAGTCACGCTGGTCATGTGCAGGAACAGCCATAACCACACCGGTTCCATAGTCGAGCAACACATAATTTGCAAGGTAAAGGGGTACCTTTGCACCATTGAGCGGATTGATCACATACCGTCCGGTGAATACGCCCTCTTTTTCGGTATCGGTAGAGGTGCGGGCAATTTCGTTCAAAAACTGCATCTTGTGAATAAATGCACGGCATTCCTCTTCGGTTTCACTTCCCTTAATGAGTTCATCCACCAACGGATGCTCGGGAGCAATTACCATGTAGCTGACACCATAAATGGTATCCGGACGGGTGGTAAATACCGTTAATTTCTTATCGCTGCCATCCAGTGCAAAATCCACTTGTGCACCGGTGGATTTTCCGATCCAGTTTGCCTGCATAGTTTTTACCTTTTCAGGCCAACCATCCAGTTTATCAATATCGGCAAGCAAACGATCTGCATAATCGGTAATTTTAAAGAACCACTGCTCCAGATCCTTTTTGCCCACCTCGGTCTTACAACGCTCACAATGACCACCTACCACCTGCTCATTTGCAAGCACGGTCTGGCAGGACGGGCACCAGTTTACAAAGGATTTTTTCTTGTATGCCAGATTGTTTTTGAAAAACTGCAAGAAAAGCCACTGGGTCCATTTGTAGTAATCTTCCTTGCAGGTAGCAACCTCACGTTCCCAATCGTAGCTTAACCCAAGCTCGCTCAACTGTTCACGCATATTGTCGATATTAGACAGAGTCCACTTTTTAGGTGCAATGCCGTTTTTGATTGCAGCATTTTCTGCAGGCAGACCAAACGAGTCCCACCCCATGGGATGGAGCACATTGTATCCGCACATATGTTTATAGCGCGCCACTACATCACCAATGGAGTAGTTGCGCACATGTCCCATGTGCAATTTTCCGGACGGGTACGGAAACATCTCCAAGGTATAGTACTTGGGTTTGTCGTTTTCGGTAACAGAAAACGCACCCGTTTCCGACCATTTTTTCTGCCATTTTTTCTCAATCTGCGAAAAATCATAATTCATAACCCATATCCCCTTTATTCTTTATCAGTCAATCCAATCATTCACATCAATCTCGGTCGCATCCGACCACAACCGTTCAATGGAATAAAACTCTCTTGATTCGGCATTGAATATATGCACAATCACACTACCGTAATCAAGCAAAATCCAATAGGCAGTGTTTGCGCCCTCTCGGCCGAGCGGGTGCTCCCCTACTTCCGAAAGCTTGTCGTCTATCTCATCGGCAATCGCTTTCATGTGCGGTGTGGAAGTGCCCGAACAGATTACAAAATAATCTGCCAGTGTGGTAAGCGAGCCAATCTCCAATACCTTTAAATCCACTGCTTTTTTATCCGACATACATTGGGTAATTTTTTGCATCAATTCTCTGGATTCCATAGTTTCGTCCTTTCAGCATTTACTCTTTACTCGCCATATCCTTGCCGACAATCACAGTAACAGCAGTATTACCTGTTTTGGAAGGATTAATCAGATAACTGGTAGCACCAATCACCGCTGTAATCGTCGCAGGGTGCCCATTGTCCTTTTTCCCAATAATCTTGCTGGTGGGATATACCACACCATTGGTGGAATTGACATCGGTTACCCGATAGCCTTGTGCTTCAATCTTTTGGATGATGGCATCCACATTGGCAGTACCATCCGAGCCATCCAGGATGTCCACCTTGGTAAAGCGGTTAAAGAATCCCTCTTTGAGGATAGGTTCCTCTCCTACCTTCATTTCCTGGCTGGAATCTCCAATCAGCTTATCACGGATTGCAATCTCCTGCGCATTTACCTCATCTGCACTGGGGGTAAAATGCTCGGCAATTATCTGCTTGGTTTTTTCTTTATATGGTACAAAATAGGAAAGTTTGTATCCAAACGGGCTAGGAAGATACTGCCCCTCGCCTTCCAACTGCAAAAACACAATGTCTGCCGGATTCACCTTGAGTGCCATGGGGGCGTATTTCGCAATCTCTTTTGCAGAAAAATTGGTTTTCACATTGTCGGTTACAATGGAAATCAATTTGGGAATCTGAAATACCGTTTTGATGCTCATTACCTTGTCGATTGCCGCATTCATAAATTCGGTCTGCGCTTTGACACGGTCGGTGTCGCCATTCGGATAGCCGGTGCCGTCATCATTTTGACGGAAACGGACAAACTGTTCTGCTTTCTTGCCATCAAGCACCTGAGTGCCTTTTTTTAGGTTGATGTGAAAATTCTGTACCGGGTCATTATAGTACATATTGATGGGGACATTCATCTCCACACCGCCAATGGCATCAATCACCTCGCGGAATCCCTTGGTGTCAATCATGATGTATTTGTCCACATTTACACCCGGCAGAACATATTCCACCTCTTTAAACAATTGCTTTTCCTTGTTGTAGCCATATGCAGAGTTGATTTTCTTATCCACCTTGCCAATGTCAACATAGGTATCACGCGGAATCTGCAATACATGGATTGTATTATCCAACAGATTAAACTGGGCAAGCATGATGGTGTCGGTGCGATATCCGTCTGCATCCACACCCAACAACAGTGCATTGACATAGGAACTTTGCATTACTGAATTTTTTCCCGTACCCGGCAGGGACAGGTTGCCGCTGAACCACAGTGCGGAAATTACGCCGGTGGCAATCAGTGCAAAAATCAATGTAAATGCTATGGTAAGCCTGAAATAAACTCTGGCTTTTCTGCGTCTTCTGGAATTTTCTCTGGTCATCTTTGGTAATCGTTCCTTTCCGTTATACCTGCTCCATCAATCGATGCAAATAAAAATTACGGGTGTCTACCGTGTTGGTGTGCAACAACGTACCTTTCGTCAGTACCGAACGAATGGTCCGGTCAATCTGCTTGACCAATGCACGGTCAAGGTCTTGCTGCGCCAACGTGCGGATTTCCTCCACTCCTTCAAATGTGCGGTGGGGTTCGATACCGTCCGCTATGTATATAATTTTGGTCAAAATCGGCATGTCGGGTTTTCCAACTGTGTGATAAAATACCGCATCAAAAATTTCTTCATCTGCCACACCAAATACGGGTGAAAGCATTTTCGCGCCCACAAATGCATGAATGAGCCCAAACTGCTGCTTTGCAACCGCATCCAATGCGATGCTATATTCCTCGCACTTTTCCATCATTTCCTGCACAGACAGGTTTTTGGCACAATCGTGCAAAAGCCCCGCAATACGCGCCTTCTCCACATCTGCGCCAAAACGCTCGGCAAGTTCCACTGCGGTTTCCATCACGGCTACCGAATGCGCATAGCGCTTTTCATTGAGCATGGTTTTGAGCATTTCCTTCATTTTTTCCAGCTGCATGATTTCCCCCGTCAAAGATATAGTTTATTCTTGTTGATATACTCACCCACAGTTTCCGGAACCTGGCAGGATATTGGCAGTCCTGCCGCAATGCGTGCGCGGATGGTGGTGGAATCCAGCTCTATCAAAGGCATTTTTACCACCGTGATTTTCCAGCCTTCCCGACACAATTGCTCGGCACGTTCTTCCACCTGAACGCCTTCTGCCACACGGTCAAACGCCAATATTTCGCACAAATCACGCAGGCGCTCGGGTTGATACCAACCGGTAATATCCCGTAACGAATCTGCCCCTACCATAAAACAAGGCGTGGTTTTCCATTCACGGACAAAATACTCCATGGTGTCAACGGTATAACTAGGTCCCTTCACCTTCAGTTCATAATCCGAGTAGCAAAACCGTTCCTTTCCGGTAATGGCAAGCTTTACCATTTCCAGACGTTGCCGGGCAGTTGCATATGCACCGTTTTGCTTGTGTGGTGGACGATTATTGGGCAAAAAACAAACCTTGTCCACCACCGAAAGCGCATATTCCGCCATAATCATATGTCCCATATGGATGGGGTCAAATGTGCCACCGAAAATCGCAATTTTTTCCGCCATTTATTTCACCAACTCGATGGTTTTGTTATCCTTGGACTCCCGATAAATGATGAATTTGGAACCAATTACCTGAACCGGGTCGGCATGCAGAATTTCGCACACACGCTGACAGGTTTCGCGCAAATCACAGTCTGAATTTTCCAACAGATGAATTTTTACCAATTCTCGATTTTCCAATGCAATCGAAATTTGCTTGAGCATGTTATCATTTAGTCCGCCTTTTCCAATCTGAAAGATGCAGGGAAGCGGATTGGCAAGAGCACGCAATTGTGCTCGTTGTCTACTGTTTAACATAATTTTCTCCTCATTAAAAAAACCATTTTGGGCAAAAAACCTTACCTTTAATTATAACGGACAAAGCCCACGATGTCAACCTTATTTAATATAATCAAACTCCACTTCGTAAATCTGTACCGGGTCACCCTCCTGTATACCGGCGCGCTCCAATGCAGCAATGACACCCTTTCGGCGCAACGCAGTCTGGAAATATTGCAGCGAATCCGAATCTTCAAAATTGGTAGAACGAATCAAGCGTTTGAGATACTCGCCCTCTGCAATAAACACACCATCCTCCACGCGAACGGTAAAGGGTGCCTCTTCCTCAAACCGGATAACCGTTTCTTCCTCCTGCTCTTCATCAAAGAGGATCGGAATGGGAATGGTATCTAAAATACTTCCCACATACCGCATCAACTCACGCACACCCGAGTTGGTCGCCGCAGAAATCACAAACACTTCGTAACCCCGCTCTTTCAAGGACGCTTTCAATCCGTCGAGCGCACTCAAATCCGCAATCAGGTCGGTTTTGTTGAGCACCACCAACTGTTTTTTGGTCGCCATGGCAGGATTGTACTGGGCAATTTCGTTGTTGATGGTATCAAAATCCTCCAGAGGATCACGTCCCTCCATGCCGGATGCATCCAGCACATGCAAAAGCAAACGGGTACGTTCTACATGGCGCAAAAACGCATGACCCAAACCAATGCCCTCGCTTGCGCCCTCGATGATACCGGGAATATCTGCTACTACAAAGCTCAGCCCTTCACCTGCATCCACCACGCCCAGATTCGGCTCCAACGTGGTAAAGTGATAGTTTGCAATCTTGGGACGTGCGTCACTGATTACCGACAGCAAGGTGGATTTCCCCACATTCGGAAATCCGACCAATCCCACGTCGGCAAGTAATTTTAATTCCAGTGTAATTTCTCGGCTTTGCCCCTCAATTCCGGCTTTGGCAAATCGGGGAATCTGGCGGGTCGGTGTTGCAAAATGAGAGTTACCCCATCCACCACTGCCACCCTTTGCCACCACAAATTCCTGACCCGGTTTTTTGAGGTCGGCAATAATACGGTCGGTCCCATTATCCTTTACAATGGTACCTACCGGAATACGCACATACAAATGTTGCCCGTTTTTTCCAGAGCTTTTGGCACTTCTGCCATCCTCTCCGTTTTGCGCCTTATACTGCCGGCGATAACGAAAATCAGTCAGCGTAGACAACTTTTCATCGGCAACAAATATTACATCGCCGCCACGACCGCCGTCACCGCCGTCAGGGCCTCCCGCAGCTACATATTTTTCGCGATGAAACGAAACCAGTCCGTTTCCACCGTTTCCCGCTTCTACATAAATTGTTGCGATATCTGCCAGCATACGCTTCCTCCGTTATTTCCAAAAATATTCCATACATTTCTATTATAAACCATAAATATGAAAAAAATATGAACATTACATAACTTTTTTCTTTCGGTTAACTTTCCGTTTTCACACGAAAAGCCCCGGATATGCCTCCGGGGCTTTCTTACATAACATTTACTGTGCGATCTCGTAAACGCTGACCTGCTTTTTATCGCGGCCCACACGCTCAAACTTGACCTTGCCGGCAACGGTAGCAAACAAAGTGTCATCGCTGCCCTTTTTTACATTCACACCGGGGTGGATTTTGGTGCCGCGCTGACGAACAAGAATGTTGCCCGAAACCACATGCGCACCGTCTGCTTTTTTCACACCAAGACGCTTGGATTCGCTATCACGACCGTTCTTGGTGGAGCCCATTCCCTTTTTATGTGCAAACAATTGCAGATTGAGTTCAAACATGGTATTTAACCTCCTTACTCATCCGATTCCATTACTTTGACATAGTCACCGTATTTTTGTGCTAAATCTTTGAGAAACAAACATAATGTTTCCAGCAGCAGCGCAACCTTTTCTGCCTCACCGCCCGACAAATCCGCCGGAGTGGTAACATACAGATACCCGTCACTCTGCTCATAACCGACGGTAACGCCCGCCAGTTTTTCAATCGCCTCGCATATCGCAAAGCTGACTGCCGAAACGGATGCACACACAATATCATTTTCATCTGCATAGCCAGCATGACCGCGGATGGTAAAATGACCGATGGAGCCGTCCGTCCGTCTGGAAAACTCAGCCGATATCATCAGCCGTTGATCGCTTCGATCTGCACTTTGGTGTACGGCTGTCTGTGGCCCTGTTTCTTCTTATAGCCCTTTTTCGGCTTATACTTGAACACAATGACCTTTTTTGCCTTGCCCTGTGCGAGAACTTTCGCACTAACCGATGCGCCCTCTACAACAGGAGCACCGAACACGGTGGTTTCACCGCCGACTGCCAGCACCTTGTCAAAGGTAACGGTATCGCCTTCAGCTGCTGCGATTTTCTCGATGAAAACCACATCGCCTTCGCTAACCTTATACTGCTTTCCGCCGGTTTCAATAATTGCGTACATCAAACAAGCACCTCCCTCATCCAATCTCGCTAAATACGGGTATCATGCAGGCATGACTTTAAAACCCGACCTATGCGGTTACCGTAATAGTATAGCACAGCCAAAAATGCTTGTCAAGTATTTTTTAGCCATCCCAACCAAAAATATGAAAAATAATTGATAGGACTTTTATAACAAAGAAATTCCTGATTTTGCTTTGTAAAGTCAGATAAATGTAGTTAAAAAACTTGATTTTAATATCATTAGATGATATAATTGTTTATAGATAAATATCAAAGTTTATCTGCAAATATATTTTGACTTAAGGAGATGTTTCATTATGGATGCTAAAGTACATGAATTGCTTAATCAACAAATCAACAAGGAATTTTATTCTGCTTACCTCTATTTGGACTTTTCAAACTATTTTGAAGATGCAGGATTAGACGGGTTTGCAAATTGGTATATGATCCAGGCGCAGGAAGAAAGAGATCATGCAATGCTTTTCTACCAGTATCTTCAGAACGAAAATCAGAAGGTTACACTTGATGCAATAGCAAAACCCGACAAAACATTTGCAGAGCATATGGATGTTTTAAAAGCGGGTCTTGAGCACGAGAAATATGTAACATCACTTATCAACGAAATTTATGCAGCCGCATATGATGTCAAAGATTTCCGTACAATGCAGTTCCTTGACTGGTTTGTGAAAGAACAAGGCGAAGAAGAAACAAACGCAAATGATTTAATCACAAAGATGGAGCTGTTCGGCTCTGATCCCAAGAGCTTATATATGCTCAATCAAGAGCTTGCGGCAAGAGTATATTCTGCTCCTTCATTGGTTTTATAATATAAATGTAGCCCATAAATTTATCAAATAATAATCAAAGCCTACCACTCACGAATGGTAGGCTTTCATATTTGTATTCCCTTCTATAGCAAATTTTCCTTTATGATTCTGGTCAGATTTTCACTTACCGTTTTATGCCCATCCCGCAGCGGATGAATGGGTTCGGGCGAAATCCATCCCGTTGTATCAATATAAAAAACATCGTCGTCTTTTTCTTTGTTGTGCTTTTCCACCATTTCTTTGATCTCTTTCGCAAGGCAACCAGAAAACGGCGTCAGGGAAATGATTTTTGACTTGGGATTGCGTTCTCTCACCACACCCAAAAACGCAACATATCTTTCCTTGAAAAACTCCTTGTCTGCCTCGGTGTCATTGGTTCCGTGATTGATTACAATATAATCCGCCTGCACGCTTTCCATCGGAAATCCGTCGCTGTAATACCCATAAGACTCTGCCACCGGGGGAACTCCGCCTGCGCCCTTCTTGGTCGTGCCGAGGCAACCATACCCCATAGTAATGGGTCTGAAATTCAATGCCTTTGCGGTGCGCCATGCGTACCCTGCGGTGGAATCATCCCAATACACCATATCCCTGCCATCGCCATAATTGGTATAGCCAACATCAATGGAAATTCCCTCTGTGATGGAATCGCCGATAAATTCAATGGTGGGGCGTGTGTCTTCCGGCATATCCAAAAATTCGTCTGCCTCAATTTCCAGAAGCGAAACCCTTGCTTCTACAGGGGAAAACCATCTGTGTTGACGTTCCATGGAGCTTTTCATGATAACGCAAACCTTGTGTTCCCCGTCCTCTGCGGAAATCCTTACAAACCGGTCGAGAGAAACTTCGATATTTGCACCGCCATCCACACTGATATAAACATGGGAAAACGGCACCCTTGCATATGACGTGTCAAACCCGATTACCGCGCACTCTCCGGAATACATAAACTCAAAATAATTTCCGTTTGCCGTAGTGGTTGCCGAAGTTTCGTTGATGTTCCATCTTCCCGTATATCGTATTTTATTGCTATTACTCTTGATAATCATTTGTCATCACTCCTGTTTTGGTATTTCGATATTTGAAATATCATATTATAATGCAATCACATTTTACAAAAACCTGCGCACTGCTCTGCCACCAAGGTAATCACACCTTGCACCCTGACGGGTATCGAGCAAATCCATTTGTGCATCAATGCTGTCTTTGATTTTCCACCAGCTTGTCCCATAGTTGGCAAAGAGCGCATCGTCCTCCCGCGCTCGTCCAATCAGGCGTTGCACCACAATGTCCGGATGCAGATATTCCAAAAAGGTAATCACCGTTTCCACATAGTCATAATAACTTCCCATATCAATTTCACCACACTCGTATTGTTGTGCCAGAGGAGTTCCCTTCAGAATGTACAGGCAATGCAACTTTACCTGCTCCACTCGCAGTGCCGAGAGTATTTTTGCAGTTTCAACGAGGTCGGTACGGTCATCCCACGGCAAATTCAAAATCAGGTGTGCACATACGGAAAAACCATATGGCTTTATCTGCATCACTGCGTCAATAAATTCTGCCAGTGTGTGCCCGCGGTTGAGCCGTTCCAACGTATGATAATTTGCCGTTTGAAGTCCCAGTTCCACGCTTACTGCTATTGCGTGCCGTTCGCTGAATTCTTTTAAAATCTCCAGATATTCTCTGCTGATACAATCGGGGCGAGTGGACACCGCAACCTCCACCACACCATTCATCGCAGCTTCCTGAATATATGCACGAAACTGTTCGGGTGGCATATAGGTGTTGGAGTAATTCTGAAAATATGCGATATACTTTTTCGCCTTGTATTTTTTGCCGATGTATGCCATGTTCTGACGCAACTGTTCGCCAACCGAGAGGGTATTGGGCAGATTTTCAAATGCCGCTCCCTCTTCTCCGCAAAAAGTGCAACCACCCACCCCCACGCAACCGTCTCTGTTCGGGCAGGTGCCGGGAAGATTTACGGGAAGTTTGTATACTCGCTCGCCATATTTTTCTTTGAGATAATTTGCATATGTATTGTATCGCATGGATTCTCCCGCCTAACGAAAAAAGGCATCCTTCATTCCGTTATACTGTTCTTCGGTGGTATAGTAAATAAATCCGTAATCATCACACAACCGCTGTGCAATCTCGGGTGTGGCATCCTCCGAGCCGAGGTCTACAACCAGAATATTCGGCACACGTCCCCCACCCGTTCTGCTTAAATTTTTCCAGATCACCGACCGAATGATACATTCCAGGTTCTGTTCCTGATTTTTTACCCGTATCACTACAAATACATCATCGCTGATTGTTGGCTTTTTGCGAAAAACCAACACAAAGGTTTTGGATATGATATCCACCAACGCATACACTACCAACACAGTGTTTAACGATTTTAAGAAAATTTCCCACATAATGCACAACACCTCTTTGCATTGCGATATGAGGTAACTGCGGCACGGCAAGCATACCGCAGTTTTCTCTCTATCATCATATGCCAAGAGGCTTATACACTGTTACTGGTTTACTTTTTCTTTCAAAATTTCTGCCTTGTCGGTCTTTTCCCAGGGTGCATTCAAGTCCTCGCGACCAAGATGCCCATATGCCGCAAGCTGACGGTAAATGGGTCTGCGAAGTTCCAGATCACGGATAATTGCAGCCGGACGCAAATCAAAAGTATCGTTTACCGCCGCTTCGATTTTTTCAACCGGAACGGTATTGGTGTCAAAAGTATCAATGAGCACCGAAACGGGTTTGCTCACACCAATGGCATAGGCAAGCTGCACCTCACACTTGCGTGCAAGGCCCGCCTTTACAATGTTTTTGGCAACATAGCGAGCAGCATATGCCGCACTTCGGTCAACCTTTGTGGGGTCTTTGCCCGAAAATGCACCGCCGCCATGACGTGCATAGCCACCATATGTATCTACGATAATCTTTCTGCCGGTAAGCCCGGTATCTCCCTGCGGTCCACCCACAACAAAGCGGCCGGTGGGATTGATATAATATTTGGTATCTGCATCAAGCAAGTGAGCCGGAATGATGGGTTTTACCACATGCTCAATCATATCCTGCTCGATGGTCTCGTGCGACACTTCCGGACCATGCTGGGTGGAAATTACCACCGCATCCACACGAACCGGCTTATCGCCGTCATATTCAACCGTTACCTGCGTTTTTCCATCGGGACGCAGATAATCCAGCACGCCCTCTTTGCGCACCTGTGTCAGACGCTTGCTCAACTGATGTGCAAGCGAAATGGGCATGGGCATCAGCTCAGGCGTTTCGTCACAGGCAAACCCAAACATCATACCCTGGTCACCTGCGCCGGTATCCTCGCCATCCACACCGCGTGCAATATCGGCAGACTGCTCGTCAATCGAGGTAATTACCGAACAGGTATGGCAATCAAATCCGTATTTGGCACGGTCATAGCCAATATCCTCCACCGCTTTGCGTGCCACCTTGGGGATGTCTACACAACTATTTGTGCTTATTTCACCCATTACCATAATCATACCGGTGGTAACGGCAGTTTCACACGCCACACGCGCCATCGGGTCCTTTTCTAAAATTGCATCCAACACCGCATCCGAAATGGCATCACAAATTTTATCGGGATGTCCCTCGGTAACCGATTCGGATGTAAACAAACGCTTACTCATTGGTATCTCTCCTTTTCCCTACTTACAGATGCGCAACCGCACACCCATGTATTTTTATCCCAAAAAATGTATTAACAAATTCCCAAAACCGTAGCTGATTCCCATCATCAGAATTCCTGCCGCCACCACGCCGAGCACAATGGATGGCAAGGCCTGCTTGAGCCTTAGACCCATCAAAGCCGCGATAGCAGCGCCTGTCCATGCACCGGTTCCGGGTAATGGGATTGCTACAAGCAAAAACAATCCCAACATCTTGTATTTGGTCACATCGCCAATCTTACGTTCCGAACGGCGGTGTAGCCAATTTGCAAATTTTGAAAACATGCGAGTTTTTTTCATATACTCCAGTATGGGTCGAAAAAACAGAATAATGAACGGCACGGGTATCATATTGCCAATTACACTAATGAGAAAAACCGCCCGCCAATCCATTCCCAAGCCAACCCCGAACGGGATGGCACCGCGTAGCTCCACAACCGGAAGCATAGACACGATAAACACCGCAAGTTCACTGTTAAATCCGGCAAAATAGCCGGTAATCCATTCACTCATAGCAGTTGTCCTTATCTGTGAAATGATTATTTTGTACCGTAAATACGGTCGCCCGCATCGCCCAGACCGGGGATGATGTAGCCTTTGCTATTGAGCTTTTCGTCCACTGCGCCAACATAAATCTCTGTGTCGGGGAATTCGCTCATGACACGTTTGATTCCCTCAGGAGCAGCAACCACGCACACAAACTTGATGTTTTTTACACCGCGCTCACGCAAGATACGGATTGCCGCACTTGCGCACTCGCCTGTTGCCAGCATGGGGTCAACCACAATCACATCACGCTCGGCAATATCCACCGGCAGTTTGCAGTAATAATCCACCGCCTTCATGCTATCCGGCTCGCGGTAAATACCGATATGCCCCACACGAATGGTAGGCATCAGACGGAGCATACCGTCCACCATACCAAGACCCGCACGCAGGATGGGCACCAGCGCCAGTTTTTTTCCTACAATTACACCCGTTTTTGCAGTTGCAACCGGAGTTTCAATCTCCACTTCTTTGAGGGGCAGATTTCGGGTAACCTCATACCCCATCAGGGAAGCAATCTCATCCACCAGCTCACGGAATTCTTTTGCACCAGTGTTGAGGTCACGAAGCAGAGAAATCTTATGAATGATTAAGGGGTGTTTCATCACCGTAACATTTTTATAGTCCATTTTGCTATCTCCTTTATCCTTTAATTTTGTTTTTCCAATGCCATAATCTTGTCAACCCGTATTACATGACGTCCACCCAAAAATTCAGAAGACAAAAATGCGGAAACAATTTCCTTTGCAAGTTCCGGACCGGTTACTCTACCGCCCAGTGTAATTACGTTTGCATTGTTGTGCGCAGCCGCCATTTTTGCACTGAAGGTATCACAGCACAACGCCGCACGAATCCCGTTTATCTTGTTTGCGGCAATACCAATACCAATACCGGTTCCGCAAACCAACACCGCTTTCTCGCAGTTGCCGGAAAGCACCTCGGCGCATACAGTTTGAGCAATATCAGGGTAATCCACACTCTGCTCATCGTATGTACCGCAGTCTTTATATGCGATTCCTTCTGAGTCTAAAAACTGTTTGATTTCTTCTTTCAAGGCGAATCCGCCATGGTCACTTCCAATTGCAAGCATGTTATCCCTCCGTACTGTTTTTGTACCATAATAGTATATATAAAAAACTGATAAATGTCAAATATTTGATTAAATTTTAAGCCCGATTACGTTCGGCATATTCCCGTTCTGCCTGCGATTGACGCAGATAGATCGCAGAAAGCGCATACAAATCATCAAAATCCCCACGCACCGCACGAGCCATTGCCGCCTGTGCCAATCCAAAAGAACGTGCTGTCAGAAGCGCAGTCGGTGCAACCGAAAACGCACTGTCAAACGACAAAATCTCTTCCCTGTGCGCCAACGCACCATCGCCGACAAAGAGTACCTTTTTGCCCTTCAATTCTTCCAGAACCTCGCCAATACAACACGCTCTGTCCTCCTGTAAGCGATTGTATCCGTCAAACAACGCACTGTAGATGCGATCTCTCCTTGCATCAATCACCGGGCACACCAACGTACCATCCGAAACCGAAAGTTGGTTTACCAGCGCCTCCAGTGACGATACGCCAACCACAGGCTTGTTACATACCTGCGCAAAGGTTTTAACGGTGGCAATGCCAATGCGCAGCCCTGTAAAGGATCCAGGACCTGCCGCAACCGCAAACACATCCACATCTTTTAAGGCAATGCCGCATTTTTGGAGTAATTCATCCACCATGGGCAATATATACTGCGAATGGGTGTTGCCGTTGCACACGGTAAATTCACCCAGCAGTTTTTGCTCATTCAGTAGCGCAACCCCTGCGTTTGGAGATGATGTATCAACTGCAAGCAAAATCATTGCTTCTCTCCCACCTTGTCTATGGTAATGATACGGGTTTCCTCGCCAGCATCCGGATCCGGGGTGATGGTAACCAGATAATGTTCCTCCAATACCTCAACAATCTGCCTTGCCCATTCGATTACACACACGCCGTTGCCAAACAGATAATCGTCAAAGCCGATATCCTCCAAATCCTCCACGCCAATGCGGTACACATCAAAATGATACACCGGAAGTCTTCCGCCCGTATATTCGTTTACAATGGTAAATGTGGGGCTGGACACATGGGAGATTGCCCCAAGTCCACGCACAAGACCTGCGGTAAAGGCAGTTTTTCCTGCCCCAAGTCCGCCGTCCAGTGCCACCACATCCCCCGGTTGCAGTTTTGCGGCAAATTCTGCCGCTACTGCACAGGTTTCCTCATAACTGTTACTGATATACTTCATATTTTATTCCTCAGAACAATCCGGTAATTTCACCATTTTCATCAATGTCAATATTGTCTGCTGCAGGTACTTTCGGCAAACCGGGCATGGTCATAATATCCCCAGTCAGCGCCACAATAAACCCTGCACCTGCAGAAACATTCACATCACGCACCCGAACAGTAAAGCCGGAAGGTGCACCTAAAAGTGCCGGGTCATCCGAAAGGGAATACTGGGTTTTTGCCATACACACAGGCAGGTTTCCAAACCCAAGCTCTTCCAATTGTGCGATTTTCCGGTTTGCAGCGTTATCATACTCCACGCCGTCGCCGCCATAAATCTTGGTAACAATGGCATTGATTTTCTCCTTGATGGAGCAATCCAAATCGTACACCGGAGCAAAATTGCTCTGCTTGGTATCCAGTGTTTCGCAAAGGAGTTCTGCCAGTTCGATACCGCCCTCGCCACCACGGGCAAACACTTCGGAACGCGCCACCGGAGCGCCAAGCTGCGCACAATAATCCTGCACAAAGCCAATTTCCGCCTCGGTGTCGGTGTCAAACACATTCAATGCCACCAGCACGGGAACGCCATACTGCTTCATGTTGCAGATATGCTTTTCCAGATTGCAGATGCCCTTTTTGAGTGCATCGAGATTTTCCTCTTTGAGTGCATCCTTTTTCACGCCACCGTTATATTTGAGTGCACGCACTGTGGCAACCAGCACCACTGCATCGGGTTTCAGCCCACCATAACGGCACTTGATATCCAGAAATTTTTCTGCACCCAGGTCAGCACCGAATCC
>SVJZ01000012.1 GCA_015068705.1 Oscillospiraceae bacterium
AAGGCGCGTGGCAATTAATTGCCACGCGCCTTGGAAACGGTGCACCTTCCACCGTTCATGTGCCCAAGGGAAATTATCGTGTGTATGATGAAAACGGCGCGTTTTTGTGCGTTGCCGAGGTGGTGGATTATCACCGCCGCAAGGTAATTTGTAAGGTAAAAAGTTTTTAAGAGATGCCATCATTTGGAAAAGGGGGCGGGCAACATCAAACATACCGTGATTGCATTGGGGAAATTTGACGGCGTGCATCGTGGGCATACGGCTTTGCTGGAAAAAACAGCGCAAATCGCCAGAGCGCAGGGACTAACATCGGTGGTGTATACCTTTCCGGTAAAAACGGGCGCACTCATGGGTGGTGCAGAAAAACAAGCCCTTTTTTCAGACTTGGGGATGGATCGGGTTTACGCCGAGGAATTTACCGAGCAGTTTCGCCGCATGAGTGCCGGGGAATTTGTAAAAAATGTGTTGATGGAGCAATTTCATGCCCGCCATGTGGTGGTGGGATTTAACTATCGTTTTGGCTATCAGCGGTCGGGGGATGCACAGTTGCTTGCAAAACTTTGTGCGCCTTACGGCGTGGGGGTAACGGTGGTAGAACCGGTGATGGCAGATGGCGAGCCAATCTCCTCAACCCGTGTGCGAGCACTGATAGAGCAGGGTGATGTGGATGCTGCCCAAACCCTTCTGGGGCGGCGATATGCCGTGACGGGAGAGGTGTTGCACGGAAAGCAACTGGGACGTACCATCGGCTTTCCCACTGTAAATCTCATACCGTCGCAGGAAATTTTACTGCCCCGTCGAGGGGTATATGCTACCATTACCATGGTGGATGGAAAGCAGGTTAAGGGGGTTACCAATGTGGGACCCAACCCAACTGTGGAGGTGGATGCGCCGGACAAGGTGGAAACCCACTTGTTTGATTTTGACGGCGATTTGTATGGTGCCCGTATCAAAGTGGAATTTGTGGAAAAACTGCGTGATGAGCACACCTTTTCGTCGGTGGACGAATTGCGCAAGCAGATAGAAGAAGATAAAAAAAGAGCACGGTTGCTGTTGTAGCAGCCGTGCTTTTTTCGTTTGATGATATAAAATATTCTTTTTTTCCTTTCTTTTAAGGGGGTGATACCCCCTTAAAAATCCCCCTTTTTGCGTCTTGCTCATTGGAAAATTGCACGTTTACTCCGTCCGTTTTAGGCGGTCGCGCAAACGGAACACTCAGTCCCGTTGCGCTAAAAACGCCGCTATGTTGCATAAGGGAAATAATCGCGGCGTTTTTTTCGCAAAACGGCCGTCGCTCACGGCAATTTTACGCCAATTCGCTCGAATGCAAAAGGAAAAACCAGAAAGGGAAAGCGTTTTGTTTGCCGTCAGGTTTTTCTGCATCTTGTAGGGAACGGCCTGCGTGCCGTTCCGCTTTCGGAATGACACATAGGTCATTCCCTACGATTTTTATGGGGCAACCATCTTCCTACTCCCGAAACTCCAACAACTTACTTGCCGGAACCTCCAGCGCCTCTGCAATTGCAAACAACTTGTCCATGGAAAGTCCCACCTGCGCAGTTTCAACTTTTGCAATGTGATTTATCGAAATGTTTGCTTTTTCTGCTAAACTTTCCTGTGTAAAACCATTTAGTTTTCGGTAATACGCAATGTTTAGACCCAATTTTATTTTCTCATCTTTGTAATGAAAGTCCATAATTATCACCCCATCACAAGTCTAACAATATTCTTGCTACATTATAATTGACGAAAAAGGTCTAATTATGTATTGACAATCAATAAAAAAGTGGTTTATAATATACAATAGGTGATAAAGATGGAACCACAAGAATTACATTTATATAAACAACGTTTAAAACTCCTTCGTGAGCTGTTTGGTCTGTCCTATCAGCAGGTCGCTGATATCTGCGGCGTAACCGCATCCACCGTTCGCCGTTGGGAAACAACCGCAGTTGATATACGATTGCCCTATGTGTTCAAACTTTGTGAGTATTACCATGTTACCGTTTCATTTTTGTCAGGGGTTTCTCCATTTCCATGGCTCCATCATTCAGAATGTATCCCTGATATGGCAGATGAAAAGGAAAACCACAATCTATAAATTTGTCTTTCCCGTAATGGCATACAACGTATATGTATTCGCCATAATCAATAAAGAGAGCAAAAAGAGGCTTCCCCTAAGGGATAGCCTCTTTTTGCGTTCCTTATAAATGAAACGCATGGTTTCCAATGGTGGTGTAATAGGGGCGGTTGTTTGCAATCCAGCTCGATCCCGCCTTTCTCGGGTTGTAAAAATACATGGACTGACCCACCGGCTTTGCCCCGGATAACGCCTCTTTCGCCGCCGCAACACTGTCTGCATTGGGGGTGTTGTAGATGGCGCCGTTCACGGTGGGGGTGTACTGTACCCCGTACTTGGTATCAAAAATCACCCCGTAAATGGTGTTTGGGAACTCCTTCGATTTCACACGGTTTAAGATGGTGCTGCCCACTGCAACCTTACCGCGGTAACTTTCCCCCTGCGCCTCTGCATGGATGATACGGGAAAGCCAGTATACATCGTCGGCACTGTGCGAGGAGGTGTTTCCGTAAAGTGCATTTCGGGTAACCGGTCCCACAATGCCATCCACACCGATGCCTGCAGCTTTTTGAAACTGCCGCACCGCATCACGGGTGATGGTGCCGTAATAACCGGTAACATAATGGTTAAAGTAACCCTTGTCCTGCAATATTTGCTGCACCTGCTCCACTTCACTGCCCCGTGAGCCGATGGAGAGCAGACCTGCCGCCGAAACGGATAACCAATTCATTGCCAATGCAACAATCAAAGCCAAAATGGTGATGTGTTTTTTCATTGTGTTCACTCCTGTCGTTTGGTTTTGTCCATTATACCATCCGACCGGGGTTTTTCGCAAATGCCATATCGCCCGGCTAATTGTTACATTTTTGTTTCATTTTGTGTGAGGGGAAATCATCAGGAATATGGGTAAAATCCCTCGGTCATTCTCCCGTATCGTACCCATTTCCAATATTTTTCGTAACATTTTTGTAATATTTAGGGGAAATTTGTAAAATTATTGAATTAAGTGTTGAAAAATGGCATGACATCATGTATAATAAAACACACAATAAAATTCATGGAGGCAATTATGGACAAAGCATTTACCAAAAATATTCCTGTACTTTCCATATCCGACCCAATTATTTCGGATGTTTATGCTGCTGCAGTTGAAAATCTCACGCAAATTAACACGGTGGATTGTCCCTTTGAAACCTATAACCGCACCGGACTACTCAATCCGGATGTTCCCTTTATGATCAAGGCGGGCGGCGCTTACGATACCCCCTGGACGCGTGATGCCTCGGTCAATTCGTGGAACTGCGCCAGTATCATCATGCCCTCTGTTGCCCAAAACACGCTCTTTGCTGTGTGCGAAAAAAATGAATCGGGTGCACTTTCGGTGCAACTGGACAGAGAGTCCTGGGACAAGGCAATCTGGGCGGTTGGTGCTTACAACCACTATCTTGTTACGCAGGATGTGGAATTTCTCAAATCTGCGTATGAGATTATCATAAATACGTTAGACTATTTGCAGACAAACAATTACAATGCCGAATGTGGGTTGTATATGGGCGGCTCGTTTTTCAACGACGGCATTTCTGCCTATCCGTTTGATTTGCGCGAGGATGGGGTGGAGAGCTCTCATGTTACCCACCATAAGCCTACACATGGCATTTGCTGTCTGAGTACCAACTGCATCTATTTTAAAACCTTTGTGGTTGCCGCCGAAATGGCACGGGTGCTTGGCAATCAAACCGCCATGCTTGCCTTTTGCTATCAGGCAGATACATTGCGTGCCGCCATCAACCGTACCTTCTGGAATGAAGAAAAGGGTATGTATTCCTACCTGCGTTACCCCGATGGCAGACTGGATCACTCGCAGGAGGGGTGCGGAAATTTATTTGCAATCCTCTTTGATGTATGCGATAGCGCCCGTGCGCAAATAATAATGAAAAACTTAAAAACCTATCCGCACGGAATTCCGTCCATCTATGAGCCGTTTGCAGGCTTTTCCAGCGAGGAGTTTCCGGCACGGCACAATAATACCATTTGGCCCAAAATTAACGGATGGTACATTCAGGCGGCGTCCAAAACCGGACGACTTGACCTGCTGGAACGGGAACTGAATACCTTTACTTCTTTGGTCGAACAGAGCGATTTTCACTTTTTTGAAATTTACAATGCTTATAACGGCACGCCCGACGGTGGTTGGCAGGATGGCAGAAACTGGCCGCCCTACCATGACCAGACCTGGTCTGCCACGGCATATATTGCGGCTCTATTGTATGGTGTATTCGGGATGCATATCGAGGAAGACGTCATCTATTTTAAACCATGCCTGCCTGAATCGCTTGCCGATGCAACCATAGACAATCTGGTCATCGGAACCCAACATATCCGCATCGCACTCAAAGGATGGGGCAATACGGTAGACAGAATCGTGCTCAACGGCTCGGAGGTCAGTGCGCCTGTGCTGGATCGCGAGGCGGGAGATGCAGACCTGGTAATTTATTTAAACAACATACCTGTGTGAAAAAACAAAAAATCAGACGGAGGTACATGATGAGCAAACAAATCAAACGCATTGCAATCCTGACCGGTGGTGGAGACTGCCCCGGACTCAACCCTGTTATCCGCGCAGTAACGCGCACGGCAATTCTCAAATACGGGCTGGAAGTATACGGTGTGCGAAATGGCTACCGTGGTCTGTATCTGGGTGACATCATTCCGCTGGATTTGGATTCCATTTCGGGCATCCTGCCGGTGGGAGGCACCATGCTGTTTTCTTCCAATAAGGACAATCTGTTTGACTATCCGTTTGAGGAAAACGGAAAAACCGTACACAAAAATGTGGCGCACGTTGGCGTGGAAAACCTTGAAAAATTTGGCATTGACGCACTCTTTATCGTGGGCGGTGACGGAACCCTTACCAGCGGCAGAGATTTCTCCCGCATGGGTGTGAATGTGATTGGCGTTCCCAAAACCATCGACAATGACCTTGCCTCCACCGATACCACTTTTGGCTTTGATACCGCAGTGGGTGTGGCAACCGAGGCACTCGACCGTTTGCACACCACCGCATCTTCCCACCACCGCATTATGGTGCTAGAGGTTATGGGTCGCTATGCAGGTTGGATTGGCTTGCACGCAGGCATCGCAGGCGGTGCAGATGCTATCCTCATCCCCGAAATCCCCTACGATATCGATAAGGTTGCCCAGGCAATCGAAAAACGCAAGGAAATGGGCAAGCAGTTCTCGGTGGTGGTTGTCAGCGAGGGCGCAAAACCCAAGGATGGCGAAGTGGTGGTAAGCAAGGTGGTAGAAGGCAGTCCCGATCCCATTCGTCTGGGCGGTATCGGCAATGTGGTTGCCGAGCAACTGGAACAGCGGTGCGGTCTGGAATCCCGTGCCACCATCCTGGGTCATCTCCAGCGCGGCGGCACCCCCACGGCGTTTGACCGTATTCTGTCCACCCGTTATGGCTCGTACGCCGTAGACCTTGCCATGGAGGGCAAGTTTGGCAATATGGTTACCCTAAAGGGCAATGCCATGAGCTATGATTCCCTCGAAAATGTCATTGGACAGAAAACCAAGAATGTAGACCCCGATAGCGAACTGGTGCAGTTTGCAAAGAACATTGGCATCTGCTTTGGTGATTGAGAATGCTCCAAACAACGCAGGAAATTTCCCCTGCGTTGTTTTTGTTTGTGTCAAAAAAATCACAATCACACCCGTCGGGTTTAGACAAAATACAACAATTTGAAAAAATGTATTGAATAACCGGGCATTTTTTGGTACAATAAAAACAATGTGGAATTTTTGTGCGTTACACAGATTAAATCAAGTCAGAAAGGGGTACAGTATGATTTACAGTGCAGAAGTAGAAAATATGTGTGTTCTTAAAAAGGGCCCGAATCATGGTCCCGCACCCATCCCCGAAGAGGGTAAATGGGTAAAGTCCAAAGAAATTAAGGACGTTTCCGGTTTGACTCACGGTATCGGTTGGTGTGCACCGCAGCAGGGTGCATGCAAACTGACCCTCAATGTCAAAGACGGTATCATTCAGGAGGCTCTGGTGGAAACCATCGGTTGCTCGGGCATGACCCACTCGGCTGCTATGGCATCCGAAATCCTGCCGGGCAAAACCATTTTGGAAGCGCTCAACACCGACCTGGTGTGCGATGCCATCAACACCGCAATGCGTGAGCTGTTCCTGCAGATTGTGTACGGCCGTACCCAGACTGCATTCTCCGAGGGTGGTCTGCCGGTTGGCGCAGGTCTGGAAGACCTGGGCAAGGGCCTGCGTAGCCAGGTTGGTACCATGTACGGTACATTGGCAAAAGGTCCCCGTTACCTGGAAATGGCAGAGGGCTATGTAACCAAGGTTGCTGTGGATAACAACGACGAAATCATCGGCTACGAGTTTGTACATATGGGCAAGATGATGGAAATGATCAAAAAAGGCATGGACGCAAACGAAGCTCTGCAGAAGGCAAGCGGTTCCTATGGCCGTGTGGGCGATGCAAAGAAACTCATCGACCCCAGAGAAGAATAATCAATCAAGGAGGATAAGAAAATGGCATTGTTTGAAAGCTATGAAAGAAGAATAGACAATATCAATAAAGTTCTGAATGCAAACGGCATTTCCTCCATTGATGAGGCAAAGGCCATCTGCGATGAAAAGGGCATTGACCCGTATCAGATTACAAAAGATATCCAGCCCATCTGCTTTGAAAATGCTGCTTGGGCATATGTGGTAGGCGCAGCAATCGCAATCAAACGTGGTTGCAAAACCGCTGCCGACGCTGCCGAGGTAATCGGTGAAGGCTTGCAGGCATTCTGCATCGACGGTTCTGTTGCAGACGACCGTAAGGTTGGTCTGGGTCACGGTAACCTGGGTGCAATGTTGCTCCGCGAGGAAACCAAGTGTTTTGCATTCCTGGCAGGTCACGAATCCTTTGCAGCAGCAGAGGGTGCAATCGGTATTGCACGCACTGCAAACAAAGTTCGTAAAGAACCCCTCAAGGTTATCCTCAATGGTCTGGGCAAGGATGCGGCACAGATTATCTCCCGTATCAATGGCTTTACCTATGTGCAGACCCAGTTTGACTATGCTACCGGTAAGGTAGAGGTTGTTCGTGAGGTTGCATACTCGGACGGCGAGCGTTCCAAGGTACGTTGCTATGGTGCAGACGATGTTCGTGAGGGTGTTGCAATCATGCACTTGGAGGGTGTGGACGTCTCCATCACCGGTAACTCCACCAACCCCACTCGCTTCCAGCATCCCGTTGCAGGCACCTACAAAAAAGAGTGCGTACTGCAGGGTAAGAAATACTTCTCTGTTGCTTCGGGCGGCGGTACCGGACGTACCCTGCATCCCGATAACATGGCTGCAGGTCCTGCTTCCTACGGCATGACCGACACCATGGGCAGAATGCATAGCGACGCTCAGTTTGCAGGTTCTTCTTCCGTTCCTGCTCACGTTGAAATGATGGGTCTCATCGGCGCAGGTAACAACCCCATGGTTGGTATGACCGTTGCTGTTGCTGTTGCAGTTCAGGAAGCAATGAACAAATAAGAAAATTGCAAGTTTTTTAATCTAATATTAAAGACTTCCGAATTTCGGTTCGGGAGTCTTTTTTTGTCCACATTCAGTTTTTGTTCATAAAAATAACAAGAAGGAAAATGGGTGGAAAACGAAAGGAGAAAAAGCGAGTATGCCACAAGCCAAGCAACAATTGTGCAAGAAAAAAGCAACATTAGTGCAATTTCTTGTATTGTGTCGGCGAAACGCCCAATACCTTTTTGAATAATCTTGAAAAGTAATAAACATCCTTTATTCCGACAAATTTTGCGATTTCGGTTACGGAATACTTTTCGAGCTTGATAAGCTCGGTTGACTTTCGTATTCTGTATTTTATAATGTATTGCTCAGGCGACGAGCCGGTGTATTTTTTAAATATTCTGTAAAAATAAGTGCGTTCAAGGGACAAATATGCGGATACATCTTTGGCGGTTATTGCATTCATGTAATTGTATTCTATATAGCGGATGCCTTTATCTACCTGCTCAACAGGTGAAAGGGAAGCGGAGGATGGGACTTTAGATAATGCAAAAAGACCGTCAAGAATATAGGAATTAAGCTTTAACTGTGAGATGTTGTTCTTGTTTTCATCAATATAATTTAAGCAACTTGAAATAATAAGAGGGAATTCTCTGCCTTTAATGGATCTTGTGTATCCGGTTATTCCTGCCATTTTAAGATATTCTGATGCTTTTTTTCCCGAAAAACCAATCCAGCAAAATGACCATGTATTATTTACATCAGGAGAATAGTATGTGATAAGATCGTCCGGATAGATGACAAAAATATCTCCCTCTTTTATAAAATGTTTTTGCCCGTTTGCCTCGTAATATCCCGTTCCTTTTGTTACATAGTGGATAAGATGATATCTTCTGATGTGAGGAACGCAAACAAAATTTGTACAGCAATCTTCATATCCGCAGTTGATCATGTACAAATCAAGATTGTGTTTTTTTGTATTGAAAAACTCCTTGCGCATAGCGAAACTCCTTTGATTTATCGATGGATTTAATTATACCATGTATGTCCAAAAAAAGCAACAATTATGCAAATAATTGACAACAATGATGTATTGTAAACAGGTAAATTTCAATGTATAAATAAGTTGAATAAGAAAATTCGGTGTAGCTTAAAGTTTTTAACAGAAGGGAAGGGATCAAGATGAAATTCGGAACGTTGTATGCATATTGGACACGCGAGTGGACAGGGGATTACAAGTATTTTGCAAAAAAAGTTTCAGATATTGGGTTCGATATTCTTGAAATATCAGCAGGCGATTTGCTTGCCATGACAGATGCCGAGGTGGACGAATTAAAAGCCATATCAAAAGGCTTGGGGATAGAAATCACCTCAAACATAGGTCCTGCAAAGAAATATGATGTGGCATCATCCGATAAGCATGTTAGAGAGGCGGGAATCAAATTTTTAAGCGATATCATGAAAAAAATGGATAGGCTAGATTCGAGGGCGATTGTCGGGGTAATGTATACCTATTGGCCGAACGACTTTACCGACCTTGACAAGGATGCTGCATGGAGCAGGGGAGTTGAGAGTGTAAAACGTCTGGGTAAGATTGCTTCGGCATTAGGGATCGACTATTGCCTAGAGGTTGTAAACCGGTATGAAACACATATATTAAATACTGCTGAGGAGGGTGTAAGGTACTGCAAGGATGTCGACTGCGATAGCGTAAAGCTTTTACTTGATACATTCCATATGAATATCGAGGAGGATAATTTGGCCAAGGCAATTAGAACGGCCGGATCATATCTTGGTCACGTTCATGTCGGCGAAGGAAACAGGAAATTGCCCGGAGAGGGGCATTTGCCGTGGAAGGAAATCGGTGCGGCGTTAAATGAAATTGGTTTTGCGAAGGGCGTTGTTATGGAGCCGTTTGTTACGATGGGAGGAAAAGTAGGCGAGGATATTAAGGTGTGGAGAGATTTGTCGGGCGGTACTACTGCCGAAAAAATGGATGAAGACATCAAAAAATCGCTTCAATTTCTTAAAAGCACCTTTGGAGGTAACATATGATTTGGACGATGGGAGAGATCATTGTTGAGATAATGCGAAATACCGAAAATGCGCCCCTTGATAGGCCGGGTGTGTTTTTAGGACCTTTCCCGAGTGGTGCGCCTGCCATTTTTGCAGATACAGTTGCAAGAATGGGACACCGCGCCGGAATCATAGGCGGTGTGGGTAATGATGATTTTGGGAAATGCCTGATGGAACGACTTGAAAAGGATGGGGTCGATTGCAGCCATATTATGCGGACAGAGGCGGCGTCCACTGGCTGTGCATTTGTTACATATTTTGATGATGGTTCAAGAAAATTCATCTACCATATCGGCGATTCGGCGGCGGGAATGGCAAAATGTCCAGATGAGGAAAGCATACCGGAGGCGAGCTATTTTCATGTTATGGGATGTTCCCTTATGTCAAATGCGGCGTTTGGAAATGAAATTATAAAATCTATGAGGTTGTTTAAGTGCAAGGGGGCAAAGGTCAGCTTTGACCCGAATATAAGACCAGAACTTTTGGGAAATGTACAATTAACGAAGGAAGTAATGTCGGTTGCAAATGTATTGCTTCCTGGTGTTTCCGAACTTTTGACCATCAGCGGCAAGGATACGGTTGCGGATGCTGTCAAAGCTTGTTTTGAAAATGAAAATCTTGAAATAATAGCACTCAAAAACGGTGCAAAGGGCTGTAAAATATTTACACGCGATGATTATTTTGAAATGGGCACTTATCAGGTTGAGGCAGTTGACGCAACCGGTGCAGGCGATTCGTTTGACGCGGCATTTTTGTGCGGACTTTGCGACGGAAAGACAATTGTGGAAAGTGCCGGACAGGCAAGTGCGGCGGCGGCATTGAATACGGCGGCTTTTGGGCCTATGGAGGGAAAAATTAGCATAGAAGCGGTAAAAGAGATCATGCGGACGGGGGAAAAGTGATGTATGTATCAAGTGTTGAACTGGTAAAAAAAGCGCTGGCGGGACGGTATGCAGTTCCTGCATTTAATGCAGAGAATCTGGAAATGGTGCAAGCCATTATTTTGGCTGCGGAAGAAGAAAAGTCGCCCGTTATTATTCAGACAACACCACCCACTGTAAAATATCTTACTGCAGACCAGGCGTATGCGATGGTGTATGCAATGGCCAAAAACTCCCCTGTTCCTATTGCACTGCATCTTGATCACTGTCCGGTTTTCGGGGATGTAATGCAGGCAATAAGAGCGGGGTATTCGTCGGTTATGTTTGACGGGTCAAACATGTCGTTTGAGGATAATATTGCCATTTCACGTAAGGTTGTAGAAACGGCTAGACCGATGGGAGTAACGGTGGAGGCAGAATTGGGAACCTTGGGCGGTAAGGAGGATAATTTGGAAGAGTGTGAAACCATATACACAGATCCTGTACAGGCGCAGGAATTTGTTGAGAAAACAAAGGTGGACATGCTTGCAGTTGCAATTGGCACGGTGCACGGATTTTATAAGGGTGAGCCAAAACTCGATTTTGACAGAATTAAAAAAATCGCAATGTTAACCGAGGTGCCACTTGTTCTTCACGGCGGTTCTGGTATACCGGATGAAAGTGTGAAAAAGGCAATTTCGCTTGGTATGTGTAAGGTTAATTTTGCAACCGAGCTTCGTGCAGCCGCAACAAAGGGAGTCAGACGCGTGCTTGAGGATGTGGATGTAATTGATCCTAAAAAGTATATGGGTCAAGCAAGAGCCGAGGTAGCAAAGCTTTGCAAAGAAAAAATCAGGATATGCAGTTCTGTTAATAAAGCGTGATTAAAGGCGTCTTTTTCTGCAGTTTCGGCAGCCATTCAGGAGACAATAAATAAGATATTTATAATCAAAAATGGATTTGGGCAAAGACTCAAATCCGTTTTTTGCTTGCTGCCGTTCACAATTACCTCACCCGTATCATATGATGTTAATGGAAGTAAGCGATATTTTTAGGAGGTAATCAGTATGAGCGACAGAACTTCCAACGGCTGCAACCCATGCAACGGCGGCAGCGGACGTGGCTCGGACGGTGTTTGCATACAGACCAATAAGGTGTATGACTCCTGCCGGGACAAAGAATGCATTGAAAACATCAGAGTGTACCTGACCGAAACGGGACAGCAGATTGTGGACCGTGCCATCAATGTCAAGTGCAGAAAAAGCGAAATCATCTGGGTGTATACCGATGTAGAGCCGGTACCGTTCAATAAGGGGTATTACACGGTGGATTTGAAATTCTTCTTCCGTATTACCCTGGACGTATTCTGCGGTATCGGACGTCCCACCACGGTGGAAGGACTTGCAACCTTCGATAAAAAGGTTATCCTGTTTGGTTCGGAGGGCAATGCCAAGGTATTCACCGCGCGCTATAAGTTTGACGATGTGGACACCCAGATGTGGCAAAAGACCAACCTGCCCAAAGCACAGGTTGAGGTGGTTGACCCCATCTGCCTGGCGGCAAAACTGGTAGAACCCAGCGAATGTTGCTGTTGCTGCGGCGAGTGTGATGTCAACTCGGTGCCCGAGTGTGTTTGCAAGGTGTTTGATGACATCCTGGTAGATAACAGCGATTGTAAGCAGGTATACGTTACAGTGGGTCTGTTTACCATTGTCCGTCTGGAACGTGAGGTTCAGTTGCGCATTCCGGTGATTGATTTCTGCATCCCCGAGAATGAATGCATTGCCTCCACCGACAGTAACCCCTGTGATCTGTTTGAAAAACTTCGTTTCCCTGTGGATGAATTCTTCCCGCCCGAGCGCGACCATTTTGATGGCATCGGCGCGGCAGAGCGCATCGCAGATGAGTGCTGCTGCGATTAAAATTGCACACGCCAAACACCGTCCACCAAAAGTGGGCGGTGTTTTTTTGTCCAACCGATTGCAAATCAAAGAAAAATGTGGTATGATGTACCGGATAGAGGTGATAATATGGATTTTTTTAAAAACAAAAACACGATACCTGATATTTCTCCTGAGAAACTTTTGGGGCGTCCGCCTGTTCGGGTGGATACCGGCGTACTGCGTGGATATATCAGTGGAAAAACCGTTCTGGTAACCGGTGGCGGCGGTTCCATCGGCTCGGAGCTGTGTCGCCAGCTTGCCCGTCTGTCCCCCCGTTGCCTGGTGATACTGGATAATTATGAAAATGGCGCATATGATTTGTACCACGAATTGCGCCAGGACACCTCCTGTTCCAATATTGCAGTGGAAATCGCCACCATCCGCGATCTTCCGAGATTGCGGTGCGTGTTTGCTACCTATCGCCCCGAACTGGTGTTTCATGCCGCGGCGCACAAGCACGTTCCGCTCATGGAGCACAACCCGGAGGAGGCGGTAAAGAATAACGTTATGGGCACGCAAAATGTATTACAGTGCGCAGTGGAAATGGGCACACAAAAATTTGTGCTCATATCCACCGATAAGGCAGTCAACCCCACCTCGGTGATGGGGGCAACCAAGCGTCTTTGCGAAATGCTGGTACAGGAGTATGATGCAAACTGTCAGACCATCTGCACTTCGGTGCGGTTTGGCAATGTTTTGGGAAGCAACGGCTCTGTTGTACCACTTTTTGAACGGCAGATTGCATCGGGCGGTCCGGTTACGGTAACAGATCGGCAGGCAACCCGTTATTTCATGACGGTGCCCGAGGCGGTTGGGCTGGTCCTACAAGCAGGAGCGATTGCGCAGGGTGGTGAGGTTTTTGCGCTCGATATGGGTGCACCGGTTTGTATCTACGATGTCGCTGTACGCATGATTGAAATGTCCGGACTTCGCCTGAATAGGGATGTTTCCATTGTAGAAACCGGGCTTCGCCCCGGAGAGAAACTACACGAAGAAGTATGTTCGGTCGGTGAGGATTTTAAGCAAACCTCTCACCAACGTATTTTCTGTGCAAAACCAAAAACCAATCAGAATTCTGCCATGGGGCAGCAGTTGGAAGAGATGTATATCGCGGCAAAAATCGGTGATACCGATAAAATGTTGCGCGCACTTACCAAACTGGTTCCCGAATACCGCAGGAGTTAAAGAAAAGACTTTCCCCGAAAGGGAAAGTCTTTTTTCTATAGTCTGGTATCCCATTTTCCGCACCACACCGTTTCGTTACTGTGACCGTGAAATTCACTCTTTCCCATAATTTTTTGGATTACCTGCCGTATGATTTCACGGGTATTTCCATATGCGTTGATATAGGTGCGTACCATGGGTACATCATGCAGATGTGTGGTAAAATTGAGAGATACAAATACCGTAGGCACATGGGTGGTATACCATGGCACCTCGTTGGATTGGTGGGTCGCCCAGATGATTCGTTTGGTGTTTTCCCGTGCATATCCCGAAATATCGGCAAACACCAAAGCTGCATCCACCTCGTCGTCATATTGCATGGTAGAACCCTTTTCGCGCGAGGTGCCGTCGTTTAATGTCACCTCAAACCCTGCTCGCTCCAACTCTTCCTGAATGATTTCCCGCGCCGCATCGGTTGCCCCGATGAGCCCACCTTTTTCTCCCATCAGATAATATAAGCGGATGCGCTTGTGTGTTTGGGGGGTAATGGGAAGATTGTGGTCGGTATCCTTTACCAGGGTAATGGCATCCTCCGCCGCCTTTGCTGCAAGGGAAAGATGCTTGTCGCATCCCACACGGGAGAGTGCATCTTTTTGTGGTACAAGCGCATTTTTTTCGGCAAGCGCAGGCAAGCCCAAAGCCGCCTTCATTCCCAGGATACGGGAGAGTGCGTCGTGCATCCGCTCTTCGGTGATGATTCCTTTTTTGTAACCCTCCATCATAAATCCGAAATCCTCGTCAGGGTCATTGAAAAATAAAAACATATCACACCCTGCAGCAATGGCACGGGGTACCTGCTCCCGACGGGGGAAATGTTGCCACAGACCGTTCATGTGGCTGGCATCGGTCACAATCACCCCGTTAAATCCCAACTCACCTCGCAATACCCCCTGCAAAAGTTCGGGGGAGAGGGTGGCAGGCAACAGGTCGCGGTCGGATACTTGCGGGTTGTATTTTTGTGTCAATGCAGGTTGACAGATGTGCCCCACCATGATGCTCATCAGGTCATCTTCAATCATGGCGCGATATACCGCACCATAGGTGGATTGCCACACTTCTTCGCTTAAATCATTGATTCCCATCAACAGGTGTTGGTCACGTTCCTCGGTTCCGTCACCCGGAAAGTGCTTTGCACATGGAGCAACATTACTCTGCCGGAGTCCTCGCATAAATTCCTTTGCCAGGGCGATAACCTCGGACGGGTCGTTGGAATAGGCACGGGTGTTGATGATGGTATTTCGCCAGTTAAAGAAAATGTCGGTTACCGGCGCAAAATTCCAGTTGCAACCAATTGCCTCTGCCTCCACACCACTCACAAATCCTGCGTCATAGGCGGTTTGTTTGGTGCAGGAGGCACCGCACTGTGCGGCACTTGCCACATAGGTGCCGTCGCTCATTCCGCCCGATCCGCCCATTTCGCAGTTAGAGGCAATGAGCAGGGGAATTTTGCTGTTTTGTTGCACAAAACGGTTTTGCTCCTGAATTTCCTCAGCCGGTGCATTCACATAACGCAATCCGCCAATGTGATAGCGATCGAGGATGTTTTTGAGATAATCGGGATCGCGGGAAGGGGTAAGGTGAATAAAGAGCTGTCCCACCTTTTCCTCGTCACTCATGCTTGCGATGGTGTTGTTTACCCATTCGATTTGTTTGTCATCCAGATAAAACGGACGTTCTTTGAGTCGAACCATGAAATCTTCCTTTCTTTACACATTATTACTCCATTTCTGCGGGAATCTCTGCAGTGCCAACACTTCCATATTTGTTTTCATAAAAAAACAAATATAAAAAATCACTCCATTTCTGCGGGAATCTCCGCAGTATCCACTTTCTTTTCCCTTCGCTTTGCAAGCTCTGCCTGAATCCCTTCCATTTCGGTGCGACCCAGACGATAAAAGTGCATCGCAGTTAGCGAAATGATGTGCCCTACAATGGGAATGATGCAAAAACAGATGAGAATTGCCAGATTAAAGCGCTCATTCACCGGTTGGTTGGGGGTGATGACGGTATTTCCCACCCCTGCAGAGGAAAGTGCAATGCCCACAATCAGCGTGGATGCAGAGGAAATAATTTTATCCACAAACGAAAACATGGTGCCCATCATACTGGGAACAAATCTCCCCGAACGATAGGTTTCGTAGTCGGTACAATCGGCAATCATGGGGATAACAGCGGCATTTCCCATGCCGGCAATGCATTTTTGCACCAAATATACTCCCAGGAAAATCCATGGTGTGTTGGGGTCGGGACGTAGGATAAACATAATCGCAAGGGCAATCAACGATCCCCACGAACCAATGAGAAAAGTCTTTTTCAGTCCCAACCGCCGCGCAATAAACACGCCGCCGATGGATAACGCAATGAGTGGCACAACCACCACTGACGAGAAAACACCTTGCAGGGTAACGTCCAATAGCAGATTTGCAAATAGATAGGTGGTCACACCTGTCATGAGCAGTTGTCCCAGCTTGTCTGCCGCCGCAGAAGTGATGAGCATCTGGATGGGGCGGTTGTGGGAGATAATGTCCAGGTAATCCCTGAAACGAATGTGTGTCCCCTGTAATGATTGATAGTATTCTGGGCGATCCTTTTGCGAGATTCCCACAATGGCAAGCAGGGTAAACACAAAGGAAATGCCACAGATAATACGGGCAGCGGTGCGCCACAGGGCGGGATTGATGAGTCCTCTGTCAGGTGCAAATTCTCCCACCGAATAGGCATTTGCTAAAATGGTGGTAATGAGCAGCGGTACCAACATGCTTGCCAATTGGGTCAGCGTTCCGTCAAATCCGGAAAAGATGGGGCGTTGCTTTGGGTTGTTGGTCAAAACCGCCTGCCCTGCCTTGGTACAGATGGTCTGGCAGGTGTAGCCGATGATATACAGAAAATACAATGTGGTGGTATAGATATAACGACCGGTTGTGGACAGGGATAGGGGAGTATGAAAGATTGCCAGAATACACCCGATGATAATCAGGTTGCCAATGAGCATAAAGGGGCGGAATCGCCCGAATTTCCCGTCGGTTTTATCCACAAAATAGCCGATGATAGGGTCGGTAACTCCGTCAAAAATACGAGTTGCAGTGGCGATTGCTCCCACCACTACTGCCGCCAGACCCAATACATTTTGCGTAAAGTAGGCATATTGCATCATCAAAAACATTGCCAGATTGGTGGCGGCGTTGTTGAGGGAAAAAAGCCCAATTTGCCATAACTTCGCATTGTTGTATTGCGGTGTGGAAGATGTATGTTCATTCATGTTGGTTGCCATCCTCTCAAAAGTGATAGCATTACTTTTCCCTGTATGGTAAAAAATATGTATTCGCCGCCGTTTGATTGTAATATAAAAAAACCTTTCGTTTCTCTGAGGTCGAGAAAGAAAGGTTTTTGTTTGATACGGGTTAATCCAACCAACCGGCAATCAGAACCACCGCCAGCACTGCAATCAGCAGGGTGTCATTTGCCGAATCAAGAAGCAGGAGGACAATTACCCCGATAAGCAGGATATCATCCGGCTCCAGTCTTCCAAAAATGTCAGATAATCCCGTTCCATTGCGCCCGGCAGTATGTACTGCCGCCGCTGCAACGCAATCGTCAGCCTGTATATCCTGCCCGGAACTTTCCACCGTTTGTGGAACCACAACCTCGCCGTTTTCTGCCTTGGGTTTTGGCGGTTGATTGTTCGGGTAGGTGTTATAACCATCATAATAGCGTCTGTACATGGTATGCCTCCTTAGGTCAGGTCCTTTAATATTGAGGTCATCCGTGTCATTTGCAGCATCCGGATTGCCTTATCCATGTGCGCGGCACGTCCCTGACGCATGTATGGTTTTAATGCAGTGAGCAGGTTGATGCGTGGGTCCGGACCGGAATTCATGCGTTCCATCACCGATTTTACCTTGGACATCATTTCCATCTGGTTTGCGGTGTCGCTGTCATTTTGGGTAGCCAATCCGCTCGCCTGACCACCTCCCAGCTCCCCAATCATTTGGGAAAGTGTTTGCATGGTATCTGGGTCGTCCAGCAGTTGTTTCACTTTATCCATCATGTTGTCATCCATTTCGGATTCTCCCTTCCGGTTATTGAAACAGTTGTTTGAGCTTGTCGAGCACTTGCGGATTTTCCGCCAGGGCTCGCATCATATCGTCGGTTGAGGTTTTGCGCAGTTTGTCTGCCATGTCACCGAGGTTGAGTTTTTCCAGTGCACGCAGTGCCGCTTCTTTATCCACCCGGGCAATGTTGTCACGGATGTTGTTTTGATTGATTTGTTGTACCAGCTTAGCGGTTTGGTTTTCATGGTCTGCCGAGAGCAATGTTTGGAGCAAATCCTTTTCCATAATATCCTCCTCGTTTCACGGATATATAGCCTGCCGGAATTGTTTCATATTAAAATAGTATGGCGTCGCGTGGGCGGATATACCGTGCATTTTAAAAAGCCGTTCTACCACAGTATATGAGATATGTGCCCCAAGTGTTCCTGCATTGCTGCACATTTTGTGAAAACACTTGTTCCATGTACTCCCTTTCATCTTCTATACAACTTTCCTTTCGTTTTTTCGCACAAAAAAACAGACGCCGCATCACGCAACGCCTGCTCCTTTTGAAATTGTTAGAAAATGCGGCGGGCACACGAATAAGTGTTTGCATAGTAGCCGCTGTTGATGGTGACCATTTCCACCGAGCGTCCCGGCTTGGGAGAGTGAATCATCATGCCGTCGCCCACATAGATACCAGAGTGGCTGATTCCACCGCCGCCGGTAACAAAAAATACGATATCGCCGGGTACCAGTTCACTTTTGGAAACGGCATAGCCGTTGCCTGTCTGGGATGCCGCGGTGCGATTTAAATTGATACCCATCTGGGAGTAGCAGTATTTTACCAAACCCGAGCAATCAAATCCTGCAGGGGACATTCCGCCATAACGATAGGGGGTGCCGATGTACTGCCGTGCAATATCCACCACGCGCTGTCCCTTGGAACGGTCGCCGCCATTACGGCTCACATCTGCGCCGCCTACACGGACATAATCTTCCGAAACAAATGCGCTTTTGCCGTTATAGTTGATTTCATACCAACCGGGAGTGTAGCCGATGATGGAAACGGCGCTGCCCATGGAAACCTGAGTAACCACCGAACTATTTGTGGTTGCCGCCGAACGTACATTGAGCACCTCGGTGGTAACATAACCGGTATCTGCCGCAAATGCGGATATGGAAAAGAGTGCGGAAGCACCCAAAGCTGCAATCATGGTGATGATGCCTTTTTTGAAATAATTCATGCGCTCCTCCTGTTTTTTTAAAATACAGGTCTTTGCTTATGTAATGACCTTATGGTATCATTATACCCGAAAAAATTAATTTTGTCAAACTTTTTTAACAATTCTTTCATATTTTTTGATAACCTGCATAGAATAATAGGTTATATTTATATATGTTGTACAAAAATTGTGAAAAAATCTGTTATTTTGTTACAGAGATGGCGTGAGAGCGAGTAAAAAATAAAACAATGTGACATTTTTTGTAACAATTCATGTAACAATTTGTGTTTTCCCCTGCTTGACAATGGAAACATCCGGCAGTATAATAAAGGAAATGCAGAGCAGGTATGGCGCGTTAAGTGTCAAAGAATGGGAGTAGAGTCTTTGAACGAAAAGCCTTTGCGGCTTGCGGTGCCATGCTTCATCCGCTGTTACACAGTTACATAGTAATATGTTGGTTTGTGACAGCCCCTGCTTACAATTAAGGAAGGGGATTTTTTATGTTCAAAAATGCGTTAACCTTGAAAAAACTCAGTGTAAAGGATTTGTGTGTTGCGGCAATGTTGGTGGCAATCACCCTCATCTTGTCCTATGTGTCGGGCTTTTTGCGGATAGGTGATTTTGCCAAGTTTAATTTCAGCTTTATTTCGGTGTATGTAGCCGGGGTAATTTTTGGGCCATATATTTCGGGCACGGTTGCAGCACTTGCGGATGTGATTTCCTTTGTGGCAAATCCAACCGGCGCATTTGTGCCCATATTTACCGTTTTGGAGTTTTTGAATGGATTTTTGTTTGGCCTTTTCCTGTATCGTGGTACCGGAGAGGGATTTACCAAGCTTTCTTTTGTAGTGCGCACGCTTGTATGCGTGGCGTTGCAACTCGCAGTCAATCTTTTCATCCGCACATATTTTCTCTCGGAATTGTATTATGGTGGCAACTTTTTGCCGCTTTTTATCACCAGAATCCCTACAACCGGAATCATGGCGGCAATCAAAGTGGTGGTTATGATTGCATTGGAACCGTTTATGAAGATGATTGTCAAAGCGGTGACGAAATAAAAAACAGACGGTTTTGTTGATGTGTTTTTCGTTTTTAACTTGTACATGCCCACAAAATGTGTTAGAATGAATATGTGCGTATATTAAAACAAATGGTGGTTTATTTTATGACGAAAAAATTCAAAATCGGAGAAAAAATGATCGGCGGCGGAAGTCCCGTCACCATTCAATCCATGACCAATACCAAAACCAAAGATGTGCCCGAAACTGTCAAGCAGATTCTCTTGCTGGAACAGGCAGGGTGCGATATTGTGCGTGTTGCTGTTCCCGATGAGGAGAGTGCCCGTGCCATTGCGGATATCAAACGTGACATTCATATTCCACTGGTTGCAGATATCCATTTCGATTATCGACTGGCGATTTCCGCCATGGAGCATGGTGCAGATAAAATCCGCTTAAACCCCGGCAATATCGGCGGCGAGGATAGAGTGCAGGCAGTTGCCGCCGTGGCAAAACAACGCCATATCCCCATCCGTGTGGGGGTAAATGGCGGCTCGCTGGAGGCGGATTTGCTCAAAAAATATGGCGGTCCCACCCCCGAGGCGATGGTGGAAAGTGCCCTGCGCCATACCGCCATGCTGGAACAATGCGGTTTTTCAGATATCGTGGTGTCCCTCAAAGCATCCGATGTGCCCCGCACCATTGCCGCATACCGCCTGATGCATCAAAAAGCAGACTACCCCCTGCACCTTGGGGTAACAGAAGCAGGCACCCGGTTTTCGGGCACCGTAAAATCTGCAGTGGGTCTTGGCACCTTGCTTGCAGACGGCATCGGCGATACCATCCGGGTTTCCCTAACCGATGACCCGGTTCACGAGGTAACCACCGCACGCGAAATTTTAAAATCTCTCAACTTGCGCACAGGCGGCGCACGGATGGTTTCCTGTCCCACCTGCGCCCGTACCGCCATCGGACTCATCGACCTGGCAAAACGGGTGGAGGAATATCTTACCACGGTGGATAAAGATATCACGGTTGCAGTCATGGGCTGTGCAGTCAACGGTCCCGGCGAAGCGCGCGAGGCGGATATCGGTATTGCTGGCGGCGATGGTTGTGGTCTGTTGTTTCAAAAAGGAGAAATCATTCGCAAGGTGCCCGAGGCAGAATTGTTTGATGCCTTAAAAGAAGCGATTGAACAATTTTCCTAACAAATGTTTTTGTAAGAAGATACGGAGGAGCATATGTCACCGACCAATCTGACATTGGATGAAATATTTAAAGGCGTACCCGTTCCGGCAGAGCTGGAGGGGGTGCGTATTTATGATGTAAATGCCAACGCACAGGCACGCAAAATGGAGCTTACCATCTTTTCGGATACGCTCATTTCTTACCTGCCCATTGAGGAATTCAAACGTGCGGCGGCAGAAAAATATAACCTCAATGAACTGATCATCAAGGTAAAATACGCCGACCTCACCATCGATGAGGTGGATGTGGGTGTTTATTATGAGAATCTGGTGTTTTATGTCAATGCCATTGTCCCCGGCGTGCGACATTTGTTTGCCGATAGCCGCTCAACCTATGCAGATGGGGTAATGCGCATCTATTGTAAGTACGGCACACAGATGCTGGAAGACCGCAATATCTCCGCGTTGCTGGCAAGATTAGTCAATACCCAACTGGGTGATACCATCACAGTGGAACTCATTGACGAAAGCGCAGAAAATGCTTTGAGTGAAATGCAACAGGAAATGGCGGCAGCCCTTGCGGTGGAAATCCCTGATGTGCCGGCAAAAAAAGAGGAAAAATCCGAACCTGCAGGTACCGATGGTGCCATTTTAGGAAAACCCGTCACCGGCGATTTGGTTGAATTGCGCAACATCAGCGAGGATATGGGGCAGGTGTGTGTGCATGGCGAGATGTTTGATATCGATACCCGCGAGCTAAAATCGGGTAAAATACTTCTCACCTTCTGCATTTCCGACCAGACCAATTCCTATTCCTGCAAAGCATTTGTAGATAAGAAAAAATTCCCCTCGGTCAAAGAGAATATCAAGGACGGGGCATACATAAAACTGCGTGGCAGAATCCAGTACGATACCTTTGCACGGGAAAACGTGTTTATGGTAAATGACATTTCCCCCGATAAAAAGGTACTCCGTGAGGATCATGCCGAGGAAAAACGTGTGGAATTGCACATGCACACCCAGATGTCTGCCATGGATGGCATGGCAAATGTAAAGGATCTGGTCAAAACCGCTGCCCGTTGGGGTCATAAGGCGGTGGCAGTAACCGACCACGGCAATGTTCAGGCGTTTCCCGATGCCGCAAAAGCTGCAAAGGATAGCGGTATCAAGGTCATCTATGGTGTGGAATGTTATCTGGTCAGCGATAGCGTACCGGCAACCATCAATGCAAAGGATTACCCCATGGACGGCGAATTTGTGGTCTTTGATATCGAAACCACCGGACTTTCCCCCGTCAATGATTCCATCACCGAAATTGGTGCAATCAAGGTATCGGGTGGAGTAGAGGTGGATCGGTTTTCCACCTTTGTCAATCCCGGTCGCTCCATTCCGGCAAAAATCGTAGAGCTTACCGGCATTACCGATGCTATGGTTGCGGATGCACCCGGCATTGATGCGGTGTTGCCCGACTTTTATGAATTTATCGGCGATGCGCCCCTGGTGGCGCACAATGCAGGGTTTGATACTTCGTTTATTCGTGCGGCGGCAAATGATGCCGGTATGCCGTTTGAATTTTGCTATGTGGATACCCTTGAGCTGGCAAGAGCTTTGGTCAAGGACACCAAAAACCATAAACTGGATACCCTGTGCAAGCATTTTGAGGTTTCGCTGGAAAACCATCACCGTGCCACCGATGATGCGGCGGCAACCGCACAGGTGTTTGTGCGATTGATGAACATGGCAAAAGAGCGTGGCGCAGATAACCTTCTCCATCTCAATACCGCACTGGCAGGAGAGGTAGACATCAAAAATCAGCGCACCTATCATGCCATTATTCTGGTGCAAAATTACACGGGACTGCGCAATCTCTACGAAATCATTTCCAAATCCCATCTGGATTATTTTTATAAACGTCCCCGTATGCCCAAGAGCCTGATTGAGCAACACCGCGAGGGTCTGATTATCGGCTCGGCATGTGAGGCGGGTGAGCTGTACCGTGCCATTTTGGAAAACCCCAAAAATGTCAATTACAATGAAATCAATAAAATCATCAAATTTTATGACTATCTGGAAATCCAACCGCTCGGCAACAATCAGTTCCTCATTGAAAACGGCTCGGTTGCGAGTCAGGAGGATTTAAAATACATCAATAAAATGATCATTGATTTCGGCAAACGAAACAATAAACCCACCGTGGCAACCTGCGACGTACACTTTTTGAATCCTTCGGATGAGGTGTTCCGCAGAATCCTCATGGCAGGACAAAAATTTGCTGATGCAGATAATCAGGCACCTCTTTACCTTCGTACCACCGAGGAAATGCTTGCCGAGTTTGACTATCTGGGCGAGGAGCTTGCCCGCGAGGTGGTTATTGAAAACACCAATAAAATTGCCGATATGATAGACGAGCTCATCCCGGTTCCCGACGAAACCGCACCACCCATCATCGAAGGCTCGGATGACGATTTGCGCAATATGACCTATGGTAAGGCGCGGGAGATTTACGGTGAGGAGCTTCCAGAGCTGGTGCGCGACCGCATCGACGTAGAGCTTTCCTCCATCATTGATAATGGCTATTCGGTGCTCTATATCATTGCACAAAAACTGGTTTCCAAATCCCTTTCAGATGGCTATCTGGTTGGCTCCCGTGGTTCGGTTGGCTCCTCTTTTGTGGCATTTTTGTCCGGCATCACCGAGGTAAACTCCCTCCCGCCGCACTATTCCTGCCCCAATTGCAAACGCAGTGATTTTATTCTGGACGGCTCGGTAGGTTGTGGATTTGACATGGAAGATAAAGTGTGCCCCGATTGTGGTACTCCCATGAAAAAGGATGGTCACGATATTCCGTTTGAAACCTTCCTGGGCTTTGGCGGTGGAAAAGAGCCAGATATCGACTTAAACTTTTCGGGCGACTACCAACCGGTAGCGCATAAATATACCGAAGAACTGTTTGGCGAAGGACATGTGTTCCGCGCAGGTACCATCGGCACCATTGCCGAGCGCACTGCATTTGGTTATGTAAAAAACTATTTTGAAGACAGAGGGCAATATGTGTCCAATGCCGAGATTTCCCGTCTGGTGCGTGGATGTACCGGCGTAAAACGCACCACCGGTCAGCATCCGGGCGGTGTTATGATTGTTCCCAGAACCCGTGATATCCACGAATTTTGTCCCATCCAGCATCCGGCGGATGATAAAACCAGTGGCATCATCACCACCCACTTTGATTACCACTCCATTTCGGGTAAACTGTTAAAACTTGACCTGCTTGGTCATGACGACCCGACCGTAATCCGTATGCTGGAGGATTTAACCGGCCTGGACGCTAAAAAAATTCCCTTTGGCGATCCCGAAACCATGAGTCTGTTCGGTTCCACCGAGGCGTTGGGAGTAACTGCCGAGGATATCAATAGTGAGGTGGGTACCTATGCCGTGCCTGAATTTGGCACACGATTTGTACGGCAAATGCTGGTAGATACCAAGCCCACCACCTTTTCCGAGTTGGTGCGTATTTCGGGTTTGTCCCACGGTACTGATGTGTGGACGGGCAACGCACAGGAGCTCATCCGTGCAGGCAAAACCACCCTGAAAAATGCCATCTGTACCCGTGACGATATCATGCTCTATCTCATCCAGATGGGTGTCGAGGCAAAACTGGCATTTACCATCATGGAAAGTGTCCGTAAGGGCAAGGGCTTGAAAGAAGATTGGGAGCAAACCATGCGGGAAAACAATGTTCCCGAGTGGTACATCGGCTCTTGTAAAAAGATACAGTATATGTTCCCCAAGGCGCACGCAGTGGCATACGTCACCATGGCATACCGTATTGCGTGGTTCAAGGTGCATCGTCCTCACGAATTTTATGCCACCTATTTCACGGTTCGTGCAGACGATTTTGATGCAGAACTGATGGCACAGGGCAGACAAAAGGTACAGGATGCCATTCGTATGTATGAGGCAAAGGGCAATGATATCACCGCAAAGGAAAAAGGTGTGCTCACCATCTTGGAGGTGTGCAACGAAATGTATGCACGCGGCATTGAATTTCTACCCATCGATATTTTCAAGAGCCACGCCACCAAATTCCAGATAGAAAATGGTGCACTCATTCCGCCGCTTAATGCCATTTCAGGGTTAGGCTCGAGTGCGGCGCAATCTATTGTGGAGGCGCGTGAGCAGGAACCCTTTACTTCTATCGCGGATATCATCCAGCGGTCCAAGGCAAATAAAACGGTCATTGAAACCATGCGCCGTTCGGGTGCACTGGGCAACTTGCCCGAAAGCAGCCAGATGACCTTTTTTGACGGAATGTTTTGATAAAAACCGGAGGAGGAATTACCATGTATGATGTAAGATCCTATTGCGAACAAGGTGTAGCACAGGCTAAGGAAACCGGCACATTTGTTATGCGTCGGGTAAAAGGGTTTCACCCCATTGACTGGTTGGTAATGCAGCTTACTGCATTTGTCACGGGACTTTTGTGCGGTGTGGTGTTGCGCCGCACGGCAAAAAAACTGGGTTTTTTCCTTGCACTTGCATCGGGGGTGGGCATTGCCTATCTGGTGGTTCGCATTTTCTTTTTCGATAATCCCGTAAAACGCATCAGAGAGTATATCCGTTATTAAAAAAATGTGACAATTTTGTTTGAGGCATTGACCTTATTGTCGAAATATGGTAAAATGAGGCTACAACAATTTTATCTCTTGTGAGGAGGAACAAGCGAATGATGAAATCAACCGGTATCGTGAGGAAGGTCGACGAGCTTGGCAGAATCGTACTTCCGATCGAATTGCGCAGAACGCTGGAAATTGCCATTAAGGACGCACTGGAGATTTATGTGGAGGGCAACACGATCATCTTGAAAAAGTACGAACCGTCGTGCGTATTCTGCGGAAATGCAAAAAATGTGGTGAGTTATAAAGACAAAAACATTTGTCAGGATTGTCTGGAAGAACTCAAGCTCAACAAATAAGGTTTATCATCCCTGTCGTTTTTTCGGCAGGGATTTTTCGTATCAAAAAACAACCCACCTCGTTTTGAGATGGGTTGTTTTTATTTTCGATTTCAGTTCCATTCCACCACTGCGGTCTGCTCTAAAAGCATCAGAAGTGCATTGAGCTTGCGTGCGCTCAGTGTGCTGCGCAGATGGGAATCCACATAAGAGCTGTCTATGGGCAGATATTCGGGTCTGTCCTCGCAGCGGATGATGTGATATCCGTAAGTGGTTTTTACCGGCTTGCTTACTTGACCTGCTTTGAGTGCGAGGGAAGCCTCCTCAAATTCGGCAACATACCCGCTGTTTTCCGAGGCAACATAATACCCTTCCGGATTGTTTATCATGCCGGGGTCCTCGTTGTACTCGGCAATCAACGCATCAAAATCGGCATCTTTTGCAGTAGCCAACTTGTAAACCTTGTCGGCAAGCGTCTTTGCTGCCTTTTGCTCCGCATCGGGCAGGGGAGCATTGGTGTCATCCACTGTCTTGATGAGGATGTGTTTTACCCGTGCGCCGTCAAATTTGTAAAATTCCTTGTCCGCCTCATACGCTTCCTGCAAATCAGCAGTGGTAATTTCTCTTGCCACCGCCTGCTGCAAAAATGCCTCGGCTTCCATCATCTCTCTGCCGTGCTTGTAAAATTCGGGGGAATAGCCGGACTCTTCCATCTTCTGATAGAATGCATCCATGCCGCCGTTCAGACTTGCCGCAAAATAAACCAGATTGTTGTAAGCCTGTTCAAATTGTTTGTCCACGCGGAATCCACGATTTTTTGCCTCATTGCTCAGTAGCAGAGCAGAGGTAATCGCCTTGCGCGCATTGGTAAGCAGTTCTTCCTCGGTAGGATCAAGCTCTGCGTTTTGTACCCGCATTGCATTCATGTATGCTTCCACCATTCCACTCGGCACTTCCATGCCGTTTACCGTGCCCACTGCTTCACCTTCAAATTTTGTCTGATAATTGGTGTAAAGGATGGCTGTGTTGGTCTTTTCGTTGTACTCCACGTCCATGCCAAGCATTTCACCCACCGCACGGATGGGCAGATATGTAGTGTCATTGTAGAGGAAATTGTCGGCAGAAACGGTAGCACCGTTTACCTCCACCGCAATATCATTGCGCAGTACGTCCACCTTTTCCCATGAGCCAACCGTACGGGAACTGCGGTTGGTGGCAGGTACTTCCTTTTCGGCTTCGGGGGTTATCAGAATCGCTTTGTTTTCTGCCTCATCATAGGTTACCTCCATACCCAGCATTTCGCCTACCACACGGATGGGCAGGTATGTGGTGTCGTTGTAGAGAAAATTGTCGGCAGAGATAAAGTTTCCCTCCACCTCCACAGCAATGTCATTGCGCAGTACATCCACCTGCTCCCAGTTGCCGCTTGCCTGTGCGCCGAGCGATACTGCCATCACACCGGCAAGTGCCAGTGCAGAAAGTGCGTGTTTGAATTTCATCATCATACGTTCCTTTCCTTTGCTATTATTCTTTGAGTGTTCCCAAACTGCTCTGTTTGAGATATTCGGTAATAAATCCGTCCAGATCGCCGTCCATCACGGCACCGATGTTGCCCATTTCAAATCCGGTGCGGTGATCTTTTACCAAGGTGTAGGGCTGGAACACATACGAGCGTATCTGACTGCCCCATGCAATTTCCTTCTGTACACCCTTGATGTCCTCGATTTTTTCCATGTGCTCCCGCTCGGCGATTTCCACCAGCTTGGATTTGAGCATTTTCATTGCCGTATCACGGTTTTTGTGCTGCGACCGTTCGGTCTGGCAGGAAACCACCACACCGGTGGGCAGATGGGTAATACGGATTGCCGAGTCGGTCTTGTTGATGTGCTGTCCGCCCGCACCGCTGGCACGATAGGTGTCCACCTTCAAATCCTCCGGATTGATGTTGATTTCAATGTCATCATTGATTTCGGGCATAACCTCCACCGATGCAAATGAGGTGTGGCGTCTGCCCGATGCGTCAAAGGGAGAGATGCGCACCAGACGGTGCACGCCCTTTTCGCTCTTGAGATATCCATAGGCATTTTCTCCGGTGAGCAGAATGGTTGCACTCTTCACACCTGCCTCGTCGCCGGGCAGAAAGTCAAGCGTTTCCACCGAAAATCCCTGTCGTTCACCCCAACGGGTAAACATACGCAGCAGCATTTCCACCCAATCCTGTGCTTCGGTACCGCCTGCCCCTGCGTGCAGGGTAACAATGGCGTTGTTTTTGTCATAATCACCCGAAAGCAGAGTTTCCAATGTCATGGTTTCGAGCGTTTCGCGGATTTGCTTGATGGATGTGGCAATCTCCTCCTCGGAGGAATCGTCCTCTTCCATCATTGCCATTTCAATCAACACCCCCGTGTCCTCGTAAAGACCCTGCAGGGAATTGTAACGTTCCACCTTGTCCTTCAAATTTTTGGTCTGCTGCAAAATCTTTTGCGCAGCGTCCATGTCATCCCAAAAACCATCGGCAGCAGCCTGTTCTTCCAGCTTTGCTATGCGTTCCTCTTTGCCGGCGATGTCAAAGTGAATCCCTCAGATCCATGATACTTTTTTCCATACCGCCCAGCTCGGACTTGTAATCTTCCAACAGCATCAAATCACCCTCTTTGTTAAAATTTTTATTGTTATATTATTCGGTCGGGGTCTGCCCGTCCGCATACATACCACAGCATTTTTTGTATTTCTTGCCCGAACCGCAAGGGCAGGGATCGTTGCGACCCACCTTGTTTCCTTTGGTCACCGGTTTTTTCTCCAAGGTGCCGTCACCATGAGAGGTTGCAGTGGGCTGTGCCACCGCCTCGCGTTCCATCTTGCGTTCTGCACGCACATTGAAGAGGAATTTAATCACATCCTCGCCGATTGCGCCGAGCATTTCCTCATACATGTTGTAGCCTTCCTCTTTATATTCAATCACCGGGTCACGTTGCGCATAGGCACGAAGTCCAATGCCCTGACGGAGCTGGTCCATGTTGTCGATGTGGTCCATCCATTTGCGGTCTACCACCTGGAGCAGGATAATGCGCTCGATTTCACGAAATGCCTCTGCGCCAAACTCTGCCTCTTTTTCCTCATAACGCGCATGTGCGGTTTCCAATAATATCTCACGCAGCTTGTCACGGGTCAACCGTTCAAATTCCTCGCGGGTAAAGGTAAGCGCACCCTTTGGCATATAGATGCTCTCCACATAGTCGGTCAGTCCTGCCAGATTCCAATCATCCGGATAATCGGCACTGCCGGTGTAGGAGGCAATGGTTGCATCCACAAATTCATCAATCATCTTGTAGATGGAATCGCGTAAGTTTTCCCCGTTGAGCACACGCTGACGTTCGGAATAGATGGTATTTCTCTGCACGTTCATCACATCGTCATACTGGAGCACGTGCTTTCTGATCTGGAAGTTTCTTCCTTCCACACGTTTTTGTGCATTTTCAATGGCGCCGGTGAGCATCTGATGGGTAATGGGCTCGTCATCCGCAAGTCCCAGGCCGTCCACCATGCGTTCCAATCGTTCCGAGCCAAACAACCGCATCAGGTCATCTTCCAGCGAAATGTAAAACCGCGATTCACCTGGATCACCCTGACGGCCCGAACGTCCGCGCAACTGGTTGTCGATACGACGGGATTCGTGCCGTTCTGTGCCAATGATAAACAAGCCGCCTGCTTCCACCACCTGCTCATGCTCCTTGTCGATTTCGGGTTTAAACTGCTCATAGAGCTGCTTGAATGTGGCGCGCGCCTCTAAAATTTCCTCATCGTCGGTTTCGGAAAAGCCGGTAGCCTCCACCAGCATCTCATCCGTAAACCCACGTTTTTTCATTTCTTTCTTGGCAAGGAATTCCGCATTACCGCCCAGCATGATATCGGTTCCGCGGCCTGCCATGTTGGTGGAAATGGTCACTGCGCCAAGTTTTCCGGCCTGTGCGATAATTTCCGCCTCTTTTTCGTGATATTTTGCGTTGAGCACCTCGTGGGGAATGCCCTGTTTTTTGAGTAGCTTGCTCAAAAGCTCGGATTTTTCAATGGTCACCGTACCAACCAATACCGGTTGCCCCTTTTGGTGACATTCGATAATCTGGCGGATTACCGCATTGAATTTGCCCGCCTCATTTTTGTACACCACATCTCCGTGGTCATGGCGAATCATAGGCTTGTTGGTGGGGATGACCACCACGTCCAGCTTGTAGATATCCTGAAATTCTGCTTCTTCGGTTTCAGCGGTACCCGTCATACCCGAAAGCTTGGTATATAAACGGAAGAAATTCTGGAAGGTAATGGTTGCTAACGTTTTGGATTCCCGTGCCACCTTTACCCGTTCCTTTGCCTCGATTGCCTGATGTAATCCGTCATTGTAACGCCGTCCAAACATGAGTCGTCCGGTAAATTCGTCCACAATGATAACCTCGCCGTCTTTTACCACATAATCCTTGTCACGGTGCATGATGCCGTGCGCCTTGATTGCCTGATTGATGTGGTGGGAGATGGTCATATTTTCGGGGTCGGAGAGATTTTCCAGGTTAAACGCCGCCTCTGCCTTTTTCACACCACGCTCGGTGAGGGTTGCGGTGTTTGCCTTTTCATCCACCAGATAGTCTGCGTCAATCTCATCGTCAAACTGCTTGTCGTCCAGCTCCACCTTTTTCACACATTTGAGTGTGCGTGCAAACCGGTCGGCAATTTCATACAACTCGGTGGATTTATCCCCCATACCCGAGATGATAAGCGGTGTACGGGCTTCGTCAATTAAGATGGAGTCCACCTCGTCCACCACCGCAAAGTTGTGTCCCTTTTGCTGTACAATCTGTTCTTTGTAGATTGCCATGTTGTCACGCAGATAGTCAAAGCCGTATTCGTTGTTGGTACCGTAGGTGATGTCTGCATTGTACGCCTTTCTTCTTTCATCTGCAGGCACATCATGGGTAATGAGACCCACCGTAAGACCTAAGAAACGGTGAATTTTCCCCATCTGTTCACTGTCACGTTTGGCAAGGTAATCGTTTACGGTAATTACATGCACGCCCTTTCCGGTGAGTGCATTTAAGTAACAGGGCAGGGTAGCAACCAGAGTCTTACCTTCGCCCGTTTTCATTTCGGCAATTCGCCCCTGATGGAGTACGATTCCGCCCAGAAGCTGCACGTCAAAGTGACGCATACCCAGTACACGGTAGCTTGCCTCGCGCACCACGGCAAATGCCTCGGGCAGGATGTCGTCCAGTGTTTCCCCCGCCGCAAGCCGCTGCTTGAATTCAGGTGTTTTTGCCTGCAGCTGTGCATCGGTCAGGGCTTGTATTTCCGGCTCGAGCGCGTTAATCTGTTCCACGATGGGCATCAGCCGTTTGATTTCGCGGCTGCTGTAATCGCCAAACATACGCTCAAAAAGCTTTCTTATCATGTCAATCAACACGTCCTTCCTGTGTAATTGTGTTTTGCTCTGTTGTCATGTGGTCATAAAAACCCACTATTCCTATTATACCAACTTTTCGCCAAGATAACAACACCTTTTTTGTTAAATTTACATTTCTTTCATAACTGATTGTTTTTGTATGTTTTCCTTGCAAAAACAAGACAGAATGTATATACTAAAGGTAAGAATAAACCAAACAGGAGAAATCCCATGCTGGAATTATTACCCCATTCGGAATTTGACGCGGTATTTGCTATTATGGAGCAGAGCTTTCCCGCCGACGAATACCGCCCCCACCACGAGCAACGGGCGTTGCTGGAAAAAGACGAATATCGCCTGTATGTGTGCAAAGAGCAGGGAAGCATCTGCGCCTTTATCGCCATGTGGCAGTTTGAGGGGCTTTGCTACATTGAGCATTTTGCAGTTTCTCCCCAAAAACGAAATGGCGGTCTGGGGTCAAAAATGCTTTCTGAGGCGGTTGCACTTTCCCAAAATCCCGTCTGCCTTGAGGTGGAGCCACCGGAGAATGACCTTTGCAAAAGACGTATCGCCTTTTATGAGCGAAACGGGTTCTTTTTCAATGATTATCCGTATACTCAACCGCCCATTTCAAAAGGAAAATCCCCCGTTCCCCTGCGTATCATGACCACCGGCGGCAGGGTAACCAAACAAAAATTCGAATATATCAGACACACTCTCTACACCAAGGTGTACGGCTTTTCGGAGGTGGAATGAAATGGATTCGAATCAGTTTGACCGCGCACTTTCCCGTGCCAATGATAATGCGCGTGAGCGCACCGGCATTGGCAGATTGAGCGAAAAAGTCATGCACGCTGCTCTCAAATATTATTTGGAACCCGATGAGCGGTATCACGAAATCCCGGTTGGGCGGTATGTGGCAGATATTGCACGGGAGGACGGCATTGTGGAAATCCAGACCCGTTCCCTTGACAGACTTCGGGATAAGCTGGACGCATTTCTTTCCCTAGGAAGGGTAACGGTGGTGTATCCCATCCCGCATATCAAACATCTCAAATGGCTTGATCCCCAAACGGGCGAGATTTCCAAAGCACGCAAAAGCCCCAAAACCGGCACTTTTTCGGATGCTTTTTATGAGCTTTATCGTATCTGTCCTCAGCTTTCTCATCCCCACCTGCATATCAAATTATTGCTTTTGGATGTGGAAGAAATCCGTTTTCTGGATGGTTGGAGCTACGATAAAAAACGCGGTTCCACCCGTTGCAACCGCGTTCCTACGGCACTTGCAGGAGAGCTTACCCTCACTTGTCCGCAAGACTACGCCGCCCTGCTTCCGGCAGAACTGCCCGAGGTGTTTACCGCAAAAGAACTTTCCAAGGCGGCACACATTTCTCCAAAAGTCGCTGCCCGTGGTATCCGGGTGCTTTGCCAGACCGGTTGCATTGTGCGTGACGGCAAACGTGGCAGGGCATATGTATATCGAATCACATAAAAAAGTTATAAAAAAGATGGAAAAAAGACATAAAAATGTGAACTTTTTTCATTTACAAAATGCTATATTTTATTTAAACTTTCTGTTGATAAAACATCATATTTCACACATGAGATGTTTGTGATAAAATGAGTTGAAGCATACGGGTATGGCAATTTTCGCCCCGAAAAACAACAGAAGGAGAATGGTTTATGACCCTCAAAGAGTGGATTGCACAAGCGTTTGGCATCATCGGACTTGTACTGGTGGTATTGTCTTTTCAGTGCAAGAAAAACAAGTTTTTTTTCCTCATGCAGGGACTGGGAAGTCTTGCGTTCGGAATCAATTTTATTATGATCCAAGCCTTCGCAGGCGGTTTTTTCAGTCTGGTAAATTTTGTTCGCGGCGTTCTGTTTTCCAAAAACGGGAAAAAGGTGTGGAAACTGGCACTGGTTGCTGCACTCTATACCTTCTGTTATATCTTTTCCCTATTTCTTTTGGATGGTAATTGGATCGAGATTGTGATCGCCACCATTCCATATGCCGCATTGGTAGCAATGAGCGTGTTTATGTGGTTTGGAAATGGAAAACACATCCGCTATTCGCAGCTGTTTTTCATGTCGCCTGCATGGATGATATATGATATTTTCTATTTCAGCCTCGGTGCGATACTGTGTGAATCGTTCACCATCATTTCCACAATTGTATCCTTTGTCCGTTATGGCAAGGATGGATTCGAAAGAAGCGAATCATAAAATTGATACACCTTCTACAAATCGGAAATGACAAATTCGGCAAACGGACTTGTCATTTCTGTTTTTTTATGTTAAAATAAAAAGAACGTACCAAATAAGGAGGCAAAAACCATGAAAATTGATACCAAATGTCTGCATGAGGGCTATAAACCTGCAAAGGGCGAGCCGCGGCAACTGCCGATATATCAGAGCACTACCTTTAAATATGATACCAGCGATGAGATGGGAAAGCTGTTTGATCTGGAAGCATCCGGTTATTTTTATACCCGCCTGCAAAACCCGACCAACGATATGGTGGCAGAAAAAATTTGCGCCATGGAGGGCGGCGTTGCGGCGATGCTCACTTCATCCGGTCAGGCGGCAAATTTTTATGCGATTTTTAATATTTGTGAGTCGGGCGACCACTTTATTGCTTCGTCTGCCATTTACGGCGGTACCTATAACCTGTTTTCGGTCACCATGAAAAAAATGGGTATTGAGTGCACCTTTGTAGACCAGACCCTTCCCGAGGAAGAGTTGGCAAAATATTTCAAACCAAACACCAAAGCAGTATTTGGCGAAACCATTACCAACCCCACCGTCAGTATTTTGGATTTTGAAAAATTTGCTCGCCTTGCACATTCGCACGGCGTTCCGTTCATTGTGGACAATACCTTCGCCACTCCCGTCAACTGCCGTCCCTTTGAATGGGGCGCAGATATTGTAACCCACTCTACTACCAAGTATATGGATGGTCAGGGTGTGGGTGTCGGCGGTGCGATTGTCGATAGCGGTAATTTTGACTGGATGGCGCACGCAGACAAATTCCCCGGTCTTACCACGCCGGATGATTCTTACCATGGAATTACCTATGCAGAGCGGTTCGGCAAGGGAGCGTATATCACCAAAGCAACGGCGCAGCTGATGCGAGACCTTGGTTCCATCCAGGCACCGCAGAATGCATTTTACTTAAATCTAGGGTTGGAAACATTGTCGGTAAGAATGGAACGGCACTGCAAAAATGCATTGGCAGTGGCTGAATTTTTGAAATCACAGGAAAAAATTGCCTGGGTACACTACGCAGATTTGGAGGGCGATGAGTACCATGACCTGGCAAAAAAATATATGCCCAAAGGTACTTGCGGCGTGTTGGCATTTGGTGTGGCGGGCGGCAGAGAGGCATCCATCAAATTTATGGATAGCTTAAAATTTGCCAGCATTGTCACTCATGTGGCAGACGCAAAGACCTGCCTGTTGCATCCGGCAAGCCATACCCACCGCCAGCTTACCGAAGAACAATTGATTGAAGCTGGCGTTGCACCGGATTTGATCAGGCTTTCTGTCGGAATTGAGGATGTGGAGGATATTATTGCTGATTTGAAGCAAGCACTCGAACAGATATAATATTCGTAAAACGAAAAGGGATATCACAGTCCATTACGGCCGTGATATCCCTTTTTACTGCATTATCCTCAAACGGAATTCCTTTTGATTTCTGTTTTTCGCTTTCGCATTCGAGCGAATTGGCGCAAAGTTGCAGTGATATGGAGCGAGGCTTTCCGCAAAAACGGTGCGGTTATTTCCCGATTACAACAGAGCACCGTTTTTAGTGCAACGGAAATGAGTTTTCCGTTTGCACGGCGGAAATATGAGCGGAATGAACGTGCAATTTATCCAATTCGTGAGAGCGAAAGAAAGGGGTTCTCCAAGGGGATAGTTGTCCCCTTGGGAAAAGGAAAAGAAGGGAAAAACAAAAAATACAGTGCATATGTTAAGTATGCACTGTATGTGTTTTAAAACAAACTAATCTGCTCAATCCCACTATCCCCGTCTTTGAGATAATCCCGTGTGGTGTTTATTTCAAAAACACCACATATTAAAACAAACTAATCTGCTCATTTCCACTGTCCCCGTCTTTGAGGTAATACCCCGTCGCGGGAATATTCTTGGTTCGGTAGTAGTCGGGATCAGTGAGCCCTGCCTCCTCCAACGGCACCACCTTGTACAGGGTGCTCTGCTTTTTCATGTTCATCACCTGAATACCCTGGGTATCCTTGGTGGTTTTCACAGAAATCGCGCCGGTGTTAAATACCAATACCTTGTCCAGCGAGCTGTATGCCGCCATATCAATATCGGATGCCAGATACCGCACACACACCAAGGGTGATTTTCCCGAATACGCATTAACCAGCTTTTTGCGGTTGGTCTTGGTTTCGTATGCTGAAAGCGGCACTCTTGCGCCCTTGCCGTTTGCAAATAAGAATAGCATATGTCCCGAATAATCGTTGGTTGCGGCAGCATACACAATTCGTTCCCCATCTTCCATTGAAATGAGATTGGGCAGGTAATGTCCCCATTCGCTTGCCTTACAGTCGGGCACGTCGTTTAACTTGATTTTGTATGCATTGCAACGGTCGGAAAACAAAATCAACTCTGCGCGGTTGGTAGATTCCTGCTCTACCACAATGGTGTCCTCGTCCTTTAATTTCTGGGTAGAACTCGACCGGAGCGACACGGCAGAGATTTTTTTCAGATATCCCTGCTCGGTCAGGAAAATGCGCAGGTTGTAGTCCTCCACCACTTCTTCCATACGGAACTCGGTCACCTCATCTTCGCTGATGATACCGGTGCGGCGGTCGCAACCATGCTTTTTGCCGATTTCTTTCAGCTCGTCAATGATAATCTGCTTCACCTTCGCCTCGTCGCGGAGCACCTCCTCCAACCGGTCGATTTCGGCAATCAGATCCTCAATATCGGCAATGCGGTTCAAAATATATTCGCGGTTTAAATTGCGAAGTTTGATATCAGCAACATATTCCGCCTGAATTTCGTCAATCCCGAATCCTTTCATCAGGTTTGGCATAACATCCGCTTCCTTCTCGGTGTTGCGGATGATGGCAATCGCCTTGTCAATGTCCAGCAGTATTTTTTTCAGACCCTCCAGCAAATGCAGACGGTGGGTCATTTTGTTGATGTCATACTTGATGCGACGGGTAATGCAATCCATACGGAATTTTGTCCAGTGATACAGGATATCCCGCACGCCAAGTACATGAGGTGTCTGACCGATGAGCACGTTGAAGTTGCAGGAGAACGAGTCCTCCAACGGCGTCATTTTAAAGAGCTTGTTCATCAAAAGCTCTGGGTCGGCACTCTTTTTCACATCAATGGTAATCTTTAAGCCCGACAAATCCGTTTCATCGCGCAGGTCGGTAATTTCCTTGATTTTGCCTGCTTTAATCAGCTCGATGATTTTGTCGATAATCGCCTCTGCCGTGGTGGAATAGGGGATTTCGTATATCTCAATGAGGGACTGCTTTTTGTCCACCCGGTAACGGCTGCGTACTTTAAAACTGCCACGTCCTGTTTCGTAAACCGATTTTAACGCATCCCGGCTGGCAATCAATTCGCCGCCGGTGGAAAAATCAGGCGCAAGCAGGGTTTTGAATAAATCACAGTCCGGATTTTTCAGGTAGGCAATGGTGGTGTCGCACACCTCTTTGAGGTTAAACGAACAGATGTTGCTTGCCATACCTACCGCAATGCCCTGATTGGGATTGACCAAAATGTTGGGGAAGGACACCGGCAAAAGGGTCGGCTCTTTGAGTGAGCCGTCATAGTTGTCCACAAAATCAACGGTATTTTTGTCGATGTCACGGAAAATTTCTGCCGAAAATTTGTCCAGCTTTACCTCGGTGTAACGGCTTGCAGCATATGCCATATCACGGGAATAGTGCTTGGCAAAGTTACCCTTGGAGTCCACAAACGGATGCAACAGAGAATCGTTACCACGGGTCAGACGCACCATGGTTTCATAGATGGCAGCATCGCCGTGGGGGTTTAATTTCATGGTCTGACCCACCACGTTTGCCGACTTGGTGCGGTTGCCCGAGAGCAGATTCATCTTGTACATGGTGTAGAGCAGCTTGCGGTGAGAGGGCTTGAACCCGTCAATTTCTGGAATTGCACGGGAAATGATCACACTCATCGCATAGGGCATATAGTTTTCTTTTAATGTTTCGGTAATTCGTTGTTGGATGTTCATAGAAAGATTTCTTCCTTTCCGGAATATCACTTATTTTCTCAATATATCATGTTTTCGACGCCGTGTGTAGCGTGGCGGCACTCAAAAGGATTACTCCCATATAATCAACTCAAATCCAGCATATCCAGATACTTGTGCCCATTTTCGGCAATGTATCCTTTTCGCGCATTGAGGTCATCGCCCAAAAGCATATCAAATACCTCTGCAACTCTGGACGCCTCTTCGCTTGTCACCTCGATGAGCCGCCGTGTTTCGGGGTTCATGGTGGTTTCCCACATCATTTCCGGTTCATTTTCACCAAGACCTTTGGAACGCTGAATGTGGCATTTGTTGCCCAGCTTTTTCACCAAATCCGTCTTTTCCTTGTCGGTATAGGCAAAGTAGGTTTTGTCCTTGCAGGTAATTTCAAATAGCGGAGATTCGGCGATAAACACCTTGCCCGATGTGATGAGGGTAGGGGTAAGCCGATAGAGCATGGTCAGGATGAGGGTTCGTATTTGGAATCCGTCCACGTCGGCGTCGGTACAGATGATAACCTTGTTCCAACGCAAGCTATCCAGATCAAATGAAGAGATGTTTTTGTTGTGCTTGGACGAAATCTCCACACCGCAACCCAGAACTTTCAAAAGGTCGGTGATGATTTCACTTTTGAAAATCTTGTCATAATCCGCTTTCAGACAGTTTAATATCTTACCTCGCACCGGCATGATTGCCTGAAATTCACTGTCACGCCCCAGTTTACACGAGCCCAATGCCGAGTCACCCTCCACGATGTAAAGCTCGCGACGGGAAAGGTCCTTGGTACGGCAATCCACAAATTTCTGGATACGGTTGGTCACGTCCAGTGTTCCCGAGAGCTTTTTGGCAATGTTTACACGCGCCTTTTCGGCGTGCTCACGGCTGCGCTTGTTCACCAACACCTGGTCGGCAATTTTGTCTGCCTCCACCTTGTTTTCGATAAAATACAATTCCAGCTCATGCCGCAAAAACTCAATCATGGCATCGGCAATGAATTTGTTGTTGATAGCCTTTTTGGTCTGGTTTTCATAGCTGGTCATGGTGGAGAAGGAGTTGGAAACCAGAATCAGACAGTCTTTTACATCGGTAAAATTGATTTTGGATTCGTTTTTGGTATACTTTCCGGTTTGCTTTAAGTATTGGTCGATGGTGTACACAAAGGCGTTGCTCACCGCTTTGTCGGGCGAGCCGCCATGCTCCAAGAAACTGGAGTTGTGGTAGTATTCGAGCATATTCACCTTGTTGGAAAAGGCAAATGCCACCGAAAGTTTTACTTTATATTCGGGCTTGTCCTCGCGGTCACGTCCCCGGCGCTCACATTCGAGGTAGTTCACGCCCGTCATGGCGGTGCCTGCTGCCACCTCGTCCACATAGTCGGTGATGCCGTTGTCATAGCGGTATTCAATCAGGTTAAACTGTCCCGGTTCGGTTTCGTTGCGGTATTGGAAGAGCAGACCTTTGTTTACAATTGCCTGCTTTTTGAGCACATTGTGGAAATAATCATCACTCACCGAAATGTCGGTAAATACATCCAGGTCGGGACGCCAGCGGATTCTGGTCATGGTGTGGGGGTATTTGTGTTTTGTTTTTTGCAATCCGCCTATGTTTTCACCCTTTTCAAAGTGGAGGGAGTAGCGGAATCCGTCGCGATGCACTTCAACATCCATAAACTCAGACGAATACTGGGTTGCACACGCACCCAGACCGTTTAAACCCAGCGAAAATTCATACTCGCCGCCCTCGTTGTTTCCGTATTTGCCGCCGGCATACAGCTCGCAGAATACCAGCTCCCAGTTGTAGCGGTTTTCCACCGGGTTAAAATCAAGGGGAACACCACGTCCGTGGTCGGTAACCTCAATGGATTTGTCCAGATAACGGGTCACCTCAATCACATCGCCGTAGCCCTCGCGCGCTTCGTCAATGGAGTTGGACAGGATTTCAAAAACTGCATGTTCACAACCCTCGATTCCATCCGAACCGAAGATAACTGCGGGGCGCAACCGCACACGGTCGGCACCCTTGAGCATGGATATGCTTTCGTTTCCGTATTGTTCGTTTGCCATGTAATCAAGCTCCTTTTCAGAGTTGAAAATCTACTAATAATATATACCTTTCTATATTACACCATAAAAAATTTCTTGTCAAATTTTTTTATTTGATGGGTGCCTGCTGCACTCATCAATGGAAAATTGTATTCTTGTCAAATTTCCCCACCACATCCTTATTTTAAAAAATCACAAAAAACTATTGCAATTTGGAATGAGATATATTATACTGTTATCACCAAGGATTATTACCAGGTCATAATTCGACAAATTATGCACCTGTTTTGTGTTTGGTGCATTGTTTAGGAGGGGATAACAATGGCAAGACTGAGTAAAACCGAACGGCAGAGCGCATTGACCGAGCTGGTATCCACCGACCCGTTTTTAACCGATGAAGAAATTGCAGCACGCTTTGGGGTAAGTGTTCCCACCGTGCGGCTGGACCGTCTGGAGCTCGGCATCGGCGAGTACCGTAGCCGTATCCGCGAGGTTGCGCAGACCAGCTACCAGAAGGTGCGCTCCATTCAAAGTGGCGATATGGTGGGAGAACTTTTGGATATCACCCCAAACCAGAGTGCCATCTCTCTGCTGGAAACGGATAATGGCATGGTATTTCAGGGCAGTAGCATTGTGCGAGGTCAGTTTCTCTATGCCATGGCAGAAACCATTGCCATTGCCGTAATCGACGAGCAGGCGGCTCTGGTCGGTATTGCAAATATCAAATACAAAAAAGCGGTTCCTCCCAATGTACGCCTGATTGCAAAAGCAGAGGTAAAACGAAAAACCGGTAACAAATATATTGTCTGGGTAAAAATCATGCACGAGCAAACCGAGATGTTTCGTGGTAAATTTATACTGGTAGCCCCCCGTGCAAAGGAGGTACAGAATCTATGAATATCATAGTAGATGCATTCGGCGGTGACGAAGGCGTAGCCGAGGTGGTAAAGGGTTGTGTCGAGGCGTCCAATGATTTTGATGTAACGGTTACCCTGGTGGGGGATGAGCAAATCCTCTCCCAGGCACTTTCCGGATATGAAAATACACAAAATATCCGCATCGTACATGCCGATGAGGTGATTGATAATTCAGATGACCCGGTTACCGCCATCCGCCGAAAGAAAAATGCCTCCATGGTGGTGGGGCTGCATATGCTCAAAGATGGCGAGGGCGACGGTTTTGTATCGGCAGGAAATACCGGTGCACTGCTTGCAGGGGCAACCCTCATTGTGGGCAGATTAAAAGGCATCGATCGCCCTGCACTGGCACCCTTTCTTCCTAAGAATGACGGACTGTTCATGCTGTTGGACGCAGGGGCAAACACCAACTGCAAACCGCTCAATCTGGCACAGTTTGCGATTCTTGCAAATGCTTATGTGCGCCGTGTGGTGGGGGTGGAAAGCCCAAAGGTGTATCTGCTCAATAACGGCGCAGAAGAGGGCAAGGGTGATGCACTTCGTAAGGAAACATTCCCCCTGCTCCAAAAACTTCCTCTGCATTTTTGCGGTAATGTGGAGGCGCGCGAACTGCCCTATGCCGATGCAGATATTGTGGTTGCCGATGGTTTTACCGGCAATGTGGTATTAAAACTCTATGAGGGTCTGGGTCTGTATTTCGGTCGGCAGATAAAAGGAATGTTTATGAAAAATCTCTTTTCCAAACTGGCGGCACTCACCATGAAGGGCTCCATCCGGGAGTTTAAGGATAAGATGGATTATACCGAATACGGCGGTGCACCCCTTTTGGGTGTGAAAAAGCCGGTATTCAAAACCCATGGCAGTTCCAAAAGCAAGGAATTTTATTACACCATAGAAAAGGTCAAACGCTTTGCTGAAAACAATGTCCTCGACGAGGTGGTTGACTGTATTGCGCAGATAGGAGTGATGGACCATGAGTGAATGGAAAACCGTAATCGCAGGGTTGGGCAGCTACCTGCCCGAAAAGGTATACACCAATGCCGATATGGAACGCATGGTGGAAACCAATGATGAATGGATTACCCAACGCACCGGCATCAAAGAGCGTCACATCGCACGGGAGGATGAGTTTACCTCGGATCTGGCAACCGTTGCGGCAAATCGTGCACTGGAAGATGCAGGCATGAGTGCAGAGGAAATTGACCTGATTATCGTGGCAACCGTTTCGCCGGATATGCATTCTCCGTCGGTTGCGGCACTGGTTGGAAATAACATCGGCGCAACCAAAACCGCCGCATTTGATATCAATGTGGCGTGCTCGGGATTTGTAACGGCAATGTCTGTGGCAGACCAGTTTATCCGCACAGGATTTTACCGTAATATTCTTATCATCGGTGCAGATACCCTTTCCAAAATTACCGATTACAATGACCGTGCCACCTGTATTCTGTTTGGTGACGGCGCAGGTGCGGCGGTACTGACCGCCTCCAAGGGCGAGGGCGGCGTGCTTGCCACATTAAATGGTGCCGATTGCTCGGGCGCAGATAAAATCTATTGTGATGGTCTGCGTGACCCGAAGTGGTGCGGCGAGGAAAAAGCGCAAACCCATAAACGGCGCAGCTTGTGGATGAACGGCAGTGAGGTCATGAAATTTGCCGTGCGTATCATGTCCAATGCCACCAAAAAGGTGCTGGAAAAGGCGGGACTTACCACTGCAGATATCGACCACCTCATTCCCCATCAGGCAAATATGCGTATCATCGAGGGTGCGCGTAAACGGTTGGAGGTAGCTCCCGAGCGGTTGTTTGTCAATCTGGATCAGGTGGGCAATATGTCGGGTGCATCCATTCCGGTTGCCATGTGCCAGGCATATCAGCAGGGCAGATTTACCAAGGGTGATGTGATTGCCATTGTGGGCTTTGGTGCAGGTCTTACCTGGGCGGCAGCGGCAATCGAGTGGAGTAAGTAAAACGGAGGTCATTACCATGAAATCAAGAATTTGTGATTTGCTCGGCATCCAATACCCCATTTTTCAGGGCGGTATGGCGTGGGTTTCCACCGCAGAGCTTGCCGCAGCGGTATCCAATGCAGGCGGCTTTGGCATCATCGCCGCAGGCGGTGCCCCTGCTGATTATGTGCGTGAGCAGATTCATAAGGCAAAAACACTTACCAACAAGCCGTTTGGTGTTAATGTCATGCTCCTTTCTCCTTATGTGGAGGAAATCATGAAGGTGGTGTGCGAGGAAGGACTTGCCGCCATCACCACCGGTGCGGGCAACCCCGCAAAATATATTCCTGCACTGAAAGAGGCAGGGGTCAAGATTTTTCCGGTTGTGCCGTCGGTTGCACTGGCGAAAAAGATGGAAAAAGACGGCGCCGACGGGGTAATTGCCGAGGGCACCGAATCGGGTGGACACATTGGCGAGCTTACCACCATGGCACTGACACCGCAGGTGGTGGATGCAGTAAGCATCCCCGTTCTTGCGGCAGGGGGAATTGCCGATAGCCGTGGTGTTGCGGCGGCATTCGCACTGGGCGCAGAGGGTGTGCAGATTGGCACACGCTTTATCTGCTCCACCGAGTGTACCGTACATGAAAATTACAAAAAGGCAGTGGAAAATGCCAAAGACCGCGACGCAGTGGTGTCGGGCAGGGGCATCGGTCATCCGGTGCGTTCCCTCAAAAATAAACTCACCAAAGGCTTTGAAAAACTGGAGGCAGAACACTGCACGGTGGAGCAGTTTGAGGAATACGGCGCAGGCGGCTTGCGCATCGCCGCAGTAGAGGGCGATGTGGTAAATGGCTCGGTCATGGCAGGACAGATTGCCGGTATGGTATCGAACATCAAGCCGTGTGCCGAAATTATCGCAGACCTTGTGGGCGGCTTGCCTGCCGTTTTGGGTCACATCAGCGAAAAACTGGAGGGTTGAGTATGGGAAAAATTGCATTTGTATTTCCGGGTCAGGGCGCACAGTATGTGGGCATGGGCAAGGAACTGTGTCAGGCATATCCTTGTGCAGACCGCGTATTTGATGAGGCGTCCGAGGCACTCGGTCTGGACGTAAAAAAACTGGTTTGGGACAGTGACGAAGAAACCTTAAAGCAAACCGAAAATACCCAGGTTGCCATGCTCACCATGAGCGTTGCAGTGCTTCGGGTGTTGCAGGAAAAGGGGGTTTCCCCAGACCTCGCCGCAGGCTTGAGCCTTGGCGAATACGGTGCATTGGTTGCTGCCGGTGGCTTGGATTTTCAAACGGCGGTCAAACTCATCCAGAAGCGTGGCAGATATATGCAGGAGGCAGTTCCACTGGGCGTGGGCACCATGGCGGCAATCCTCGGTCTTTCGGAAGATGCGGTGCGCAAGGTGTGTGATGAGGCATCTGCGGTAGGCACGGTAGAGCCGGCAAACTTCAACTGTCCCGGACAGACCACCGTGGCAGGAGAAATTGCGGCGGTAGAAAAGGCGTGCGAGCTTGCCAAAGAGGCAGGCGCAAAGCGTGCTATGGTATTGCCGGTCAGTGCTCCCTTCCATTGCTCCATGCTGGAAAAGGCAGGCGAAAATCTTGCCAAAGAGTTGGATGAAATCATCGTCGGCGCACTTTCGGTTCCGGTTATCACCAATGTCACCGCCGACTATGTGACCCAAGATGAGGTAAAACCCATGCTCATCCGTCAGGTCACCAGCTCGGTGCTTTGGGAGGAAACCATGAAACGCATGATTGCCGATGGCGTGGACACCATCATTGAGGTGGGTGCAGGCAAGACACTGTGCGGTTTTATGAAACGAATGGATAAGACGGTAAAGGCATATAATGTGGAGGACGTTGCATCACTTGAGGCAACTCTGTCCGGATTAAAGGGGGAATAACGCATGAATCTTTCTGGAAAAACTGCCATTGTAACCGGTGGCGCACGGGGTATCGGCGCAGAAATTGCCCACACCCTTGCAGAATTTGGGGCAAATGTGGTACTGTGCGACATTCCTGGTTCTGCGGCAGAGCAGACCGCATCCGACATTCAGGCGGCAGGCGGTAAGGCGGTAGCGGTGTTTGGTGATGTGCGCAATGCATCCGATGCCGAAATGGTGGTAAAAACTGCAACCGAAACCTTTGGCAGCATTGATATTCTGGTCAATAACGCCGGCATCACCAGGGATGGTCTGATGCTTCGCATGAGCGAGCAGGACTGGGATGATGTCATGGACATCAACTTAAAAGGCGCATTTCTCATGACCAAAGCGGTTACCCGTCCCATGATGAAGCAGCGTAGCGGCGCCATCATCAATATCACCTCGGTGGTTGGCGTGATGGGCAATGCAGGTCAGGCAAACTATTCGGCATCCAAGGCAGGACTCATTGGTCTTACCAAAACCACTGCAAAAGAGCTTGCATCCCGTGGTATCCGTTGCAACGCAGTGGCACCCGGATTTATCGAGTCGGCAATGACCGACAAGCTTCCCGAGGAAGTAAAACAGACATATTTCGCGAGCATTCCGCTGAAAAAGTTCGGTAGTGCGAAAAATATCGCGCATTCGGTAGCTTTTTTGGCGTCAGAGTATGCAAACTACATTACGGGGCAGATTTTGCATATTGACGGCGGATTGCTTATGTAATATGATAGTATCAAACTGAAAAAGTCACATTTGGAAGGGGGTGAAACCATGATTTTTGAAAAAGTACGCGACATCATCGTTGAGCAGCTGAGCGTAGAGGAGGAGGACGTTACTTTAGAAGCTTCCTTCATTGATAACCTCGGTGCCGATTCCCTCGACATTGTTGAGTTGATCATGGCGCTGGAGGAAGAATTTGATATTGAGATTCCCGAAGAGGATGCAGAAAAAATCAGCACCGTCGGAAATGCAGTAGAATATATCAAGGCGCACGGCAACAACTAAAAAAAAGCCCCGGTCGGTCTGCAGTAACGCGGGCTTGGCGGGGGCTTTTTACCGTTTTTTATGATTTGATAATTCCCATGCATGGCAATCGGCCGGCATTTGATTGATATAGAGAAAACCACCGTTTTTTGTGAGGAGGAAAATCCGATGAGACGAGTTGTAATTACCGGTATGGGCGTGGTATCGCCCGTTGGAAATAATTTAGAAACCTTTTGGAACAATATCAAAGCAGGGGTAAACGGCATTGGCATGGTAACACGCTTTGACGTTACCGATTACCCTTGCAAAGTAGCAGGTGAGGTAAAAGATTTTGATGTCACCGAATTTGTAGATAAAAAAGAAGCACGCCGTATGGACCGCTATACCCACTATGCCGTAGCGGCAGCAAAAATGGCAGTAGAGCATTCCGGCTTAAACCTTGATGAGGTGGATAAAGAACGCATGGGCGTCATCCTTGGCTCGGGTGTGGGCGGTCTGGAAACCCTCGAGGCACAGCAGAGAACCCTTTTGGAGAAAGGCCCCGGCAGAATAAGCCCCTTCTTTATCCCCATGATGATTTCCAATATGGGCGCCGCACAGGTTGCTATCATGACCGGTGCAAAAGCAATCAACGAGAGTGTGGTCACTGCATGTGCATCCGGAACCAATGCAGTGGGTGATGCATTTCACGTCATCCGCCGCGGCATGGCAGATATCATGATCAGCGGTGGTGCAGAGGCGGTCATTACCCCGCTGGCACTTGCGGGTTTTTGCTCCATGAAGGCACTCAGCACGGTGGAAGACCCCGAGAAAGCCTGCCGTCCGTTTGATGTAAACCGTGATGGTTTTGTCATGGGTGAGGGCGCAGGTATTCTGGTGATGGAAGAACTGGAGCACGCGAAGAAACGTGGTGCCACCATCTATGCTGAGGTTGTGGGCTATGGTGCAACAGACGATGCGCACCACATCACTGCTCCTGCCCCCGATGGAGAGGGCGGTGCGAGAGCAATGGCGCAGGCAATTGCCGATGCAGGGCTTTCCCCCGAGGATGTGGACTATGTCAATGCCCATGGCACCTCCACGCCCTATAACGATAAATTTGAAACCCGGGCAATCAAAACGGTGTTTGGTGACCATGCATATAAGCTCAAAGTAAGCTCCACCAAATCCATGACCGGTCATATGCTTGGTGCAGCAGGCGGTGTCGAGGCGATTGTGTGCGCAATGTCCATTTCCGATTCGTTTATTCCTGCCACCATTCACTATGAAACCTCCGATCCCGAGTGTGATCTGGACTATGTGCCCAACCGGGGCATGGAGGCACCTGTCAATGTTGCCATTTCCAATTCGCTCGGCTTTGGCGGTCACAACGCCACCATCGTACTGAAAAAATACGAAGATTAATCAAAATACAGGAGTGATGCAGTATGAAGGAGATACAAAAACTGGAACAAACACTGGGTTACACCTTTGCAAACCGTAGCCTTCTTCTGCACGCACTCACCCATAGCTCCTTTGTTAACGAAAGCCGTGAAACGGGTGTTTCCTCCAATGAACGTCTGGAATTTCTGGGCGATTCGGTGCTGGGCATGATTATGGCAGAGCATTTGTTTGACACCTTCTCCCATACCCCCGAGGGTGAACTCAGTAAGCTGCGTGCTTCGGTGGTGTGCGAAGATTCCCTTGCCCGGCTTGCCCGTCGTATGAACTTGGGTAATTATCTGCGCATGGGCAGAGGCGAGGAAAAAAACGGTGGCAGAGAACGGGATTCCATTCTCGCAGATGCTATGGAGGCGGTCATTGCCGCAATCTATCTGGACGGCGGCATGGATTCTATTCGCCCGTTGGTGGTGGGGTGGTTGTCGGATGCGGCAGCACATTCTGCACATCAGGGTGGTATGGAGCAGGATTATAAAACCCGTTTGCAGGAATATGCCCAGCAGAGCAATCATACCGTGTCCTATCATCTTGTGGGAGAATCCGGTCCCGACCACAACAAACTGTTTCAGACACAGGTGTTGCTGGATGGCAAGGTGATTGCCGCTGGCGAAGGGCAGAGCAAGAAAAAATCCGAACAAAGTGCGGCAAAAGCAGCGCTTGACATATTAAATTCCAAATGAGAAAGGTTGGTATCACACATGCAGATGACATTTCGTTGGTACGGTAAGGATGACCCCATTACACTGGATAAAATTCGTCAGATTCCCGGTGTAACGGGTGTGGTATGGTCGTTGCACCATGTGCCCGCGGGCGATGAGTGGAGCGAAGAGGACATCATGGAGGTAAAAGAGTACGTCGAATCCTATGGACTGAATATCGACGTGGTAGAAAGTGTAAATGTGCACGAGGATATCAAACTCGGTCTGCCCAGCCGTGACGGATATATTAAGGCGTATCAGAACACCTTGCGTAAACTGGGTAAGGCAGGGGTAAAGGTTGTTTGCTACAACTTTATGCCGGTGTTTGACTGGACCCGCACCGAACTGTTTCACAAACTGCCCGATGGCTCCACTGCGCTCTTTTTCGAAAAGGCAAAGATTGAAAATGTAGACCCCATGGCGTTTGTAAAAGAAATCGAAAATGACAGTAAGGGTCTTACCATGCCAGGTTGGGAGCCCGAACGTCTGGCACACCTGAAAAAACTCTTCGAACTCTATAAAGATGTTACCGATGAGGATTTGTGGAATAACCTCGAATACTTCCTCAAAGCGGTTATTCCGGTTTGTGAAGAGGTGGGCATCCGTATGGGCATCCATCAGGATGACCCGGCATTCTCCATTTTCGGTCTGCCCCGCATTATCACCAACCGCGAAACCTTAAAACGTATGCTCTCGCTGGTGGATAGCCCTGCAAACGGACTTACCCTTTGCTCCGGCTCGCTCGGTTCCAACTGTGAAAACGATATTCCTGCTCTGGTACGGGAGTTTGGTGACCGCATCTGCTTTGGACATATCCGCAATATCAAACGCTTTGATAACGGCGATTTCATCGAAACCTCCCACCGTGCGTGCGACGGCTCGCTAGATATCGTAGAGATTGTCAAAGCATACCACGATATCGGATTTACCGGCTATGTTCGTCCTGATCACGGACGCCACATCTGGGATGAAAACTGCCGTCCCGGCTATGGTCTGTATGATCGTGCACTGGGTTGTATGTACCTGTGGGGCGTGTGGGATACCTTAAATCATCAGTAAGTAAAATAATAAAGCGCACACCATTCGGTGTGCGCTTTTTGTGTGCGCCGTATCTTCCCGTAACAGTCTTTTTCACACCCTTTCCTCCCGACATACTCTTGACGATATGCTCCGGCTTGTGGTAGAATGTTGCATATATTTCATCCACACAGGAGGATCACTATGAGAAAAATAATTGCAGGAATATTAATCGCACTGTTGATATGCCCCATGATTGTTTCGGCAGATTTTTCGTTTGCAGGGGGCATATCTGATACAGACGGTAATTTACATAGCATCCCAACTGATTTGTTCAAAGAGAGTATGACCGAGGAGGAGATGGAAACCGCGCTCAACGATTGGATCAACTCACAAAATATTGATGTGAAAGTAAATGAGCCAGATCCTGATACATGGGTCAAATCCTTTTCGGATGTTCCTGAGGATACCTGGTATTACGATAATGTGATGAAAATGACCAGAAGGGGGCTGTTTAAGGGAACTACTCCGTTGGTAAATGGCGTGGGTACCTTTTCGCCTGATGCACCCATGACCAAAGCAGAATTTTTAACGGTGGTGATGCGGGTAATCTATCCCGATAAAACTGCAAAAGGTACACCCGGTAGCGAATGGTGGTCAAATAGCTATTTGTTGGCGTTGGAGCAGGAGCTGTTTATGGAACCGGATTTGCCGCCTGCCACCTTGGATGATCCAATGAAACGCGAGGAAATGGCATTTGTGCTGATGGCGGGACTCAACGAGGCAGGCATTTTTGGAACGGAGGAAGACTATCAACGCGGAATTGCTGCGGAAGTTAAAGATTGGGATGACATCATGGGTTATTATTTTCATGAGGTGGTATATTCCTATGCCAAGGGTTTGCTGTTGGGGGATGACAATGGATTTTTTAATCCAAAGGATTCCCTTACCCGTGCCGAGGCAGCAGCTGTGATAGCACGTATGATTGATGCAATTGGTATAAAAAAGAGTGAGTATAATGCTTCGGCACAGCCCGCAAGCTACGGACCCATTACCATCTATGAGGGGCAGGAACGGAAAAATCGCGTTGCCATGGTAGGAGATACTGTCATTAAGGAAGACGGCACGCGGGTAGTACTGGAGCTTGGCCCCAGCGGTGTTTTGGGCGAAGGACAGGGCGTTGCCCCCGATCTGGGATTAAAGGAAGATACATATGCCAGTGCAATCCGCGCGTGCGGCGACTATATGAGAGCTAATATGGGTATGATTTCCACCGGAGGCAACAGTATTGAATTTTATACCATCAATCCGTTAACCGGAGAAGGGCATTGGGGCAGTGAATGGACGAAAATAGATAACGCTACCCATCCTTGGCTGAAAGACCCGAATCACAAGGGAAATGAGAATTATGAGGTGTATGATAATAATTGGATTTGGGTTGGCGAAGGCCGCCACAGCAATTGGGTTCAAATCGGTTCCCATCATGAATACCACGATATGCTCAAAGAACGTTACGGCTTAGAATGAGCCTGCACACCATTCCATGCGCTTTTTCCACAAAAATAAGCCGCTCTCTATGATACATAATCACCAAACTTTGCGCTTGTGTGCTTGTTTTTCCGAAAAAATTGTGGTAAAATAAATTTACAGAAACAAAAGAAAAACGTGTCGTCCGAAAAAAGAACGGACAACACGTTTTTGTTTCTATTTATCACATCATTCCAAGGAGGCAGAGTATGTTTCAGGTAAATGACACCATATGCTACGGAACGCATGGCGTGTGTAAAATTATAGATATCACCAAAAAAGAATTTGGCGGTGTTGCGTTGGATTACTATGTACTTGAGCCGGTGCATCATGAAAAATCTACCATCTATGTGCCACTGCACAATCAGTCGCTTACCGGCAGAATGCAACGGGTGCTCTCGCCTGAGGAAATTCACCAGATTATTCAATCCATGCCCGAAGAAGAAACAAAGTGGATTGCAAATGAGCATGAGCGCAGAGAATGCTATCGCATCGCACTGGAACAGGGCGACCGGAAAGAACTGATGCGCCTGATTAAAACCATCTATCTGCATGGGCAGGAACAAAAATCCAAAGGAAGAAAGCTCTATGCAGTGGATGAAAAATTCTTGCATGAGGCAGAACGCCTTATTTATGACGAATTTGCCCTGGCACTGGATATCAAACCCAATCAGGTATTGCCCTTTATCCGGGAGCAAATCGAAAAAAGAGAGAAATAATCCTCCTTACCGCGCCAATTCTCCCACTGCATACCCGTTTTCCGCTTTGGTCAGGGTAACGTTTTGGTAGGTGTGACTCAAATCGGTGTCGCTTTCCACATGCACACGGATGTAGTTTCGAGTATATCCCTCATACACTCCGGGGGCAATTTCCTGTTCAAATAGCACCTCGCACACCTCACCTACAAACGAGCCGATGTAATCATTACGGCTTATTGCTGCCGCTCCGGAAAGCAATGCCGCCCGTTCCTCACGCACTTTTTTGGGTACCTGTTCCGGCATCACGTCGGCACGGGTGCCCTTTCTGTTGGAATAGGCAAATACATGCGCCTCGGCAAATGCAATTTCTTTGAGAAATTCCAACGATTGTGAAAATTCCTCCTCGGTTTCCCCCGGAAAGCCCGACATGATATCGGTGGTAACGGCAGGATTACGGTAAATATTACGCAGTCGCTCCACACCTTCCCGGTATTCCTCTGCGGTGTAACGCCGATTCATCCGTTTTAAGGTGTCGGTGCAGCCGCTTTGTAGCGACACATGAAAATGCGGACACACCTTCGGTAACCCGTGAATGGCACGGATAAATTCCTCGGTTAAGATGCGTGGTTCCAGCGAACCCAACCGAATGCGGCGAATGCCGTCAATGTCATGTACCGCCCGCACTGCATCGATCAGGGAATGTTCTTTTGTATCCGTGCCGTAAGAGGCAAGATGAATGCCGGTAAGCACCACCTCGGAAAAGCCGTTTTCTGCCAACGTTTTTGCCTCGCGCACAATATCATGGATTGGTCTGGAACGCACCGGCCCCCGTGCATAGGGGATGATACAATAAGAACAAAATGCATTGCAACCGTCCTCTATTTTGATAAACGCCCGTGTTTTTTCACTGTATTTTTCTACCGTAAGCTCTTCAAATGCTTTCTGTGTGCGGATGTCCGACACGTCGGTCAGTGTATTTCCGTCGCTTGCCTCTTCCACCATGTCCACAATGCGGTCACGGTGCCGAGTGCCTAAGATTACATTCACTCCTTCGATTGCCGCCACCTGCTCGGGCGCTACCTGTGCATAGCAACCCACCACCGCAATGATTGCGTCGGGGTTTAAGTGCTTTGCCCGGCGAATCATCTGCCGGGATTTTTTGTCCCCCGTTCCGGTCACGGTACAAGTGTTAATCACATACACATCACACACGTCCGAAAAGTCGGCAATTTCATACCCCCGATTGGTGAAAAGCTGCGCCATTGCTTCGGTTTCATACTGATTGACCTTGCACCCCAAAGTGCAGAAGGATACCCGTTTTATCATTGTTTATAACTCCTTAACATAATTGCTTCTACTTTATTATACACTACTTACAAATTTTATCAATCCCCAAAAAAACAAATTGACTTTACCGGCAAAAAGATGTATGATAAAAGTGATATTTTTGGAAATAATTTTTAAGGAGGCAATAAAAATGAAAACATTCAATATCATGCTCAGCTCCATCAACGATGTGAAAAATTTTGTAAATATCGTCAATAAATACGACTGTGAGATTGATCTCACCAGCGGTCGTTATGTAGTAGACGCAAAATCTATCATGGGAATTTTCAGCCTGGATCTTACCAAGCCCATCAAAGTGGAAATCCATACCGATGATTGCGAGCAGCTGCTCGGCGAGCTCAAACCCTATATCATCGACTAATCAAAAAAAGATCAAGGCGTGACCGGAAAAGTCGCGCCTTTTTGCTATCAAAAAAACGGAAGCCCTCATTCTGACGGGCTGCATATACTACATCAAGGGGGATGGAAGCATGGACTTTCGTTACCGGCCGACCGAGCAGGAAATCAAACTGATGATTTTGTATGTCATCTCCTCCCTGCGGGTCAACGCCACATATACCTTACTCGATTATATCATCGCACGTTCTGCGGCGGTCAATTATTTTGAGTTGGAGGAGCACCTGCGTTCTCTTTCGGAGAGCGGCAACCTTACCGAGCTTACGGTGGAGGGCAACCTCATCTATTCGCTCACCGATTCGGGAGAGGAAACGGCAGGCTTTTTTGCCGAGCGCATCCCTTATTCGGTACGCGAAAAAATCGATATCGCCGTGAATGAGATCAATAAAAAACACACCGCCGGAAATGTGGTCGCGGCGGATTATCACCCCATCAACGAAACCGAGTATACCGTCACCTGCACCATTGTGGAACACCATGTTCCCCTGCTCAAATTGGAGGTATACGCAGGCGAGGTGGAACGTGCCAAGAAAATGGCAAACTATGTCCGCAATCATACCAATGAGGTGTATCGCGATATCATGCTTGCACTTTGTCCGCCCGAGCCGGAGCAGGAAGAACAGTAATGTATTCCTCGTCCGAGTCGGAAACATCCAGACCAATCACGCAGTTCTCCCGCCCATTAAGGCGGGTTTTTGCGTATGTTGGCATTGATTGACAGGTTGAAAAAAATATGGTAAAATAGTATATAGAGAAAGTTTGATTTTTTACGCTAACTTTATTTTTGAAAGCTGCACAAAGGAGAGCCATCATCAAATAGGCAGGAAAAATGTAACACAATACTTGGAGGATCACATGTTTTTTTTGGATTATATGAAAATCAATGAACGCAACCATCTGGAAATTGGTGGTTGCGATACCGTGGAGTTGGCAGAGCAATATGGTACACCGCTCTATGTCATGGATGAGGAGCGCATCCGTGCCAATGCCCGTCGTTACCGCAATGCCGTAGAAGAATTTTACGGCGGAAACGGCTTGGTGCTCTATGCCAGTAAAGCACTGTGCACCGCTGCGCTCTATCGCATCATCGATGAAGAGGGATTGGGCGCCGATGTGGTGTCGGGCGGCGAGCTTTACACTGCACTCAAAGCAGACTTTGACCCAAAAAAGATCTATTTTCATGGCAACAATAAAACCCGTGCCGAACTGGAAATGGCAGTAGATGCAGGGGTTGGCAGGATTGTGGTGGACAATGCCTACGAGCTTGCCATGTTGGATGAAATCAGTGCTTCCCGAGGCACTGTGAGCGAAATTCTCTTCCGCTTAAAACCGGGCGTGGAGGCACATACCCACGAATTTATCAGCACCGGTCAGATTGATTCCAAATTCGGCGCGGCACTGGAAACCAACGAGGCATTCCATTTGGTGGAGCAGGCGTGTGCCTGCAAGCATATCCGCCTGATTGGCATTCACTGCCATATCGGATCTCAAATTTTTGATTTGGAACCCTTTAAGCTGGCGGCGGATGTCATGCTGGAATTCGCCCGTGAAATCAAAGAAAAACTTGGCGTTGTAATCAAAGAACTCAACCTCGGCGGCGGCTTTGGTATTCAATACACCGCAGAGGATAAGCCCTTACCCTATCATCAGTACATGATGGCGGTGTCCGAGGTGGTCAAAACTTCCTGCGCCGAAAAGGGACTGGAATTCCCCTTCATCCTCATGGAGCCGGGTCGCTCCATTGTGGGTGACGCAGGCATCACCCTCTACACAGTGGGTGCGGTCAAAGAAATTCCAAACATCCGCAAATACGCCTCGGTGGATGGCGGCATGGGCGATAACCCACGCTACCTGCTCTATGAGGCACAGTATGACGGGGTGCTTGCAAATCGTGCCAATGCCCCTGTAGACGATGTGGTAACCGTGTGTGGCAAGTGCTGCGAGTCGGGTGACATCCTCATCCGTGATGCAAACCTTCCCGCTATGGTGCCGGGTGATATTTTAGCAGTCATGTCCACCGGCGCATACAATTACTCCATGTCCAGCAATTATAACCGCATTCCGCGTCCGCCGGTGGTGTTGGTAAAGAACGGAACATCACGGGTCATTGTCAAGAGAGAAACCTACGAACAGGTTATGCAAAACGATGTGTTTTAATCATTTCATATAAAAGGGTGTGTTTGTCATCAAACAGATGATTTTAGACTTGTTGCTCAGCCTTCCTGCACTGGTCATTGCGCTTACCGTGCACGAATATGCACATGGGCTTGTCGCATATAAGATGGGCGACCCCACTGCAAAATATAGCGGAAGACTCAGCTTAAATCCCATGGATCACCTTGACCCGGTGGGTACCCTGTGTCTGCTTCTTTTCCATTTCGGCTGGGCAAAGCCGGTGCCCATCAACCCCATGAACTTTAAGCATCAGCGCAAGGGTGTGATTTTGGTGTCATTGGCAGGGCCGTTCGCCAATTTTATCACCGCGCTCATTTTCGCATTTATCCTTGGCGCCATGGGCAGATTTTTAACCGCAAATACCCTCACCGTGTTCCTTTATCAGGTGGTGCAGTATGTCATGGTGCTCAATGTGGGACTTATGGTGTTTAATCTCATTCCCATTCCCCCGTTGGATGGTTCCAAGGTACTGGCAGAGATTTTGCCCTATCGTTACCGTTATCGCATGTATGAGTTGGAACGCTATTCCACTCTGATATTTATTGCATTCATTTTGCTCAATAACCGCATCCCGTTTTTGGGATATCTTTCCCGTGCGGTGCTCATATTCATTCAATTTTTGGTAGGATTGGTGTTTTAAATGGAGCAACTAACCTTTCATCTCCAGTCATTTGAAGGTCCGCTTGACCTGCTGGAGCATCTGATAAAAAAGAATAAGCTCAATATCTGTTCCATTTCGCTCATTGCCATCACCGACCAGTATATTGAATATATCGAGCGGATGCATAAGATGGATTTGGAACTGTCCAGTGATTTTTTGGTGGTTGCATCAAACCTGCTCTATATCAAGTCCAAGGCGCTGCTGCCAAAGCATGAGGAAGAGGACGATGCCGACCAGATTGCCCGTGATCTCACCGAGGCATTGTTGGAGCGTGCCCGCATGAAACTCATTGCCGAGGAATTTAAAAAACGGCAGTATGACGGCACCTTCCGCTTTTTCAAAGGTCCCGAGCCGTTTGAGGGGGAGCATGTGGTAAAAACACTCGACCCCGTTCCGTTGGACAAGCTGCTTGACGCATTCCGCGTGGTACTGGAAAAGACCGAACGAAAATTACCGCCCCCCAAGACTAATTTTGAGGGCATTGTGGGTCATGAAAAGGTGTCGGTCAAGGAAAAGGCAAATGGACTCATCAACCGTCTCAAAACGCAGAAAACAGTGCGGTTTGAACATATCTTTTCGGATGTGCGCACCAAAAGCGCCGCCGTGGCACTGTTTCTGGCGGTGCTAGAGCTGCTCAAGGTGGGGCGTGTGCTTGCTACCGATGAGGAAGACGGTTTATACTTAAAACTCGGACGTGCCCGCGGCAATGTGGATGAGGTCTGGGAGGAAAAAGGCGGTCAAATGCAAAGCGAGGGGTTACATGGAGATCAATAAATTACAGGGAATTATCGAAAGTATTTTGTTTGCGGCAGGCGAGTCGGTTTCATTGAACCGCCTGGCAGAGCTTACCGACACCGATAAGCATACCCTGACCGAGGTAATGAAAATCATGGCACAAAATTATGATGCCGATGATACCCGAGGGATTACCCTCATTCAGTTGGAGGATAGCTATCAGCTCTGTACCAAAAATGAACTGTATGGCTATGTGCAGGCAATGAACGAAAAGCGTACCCGACAAACCCTTTCCAATGCAGGTCTGGAGGTGCTTTCCATCGTGGCATATAACCAACCCGTCACCCGTGCCACATTAGAGTTCATCCGTGGGGTAAATAGTGATGGCGCATTAAACCGCCTCATTGAGATGGGGCTGGTGGATGAGGCAGGGCGATTGGATGCCCCTGGTAAACCCATTCTGTATGCCACCACCGAGGAATTTTTACGGGTATTTTCTCTAAGCTCTCTCTCCGAATTGCCCGAGGTGGAAACCCCTGCCCCCGAGCAGGAACAGAGTGAGGACGACGAGCAGGATTACACCCAGGAGAATATGGGAATACTCTAATAACCCAGTTGCTTTTCCCCTTTGAATCCAATAATCGCTTACATCAGGAGGTGGTTGTGTGATTGCATGGATATTATACGGACTGCTTATCTTGCTTGGACTGCTTTCTGTCACCATACTTTTTTTAAAAATCACACTGGAATTTACCGCTTCCTATGCGCAAGATACACCGCTCCATTTTTCCCTTTCCGTTTCCTTGCGCAAGGGCAGGATTAAGGTGGATATTCCGTTAAATGGACAGGATGAAAAAAAACCAAAAGAGAGTAAACAAGTCGCAGAACATGACAAAAAAACCATAAAAGATTACATTCGCTTACTCCAAAAAGCGAGGGATTTTCTACGGGATGCCATCGCCACCTACCGGTTGAGCCGACCTTCCATCCAATCCCGTCTGCACCTGGAAAATGTAGAACTTATGGCGGTTTACGGGTTGGGCGATGCGGCGCAGACCGGCATTATCACAGGCACAGCGTGGGGTCTTATCTACAATTTATACGCCCTGTTAGGGCAGGTAACCACCCTCTACACCCATCATTTTGACCTAAAACCGGTGTTCAACGCAAAAGGATTTCGATTCTCGCTCAAAGTCGCTCTGCGACTGCGTTTGGCGGGATTGATATATATCGGTGTAACCGTACTGGTAAACTACCTGCGTGTTACCCGTGCAAGAAAGAAAAACAAGCCCGTAAGGGCATAAACCAAGGAGGTAATTTCAAATGGCAAATCCAATCGAAGGCTTAATGAGTGTTGCAATGGAAAACATCAAGCAGATGGTGGATGTCAATACCATCATCGGTGACCCGGTCACTGCAGATGATGGAACCATCATCATCCCTGTTTCCAAGGTATCGTTCGGCTTTGGCGCAGGCGGCAGCGAGTTTAACGCAAAGCCCGAGGGCAAGGACAACAAAAACGCCATGTTCGGCGGCGGCGCCGGCGGTGGCGTATCCATCAATCCGGTGGCGTTTATGGTGGTAGGAAAAGAACAGATTCGTCTGCTTCCGGTCAGCAGTAATATGTCCACCATCGACCGTGTGGTTGACATGATCCCCGATCTTTTAAACCGCTTCAATTCCTTCATCAAGGATTTGGCAAATAAGAAGGATGACGAGGACGAGCCTGCAGCAGATGGCGAAGGCACCTCCATTGTTTTAGACGAATAAAAAGGGAATAAAGGTCGCCTGCCCGCTATATTTATAATATAGAATATAGGGGCAGGTGATTTTTGTGAAACGGTATTTGTGTATGGTGTTGTGTATGGCATTGGTGTTAACCGGCATGCCAGAAGTGTCGGCAGAGGGTCTTGGCCTTTCCGCAAAAAGTGCGGTGGTCATGGATGCCATGACCGGACGGGTCATCTATGAAAAAAACGCCCACGCCGTGTTACCCATGGCAAGCACCACCAAGATTATGACAGCGCTTTGCGCCATCGAGCAGGGTAATCCGGACGATATGGTAAAGGTGCATCCGTCTGCAGTAGGCGTGGAAGGGTCGTCCATGTATTTGGGGCACGGCGAAACCCTTACACTGCGCGATTTGCTCTACGGGCTCATGCTCGCCTCGGGTAATGATGCGGCGGTGGCGATTGCCATGCACATTTCGGGCGGTATTTTGGAATTTGCCGACCTGATGAACCGCACGGCGCAAAAAATCGGTGCCACCCAAACCTCCTTTCGCAATCCAAACGGATTGGACGCAGAGGGGCATCATACCACTGCGTACGATTTGGCACGCATCACCCGTTATGCCATGAAATATGAATTGTTCCGTACCATTGTGTCATCCCGGACCGCAAAGATGCCCTGGGCAGGACACGATTATCCGCGCGTGCTCAATAACCATAATAAATTGCTCAAAATGTATGATGGCGCAGACGGGGTAAAAACAGGCTACACAAAAAAGGATGGGCGGTGTCTGGTATCTTCGGCAACCCGAAATGGGTTTCAGGTGATTGCCGTCACCTTAAATGCGCCCAATGACTGGGATGACCATGCAAAAATGCTGGATTTTGCATTTGACCAATACACCGCAAAACCTCTGGTAAAGGCAGGAGATTACTTGCGCACCGTAATGGTAAAACGGGGGATGGGATCTTCCGTGCAGGTGCATGCCGGCGGCGATTTGACCATTCCGGTACCCAAGGGCGAAGCACCCGATGTGCAAGTATTGTATCATATTCCCGATGTGGTGGATGCGCCGGTCGGGTTTGAGGCGGTGCTTGGCAGGGTGGAAGCAGTGTACGATAACGAGGTAATTGCCTCGGTGGATGCCGTTGCCGCCGGAGCGGTTGCAGAACGGGAAATTCCTCGCCTGTGGATGAGTCTGCGGATGATCCTGCGTGATTGGCTGACCATGTATGCAAATCAGGGCAGGATTTTCAAGTAGAAATCTATGGAGTCATGGTGTATGACGATTTACATATCGACAATTTTTTTGTCCCTGACTTGACAAAATCATATAAAGATGTTGTAAAGCACCAGGAGGTTCTAATAATGATTTTTTTCTATATAAGACATGGTGATCCTATTTATAATCCTGATTCATTAACTCCGTTGGGAATGAGACAGGCGGATGCAATAGCAAAGCGTCTTTCGCTTTATGGTGTTGACAAAATATACTCGTCTACATCAAACCGTGCAATTCAAACTGCCAAGCCAACCTGTGATTTGATGAAAAAAGATATGGAGCTTTTGGATTTTGCAAATGAAAATCATGCATGGAATGATTTTACGATACAAAGAGGCGATAAAAAAACATGGCTTTTTCAGGATGATAAAACCAAACAACTTTTTACGGAGGATGCTATAATTTCATTAGGACATAATTGGTATAAACATCCTGAAATGACATCATACGAGAGGGGTATAGACAGAATTTATAACGAATCATTTGAATTTTTCAAATCATTAGGTTATGAACACATAAGAAACACGGGTAAATATAAAGTTGCAAAATCTAATGACAAGAGGATTGCTCTTTTTGCTCATCAAGGGTTTGGTCTTGCTTTTTTGAGTGTTATTCTTGATATACCTTATCCTATCTTTACAAATCATTTTGATATGTGTCATACAGGAATGACGGTAATAAAGTTTGAGGAGAAAGAGGGATTTGCTGTGCCTAAGGTTTTGACGCTATCGTCAGATTCTCACTTGTATCGTGAGGGTTTGCCAACAAAATATAATAATGGATTATATTTTTAATGTAACCATAGCAAAAAGATTGGCATCCAGATTATACAGTTTTTATATGAGGATTGTCGAAATTTGGCGAAAGCAAAAAAGCCTCCCCTGTGTAAGGGGAGGTGGGTTGCGTAGCAACTCGGAGGGGTTGTAAATGGATAGAAAATATAATAGTAAAATAGTTCCATTGGCAAGGAAACTTAGAAAAAATATGGCAAAAGAAGAAAGACATCTATGGTATGATTTTTTGAGAGAATATCCTGAAAAATTCACCAGACAAAAAGTGTTGGGAAAATACATAACAGATTTTTATTGTGCAAAGGCAAATATTGTTATAGAATT
>SVJZ01000013.1 GCA_015068705.1 Oscillospiraceae bacterium
TTGCGGCGGTGATAATCCACCACCTCGGCAACGCACAAAAACGCGCCGTTTTCATCATACACACGATAATTTCCCTTGGGCACATGAACGGTGGAAGGTGCACCGTTTCCAAGGCGCGTGGCAATTTCTTCATTGGCGGTAAACGCCGGATATGCCGCAAACAGTTCATCCACCGGCACCAGCAGTTGCTCTGCCCTTCCCTGCTCCATCGCCTGTTCCAGCTCTTTCAGGGTGACCGCCTGTTCCAGTGTAAATCCGGATGCACGGGTACGGGTGAGCGCACTCATGCAACCGCCGCAACCGAGCAGTTGCCCCAAATCGTGACAAATGGTGCGGATGTAAGTGCCCTTGGAGCAACGCACCTGCAGGGTAAATTCGTCCCCCGAAACTTCCGAAACCGCAATATGTTCGATGGTTACTCTGCGGGGCTTTCTCTCCACCTCTTTGCCTGCACGGGCGTATTCATAGAGTTTTTTCCCGTCGATTTTTACCGCCGAATACATGGGCGGAATCTGGTCGATTTCTCCCAGAAAGGTCTGTGCGGCGGCGCGGATTTGCTCTTCCGACACCGTGACGGGATGGCGCTCCAGCACCGTGCCGGTGATATCCTGCGTATCGGTAACCATGCCCAGTTTCACACGGGCAATATATTCTTTATCTGCATCGGTGAGCATATCCGCCGCCTTGGTGGCAGTGCCCACGCACACCGGCAAAACCCCTTCGGCGTCCGGGTCGAGGGTGCCGGTATGTCCCACTTTTTTGGTATGTAAAATACCTCGCATCACTGCAACAACGTCGTGCGAGGTATAGCCTTTTTCTTTTCGGATAATGAAAATGCCGTTCATGGTATTTGGTTCCTTTTTATGATAATTGTAGGGAATGGCCGATGTAGCATTTCGTAAATGCAGGACAAATGTCATACCCTTTTTGCAATTTCTGCAAGCAACTGCTCCACTGCCTGCTGACGGGTGCCCGAAATGGTTGCCCCCGCCGCGCGCTTATGACCGCCGCCACCAAACAACGCCGCAATCTCCGACACATCCACGCAATGGTTGGAGCGCAGGCTCACCTTGATTTCACCGGGGGTACGTTCCTTACAGAAAATGCCCACCTCTGCCCCCTCTACATTGCGAGGCATGGAGGAGAGAAAATCCACATCTTCAAAGCCCATACCGTTTTCCTGCAAAAAAGCAGTGCTGACAAAAGTAACCGCCACCCTGCCGTCCATATATACCGAAAGGTTTTTCACCGCCTCAGCGTGTGCCTTTAGCTGACGAAGGGTAAGGGTGTCGAACAGGCGCTGGGACATGTCTGCCACATCAACCCCTGCTGCAATCAATTCCGCCGCAATCCGATGGGTGCGAGGGGTGGTGTTGGAAAACTTGAAGTTGCCGGTATCGGTACAAATCGCCGTATACAGGCAATCCCGTTCAAACGGGGTAAGGGGTACCCCAAGGCAATCGGTGAGCAGCGAAAAAATAATCTCGCCGGTTGCCGCTGCCTGTGGTTCCACAAAGGACAAATCACCATAGCCCGGATTGGTGCCATGATGATCCATGCAACAGGTAAATGGCGCGCCATCAAAGCATGCCTTGTCACTCATGCGGTCGGGGTCGGCGCAATCCACCGCCACAGCACAAGCCGGTTTCCACCCGTTTGGCGCACAAAAACCCTCATCCCACAAAAACGCGATATTTTGTGGGATGGGGTCTGTCGTTACCACATATGCCTTTTTGCCCATATTTCGCAGTGCAGAGCACAGTGCCAATGCCGAGCCGAGGCAATCCCCGTCCGGGTTGACGTGCGGAAAAATGGCAAAATTATCTTTGGAAAGCAGTGCTTGTGCAATTTGCTTTAACATCACTGTCACTCCCTGTTATTGAGCTGATGGAGAAGCTGGTCGATGCGCATACCATAATCCACAGAATTGTCCAGAACAAAGGTAAACTGCGGTGTGATGCGCAAATCCAGACGCTCGGATATCTCGTGGCGGACAAACCCTGCCGCCGATTTGAGTGCCGCAAGCACAGCCTGTTTTTCGGCATCCTCACCCATCACGCTTACATGCGCTTTGGCATACTTTAGGTCGGGGGTTACGTCCACCGCAACCACCGAAATCATATTTTTCTTTAAACGGGGGTCTTTGAGCTCCCGGATAATACCCGAAAGCTCACGTTTGACCTCCTCGCAAATCCGTTCGATACGTTTTGCAGCCATAATAATTACTCCTTGATTTCTTCCATTACAAATGCCTCAATGATATCTCCCTCTTTGAGGTCATTATAGCCCTCGATACCCATGCCACATTCGTAACCGCTTGCAACTTCTTTGGCATCGTCCTTAAAACGTTTGAGGCTGGCAAGCACGCCCTCGTGAATAACAATACCGTCACGCACAATACGCACCTGTGCATTACGCTGAATTTTGCCGTCCTGCACATAGCAACCGCCGATGGTGCCGACACCGCTGACCTTGAAGGTGGTGCGGATTTCAGCATGACCGAGCACAACCTCTTTGAATTTGGGATCAAGCATACCCTTCATTGCTGCCTCGATTTCGTCGATCGCATCATAGATGACACGATACAGACGCATATCCACACTATTGCGTTCTGCCGAAGCCAATGCGCCCGAATCGGGACGTACGTTAAAGCCAACAATGATTGCACCCGATGCGGATGCCAGCATAACGTCAGATTCGGTGATACCGCCCACACCACCGTGGATGCAGGTAACACGCACTTCTTCGTTGCTGAGTTTTTCCAGACTTTGACGTACCGCCTCAACCGAGCCGTTTACGTCTGCCTTGATTACAATGGGCAGTTCTTTCATTTCGCCCTCTTTAATCTGATCAAACAGCGCATCCAGCGACACCGGACGGCGGCTCTGGTTCTGCTCCTGCTTGAGTTTGAATTTACGTTTTTCTACTACTTCTTTTGCCTTGCGTTCGTCATCTACCGCATAGACCAGGTCACCGCCCTCAGGCACTTCGGACAGACCGATAATCTCTACCGGCACCGACGGACCTGCCTTTTTCACTGCCGCGCCACGGTCATCCACCATGGCACGCACTCTGCCCACCGCAGTGCCGGCAACCACATAATCGCCCACACGCAGGGTACCATTTTGCACCAGTACGGTTGCAACCGGGCCACGTCCTTTATCCAGCTGTGCCTCAATAACCGTACCCTTACCACGGCGGTCGGGGTTGGCTTTGAGTTCTTTCATTTCTGCAACCAGGGTAACCATTTCCAGCAGGCTATCAATATTCTGATTGAACTTTGCTGAAATGGGCACGCAGATGGTGTCGCCGCCCCATTCCTCAGGAACCAGACCATATTCGGTGAGCTCCTGCTTGATGCGGTCGGGGTTTGCGCCTTCTTTATCAATCTTGTTGATGGCAACCACGATGGTAACATCTGCCGCCTTGGCGTGGTTGATTGCCTCAACCGTCTGGGGCATGATGCCGTCGTCTGCCGCTACCACCAGAATGGCAACATCGGTCACCTGTGCACCACGCATACGCATGGCGGTAAACGCCTCGTGACCGGGGGTGTCCAGGAAGGTGATTTTCTTATCGTGAATACGCACACGGTATGCACCAATGTGCTGGGTAATACCGCCTGCCTCGGAGGCAATGACGTTGGTATTACGGATGGCGTCGAGCAGAGAAGTTTTACCATGGTCAACGTGACCCATAACCACAACCACCGGGCTACGGGGACGCAGGCTCTCGGGTGCATCCTCCACATCATTAAACAGTTTATCCTCTTCAGACACTACCACCAGTTTGCTTACGGTAAAGCCCAAATCCTCGCCGATGAGTGCAGCGGTATCAAAATCAATATTTTGCGAAACCGATGCCATGATGCCCAGTTCAAACAGTTTTTTCACAACAGTTGCAGCAGGGATTCCCATCATGGATGCAAACTCGCCCACTGCGATTTCATCCGGAACCTCCACATGGGTGATTTTGGGTTTGGCAGGTGCTTCCTTCTGCTTGGGCGCATTTGCCTTGCCCTTTTCAGCAGGCGCATTACCCTGCTTTTTTCCCTGAACGGGTGCACCCTGTTTTTTACCCTGCTGGCGGTCATCCTTACCGGGACGGTTTTTGCGCTGACCATCTTTATCCTGCTGCTTGCCGCCCTGCTCAGGTGTACCCTGCTTTTTACCCTGTTGCTGGGGTTGCTGTGCAGGGCCTTTCTTTATCTTCTGTTTTTTGAGAGTCCGTGCATCCTGCTCGTCATCCATATTGACCAGTTGCTCGAGTTTTTCGGTGTCCAGTTTGTCGAGGTCTACCACATTCTGACGGGTATCCACCACACGGCGGTTATCCTCCTTGACAATCTCCACCGGTCCTGCGGGAATTTCCACCTCTGCCACAGGGGTTTCTTTCTTTTTCTCCTCTTTGGCAGGTGCATCGTCCGGTCCGTTGATCAGTGCAAAAATCTCCTCGATGGATTTGGTCTGATCATACTTGCCCAGATAGAGTGAATAAATAACATCCATCTCCTCCGGTTCTAATGTTCCCATATGATTTTTGATCTCGATGCCGTACTCCAGCAGTTCGTCAAGCATTACCTTGCTCGACGCCTCCAAATCTTTTGCGATTTCATATACTCTGGGTTTTGACATAAGTTCACTCACCTCCGTTAATATTTGCCTGGATGCGTTTTTCTATTCCTTCTGCAAAGCCTTTATCCAAGACCGAAACCACCGCCGCCACTTTTAATCCAAGTGCTCTGCCGAGGGTTTCCTTATCTGCATAGGTCAAAAGGGGTACGCCATAGTAATTGCAACTGTTTTCGATGCTCTTTCTGGTGTTTGGTCCAGCGTCGCCGGCAAGCAATACCAACCGGCACTCGCCGCTGCGGATTCGCTCCTTACAGTAATCTTCTCCTGCCGCCGCCTTCCTTGCCCGTTTGGCAAGACCAATCATTCCCAGTACCTTATCTATGGTGGTTCCCTCCGTTTACTTTATTTTTCAATCTGTGCGATGATTTCATCATACACCGCATCTTCTACTGATGTGCGAAGTACACGGGACAGACGTTTTTTCTTGCGTGCCGCCTCTACGCATGATTGCTTGGCACACAGATATGCGCCCCGTCCGGGTGCATTTCCCTCTGCGTCTATCATTACCGCCCCTGTCGAAGTGCGTACCACACGCACCAACTCGCTCTTATCAAGACGGGTCATACAACCGCAACAGCAACGGGTTCTCGCCGGCCGCCGCATCAGTTTTCGGGTGCACGGTCGGGCTTGATATCAATCTTATAGCCTGTCAGCCGTGCTGCAAGGCGCGCATTCTGCCCCTCTTTGCCGATTGCCAGAGAAAGCTGTGCATACGGCACAATGACACTCGCCATGCGTTTTTCCTCGTCCACGGTGATATCCACCACCTCGGCAGGGTTAAGCGCATTCTTGATGAAAGTAGCCGGGTCATCGCTAAAGCACACAATATCAATCTTTTCGCCGCGCAGTTCGTCCACCACATTCTGCACACGCAGACCGCGGTTGCCGATGCAAGCACCAATGGGGTCAACACTTGCGTCATTGCTGATGACCGCTACCTTGGTGCGGCTACCCGGCTCACGGGCAATACTACGGATTTCCACCACGCCCTGGGCGATTTCGGGAATTTCCTGCTCGAATAATTTGCTTACCAATGCCGGACGGGTACGGGAAACGGTAACCTGCGGACCCTTGGTGGTATTTCTTACCTCGGTAACAAACACTTTGAGCCGCTGATGAAATGCATACCGTTCGGTGGGCACCTGCTCACTCACCGGCAAAAACGCCTCGGTGCGTCCCACATCCAGATAGATGTTTTTCTTTTCCACCCGCTCAATCACGCCGTCCAGCATCTCGTGATCCTTTGCGGAAAATTCTTCGTAAACCTGTCCACGTTCTGCCTCGCGGATGCGCTGCATTACCACCTGCTTGGCGGTCTGTGCAGCAATTCTTCCAAATGCGGCAGGCGTATCCTCAATGGCTACCACATCACCAATTTCGTATTTGCCGCTGATGGTGCGTGCCTCGTCCAGAGAAATCTGTGCCAAGGGTGTTTCCACCTCCTCCACAACCTCTTTCTGGATAAATACCTTTACGCTTCCGGTTTCACGGTCGATATTTACCACCACATTGCTCATACTGGTATTGTAGTTTCTCTTGTATGCGGTGATGAGTGCCGCTTCGATGGTTTCAATCAGCATTTCTTTGCTGATATTCTTCTCCTTTGCGATCTCCTCGAGCGCAAGCAGAAATTCACTGTTCATTTGATTTCATATCCCCCTTTTTAAAATTCTACTGTAAGCCTCACATAGGCTGTATCTTTTTGTTCAATCTGTATGGTGTTGCCATCTTCTGTTTTCAGATAAATCACACCGTTTTCCAGTTTTTCCAGTACCGCGCAGATGAGTTTCAAACCATTTACCGGACGGTAGAGTTTTACATCTACCTTACTGCCTGCAAACCGTTCAAAATCTTTGTCTTTTTTGAGTGGGCGGTCCAGTCCCGGCGAGGACACTTCCAGCATATATGCCTGCTCAATGGGGTCCAACGCGTCCAGTTCGTCCGACAATGCGCGGCTGATATTTTCGCAATCGTTTAAGTCAACCCGTTCATCCCGGTCAAGTCGCTCGATATACACACGCAGAAAATAGTCCGAACCTTCCCGTACAAACTCCACATCCGCGATTTCGCAGCCGTTTTGTGCGACAATGGGAGTCGCGATTTCCTCTACTATGGTGCATACATTTTTCTTTGCCATAATCCTCTCCTTATTCTCAAAAACCATTGTTGCGGCACGATGAGCTCAAAATAATACGAAAGAGTGGGTAAACTGCACCCACTCTAATCCTCACGCCGTTATAAACCTTAACTCCATGTAGTTTACCATATTTTTGGCAAGAATGCAAGAGTTTTTTTCATAAATTGAAATATTTTTTCATTTTCTTCATAATTATACCGCAAAAACGTTGCACCCATTCGTTTTTTCGTGTATAATGGTATCATCTGATGTATTTTGGATGCATCAACCGAGGAAGGGACTGGTCATACAAATGAAATTAGGAATTGTAGGCTTGCCCAACGTGGGTAAGAGTACGCTATTTAACGCCATTACCAAGGCAGGTGCCGAATCGGCAAACTATCCGTTTTGCACCATCGAGCCGAATGTGGGCGTGGTGGCGGTGCCGGACGAGCGTCTGGACAGACTGGCGGATATGTATCACCCCGTAAAAGTTACCCCTGCCGTGGTAGAATTTGTAGATATCGCAGGATTGGTAAAGGGCGCCAGCAAGGGTGAGGGCTTGGGAAACAAATTCCTCTCCCACATCCGCGAGGTGGACGCTATTGTGCATGTGGTTCGCTGCTTTGAGGATGGAAACATTGTCCATGTAGATGGCAGTGTTGACCCTGCACGCGACATTGAAACCATCAATTTTGAGTTGATTTTCGCCGACCTTGAACTGGTGGACAAGCGGATTGAGAAAAACACCAAACTGCTCAAAACCGGCGACAAAAAATATAAGATTGAATTGGACATCCTTGCCCGCATCAAGCAGGCATTGGAAGATGGGAAAAATGTACGTTCTCTGGAATTTTCCGAGGAGGAAGCGGCATTCGTGCGTGAACTGGCACTGTTAACCAAAAAGCCCATCATCTATGCGGCAAATGTGTCGGAAGATGACATTGCCGGCGGTGCGCAGGACAACCCCTTTGTGAAAAAGGTGGAGGAGATTGCAGCAGCAGAGGGCGCAGAGGTACTCCCTGTTTCTGCACGGATCGAGGAAGAAGTGGCAGCACTGGATGCCGAAGAGGCAGCAGACTTTCTGGCAGAGTTGGGCATTGCCGAGTCGGGTCTGGACAGGCTGATTAAAAAGAGTTATCATCTGCTGGGATTGATTAGTTACCTCACCGCAGGCGAGCCGGAGGTACGGGCATGGACCATCACCCGTGGCACAAAAGCTCCCCAGGCGGCAGGAAAAATCCACACCGATTTCGAAAAGGGATTTATCCGTGCCGAGGTGGTTGCGTACGATGACCTGATGGCGTGCGGCACCTATGCGGCAGCACGGGAAAAAGGTCTGGTACGACTGGAAGGAAAAGAGTATGTGATGAATGACGGGGACATTGTGTTGTTCCGGTTTAATGTGTAAACTCTGCTACACTTAATTTTGCGCCCGTCGAAGGTGGGCGCAACTTCGAAGAGTTACTGCCCCCGGCGCCTTTGGGTACTTTCGGCTACCGAAAGTACCATATCCCCGAAGCGTAGCTTCGAAGCAAAAAGCTTTTATGGCTTAAGGATTTTACGCAGTAATGAGATAAATAAAAGGAGGTACCATTTTGGTCAGAAGAATTTTTGTAGAAAAGAAATCCGGCTTTGATGTAGAAGCACAAGGCATCCGCTATGATTTAAAGCACAACCTGCTCATCCGTGGGCTGACCGGCGTGCGTGTGATAAACCGCTATGATTGCGACGGTCTGACCGACGAGCAGTACACTTACGCAAAAACTACCGTGTTTTCCGAGCCTCCGGTGGATACCTGCTATGACGAACAGGTATTCATCGCACCCGAGGACCGCGTATTTGCCTATGCATTTTTAGACGGCCAGTTTGACCAGCGTGCAGATTCGTGTATGCAATGTATCGAAATTCTCACCAACGGCGCACGTCCCGTGGTAAAATCTGCCAAGGTGATTGTGTTGCAGGGCGAGGTGAGTGATGAGGAATTTGACAAGGTAAAAGCATACCTCATCAACCCGGTGGAAAGCCACGAGGTTTCTCTGGAAAAACCGGAAAACCTGGATATCACCTTGTCCATCCCCCAGACCGTTCCCACAGTGGAAGGTTTCTGTGCGTTTGACGATGCCGAGCTTAGCGAATTTTTCGCTGCCTCCGGCTTTGCCATGGGTGAGGACGACTTGAAATTCTGTCAGGAATATTTCCGTGACACCGAAAAGCGCGACCCCACCATCACCGAGCTTCGCATGATTGATACATACTGGTCGGATCACTGCCGTCACACCACCTTCTCCACCCGTTTGGAGCAGGTAGAATTTGCCGACGGTGCAGACTGCATCCAAACGGTGTATGGTCGTTATCTGCAAGCCAGAGAAACCCTCTATGTGGGGCGGCAAAAAGATTTATGCCTGATGGACCTTGCGACCATCGCAGGAAAAGAGCTCAAAAAGCAGGGCTTGCTGACCGCATTGGACGAATCGGAAGAAATCAACGCCTGCTCCATCCGTATTGAGGTGGACATTGACGGTAAAAAAGAGCCGTGGCTCTTGATGTTTAAAAACGAAACCCACAACCACCCCACCGAAATTGAGCCGTTTGGCGGTGCCGCAACCTGTCTGGGCGGCGCCATCCGTGACCCGCTTTCGGGACGCAGCTATGTATATGCTGCAATGCGTGTAACCGGTAGCGGTGATGTGACTGAAAAGGTGGCAGACACCATGACAGGCAAACTGCCCCAGCGTAAAATTTCGCAGGGTGCAGCAGCAGGATACAGCTCCTATGGTAACCAGATTGGTCTGGCAACCGGTCAGGTGGACGAAATTTATCACCCCGGCTACAAAGCAAAGAGAATGGAAATTGGTGCCGTGCTGGGCGCAGCACCTGCTAAAAACGTGGTGCGTGAGCGTCCCTCTGCAGGCGATGTAATTGTATTGCTGGGCGGCAGAACGGGTCGTGACGGAATTGGCGGTGCAACCGGTTCCTCCAAATCCCACACCACCGAATCCATCGAAACCTGTGGTGCAGAGGTACAAAAGGGTAATCCTCCCGTGGAACGCAAACTGCAAAGACTGTTCCGCAATGGCGAAGTAACACGTCTCATCAAACGTTGTAACGACTTTGGTGCAGGCGGTGTGTCGGTTGCCATCGGCGAACTGGCAGATGGACTGATTATTGACTTGAATAAAGTTCCCAAGAAATACGAGGGTCTGGATGGCACCGAGCTTGCCATCTCCGAATCACAGGAGCGTATGGCTGTTGTGGTTGCCGCAAAAGACGTGGAGCAGTTTATTGCATATGCAAATGCAGAAAACTTAGAGGCTACCCCCGTTGCCGAGGTAACGGCAGAGCCGCGTCTTAGAATGCACTGGAACGGCGCGACCATCGTGGATGTAAGCCGTGAATTCTTAAATACCAATGGTGTAACCAAATCCGCCGATGCGTATGTTGCGGCACCCGATACCGCATCCTGCTTTGCAGACGGAGGCAAGGCAACCGGACAAAAACTGCTGGAAATGCTCACCGACCTCAATGCAGCAGGCAAAAAGGGTCTGTGCGAGCGGTTTGACGCAACCATCGGTGCAGCAACCGTGCTCATGCCCTTTGGCGGTGCGCATCAGCTCACCACCCCCGATGCCATGGTACACAAGCTCCCTGTATTGGGTGGCGTAACCGACACTGTTTCCTACATGAGCTATGGCTTTGACCCGTATCTTTCCACCGCAAGCCCCTTCCACGGTGCAGTTTATGCCATTGTGGAATCGGTTTCCAAGGTGGTTTCCACCGGCGGTGACTTCCGTAAAATTTATCTGACCCTGCAGGAATACTTCGAACGCCTCAATAACGATAAAGACCGTTGGGGCAAGCCGCTTGCGGCACTGCTGGGTGCATATCATGCGCAGACCTCGCTGGGTCTTGCAGCAATCGGCGGAAAAGACTCCATGTCAGGTTCCTTCGGCGATTTGCACGTACCGCCCACGCTGGTATCCTTTGCCGTTGCCCCCGGTGATGTGCACGAGGTTATCTCTCCCGAATTCAAAACAGGTGCAAGCCGCACGGTTGTCCGGTTGGCATTCCAGCGTGACAAGGACGGTCTGCCGGTATTTGACAGCGTAAAAGCGTTGTATGATATGATGCATTCACAGATGAAAGAGGGAAAAATCATTTCCGCAAAGGTGATGGGACGTTTCGGTGCCGCAAAGGCGGTTGTTGAAATGTGCCTGGGTAACCGCATCGGCTTTGCATTTAACACCGCAGACGGTCTGTTTACCCCCGACTATGGTTGCTTTGTGGCAGAGCTTGCAGAGGGCGCAACCCTTTCCGACCTGCCGGCAGGCGTAACCATGACGATACTGGGTAACACCCTGCCCGACGATGCAGTCATCAAAATCGGCGGCGACACCGTTTCCATGGACGAGCTGATGGCAGCCTGGAGCGGTACACTGGAAAATGTATTCCCCACCAAAGCAGGTGAAAACAGCCCTGTGGAAACAGTAACCAGCAATCTCTCCTGCAATATCATCGCCAAGCAAAAATTTGCCGCACCGCGTGTATTCATCCCGGTATTCCCCGGCACCAACTGTGAATTTGATACCGCTCGCGCATTTGAACGGGCAGGCGGCGTGCCGGATGTGATGGTTGTGAAAAACCTCACCTCGGCAGACGTTTCCGAAACCCTTTCCGAGATGGCAAAACGCATCTCCCAAAGCCAGATTATTATGATCCCCGGCGGTTTCTCGGGCGGTGACGAACCGGACGGCTCGGGTAAATTCATCGCAGCGGCACTGCGCGAGGCGGCAGTTTCGGATGCGGTGATGAATCTGCTTAAAAATCGTGACGGTCTGATGCTGGGTATCTGTAACGGATTCCAGGCACTCATCAAGCTGGGTCTGGTTCCCTACGGCGAAATCCGTCCCATTGAGTCGGACTTCCCCACCCTTACCTACAACACCATCGGCAGACACGTTTCCTGCATGGTGCGTACCCGTGTGAGTTCTGTAAAATCGCCCTGGCTGGCAGGTTGTCAAACCGGTGATGTTCACACCATTGCAGTATCCCACGGCGAAGGACGTTTCGTGGCAAGCGATGCGCTGATCAAAGAACTGGCAGCAAACGGTCAGATTGCAACCCAGTATGTTGACCTTTCGGGCAACGCAACCATGGATATTGCCTACAACCCCAACGGCTCCATTTGTGCAATCGAGGGTATCACCAGTCCCGACGGCAGAGTGCTGGGCAAGATGGGTCACTCGGAGCGTTGGCAGGATGGTTTGTATCAAAACATCCCCGGCAACAAAGACCAGAAACTGTTTGAATCGGGTGTTGCATACTTCAAATAAGGAGGTTTCCAATGACCACCATAGAACAGTTGCGTGAAAGCGCACAAGTGATATGCGACACTTTTGGAGAAATTCCTCAAACCGCCATGGTGCTCGGATCGGGCTTTGGTGAGTTCGCAAAAATCCTCACCGACACCAAAGTTTTGCCCTATGCCGATATTCCACATATGTGCATTTCCACCGCCCCCGATCATGTGGGGCGGTTGGTTTGCGGCAAGGTAAACGGCGTACCTGTGTTGCTCATGCAGGGGCGGTTGCACCATTATGAGGGGTATTCCTTTGCGCAGACCGTATACCCTGTTCAGGCGCTTTCCCTTGCAGGGGTAAAAAACCTCATCCTTACCAATGCGGCAGGCGGCATCAACACCGACTATGCCGTGGGTGATTTTTCGCTCATTACCGACCACATTAAACTATGTGATCCCTCTCCCATGCACGGCGCAAATATTCCCGAGCTGGGTCCAAGGTTTTTTGATATGACAAACGCCTATGACAAAACCCTGCGTACCCTTGCCCTGCAAGCGGCGCAGGAAACGGGCATTGCGCTCAAAGAGGGCGTGTATGCCTATATGTCCGGACCGCAGTTTGAAACTCCGGCAGAAATCCGTGCCCTGAATGTGTTGGGTGCAGACCTCGTGGGAATGTCCACCGTTGCCGAAACCATTGCCGCAAACCACTGTGGCATGAAGGTTTTGGGTATTTCATGCGTTACCAACATGGCGGCAGGAGTAACCGGCGCCCCCATCACCTCGGAAGAGGTCAATGAAACAGGGGCAAAAATGTTGTCGCAATTTTCGACACTGGCAGCTGCAATTTTGGCAAAAATCGCCCAAAACCGCTGATACAAGCGGATTTTACACTTTAATACAAAAAAAGAAGATTTTAGAAGATTTTAAAAGAAAACAGGTATATAATTCCATAAAAACGCCCATAATCACAGTTGCATAATAATGGGCTTTTGAGTAAGATAAAGAAAAAGGAATTAGCACTTTCGCCAAGAGAGTGCTAAAAAATTGACAGGAGGTAACACAACATGACAATCAAACCGTTGGCAGATCGCGTTGTCATCAAAATGATGGAAAGCGAAGAAACCACCAAAAGCGGCATCGTACTGCCGGGCAGTGCAAAAGAAAAACCCCAGGTGGCTGAAATTATCGCAGTAGGCCCGGGCGGCATGGTGGACGGCAAAGAAATTAAAATGGAAGTAAAAGTGGGCGATAAGGTGCTCATCAACAAATATGCCGGAACCGAAGTGAAGGTGGACGGCGAGGAAAATATCATTGTCCGTCAGAGTGACATTCTGGCAATTGTGGAATAATTAAAGGAGGCTTTTTTCAGTTATGGCAAAGCAGATTCAGTATGGCGAAGAAGCACGCCGCTCTCTGGAAGCAGGCGTAAATCAACTGGCAGATACCGTTAAAATTACCCTTGGTCCCAAAGGACGCAACGTGGTATTGGACAAAAAATTCGGTTCTCCCCTCATCACCAATGACGGTGTAACCATCGCAAAGGAAATCGAGCTGGAAGATCCGTTTGAAAACATGGGTGCACAGTTGGTAAAAGAAGTTGCTACCAAAACCAATGACGTGGCAGGCGACGGTACCACCACCGCAACCCTTCTGGCACAGGCTCTGGTTCGTGAGGGTCAGAAAAATGTTGCCGCAGGTGCAAACCCCATGATCGTGCGCAAGGGCATGAAAAAGGCAGTGGAAGAGGCTGTGAAATTCATCGTTGCAAGCAGCGTGAAAATCAACGGCAAAGAGGACATTGCCCGTGTTGCTGCAATCAGTGCGGCAGACGAAAACATCGGAAAGCTGATTGCAGATGCAATGGAAAAGGTGACCAACGACGGCGTTATTACCGTGGAAGAGTCTAAAACCGCAGAAACCTACTGCGAAGTGGTAGAAGGTATGCAGTTTGATCGTGGTTACATCTCCCCCTACATGGCAACCGATACCGACAAAATGGAGGCAGTTCTGGACGATGCCTACATCCTGATTACCGATAAGAAAATCTCCAACATTCAGGACATCCTGCCGCTGCTCGAGCAGATTGTGCAGCAGGGCAAAAAGCTGGTTATCATCGCCGAGGACATCGAGGGTGAGGCACTGGCAACTCTGCTGGTAAACAAACTGCGTGGCACCTTCACCTGCGTTGGTGTAAAAGCTCCCGGCTTTGGTGACCGCCGCAAAGAAATGCTGCGTGATATCGCCATCCTGACCGGTGGTCAGGTAATCTCGGAAGAGTTGGGTCTTGAGCTGAAAGACGCTTCTCTGGAGTTGCTCGGCACTGCAAAACAGGTGAAAATCCAGAAGGAAAACACCATTATTGTTGACGGAAACGGCGACAAACAGGCAATTTCCGACCGCATCAACCAGATTAAGAATCAGATTGAAGAAACCACCTCGGACTTCGACCGCGAGAAATTGCAGGAACGTCTGGCAAAACTGTCGGGCGGTGTAGCAGTAATCAAGGTTGGCGCTGCGACCGAAACCGAGATGAAAGAAATGAAGCTCCGCATCGAGGACGCCTTGGCTGCAACCAAGGCAGCTGTTGAGGAAGGCATGGTTGCCGGCGGCGGTACCAGCTATATCAACGCCATCAAGACGGTTGAGGCACTGCGCGACACCTGCTCGGGCGACGAGAAAACGGGCGTTTGCATCGTGCTCAAAGCACTGGAAGAGCCGGTCAAGCAGATTGCTGCAAATGCTGGTGTTGAGGGTGCAATCATTGTTGACCGCATCAAAAATAGCGAAGACAAGATTGGTTACAACGCACTGACCGAGGAATATGTGGATATGTTCAAGGCAGGCATTGTTGACCCCACCAAGGTAACCCGCAGTGCACTGGAAAATGCTGCAAGCGTAGCGGCTATGGTGCTCACCACCGAAAGCCTGATTGCAGACAAACCCGATCCGAATCCCCCTGCTGCTCCTGCAGCACCTGGTATGGGTGGAATGTATTAAGAGTTTTAAAAGAGATGTGTTTTTCAAACACATCTCTTTTTTGTTTCCCGGTATGGGTGGAATGTATTGCTTTTTTTGAGATGTGGTTTTCAAACACTTCTCTTTTTTGTTTCCCGGTATGGGTGGAATGTATTGCTTTTTTTGAGATGTGGTTTTCAAACACTTCTCTTTTTGTTCCCGGCATGAGTGGAATGTATTGCTTTTTTTGAGATGTGTTTTTCAAACACTTCTCTTTTTGTTCCCGGCATGAGTGGAATGTATTGCTTTTTTTGAGATGTGGTTTTCAAACACTTCTCTTTTTGTTCCCGGCATGAGTGGAATGTATAGCGTTTTTGAGATGTGTTTTTCAAACACATCTCTTTTTTATATACGCATTCTTCTCTTGAATATCTCTCCCGATTGTGCTACAATAAAACCATAAAGTAAAAGGAGGATCCCACTATGAAAGTTCATTTTTTTCGTTCACGCGCCGTGTGCCTCGCCGTGCTTTTGTTTCTCGTATCCTTTACCCCTGCATATGCAATTTCCAATTTGGCAATCGGGCAATTACAAAATCCCGACACCGAAAATGCTACAACCTCGTCCCCTCCCACCATTCATCTTGAACCGGGACAGGACATAAAATCGGCATGGGAAGCTACACTGAAAAAGCAGGAGGAAACCAAAGCAGAAAAGGCACGTCAGGAATTTCTTGCCGCATCCAACCAACCGCAGGTGTTTGATGACGTTGCTCCCGACCAATGGCATTTCCCTTATGTGATGACCTTATACAATAAGGGTGGCGTGAGCGGATTAGGAAATGGTTGCTTTGATCCGGATGCAGAGGTGACCAGAGGAGAACTCTACGCCATTGCCTCACGGTTGGTCATGCAGGAAAAAATCAATATGTCCTCCGCAGATGTACACTGGGCAATGCCTTATTTAGATGCCCTTGTTAACAATCACGTTATGAATGCTATGCCCATCCATTTTGACAGTACCCACTTTGATGAAGGCATCTCGCGCAATCTACTGGCAATGTTTCTGGTAAGCCTTGCGAAGTATCGCGGCGAGGAGTTGGAAAAACTCGAAAGTATCGAAAACAATATTGACGATTCGCCCTTTTGCGAAGAGGCAGTTTTCAAGGCATACTCGGCTGGTTTGCTCACCGGTAAAGGCAATGACCTCTTTGATCCTGACGGCACCATGACCCGTGCCGAAATGTGTGTAGTATTCTGCCGACTGATGAAATATGTTCCCCGTGAAGAGGTTGTTGTGCAGCCTCCCAAAAAATCCGACTTTTTTGTCACACTTCCAAACGAGGATAAGTGGAAAGTGTTGCCCGAGGTCGCGCATGAATATCTGCTGGATGCAGTTGCCAACATGTATGTCGGCGAGGATGAAAACGGCGTTTACCTGCACGCAACCGCACCGGCACTGCCCGAGGAATTGGCAGATTGCACCTTCCGTTATGGCATGGATGGATTCTATGCCAACAGCACCACCTATTTGTTCCAATCTCCCGCCCCTTTCGATTTAAAGCCGGGAGAATCTCATGCTGTTTACCTGGAAAATCTCGATTATGGAAATACCCCCTTCCGTTCAAAGAGTATTGGTGATAACCACATAAAAATCTCTGTATATATCCACCGCCCTATGTATGGGTCTTCCGATCGTTACCTTACCGTAGTAAATTCGGTAGACGATCACCTGCAAGCATGGGACTATGACTTCGGTGGTTCAACCGGAAAATATGTTCCGGCAGATGTGTCGCATGTATTTGCACAAGTGAAAAAATAATACCATTTCGCATACAAAAAGTGTGTGTTTCTCATCCGAAACACACACTTTTTATTATCTTTATATATACCAAACTCTGTACTACCTTGCAGGATTATTCTTCCTCCTGTGTGTCCTGTGCAGACAAGGTCTGCTCATCAGATTCTTGCTCCTCCACGTCTGTTTGCTCCTGTTGCGTCAAAGGCGGCTCTGCTTGTCCCTCGTCATCTGCTGCAGGTACATCGGTAGGAAGGTTTTCCTCATCAGGCGCATCAGCGGAAGCACCCTCTCCTGCTTGTCCCCCATCCTGCGCAGGCGTATTCACATCGTCTGATTCCTGGGGAGGAATGTTCGGAGTTTCTCCCTCGGGCACGATGGTCCCGTCTGCCGGTAAATCCGGATTTTCCTCGGGCAGCGGAGGACCTACCAGCTCCACCTGCTCAATGGGTGCATAATGATTGGAATGCAGGAACCCGCTGCGCACAGTAACTCCATTTTCCTTCACCGTACGATAGGTATTTACCACCGCACCATTACTACCGCCTTGTTTTACCTTGCGCGTGCCCGGTTCGAGCGTTTCATCCAGTTCCTCGCGCACCGAAAACGGGATGGTATTCACCCGTTCGGTGGAAATAATAACCTCACGATCTACAGTCTTTTTGCCGTAAACCGAAACAGTAAGCTGACCACCGCTTGCACTTGCGGCAATTCTGACCGGTCCCGTCTGATTATTTTTAAATCTAAAATCCAGCACACCATAGGAAACGGTAGCGTCCCGTCCCAACGGCACATAGGAAACCGGCAGGGAGTGATTGATACGGGAAGTTACCTCAAGGTCGGCATAGAGCACTGCATTGTAGAGGGTGGAGGAAACCTGGCAGATACCGCCGCCCATGCCATCCACTACCTCACCCGCCTGATACACCTTGGCATCAGCAAAGCCTTGTGCCGCAGTACGTTCACCCACGATACCATTAAAGGAAAAGGTGTCGCCGATATCCAATACCACATCGTTGATTCTGCGTGTGGCAAGGGTTACATTTTTTGTACGTCCGATTTCGCCGGCATTATATCGGGTGGTATAGGTGCCCAATCGGTCTGGAAACAGTTCTTTTTTGATATCCTCCACCGTCTTTTCGGGGAGTGCCGCACTGACCTTGATGGTATACGGCTTGGGATTGAGTTTGTTTTCTTCTATGATACGCATTGCCTCTTGCTCATCAAATACCACGCCAGGTTTTGCCTCGGTATAGGTAATGCGGTTGTTTGCGATTTTATAGGTGGCATCCTCCGGCTGAGCAGGGAAACGGGTTTTGAGTTCCTCCACCGTAACCTCTTTTGCAGGGCGGATGATTCTTGTAATTTCAATGGGGGTGTCGGTTTTTTCTTCCCTCATCAGGGTGGTGAGATCCGAATCCACCTGCTCCATATCCGCTCCGTAGCCATTTCTGCCATTGGTGATGGTGAGTTTGTCCCCCGAAACCTCGGCGGTATACTCCACCGTTTCGGTACCCAGCACCGAAAGTTCTTTATCGATGATTTGCTTTAATTTCTCCTCATCATAAGAGATTTCCACCGGCAGGTCTACCGGTTGGAACCAAAGGGTAACAATATTTTTTAACCGGTAAAAGAGGTTGGCATCTCTACCTACTACCATTGCCGCCTGTGCTGTTTTCTCCGCATCGTAATCCAGCTCAATTTCGTCACGGAACACGGTAAATTTTACCTCGTCGCAAGCAAAAGAAATCTCGTCACTGATGGGAATGGCACGGTACACCTCCTGCAAGCGTTCTTCTGCCACTTGAGGTGTACAACCACCCAGGGCAACGCCATCCACCGATATGCCCGAATAGATACTGCCGCCCGACACCAGTACTGCCGCACCAATTACCAGTGCCAGTACCACTGCCGCAACTGCGCCCAGTACGATATAACTTTTTTTGATTTGGGAAATTGATTTCATAAGCTCCATAGCATTTTCTCCTCAATATTCATCTACCAAATTATATGCTCTGCCCTTCGGGTTAGAACAAACGGGGAAAATGTCACCCTTTTGCAATACTTTTTTCACATTTTACCGTAAAACCAAAAATTCGAAGGCAGATTTGCTCTGCCCTCGAATTTTGATTTTTCTGTCAGCTTACTGATTTGCCATCCGTTTGTAAACTTCGTAACGGGTGAGCATATCTTTCTCTGCTTTGTCAAACAGCTGCTCTGCCACATCGGGATAAGCCTGACGGAGCATGAGGTAACGGTTTTCGCCTTCCAGGAACTCGCGAACGGTACCGGTGGGCTCTTTGGAGTCGAGGCTGAACGGATTCTTGCCTTCCTCTGCCAGAACCGGGTTATACCGCCACAGGTGCCAGTAACCGGTGTCTACCGCTTTCTTCTCTTCGCCGATGGTGTTTGCCATACCAACCTTGATACCATGGTTGATACAGGGAGCATAAGCGATGATCAGGGACGGTCCGGGATATGCTTCTGCCTCTTTGAGTGCCTTGATTGCCTGATTCATGTTTGCACCCAGAGCGATCTGTGCAACATACACATAGCCATAGGTGGTAGCAATCATGCCGAGGTCCTTTTTCTTCACTTTCTTACCGGAAGCTGCAAATTTCGCAACTGCAGCAGTCGGAGTGGACTTGGAGGACTGTCCGCCGGTGTTGGAGTACACCTCGGTATCTACAACCAGAATGTTGATATCCTCACCGGAAGCCAACACATGGTCGAGTCCGCCATAGCCGATATCATATGCCCAGCCGTCGCCGCCGAATGCCCAGTTGGATTTTTTCACCAGGTAATCTGCGCGGTCTGCAACTGCTTTTACGTCTGCATTGGACATATCAGCATTTGCCAGCAGAGCTTTGATTTCTTTTGCACATTTTACCGACTCTTCTGCATTGTCCTTACCTGCAATCCAAGCCTTGAATGCATCAGCAAGTTTTGCGTCGATGCCGGCCTCAATTGCTTTCTCCATGTGGAATTGCAGATTCTTGCGGTTTTTCTTCACTGCGAGCACCATACCAAGACCGAACTCGGCATTGTCCTCAAACAGGGAGTTTGCCCATGCGGGGCCATGACCCTCGTCATTGACACAGTAGGGCATGCTGGGTGCGCTACCGCCCCAGATGGAGGTACATCCGGTTGCATTTGCAATCATCATACGATCGCCAAACAACTGGGTGATCAGTTTTACATAGGGGGTCTCGCCACAGCCTGCGCAAGCACCGGAGAACTCGAGCAAGGGACGTGCAAACTGCGAACCCTTTACGCTGAACTTATCCATCAGGTTATCTTTTACCGGAACGCTCATTGCGTAATCCCAGTTGTCTGCCTCTTTCTCTACCATGCCATCAAGCGGCTCCATAACGAGTGCTTTCTCCTTGGAGGGGCAAACCTGTGCGCAAACACCGCAACCCAGACAGTCACGGGGGCTAACCTGCATGCGGAATTTCAGACCCTTGAGCTGAGGACCGATTGCATCTTTTGCCTCAAACGAAGCAGGAGCAGCGGCAGCCTCTTCCTCGGTCATGAGTACCGGACGGATACAAGCGTGCGGGCAAACCAACGAACACTGGTTACACTGAATACAGTTTTCCATCTTCCAGTCGGGAACCAGAACTGCAACGGTACGTTTCTCGTACTGGGAGGTAGCCTGCTCGAAAGTACCATCCTCACGGCCTACAAATGCAGAAACGGGGAGTTTATTACCCTGCTGTGCATTGATGGGCTCTACGATATCTTTTACAAATGCCGGAACCTTGGAATCTGCAACAGCCTCATCGTCTTTTGCATCTTTCCAGGAAGCGGGAACATCAATCTTAACCAGAGCGTCGAGCGCTTTGTCAACTGCCAGGCAGTTCATGTCTACAATCTTCTGACCTTTCTTACCGTAGGTGCGATTGATTGCATCTTTGAGCAGCGGCACTGCCTCGTCAAGCGGAATAACCTGGGACAGTTTGAAGAATGCAGCCTGGGTTACCATGTTGATACGACCGCCCAGACCGATGGAGGAAGCGATATCTACTGCATTGATGATGTAGAACTGGATGTCATTTTCAGCGATATAGCGTTTCATGTGACCCGGCAGCTTTTCATCCAGCTCTTCGGGGCTCCATACGCAGTTGAGCAGGAAGGTTCCGCCCTTCTTCAGACCCTCGAGCACCTGATACTGGTGGATATAGGAGGGCTTGTGGCAAGCGATATAATCTGCCTCGTCCAGCAGATAAGTGGAGCGGATGGGGGTTTTACCAAAGCGCAGATGGCTCATGGTAACGCCGCCGCTCTTCTTGGAGTCGTAATCAAAGTATGCCTGTGCATACAGGTCGGTGTTGTCACCGATGATCTTGATGGCGTCTTTGTTTGCACCAACGGTACCGTCGGAACCAAAGCCCCAGAACTTACAACGGGTGGTTCCTGCAGGAGCTGCGTTGATGGTTTCCTCGATGGGCAGGGACAGACCGGTTACATCGTCAACAATGCCGATGGTGAAACCGTTCTTGGGCTCTGCTGCATCCAGGTTTTTGAATACTGCATTGAGCTGGGACGGAGTGGTGTCCTTGGAACCCAGACCAAAGCGACCGCCAACGATAACCGGAGCATCTGCACGACCCATGAAGAGGTTGCAAACATCCAGATACAGCGGTTCACCCAGAGCACCAGGCTCTTTGGTGCGGTCGAGAACTGCAATCTTCTTGACGGTCTTGGGCAGAACGTCGAAGAAGTATTTTGCGGAGAACGGACGATAGAGGTGAACTTTGATTACACCAACTTTGCCGCCGGCAGCATTGATGTAGTCCACAGTTTCCTCCAGAGCCTCGCAAACCGAACCCATAGCCACGATAACTTTATCTGCATCGGGAGCACCGTAGTAGTTGAACGGTTTGTAGGTACGGCCGGTGATCTTGGAGATCTCGCCCATGTACTCATTTACGATATCGGGAATTGCATCATAGTACTTATTGGAAGCCTCACGACCCTGGAAGTATACGTCGGGGTTCTGTGCAGTACCACGGAGCACGGGATGCTCAGGGTTGAGTGCACGGTCTTTGAAGGCTTTGATTGCATCATAATCAACCAGTTTTGCCAGATCTTCGTAGTCCATAACCTCGATTTTCTGTACCTCGTGGGAAGTACGGAAACCGTCGAAGAAGTGAACGAAGGGCACTCTGCCTTTGATGGAAGCCAGATGTGCAACGCCGCCCAGGTCCATGGTTTCCTGAACAGAGCCGGATGCCAGCATAGCAAAACCGGTCTGACGGCAAGCCATAACGTCCTGGTGGTCGCCAAAGATGGACAGCGCATGTGCAGCGATGGCACGCGCACTTACATGGAATACGCACGGCAACAGCTCACCAGCGATTTTGTACATGTTCGGAATCATCAGCAGAAGACCCTGAGAAGCGGTGAAGGTGGTGGTCAGTGCGCCTGCCTGCAGCGAGCCGTGAACAGCACCTGCAGCGCCTGCCTCGGACTGCATCTCGCAGACGTCAACCGTCTGGCCAAAGATGTTTTTCAGTCCCTTGGCACTCCATTCATCCACATATTCTGCCATGGTGGAAGAAGGGGTGATGGGGTAGATGGTAGCTACTTCGGTAAACGCATACGCGCAATGTGCCGCAGCGCAGTTACCATCCATGGTTTTCATTTTCTTTGCCATTGATATATTCCTCCTATCAAGATTTATCTGAAAAAAGCAGGGTATTGCTTTACTTCAACCTTACATATTATAACATACCTATTTGGATTTTTCAAATGATATTTTAGGAAAATATGCACAGAAATCCGACTTTTTTCGAATTTTGTTACATTTAGATAATTCATTGGTTACAATTGATACAAATTTATCTATTTTTCATTGCACAATCGGGTGAATGTGTGTTAGAATAATATGGTTGAAAGGAATGATTTACCATGGCGTTGGACGGAATTGTAATTGCCGCACTGTGTGCCGAGTTAAACGATGCACTGGTGGGCGGCAGAATTGATAAAATACATCAACCAGAACGGGGAGAGTTGCTCATTTCAGTGCGTGCCGCAACAGGTGGGCACAAGCTATTGCTCTGTGCAAATCCCTCCTTCCCACGGATTCACCTGACCGATACCAAACGGGAAAACCCCGCCACACCACCCATGTTTTGTATGCTGCTGCGAAAGCATATTGCCGGCGGAAAAATTTTGCAGGTGCGTCAGCAGGGACTGGAACGAATTGTGCATATTGACATAGAAACCAGAAATGAACTGGGTGAACTGGGTGTGAAATCTCTCATCATCGAGCTGATGGGCAAGCACTCCAACATCATTCTTACGGATGAATCGGGGCGCATCCACGATTCCATCTATCATGTGGATATCACCATGTCGGCAGTCAGACAGGTGTTGCCGGGGCTTACCTATGTGGCACCCCCGTCGCAGGACAAGCACAACCCCCTCCTGCTCACCCAAACCGAGATTGCCGAATGTCTGGACGAAGAGGGCGACGAGCTTTCACGCCAGTTGGTATCCCGTTTTACCGGCATCAGCCCGTTGGTTGCAAGAGAGGCTGCACACCGTGCATTGGGACGCACAGATATTACACCGCAGGAGGCAGGAAAGAAGGGCATGGATGCCCTTTCGTGTACATTTTTTGAGTTGGCAAACGATATGAAAGAGGGGAAATTTTACCCTTGTGTCCTCACCGACGCAACCACCGGTGCACCCATGGAATTTTCTGCATTGGAAATTACCCAATACGGTTCTCTGGCAAGGTGTGAACTCGCCCAAAGCATGAACCAAGCCGTGGAGGATTTTTACCGGCAACGTGCGGAAAATGCATCTTTAAAGCAAAAATCGGGCGACCTGACCAAATTTATCACATTGGCTCTTGCCCGTTGCAGAAAAAAACTGCAGATACAAAACGAAACCCTGGAAAAGGTAAAAGAACGGGACAAATACAAGATGCGTGGAGATCTCATTACCGCAAATCTGCACCGCATCAAAAAGGGCGACAAACATGTAACGGTGGAGAATTATTTTGCCGAGGATATGGCACCCATCACCATCCCGTTGGCAGAGGATTTATCCCCTTCCCAGAATGCACAGCGTTGTTACAGCCGCTACAATAAAGATAAAACCGCAGAGGTGGAAACGGCAAAGCAACGCGAACTCAACCTCACCGAAATCAGCTATTTTGAATCGGTGCTGGAGGAAATCGAACGTGCCTGCTCCACCAAGGAAATCGAGGCAATCCGCGATGAGTTGATTGAGCAGGGATACCTGAAAAATCGGGGAAGACTTCCCAAAAAGGCAAAAAAAGACACCCCCACCCCACGTCACTATGTCAGCTCGGACGGGTACGATATTTATGTGGGTAGAAACAACCGGCAAAATGATTATGTGACCTGCAAACTGGCGCGCGGTACGGATTTGTGGTTTCACACCAAGGGCATCCACGGCGCGCATGTATTGGTAAAAACCTCCGATGCCATGACGGTGCCCGATCGCACCTACAACCAAGCGGCAGCCCTTGCGGCGTTCCATAGCAAAGGGCGGAGCAGCGACCATGTGCCGGTGGATTACACCGAGGCAAAGAATGTAAAAAAACCTGCCGGCGCAAAACCGGGCATGGTGATTTATGTGGATTACAACACCATCTATGCAACCCCTGCAGAACCGCCGCAGGAGAGTTAAATTATACTATCTGCCGTATTTGACGGGAAATTGGCCCAATAAATTTAATTTTTTTCACAAAATGAAAAGTTTTTCTTGCTTTTTTGAAAATAGTGTGATAAAATAACTTTTGTACATTATGCGAAGATGGAGGTGTAACAATTGCCGAATATTAAATCTGCCAAAAAACGTGTGCTGGTAAACAAGACCAAGGCGCTCCGTAACCAGATGGTGAAGACCAATTTGAAGACCGCCATCAAGAAATTTGACGAGTATGCCGCAAATGCGGATAAAGCCAATGCGGAAGAAGCATATAAGATGGTTTTCAAAAAGCTTGACCAGGCGGTGGCAAAAGGTATCATCCACAAAAATACCGCTGCCCGCAAGAAATCTCAGATTTCTCTGAAACTCAATAAGCTTGGCGCATAAAAAAACGTGTTCGATGACCCATCGGACACGTTTTTTATTTGGTATGTGGCAAACACCCGTGCAACTGAATTGCGCGGGTGTTTTTTATGCACCGAATATTCTTCTTACATCGCCGAATGTTACGATAACCAAAAGCAGGATGAGCAGAGCAAATCCGATAAAATTGAGCATCCCCTCGTGTTCGGGTTTGAGTTTTTTGCCGCCACGGAGTTTTTCCACGCCAAGGAGCAAGATGCGTCCTCCGTCCAATGCCGGGAAGGGTAGCAAGTTTGCCACACCCAGGTTGATGGAAATGAGTCCAGCAAACTCTGCAACTGCGCCCACGCCCATCTTTGCGGCGTTATTGATTTCATTGACAATTCCAACCGGTCCCGAAAGGGAAGACACCGGAAGTTGCCCCGTGAGGAGCATGAGGATGGACATGACCACCATCTTTACCACAAAGATGGAATAGAAAAACGCCAGTCGTAAAATGCCCCACACCGACTTGTGTTCTCTTCCAAACACAATACCAAATACCTTTCTCCCCTGCGTTTCATCCATCCGCGCCTCCACCTCGGCGGTATGACGAACGCCGTCCCGCTCGGCAGTAAAGGTGATGGGCATATCCGGATTCTGACTCAAAAACAGTGCCAGATCCTGATAGATGTGCACGGTTGCACGCTTTCCGTTTGGTGCAGATACCGCCACAATGCGGTCCCCTGCTATAAAACCTGCCTCTTCAAACGCAGAACCCACCGCCACCTCACCTGCAACCGGTGCCGGCATGGCAGGCGAAAAGGAAAAGAGCATCACAAAAATCAAAAATCCCAACAGCAGATTCATGGTTGCACCTGCTGCCAGTACAATCAACCGCTTCCATGCAGGCTTATTGCAAAAAGCACCTGCATCGCCCGAACCGCCGTCCTCTCCTTCCAACTGACAAAAGCCGCCGATGGGGAGCAACCGCAGAGTGTATCGGGTGCCACCTTTTTCTCTGCCAAAAATTTTCGGTCCCATGCCAATGGCAAATTCGTGCACCGTCATGCCCGAAAGCTTAGCGCAAATAAAATGCCCGAACTCATGCACTGCCACCAGCACACAAAAAATCACAATCGTCCAGATTGCTGTAATCATGCCTTCCTCCTGTTTTGATACAGATTTACCACAACATCTCTTCCCTCGCGGTCTGCCGCAAGGATATTTTCTATGGTTACCTCGCACGGAATGTGACGCGCCATTGCCTCACCCACCAGGTCTGCAATGTCTAAAAAACCAATTTTTTCTTCCAGGAACAACGCCACTGCCGCCTCGTTTGCGCCGTTCATCACCGCCGGACAGGTACCGCCTATGCGTGATGCCTCATATGCCAGATTCAGGCAACCAAAGGTGTCGGTGTCTGGTTTTGCAAAGGTAAGCTCACCCACCGAAAACAAATCCAACGGCTTTGCACAGGAGGGGGTGCGCTCAGGGTATGTGATTGCATAGCTGATGGGAAGTCGCATATCAGGTGTTCCCATTTGTGCCATCACCGATCCGTCCACAAATTCCACCGCTGAATGAATGATGCTCTGGCGGTGCACCACCACCGTAACATCCTCCACCGGCATATCAAACAACCAATGTGCCTCGATTACCTCCAACCCCTTATTCATCAGGGTTGCCGAATCAATGGTAATTTTTGCACCCATTGCCCAGTTGGGATGACGAAGTGCATCCGCACGGGTTACCCCTTTTAGCTCGGCACGGGTTTTGCCGTAAAATGGTCCACCCGAGCAGGTGAGCAAAATCCGGCGTGCCGTCTTGGGGTTTTCCCCCTGAAAGCACTGGAAAATTGCGCCGTGCTCACTATCCACCGGCAGGATATCCACGCCGCACTCCCTTGCCAGCGGCATCACCAGTTCGCCTGCCGTAACCAGTGTTTCTTTATTTGCCAATGCAATCCGGCGCCCTGCACGAATGGCACTGACGGTGGGCAAAAGCCCTGCGTTTCCCACAATGGAGGTAACCACCGTGTCCGCCTCCTGCCGTGCAGAAAGCGCGCAAAGTGCCTCCATGCCTGCCGACACCTCGATATTGGTATCAGCAAGTGCGGTTTTTAAGTCATGGTATTTGCTTTCATCTGCCACGCAGGCATAGGTTACACCGAATTTTCGTGCCTGCTCGGCAAGCAGGGTAACATTGGAATGCGCCGAAAGTCCGACCACCTCCACATTACCCAGATGTTCTGCCACCTCCAATGTCTGTGTGCCAATGGAGCCGGTAGAGCCGAGAATGGTAATCCGCTTCATATGCTACCCCCGTCTAAACAAAGATATGAAATTGGGTGACAAAATAGTACACGACCGGCGCAACCAACAACACCGAATCAAACCGATCCAGCACACCGCCGTGTCCGGGCAACAGACTTCCAAAATCCTTGATGCCCACCTCGCGTTTGATGCAGGAAGCGGCAAGGTCGCCAAACTGCGCCGCTACTGCAGTAATAAGTCCCAACGCAAGCAGAGCAATCCAATTAACGGTATAGCCAAGTGCCAGTGTGCAGATAAGCCCAAACACTGCAAAGGATGCCATGTTGCCAATCACACCGCCCACGGCGCCCTCCACCGTCTTTTTGGGGCTTACCTTTTCAATGAGCTTGTGCTTGCCAAAAAGCAAGCCAAAGGTATATGCCGAGGTGTCGGTGAGCCACGCACCGATAAACACCGTCCAGATGAGCACCCGCCCGTGGGGAATTGCATGGAGCATGGTAATATGTGAAAACATCAGGGTGATATATACCGTGCCGAAAAAGCCGGTTGCCACATCAGTAAATCCGGTTTTTCCATATGTGAGCACCATGTAGACAAACAGTACCGCGATGTACCCGATGAGCAGCGGTGTAAGACACGCTTTGCCCAGTGCGGAAAAAATCAGGTACACTGCGCCTGCTCCAAAGCCAAACAATGCGAGCGGAAGGTTTTTCTTGTAATAACCCAGTGCGTGGTACATCTCACCCAGTGCCATGAGGGTAATCACCCCAACGCACACCGAAAGGAGCACATTACCTGCCAAAAGCACTGCAATTGCCAGAATAGCACCTAAAATCCCTATGATTAACCGTTCTTTGAGCATCCTCACACACCTCCGAATCGTCTGTTTCGCTTATGGTAATCGTCTATGGCACGGCGCAAATCCTGTTCGGTAAAATCCGGCCAGTTCACATCCGAATACCAAAACTCGCTATACGCACACTGCCAGAGCAGAAAGTTGGAAAGTCTTTGCTCTCCGCTCGGTCGGATGACCAAATCGGGATCGGGAATATCTGCCGTATACAAATGTGCGCCCACCATAGTTTGGTCAATTTGCGCACATTCTAACCGTCCCCCGGCAACCTCTGTCGCAATCCTCCGCACTGCCGCAGTAATTTCTTCCCGTCCGCCGTAATTTAAGGCAATATTTAAGGTGAGGGACTTTCTGTCTGCGGTCGCCTGTTCTACACGGTCTATTTTTTCTAAAATGTCGACAGAAAGACCCTCTCTCGAGCCAATCACACGGATGCGGATGTCATCCTCTCCAATCAGATTACGATAATCGTCCAGATATGTGCCAAGCAGTTTCATCAGCTCGGAAACCTCTTCGGCAGGGCGTTTCCAGTTTTCGGTGGAAAAGGCATATACCGTCAGATACCGCACACCCATTCTGCCTGCGGCGCGGGTGATGTGTTCCAGGGTTTTTGCCCCTGCCTTGTGCCCCGCCGTACGTGGCAATCCTCGCTTTTTCGCCCATCTGCCGTTTCCGTCCATGATGATGGCAATGTGCTCGGGTGGCGACAGTTGTTCTGCTGCCGGCTCATATGCAGTTTTTTTCCTCCAAAAGCGCATACCTGTTCCTCCATTGAAGAAAAGGTCGGTAAAAACCGACCTCATCTCATTTCTATGAAAATCAAACCTCTAAAATTTCTTTTTCCTTCTTGGATGCAACCGCTTCTACCTCTTTTACATAGCGGTCGGTTAAATCCTGCACGTCCTTTTCGATTACTTTCAGGTCATCCTCAGTAATCTCGCTGTTTTTCTTCTGTGCTTTGAAAAATTCCAGTGCATCACGGCGAATGGAACGAATGGCTACCTTTCCGTCCTCTGCTCTCTTTTGCACCTGCTTAACCAGTTCCTTACGGCGTTCCTCGGTCAGCGGCGGAAAATTAAGGCGCAGTGCCTTTCCGTCGTTATTGGGGGTAATGCCGATATCCGATTTGAGGATTGCCTTTTCTACCTCACCGAGAATGCTGGCATCCCACGGCTGAATCATGATGGTACGTGCATCGGGCACCGAAACGCTGGCAATCTGGGTAAGCGGCGAAGGTACGCCGTAGTACTCTACCGTTACCTTGTCTAAAATGGCAGGGTTTGCTCTGCCTGCACGAACTGCCGCCAGATCTGCCTCCATAACCGATACAGATTTTTTCATCTTGGTTTCAAATTGCTCATATCTTGCGTTTGCCATATAAAATCCTCCTTTTATCCGCAATAGCGGTATACTCTTTTATTTTACGATGGTGCCGATTTCCTCGCCCATGATAACCCTGCGGATGTTGTCGGGGTTATCCAGACCAAACACCCGGATGGGAATGGAATTATCCATACACAGGCTGGTGGCGGTGGAATCCATCACACCCAGACCACGGTTGAGCACATCAATGTAAGAAAGTGCATCAAATTTTACTGCCTCTTTATTGATATTCGGGTCGCTGTCATAAACTGCGTCCACCTTCTTGGCAAGCAGGATAATGTCTGCATCCACCTCGGCAGCACGCAATGCGGCAGTGGTGTCGGTGGAGAAGAAGGGGTTACCGGTACCGCAACCAAAAATGACCACTCTGCCCTTTTCCAGATGACGCTCGGCACGGCCACGGATATACGGCTCTGCAATCTGACGCATCTCAATCGCCGTCTGCACACGGGTGGGCACATCACGCTGCTCCAATGCGTCCTGCAAGGCAAGCGCGTTGATAACCGTTGCCAGCATACCCATATGGTCTGCACGGGTACGGTCCATATTCTTTCCGGCACGTCCGCGCCAGAAATTTCCGCCGCCCACTACAATAGCAATCTGCACACCCAAATCCACGCAGGTTTTGATGGTGTCGGTAATGGCACCGATGGTGTCTTCACAAAGCCCAAAACCCTTTTCGCCGGCCAGTGCCTCGCCACTGATTTTGAGTAATACTCTTTTGTATTTTGCTTCCATGGTTATCTCCTCCAAACCGGTATGATAGTAATCACATCATCACTGTATTATTTCAGCTGAATTTTGAAATTCATTCCAGCTGAATAGATTTCACATTGTTAAATCTATTCTATCACAAACCTTTTCGTAATGCAATGCAAATTTACCAAAAATAACACACAAAAATACGCAGCCCGTTTTTACACAGACTGCGTATCGTTTTTGGTTTCTTATTTCATCATGCCGGCAACTTCGTCTGCGAAGTTTTCGTTCTTCTTCTCCAGACCCTCGCCCTTCTCAAAGCGAATGAAGTTCACCAGTTTTACGCCCTTGGACTCCAGGTATTTTTCAACCTTGAAATCGCCGTTCTTTACAAACTCCTGCTGGAGCAGGCAGTTTTGCTCAAAGAACTTATTGATTTTGCCACCAACCATCTTCTCGATGATGTTGTCGGGTTTGTTTGCATTTTTCGGATCTTCTTTGATCTGTGCAATGATGATGTTTTTCTCTTTCTCCACGTCCTCTGCCGGAACAGTTGCCTCGGACAGATACAGGGGATTGATTGCAGCTACCTGCATTGCAACGTCACGAGCCGCCTCGTATTTCTCGTCGGTGTCGAGTGCAGCTTCTGCCTCAACCAAAACACCGATTCTGCCGCCGCCATGGATGTAGGAGCAGGGGTTGCCCTCTACACGAGCGAAACGACGGATGTTCATGTTTTCACCAATTTTTGCAATCAGTGCAGTGAATGCATCACCGATGGTCTCGCCATTTGCATATTCGAGTGCCTTGAGTGCGTCCACATCAGCGGGGTTCTTCTCAGCAACGATTTTTGCGATGTTATTTACAAAGGTAAGGAACTCATCATTTTTTGCAACAAAGTCAGTCTCGGAGTTTACCTCCAGCAAGCATGCAACCTTCTTATCCTCGGTCATGTAGGAAACAACAATACCCTCGGATGCAATTCTGCCGGATTTCTTTGCAGCAGTAGCCAAACCTTTTTCACGCAGAAATTCGATTGCTTTTTCCATATCACCATTCGACTCGGTCAGGGCCTTTTTGCAGTCCATCATACCGCAGCCGGTTCTCTCTCTGAGCTCTTTTACGTCCTGTGCAGTAAACATTACTTTTCCTCCGTTCAATTTATTTGTGTAATGGTAAAATAAAATCTCCAAGTCGTGTTGTTCGCCCCGGAGATTTTACCTGTTTTACTTATTCAGCGTCCTGCGCCATCTCCTCAGCGATGGGAGCATCTACTGCGCTCTCCTCGGTTGCAACGTCCATCTGCTCGCCCTGACGGCCCTCAATCACTGCATTTGCAATGGTAGCAGAGATGAGTTTTACCGCACGGATTGCATCGTCGTTGCCGGGGATTACATAATCAACCTCGTCGGGATCGCAGTTGGTATCAACGATAGCAACAACGGGGATACCCAGCTTGTGTGCCTCGGATACTGCAATCTTCTCCTTGCGGGGGTCAACTACAAACAATGCACCCGGGAGCTTTTTCATGTCTTTGATACCGCCCAGGAATTTGTCCAGGCGCTCGATCTCCAGGTTGAGTTTGATAACCTCTTTTTTTGGCAACAGAGCAAAGGTGCCGTCCTCTTCCATCTTGCGCAGCTGATTCAAACGGTCAATGCGCTTACGAATGGTTTTGAAGTTTGTGAGCATACCGCCCAACCAACGTGCGTTTACAAAATACATGCCAACGCGCTGAGCCTCCTCACGGATGGACTCCTGTGCCTGCTTTTTGGTGCCTACAAACAGAATCTCCTCGCCGGAAGCCGCCAGATCACGAACGAAGTCATATGCTTCATTGATCTTTTTCACGGTTTTCTGCAGGTTGATGATGTAGATACCATTGCGCTCGGTGAAGATGTATTCCGCCATTTTGGGGTTCCATCTGCGGGTCTGGTGTCCAAAGTGAACACCTGCTTCGAGCAACTGCTTCATAGATACTACTGACATAATGTTACACCTCCATGTTTTTTTGAAAAGATACCTCCGCACTCTTCACCCGGAAAACGGTTCTCCCACCGGCTATGCCGACCGGTTTTGGAAGCAACACCGCCCCCGTCCGAGTGCGTGCGTATTTTTTACCGCATATTATTTTACCACAGTATTTGAAACAATGCAAGCGTTTTTTCTCTTATCTGCATAAATTTGTATGAATTTGTGCAAACAGTTGACAAAATTTCCTCTCGCCGTTACAATAATAGTAAGAATTGAACGTATGAAATCTTACCCGAATGCAAAGGACTAACCCCATGGATAAAAAATCGTTACAGACACTCGAATTTCATAAAATATTAGAACGGCTTTCAGGGCATACCATCACCGAAACGGGGCGGGATGCGGCATTGCATCTTACCCCGTGCGAAACCCTGCACGAGGCAAATGAGATGCAAACCGAAACCGCCGAGGCAGTTACCCTCATCACCCGTCGGGGCAGTGTGCCCATCCTCTGCCGCAAGGACATCCGCGGCTCGGTAAAACGGGCAGATATGGGCGGTGCGCTCTCACCCCAGGAACTCAATCAGATCCGACTCACCCTTGCCACTGCGCGACGGCTGAAAAGCTATCCGGATGAGGTGCCCTGCGACCTGCTTTCGGGTCACATTGAGGCAGTTTATGCCGACAGGGAACTGGAAAACCGCATTTCCCTTTGCATCACCGAAGAAAACGAGGTCGCCGACGATGCCAGCCCCGAGTTGTATCAAATCCGGCGAAAAATCCGTTCCTCCACCGGCAAAATCAAGGACATCCTGCAAGATATTGTCGCCAGACGGGGAAAACTTCTGCAAGAACCCATCATCACCATGCGTGGCGACCGGTATGTTATCCCGGTAAAATCCGAGCACAAGAGCGAGATCAAGGGCATCGTGCACGATACCTCTTCCACTGGTGCTACCCTTTTCATTGAGCCGATTGCCGTGGTGGAGGCAGGAAACGAAATCCGCGCCCTGCAAACCAAAGAGACAGAGGAAATAGAACGCATCCTGCTGGAGCTTTCGGGTGTGGTTGCCCAATCGGCAAAGCTGCTGGACATGAGTTGGGGCATCATTGTGCATCTGGACGGGGTTTTCGCCCGTGCAAAATATGCTCTTGCCACCGATGCCTACCGCCCGGTATTAAATGACGCCGGCATTGTGAATTTGCAAAAAGCACGCCACCCCCTGCTCGACCCCAAAACGGTGGTCCCTACCGATATCATGCTGGGTAAGGACTTTGATACCCTTGTGGTAACCGGCCCCAACACGGGTGGAAAAACTGTGGTGTTAAAAACCCTGGGACTTCTTTCCCTCATGGCGGCGTGCGGCATGCACGTTACCGCACAGGAGGAGTCTGATATTGCGGTGTTTGCTGATATTTTTGCCGACATTGGCGACGAACAAAGCATCGAGCAAAGCCTTTCCACCTTTTCTTCGCATATGGTAAATATCGTAAACATCTTAAAACGTGCCGACCACCGCTCGCTATGCCTGTTTGACGAGTTGGGCGCAGGCACCGACCCCATTGAGGGTGCAGCTCTGGCGGTAAGTATATTGGAAGATATCCGTCTGCGCGGCGCAAAGTGTGCCGCCACCACCCATTACAGTGAATTAAAGCTCTATGCACTCACCGGCAACCGGGTGGAAAATGCATCCTGCGAATTTAATGTGGAAACCCTCATGCCCACCTATCGTTTGTTGATTGGCGTACCGGGCAAGAGTAACGCATTTGCCATTTCGTCGCGGTTGGGTCTGTCGGATGCCATCATAGAAGACGCGCGAGGACGGATCGCAGGGGAAAATATCAAATTTGAGGATGTACTGACCGAACTGGAAAAAAATCGCCGCACGGCAGAACGGGAAAAGGATCGCGCACTGGCATACAAACGGGAAACCGAACTCATCAAACGCACCGCCGAAACCAAGCAACAGGCATTACAGGAAAAGAGCGACCGCATCATCGAGGCAGCACGGCAGGAGGCAAAGAAGATTTTGGAAGATGCCAAAGCCGAAAGCGATGCAGCCATCCGTGCCATTCGTGAGGCGCAGCGGCAAAAGGACACCCGTGAGGCAAACCGCGCATTGGAAAAATCGCGCAGTCGCTTAAACGAAAAGACCAAGGAGCACGCAGGTGCACTGTCACATAATATTCTGGATGGCAAAAAGGCATCCAAACCGCCCAAAACAGTCAAACCGGGTGATGATGTGGAAGTGGTGAATCTGGGGCAACGAGGCATCGTGGTAACAGAGCCGGACAGCAAGGGAAATCTGTATGTTCGGGTGGGTGTGATGAAATTGCAATCCAATCTGTCCTACCTACGTCTTGCAGGCGAACAGGCTGCCGCACCCAAAACCCGTCGCAATGGTGTTTCCCGTCCTACCGAAATGCGTACCGCCACCATTTCCCCTGAGTTGGATGTGCGTGGCGAAACCATCGACGAGGCGGTGTACCGCATCGAAAAGCAACTGTCCGACGCGCTCCTCTCCTCGCTTACCGAGGTGCGTATCATCCACGGTAAGGGCACCGGCGCACTGCGCAACGGCATCCACGCATGGCTTCGTACCCAGCCATATATTGCGGAATTTCATCTGGCAAGTTTTGGTGAGGGTGATGCCGGAGTAACGGTGGTACGACTCAAATAAATGTTTATTTTATCCAAACGAAAAAACTTTTTTTGTGCATAATCAACCAAATCTAAAAAAAGAGTAGATTTTTTGTTTTTCCCGTGTTAAAATAATATCGTGTATAGGTAGCACTATACACTGGAAATTTTTTCATAATCAATTTCCACTCCATCTTTTTATGCCCCTTCTGCCTCGGTATGAAGGGCCTTTTTTTGCCCAAATATATTAAAATAAAAAAGGCCTGTTCCATTGGAACAGGTCTTTTTTTATTTGTCCAAAAATTTGCGGAACAGTTTGAGTGCCGCAGAACGGTGGCTCACCTGGTTTTTGATTTCGGGGGCAAGCACCCCAAAGGTTACCCCATGGTCGGGCGAGAAAAACAGCGGATCATATCCAAATCCGTTTGGTCCCTCGGGCGCATGGGCAATGATGCCCTCGCATTTCCCCTCAAAGGTATACTCTCTGCCCTGCTCGTCCACATAGGCAATCACGCACACAAAGCGTGCGGTACGCTGCTCATCCGGCACATCAGAAAGCTCCTCCAGTAACTTTTGATTGCGCTCCTCGTCGGTGGCATCCTCGCCTGCATAACGCGCACTGTAAATACCCGGCGCTCCATCCAACGCATCCACCACCAACCCGGAATCATCCGCCACAGTGGGCTTTCCGGTTGCCTCGAAAATGGCGCGCGCTTTAAGCAACGCATTTTCGGCAAAGGTGGTACCTGTTTCTTCCACCTCGATATTCACCCCTGCCTCTTTCTGGCTAAGCACCTTATATTCGGGCAAAATCGCACGGATTTCACGCAGTTTTCCGGCATTTCCTGTTGCAATAATCAATTCTGTCATTTAAGCTCTCTCCCACCGTCACCAATATTGGATACATAAAACGATGCCGTAAGCCCCGTTTTTGCCTGATAATTTTTGCCAACCTCATCAATAAACCGCTCCACCGCGGTATCTTCCACAATGCTTACCGTACAACCGCCAAAGCCGGCGCCCGTCATACGCGAGCCAAGTGTTCCCTCAATTTTACGCGCCTCGTCCACCAACGTATCCAGCTCAATTCCCGTTACCTCATACAGGTCGCGGAGCGAATCGTGCGATTGATTCATCAGCGCACCAAATTCCGCCATATCCCCTGCTTCCAGTGCTTCAATGGAGCGAAGCACGCGGTCATCCTCGTTGATGACGTGCTCCACGCGTTTGCAGACAACGGGGTCTGTAATCAGGTGCTTGTGTGCCTCAAACTCTGCACGGGAAATCTCACCCAGGCAATTTTTGTCGGGCAATTCTTTCTGCAACAGCGCAAATCCTACCTCGCACTCGCTACGGCGCTCGTTGTATTTGGAATCACCCAGCGAGCGTTTTTTGTTGGTATTGGCAATCACAATCCGTTTGCCATTTAAATCCAGCGGCGCATACCGATAGCTCAAATCCTTGCAATCGAGGAAAATCGCGCAGTTTTCCTTGCCCATTGCGGATGCAAACTGGTCCATGATGCCGCAATTGACACCCACATACTCGTTTTCTGCCTGCTGACCGAATTTTGCCATAGCAATCATGTCCACCGGAGCGGTGATGCCGTTCTTCTCGTTGGAAAGGGTCGCAAAGCAAAGCGCCGTTGCCACCTCAATTGCCGCCGAGGAAGAAAGCCCGCCGCCGTGCGGCACCGTGTCATCATAGAGCATATCCAGACCGCAGATATCGTAGCCTGCCTGCTGCAGCACATATGCCACGCCGAGTTGGTAGTTACCCCAATCCAGATTGCGATAGTCGTTCAGCCGGTCAATATCCGCCTCCACTACCACATCCAGGTCGGTGGCACGCAATACAATCTTGCGGTCGGCGCGTTTGCGGCATACGATGGTTGTTTTCATATCCAATGCGGCAGGAAATACAAATCCGCCGTTATAGTCGGTGTGCTCGCCAATGAGATTGACACGTCCGGGGGATACAAACACGCGAAGGTCGGTCTCATCGCCCCCAAACTGTTCTAAAAACATTGCAGTAATTTCTCGTAATTCCATCCTTATTTCCCCTCCCGGGATTTGAATTTTGCATAGGCTGCACGCAGTTCCTCCGCCTTTTCTTCGGGAGCGGTAGGGTTACAGTGCGCCCAGGCACCCGTTTCACTGGATGCATTGAATTTCTGCTTATCCGCCGAACGCATTGGCGGATAGAACACAATGTGGAAGTGGTAATAATCGCTCACATCCTCGCCATTAACGGGGTTTTGATACATGCACATCATATAGGGGAATGCATAATCAAACAGCGAATCCAGCGTACCTGCGGCATCGCGCACGATTGCAGCAAGCGCATCTTTTTCCTCGTCGTTAAACTGGGTAAGATTTTGCTTGTGGCTCTTTGCGGCAATATACATGCCGTAGGGGTATTCGCTGAAGAAGGGCAAGAATGCCACAAAATGCTCATTTTCGGCAATAATGCGGCTGCCTGCTTTCTGCTCGTCTGCCAGCATATCACAAATCAGGCAGGAGTGTTTCTGATCAAAATGCTCCTTGCAGGCATCCAACTCCAACTCAATTTTCTTGGGGATATACGAATAGCCGTAAATCTGCCCGTGGGGGTGCGGCATGGTAACGCCTACCACTGCGCCACGGTTTTCAAAAATAAACACATACTTGATTTTTTCATCTTTGGAAATCTCGCTGAATCGTTCGGTCCACAAGTCCACCAGCTTACGCACATGGGGAGTGGAAAGCTCAGGCAGGGTAATGGTGTGATTGGGCGAGTAGAGAATTACCTCGCACTTGCCATATGCCTCTTTAACGGGATAGAGCTCGGTTGCCACATCATCCGGCATAGGCGGATTCTGGCTCAATGCCGGAAAATCGTTATCATACTTATACACTTCATAATCGTCCGGCACTTTTCCGGAGCCGGGGCAAAACGGGCACCAGTCTTTGGGCATCTGGGGTCTGTTTTGCCGGTGGGATGCAATCATCACCCAATCCTTAATCAGCGGATTCCATCTCAATTCTGCCATGGTATCAACCTCCGTTTATTTATTCTTTCCATATATTCTTAATTAAATTATTGAATTAAGAATATTATACCGCATTGCGCGACCCGTGTCAAGGGGGAAGGAGTTCGAATCTCTTGATTATACGCACAAAAAAGGACATCCCGTTGGATGTCCTTTTTTGTGGCGCGCCCGGAGAGATATGCCGGCGCTGCCGTCATCGGGCTTGCCGACCCAAAGGCTTCGCCTTTCGGTACCCGGCGGCTCCCCAAAAAGCGCAAAAACTTGCCACAGGCAACTTTTTCTTCGCGCTTTTTGCCCTCTCAGAGTTCGAATCTCCCTGATTGTATGCATGAAAAAAGACACCCAACGGGGTGTCTTTTTTCATGGCGCGCCCGGAGAGATTCGAACTCCCGACCTACTGGTTCGTAGCCAGGCACTCTATCCAGCTGAGCTACGGGCGCAGATATGATATTTTGGAGTACGTCACTTAACGTACTGGAATATTCTATCACATCTGTTTATAAAAATCAAGTGTTTTTTTCAAAAAAATCAATATATTTTCAAAAATATGTGCAAATTACGGGCTTTTTTCGCAATCACCTGCCAATCACACCGCCGCCAACCACCGTGTCGCCGTCATAAAACACCACTGCCTGACCGGGGGTTACCGCCCGTTGCGGTGTATCAAAGGTAACACGCACGCCATCCCCTACCGGCTCAATCCATGCATCCGCCGCAGGCGCACTGTAACGCACCTTTGCCTGCACGCGCATGGAGGAATCCAATGTGTCAAACGGGATAAAATTCGTTTGCTCCGCCACCAGCGTGGAGGAAAATTCACTCCCCGCCTCACCGAGAGTCACGGTATTGTCCCTCGGGTTGACCGACACCACAAACATGGGCTTGCCAAATGCGATGCCCAGTCCTTTTCGTTGCCCTACTGTATAATGCACAATCCCCTTGTGCCTACCCAAAACATTGCCCGACAAATCCACAAAATTGCCCTCGGGTGGCAATTCCTTACATCGTTCGGATAAAAATCGCACATAGTCATCGTCCGGAATAAAGCAGATTTCCTGACTATCCTTCTTTTGCGCAACCGCAAGCCCCGCCTCTGCCGCAAGGGCGCGGATTTCTTCTTTTTCCAACCCCTCCAGCGGAAACATTGCCCGGGAAAGTTGTTGTTGCGAAAGGGTGTAGAGCACATAGGTCTGGTCTTTTTTTGCAGATGCGGATTTTTTGAGCAGGTACCGTCCGTCGGCGTTTTGTTCGATTCTTGCATAATGTCCGGTTGCCACCGCGTCGCACCCAAATTCTCCGGCAATGCGCGCCATGGCACCGAATTTAATATGCTTGTTGCACGCAATACACGGATTGGGGGTGCGCCCTGCCAGATATTCTGCGGTAAAATAGTCCATCACATGATGGGAGAATTCTTCTTTGCAGTTTATGGTGTGATGCGCTATCCCCAACTGCGCTGCGACTTTTTTCGCGTCCTCTGCCGCGGCAAACGGGGCATCTCCGGGGAGTAAATCCAGTGTTACTCCCACCACCTCATACCCCTGCCGTTTTAGTAATAAAGCAGCAGCGGAGCTATCCACTCCGCCACTCATTCCTACCAATATCTTTTTCATGCCGATTCTCCCTCAACCGGGCATACATCAGTAACGATAATCTTCTTGAGGCAAGCACTCGCGCATACGCCGCAATTGGTGCACTTTTCGGGGTCGATCACCGCTACATTGTCCACCACGGAAATCGCACCAAATTCGCACTTTTTCTCACATATCTTGCAACCAATGCAACCCACTTCGCAGTAGGTTTTCACCACTGCACCCTTATCACGGGAGGAGCAGCCCACAAATACACGGCTATCGGCATCCACCATGGCAATGACGTTTTTGGGGCAAACCGATGCACACGCACCGCAACCGGTACAAGCATCTTCATCCACCGCTGCAACCCCGTCAACCACCGAAATAGCACCAAACTGGCACACCGAAACGCAGCTGCCCAACCCCATGCAACCATATGCACAAGCCTTGGGTCCGCCGCCAAGTGCCGCCGCGGCAACACAATCGTTCAAACCGTAAGATACATACTGATCCCCTGCGCACTCCGCCGTTCCGCGGCAAGCCACACGGGCAACCTTTTTGGTAATCACTCCTGCCTCCACGCCCATGATACCGGCAATTTTTTCTGCAGTTTCAGCGGTCATCAGGTTACAACGGTTGATGGGTGCGCCATCCTCTACGATTGCCTTGGCAAACGCACTACAACCTGCATAACCACAACCACCACAGTTTGCGCCCGGCAAAATTTCGGCAATTTGCTCCACCCGTTCATCGGTTTCCACCCGAAAAACAATGGAGGCAACCGCCAGCAAACCGCCCAGAAACAGTCCAATCGCACCAACGGCGAGGGCAGGATATAAAATTTGTTCTATCATGTTTTTCCCTCCTTAAAAGGACAAGCCCTGAAATCCCAAAAATGCAATGGAAATCAGCCCGGCGGTAATCAGTGCAATAGGAAAGCCCTGCAGGGGTTTGGGGATGTTGGAAAGCTCCAGCCGTTCTCGCACACCTGCAAACAACACAATCGCAAGGGTAAAGCCCACTGCCGCACAAAACGAATACCACACCGACAGACCAAACATCATCCCAAACGAGGTGCCCTCTTCAAACACACGTTCTGCATTGATCAGGGCAACACCAAGCACTGCGCAGTTGGTGGTAATGAGGGGCAGGTAAATACCCAACGCACTGTAAAGCGCAGGAACCAGTTTTGCCACCACCATTTCCACAAATTGCACCAGAGCCGCAATAACCAGAATAAATGCGATGGTGCGCAGATACTCTGCACCAAGCGGAATGAGAATCCAGTGGTCCACCAAAAAGGTAATGGCAGACGCCAGCGTCATAACGAAGATAACTGCCATGCCCATACCAATTGCGGTATCAGTTTTCTTGGAAACACCCAAAAACGGACAGATGCCCAAAAATTTTACCAATACAAAATTTTCTACCAGGATGGCACCAACTGCCATCACCAAAAACTGTGCAATCATTTGCCTGCCTCCTTCCGTTTATCTCGAATGAGATTGAGCAGGGCAATCAACGAGCCCAGCACCAGGAATGCGCCCGGCGGCAGAATAAAAATGATTGCCGGTTTATATGCCGCACCAAACAGGGAAAGTCCCAAAAATGTGCCATTGCCCAAGATCTCACGCACGGTGCCCAAGATGGTAAGTGCGCAGGTAAAGCCCAGTCCCATGCCGATGCCGTCAAACACCGAGGGGAGCGCTTTATTCTTGGACGCAAAACTCTCGGCGCGCGCAAGAATGATACAGTTTACTACAATCAGGGGAATAAACATACCCAAAGATGCCGAAAGAGCGGGCAGGTACGCCTTTAAAAGCATATCCACCACCGATACAAACGCGGCAATCACAATAACGTATGTAGCAATACGGATTTTGTCCGGCACGATTTTTCGAATGAGAGAAACTGCCAGGTTGGAGCACGCCAGTACAAAAGTTGCCGAAAGCCCCATGCCGATTGCATTTGCAACACTGGTGGTAACCGCCAGCGTGGGACACATACCCAGCAATTGGATAAAGGTCGGGTTTTCATTCAGCAATCCGTTTTTCAGCACTGCCAGATTGCTCTTCTTCTGTTCTGCCATATCAGTTTCCCCCTTTCAAGCCGGCAACCGTTTCCAGTGCAGCATTTACGCCTGCGGTAACTGCCTTGGATGTAATGGTAGCACCGCTGATGGCGTTAATTTCATTTTCTTTTGCAATACCCGATTTAATCACCGAAATGTGTTCAGACTTTCCGGTGTACTGACCGTAAAAGCTCACATCCTTCGCTTTTGCGCCCAGACCGGGGGTTTCACTCATGGAAATAACAGAAACACCGGTCACCTTGCCGGCATCATCCACTCCCACCATCAGTTCTATCGCACCGCCATAGCCCGACGGAGCAACACTGACGCAGTAACCCACCGGGTCAACTCCTTTTTTTCCTTCATATACCATCTTGACCGGAGCGGAAAATTCCCCATTCACGTCGGCAAAACGGTCTGCCGCCGGCAACACGGTGCGTTTCGCCTCATCCTTTGCCTGTGCGGCGAGGAAGGAAATACGGTCGGCAGTTACATAGTTGCACACTGTGAGAATAAGGGTGGCAATGAGTGCAAAGCCGCACAACACTGCTGCCAGTTTTACAATGGAGCCTGCCTTTCCCTTCATTTTGCCACCGCCTTTCTGCCCTTACCAAATACCCGGGGCTTGATTGCCTTATCAATGAGCGGAGTGACAATATTCATCACCAGTATACCATAAGTTGCGCCCTCAGGGTAACCACCAAAAATGCGGATTACGCCGGTGATCAGTCCTGCGCCAAACGCATACACTGCCGCGCCCCATGCCGTCATGGGGCTGGTCACATAATCGGTTGCCATAAAAAAGCCTGCCAGAATCACACCGCCCGAAAGGATGTGATAGATAAAATCTCCGGCAAATAGTCCCTCGCCACCAAACATCCAGCCAAACAGACCAACCGTGGCAATATACACCAACGGAATAACCGGTGTAATAATCCGACGGATGAGGAGGTATGCACCGCCGATAAGCAGCAACAATGCCGAAACCTCACCAATACAGCCTGCCACATTACCGAAAAACAAATCGGTATAGCTTGCCGCCACTGCATCCTCTGCGCCTTTTACCACCGCAAGAGGGGTTGCACCGGATACCACATCTGCATTTGCGCCAAAGAGCGACAAACGGGAAAATGGTGCAACAAACCGGGTCATATCCACCGGCCAGCTTGCCAACAAGAATGCGCGCGCCGCCAGTGCAGGGTTTACAATATTCTGCCCCACACCGCCAAAGAACATTTTTACAATGATAATGGCAAACACACCGCCGATTGCCGCCATGTAAAGGGGCAGGGTAACCGGTAGGCAAAAGGAGAGCAACACGCCCGTAACCACTGCCGACAGGTCGGTTATGGTGTTTTCCTTTTTGGTCAGCCTATCCCATATGTATTCGCTCAGCACACACGAGAGCACCGTAACGAGGGTAAGGATAAGCGCACGGAATCCGAAGAAATATACCGCACCAACCAGTGCAGGTATCAGGGCGAAAACTACATTACCCATGGTTTTTGCGATGCTGTCCTCACCGCGCAAATGCGGCGCATAGGATACCAGCAGCTTGTTATTGTTTTCCATGCTCATTGTCCCCCCTTCTGTTTTCTGCGTTCTGCATTGATTTTTGCCTTGGCAATTTTAATGGATTGCACCGGATGATTGGAGCACTGGCACAAATACGAGCACACGCCGCATTCGATACAGTCCATGATGTTATATTTGAGGCACATTTCCAGATTACCTTTTTGTGCATAGGCGTTTAAGTAAAGGGGCATCAGGTGCATGGGGCACTTGCGCACACATTCACCGCAACGGATGCACGGAGAATATGGCTTTGGTGCCACCTCTTTTTGGGTAAATGCCAGAATTGCCGAGGTACCTTTGGTTACCGGCACCGACAAATCAAACTGCGCAATTCCCATCATGGGTCCACCCATTACCACCTTTGCGGCATTCTCTTTCAAACCGCCTGCATGCTCGATAACCTCTGCAAAGGGCGTTCCTACACGCACGCGGAAATTCTGCGGAGAATTGACCGCACCACCCGACACGGTTACCACACGGCTCATCACCGGTTGGCAATGAGTTACGGCATTGTATACTGCGGTGCAGGTGTCGATATTATTTACCACCACACCCACATCGGCAGGCAGACCGCCACTGGGTACTTGTCTGCCCGTAACCGCCTCGATCAGCTGCTTTTCACTGCCCTGCGGATACTTGGTTTTGAGTGCCACCACCGTTGCACGAGGGTGATCGGAAAGGCATGCCTTGATGCGTTCTATCGCATCGGGCTTGTTTTCTTCGATGGCAACATAGCCCTTGTCCACACCCAGAATATCCATAATGATATCCAAGCCGTCCAAAACCGTTTCTGGCATTTCCAGCATAACACGATGGTCACTGGTCAGATACGGCTCACACTCAGCACCGTTGATAATCACACAATCCACTTTTTTATCCGGCGGCGGAGAGAGCTTGATGTGTGTGGGAAAGCCTGCGCCGCCCAACCCCACGATGCCTGCCTCACGAACCCGTGCAAGCTTTTCCTCTCTGGAAAGCTTGTCATAATCGTCATAAGCACGAATACCCTCCTCCAATGTATCGGCATAGTCATTTTCAATGATAACCGCCTCACACATGGAGCCGTTGGGATGGCGATGGGGTCGGATTTCCACCACCGTGCCCGATACACTCGAATGAATGGGAGCGGATACAAACGCATCCGACTCACCGATTTTCTGTCCCATATTCACATGGTCACCCACCGAAACAATCGGTTTGCACGGTGCACCAATGTGTTGGCTCATAGGATATACCATCAGCCTCGAGGGAGAAAGCCATACAATGGGCTTATCTTTGGTATCCGCTTTCCGGTCACCCGGATGGATGCCGCCCCGAAACGACACTGCCATGTTCATTCCTCCTTACAAAATATCTCTACGGTCGATTAACTATAATTATGCTTACTGAGCAGCGAATGCTTGATCTCCCACAATCTTGGAGAAAGGTCCACATAATAATTGTGCGGATTTTCAAACCGCTTTACCTCATCCCACAGGGTTTCCACCTGCGCGGCGCAAAAGTCCCGCATCTGTTTTACCGACGGTGACTGATACACGCACTCTCCCTTCCGGAAGATGGGAATGAGCAATTCTTTTGCATAATAATCGGTAATTACCTTGCGTTTCCAGGTGTGCTCCGGATCAAAAATCTCATAGGGACTTCCATCCGGCAACGACTCATCGGCAAGCAGGAGCACATCGGCAATCGCCTTGCCGCTTTCCTTGGAATAGAGCCTGCAAACCCGTTTGTTGCACGGGGTGGTAATTTTGGCAATATTTTCGCTCACCTTGATTTTGGGCTGCTCGTTGCCCTGCTCATCATATACCGACACCAGCTTATACACGCCGCCGAATACCGGTTCAGAACGGGAGGTAATCAGCCTCTCGCCCACGCCGAACGAATCCACACATGCGCCCTGATTTAAAATATCACGGATGATGTATTCATCCAGTGAATTGGAAATGCAGATGCCGCAATCGGCAAATCCCGCATCATCCAGCATTTTTCTCACTTTTTTGGTTAAATAAGTGATGTCACCACTGTCAATCCGTACTCCGGCAGGACGAAATCCGCGCGGTACCAGTTCTTCATTGAATACACGGATGGCATTGGGAATGCCGGATTTCAATACATTGTAGGTGTCCACCAGCAACACACAGTTTTTCGGGTAGGTGCGTGCATATGCACGAAATGCATCCAGCTCGCTTGGAAATAACTGCACCCAGCTGTGCGCCATGGTGCCCATGGAGGGGATATCATATAAAATATCCGAAATGGTGCACGCCGTTCCTGCACATCCTGCGATATACGCGGCTCTGGCACCATTTACCGCTCCGTTTGTGCCCTGCGCACGACGGGAACCAAATTCCATCACCGGTCTGCCTGCCGCGGCACGCACAATACGGTTTGCCTTGGTGCCGATAAGGCTCTGATGGTTGATGGTGAGCAGAATCATGGTTTCCATAAACTGTGCCTCGATGACCGGGCCCACCACCTTTACGATAGGCTCGTTGGGGAAGATTGGAGTGCCCTCCTCCATCGCCCAAATATCGCACGAAAAACGAAAGTTTGCAAGATAATCCAAAAACGCCTCGCAAAACAACCCCTTGGAACGCAAAAATGCAATGTCCTCCGGCTCAAACTTTAGATTTTTGACATAGTCTATCATCTGCTCCACGCCCACCATGATGGCAAAACCGCCATCATCCGGCACCTTGCGAAAAAACATATCAAAGCAGGCAATCCGGTTTTCAAACCCATGTTCAAAATACCCGTTTGCCATGGTGATTTCATAAAAATCCATCAACATGGTAAGGTTGATTTTTCGGTCCATTTGTCCTTCCCCTTTCTTGCTGTTGTGTCTGTTAGATTTTTCACAAGCCCCAGACACTCAAACGGCGTGACTTTTAAAAAAGTCACGCCATCCATGTTTATTATGCTTCTAATGCGTCTGCAAGCCAAAACTCGGCGATATCCATCGCGCGGTACAAGCCCTCACGTTCTGCCTTTTTCACCATACGTCCGCTTCCGGTCATAAGTTCAACCAGAATATTGCCCGCCACATCCAGATCCTTTACCTTGCGATAATCCAGCACGGTAAAACGAATATAGTAACGGTCTTTGATATTGCCATAAATGATGGTATTACCCGATTGCACAAGCGGGGTACCTTTATAGGTGAGAACGGGGCTTTTCTCCTTTTTCTTTGCCATTTGAACACTCCCTTTTCTCTTATTTTCATAATTATTTAATATCATACCACATTTTTCCCCGTCTGTAAAGCTATAAAATGAACAAACTTTGCAAATACTATCTTTCATAAATACACAAACGGGGCAATATCCCCTAAAAAGGATGATTTTCTTGACAAAACCCACCAAATGGAAAGAATACACTGCAATCTGTCTGCTCGGCGGCGCAGGATATAGCCTGCTCGAGCTCCTGTGGCGCGGCTTTACCCACTGGACCATGACGGTAACCGGCTCGGTTTGCTTTGCCCTGATCTACCGCACAAACGAAAAAATGCGTGGCGAGCGGTGGTGGAAAAAATGCGCGGCAGGGTCGTTTATCGTCACGAGTGTGGAACTGATGGTGGGCTGTGTGATAAATATTATCCTGCGCTGGAATGTGTGGGATTATTCGGGCAGACGGTTTCATGTGATGGGACAAATCTGCCCCCTTTATTCGGCATTGTGGTTCCTTCTGTGCATTCCATTGTGTCCCCTCACCGCATTTTTGCGACACAAATTACAAAAAACCACCGAAAGGGGCGGCAACGCATGATTATTTCCTTTTTGCGAACCATTATCCTCTACCTTTTGGTCATCGCCGCCATCCGCCTGATGGGCAAACGGCAAATTGGCGAACTGCAGCCGAGTGAATTGGTGGTTGCCATCATGATTTCCGATCTCGCCTCGGTGCCCATGAGCGATATTGCCATCCCCCTTTCCAACGGAATTATTCCCATTTTAACCCTGATTATTGCAGAGGTGCTGCTCTCTTTTTTGAGTCTGAAAAGCGAAACGGTGCGAAACTTACTCACCGGTAAGCCCAGTATCGTCATCCGAAACGGGGTAATCGACCAGAAGGAAATGCGAAAATCACGCTACAATCTGGAGGATTTGATGGAAGAACTCCGACTCAAAGATTATATTGCCCTATCGGATATTTTCATGGCAATTTTAGAAACCAACGGGGAACTGACCGTCATTCCAAAAAGTGATAAACGCCCGCTCAAGGCAGAAGATTTTCAAATCCGGACACCACAAGAAACCCTGCCGCATGTTATCATATCAGACGGAAAGCTTCGCAAAGAACACCTCAAAGAGGCAGGAAAAGACGAAAACTGGGTCAAAAAGCAAATCGCCCACCATGGTGCAAGCGATATCAGGCAGGTTTTTATCATGACGGTGGACAACGAGCAAAATATCTTTGTGCAACTAAAAAATAAGGGGGAAAAACCGTGAAAGCAGTGATTGTGGCAGGGGTTCTCCTTTGCCTTTTGATTGGACTGTTTGTCGTCGACGATATCGCCATGGAACGCATCACCGAGCAAATGGCACAGCAGCTTGACCTGGTACGGGAAGCAGTAGAACAGCAGGGGGATGTTCCGGCGGCACTCACCGCCACCGACGAGGCATGGGACAAGGCATCCGAATGGCTTTTGGTAATGGCAAACCATCGGGATGTGGACAATGTTTCCCGGTGCATTCTCACCATGCGCACCCACCTGTATTACCGCCAGGATAAAGACGCATTGCTGGAGTTGGAAACGGCAAAATTTTTGTTGCGTGATATCCCCAAAAAAGAAAAGCTCACCTTGGTAAATATTTTCTGATTGTTATTGCAAGCGGATGCTTTTTATGATAAAATATCCTTTCAAAGGAGGCTATTTCCATGAAAATCGACAAACGAAAAGTGGTACTCATCGGCACGGGTCTGGTTGGCATGAGCTATGCCTATGCACTGCTCAATCAGAATGTTTGTGACGAACTGGTACTCATTGACATTGACAAAAAACGTGCCATCGGCGAGGCGATGGATTTAAACCACGGGCTGGCATTTTCCCCTGCAAATATGACCATCTACGCAGGCGAATACGCCGACTGCAAGGATGCGGATATTGTGGCGATTTGCGCAGGCGTGGCACAAAAGCCGGGTGAGCCCCGCACCGCACTCTTAAAGCGAAATGCAGAGGTGTTCCGTTCCATTATCGAGCCGGTGGTAGCATCCGGCTTTGGCGGAATTTTCCTCATTGCCACCAATCCGGTGGATATCATGTCCCACATCACCCATACCCTGTCCGGGTTTGACAGCACCAGGGTAATCGGCACCGGCACCACACTGGATACCGCGCGGCTCCGCTATCTGGTGGGAGATTATTTCAATGTAGACCCACGCAATGTACATGCCTATGTCATGGGTGAGCACGGGGACAGCGAGTTTGTGCCGTGGTCACAAGCCATGGTCGCTACCCTTCCGGTAACCGAAATCTGTTGCCGGTCGGGCGGACAGTTTTGCCACAACCGTTTGGAAGAAATCGGTGAAGAGGTGCGCAATGCCGCACAGAAAATCATCGAGGCAAAAAAATCTACCTATTACGGCATCGGTATGGCAATGGTACGCATCACCCGTGCCATTTTCGGTGATGAAAACAGCGTGCTCACCGTTTCCGCTATGTTAAACGGCGAATACGGGCAAACGGATGTCTACGCAGGCGTACCGTGTGTGGTAAACCGCAACGGCATTGTCCGTGTACTCCCCCTCTCTTTGAACGAGGAAGAACTGGACAAGCTCCAAGCATCCTGCGATAAGCTAAGAGAATTTTACAACGAAATTTTTTGAGTATTATGCAAATAAACCCCATCCTATCACCATGTTTGGTGACAGGATGGGGTTTTCCATACATCAAAATGCCCTCCCCCAAAAAGGGAAGGGCGTTTTTGTTTTTTATTCGGGTTTTTTCTCCAGTTTGAGGGGGAAGTCACCCAGCTTGTTTACCTTAAAGCCGTTCTTTTTGTATTCCTCGTAGTCGAAGGCTTCCAGCTCATCAATGGCAAGCTTGTGGAACTCATAGAAATTCTTCCACCACTCATAGCCGGTGCCAAGCTCTGCATTCAGGTATGCGTCTGCAATGTCACATGCCATCGCAGGAGCAACATAAAAT
>SVJZ01000036.1 GCA_015068705.1 Oscillospiraceae bacterium
GAGGCACTTCCGGCAAGCCTGGAGGAGTCGGCAAAGATTGACGGTGCAGGACACCTTACGGTACTGTTCCGCATTGTCATTCCGCTTGCCCTGCCGACGGTTGCGGTAATGATTCTGTACTATGGCGTAGGCTACTGGAATGCATGGTTCTATGCATCCATCTTCCTGCAGGATGATGCGAAATGGCCCTTGCAGCTGGTGGCACGTCAGATTCTGATTGTAAACGATTCGGGTGGCGTTACCGCAGGCGTGGACAGCGGTGCACAGCTTGCCATCAGCGAAACCATCAAGTATGCAGTTATCGTAATCACCTCACTGCCCATCATCGTATTGTACCCCTTCCTGCAAAAATACTTCGTCAAGGGCGTTATGATTGGCGCAGTAAAGGGTTAAGGGAGAAAAATTTAAGGTTTTTCTTCTTGAGGCTTGCAAATCAGCAACAGAGCAATTATAATGGAAATAACTTCATTATAGTAGATGACAGGAGGGGTAGGTTATGGCATTGAAAGTGCTCAAAGCATATTTGTCGGAAGAGGACAAAATGGATAAGCCTTGGAGTTATGGTAGCCCTTTGGTGCGCGAACTTGAGAAACGATATGATTATACCGAAGTGATTTTCCCGCCCGAGATGGACGAGGAAGAAAAAGCAGAAATCATCCGTGAATATGATGTGTTAATCACCATGTGGGGAAGTCCACATGTTCCCAATTCACTGGCGGATAATCCGGGCAGATTAAAACATGTGTGCAATATCACCGGTGAGGTAAAGAAGTGGATTGATGAGCCGATTGCGGCTAGTCCCCACATTTATCTGACCAATTGGGGAGAATCGGCGGGTTGGTCTATGGCAGAGGCGGCAATGACCTTGCTTTTGGCGATGTTAAAAAATCTGCGTCTTTATGTTGGGTGTTCGGAAGACGGCAAGGGTGAAAAACCGGACTTGGAAACACAAGGTTCGTTGTATCAACGCTGTGTGGGCATTTATGGTATGGGAGCAATTGGCAGAAAATTTGTGGAGATGTTAAAACCATTCGGCCCCATTATATACGCGTTTGATCCCTATGTACCGCAAATGCCTGAGGGAGTTATCAAGGTGGACACACTGGAAGAACTCTTTGATAAATCCCAGATTGTAGCAATCCATGCGGGTCTTTCGGAGGAAACCAGAAACAGTGTTACTGCCGATTTGCTTGCAAGACTTCCGGATAACGGTATTATCATTAATACCGCCCGTGGAGCTATTATCGACTCGGAAGCCTTGAATAAAGAAATATTGAGCGGTAGACTTCGTGCGGGAATTGATGTGTATGAGCCGAATGACTATCCCGAAAAAGGATCTCCCTTGTTCAAGGCAGAAAACGCCATCTGGACTGCTCACCATCTGGGAGCAGGTGACTGGGGTGTTGACCCCGATCGGGTAGACATTTACGGCAAAGTTTGTCTGGATAACTTGGAACGGTTGGACAGAGGCGAAGAGCCAAAATACCAGATTACCCAAACCTTGTATCGCCGTATGACCTGATAAAAAAACGATATTTTGGCTGATTTCATAGGTATGATTCATGGATAATTATGTACCAAACCTCGCTTTGACTTTGTGATGAGCGGGGTTTTGTTTTTTTGTCAATGATTTCATTTTTGTGGAATATATTACAAAAAACAAATAAATATCCGACCGAAATGGCTGTAATTTGGAAAATTTGCTTTGAAAAGGGGAATATAATACAAAAAAAGAGGAACTATACCCCTTTTATTAGAATGGTGGATTTGATAAAATAACAGTAACAAGTTGAAAATATAGATAAAGGAGAGAACGTAGTATGGATAAAGTAAGATATGCAGTAGTGGGCGTAAACAAAGAAGGTATCGGCAGAAAGCACGCGATTGCAATTACCGAAACCGAAGGCGCAGAGCTGGTGCTGCTGTGTGATAACGATTTGGAAGCCGACAGATGCGATGATATGGCGGGTGGCGTTGCTGCAGTGGCAGAGGAACTAAAGGTTGGGTATACATACGATTACAAGGATATTCTTACCAATGATGAGATTGATGCGGTGGTTGTTGCAACACCCGACCACTTGCACCGCGACATCGTGGTTGATCTGCTCAATGCGGGCAAGCATGTACTGTGCGAAAAACCCATGGCTCTGTGTCGCGAGGATTGCGTTGCCATGATCCGCGCCGCAAAGGCAAATGACCGTTTCCTGATGGTTGGTCAGATTGTTCGTAAAAATCCCACCTTTATCCGCGCAAAGGAGATTATTGATAGTGGCGAGATTGGTGAGCTGGTTTGTGTGGAATCCGAATATGCGCACGATTATAGCGGCATGCAGTCGGGTTGGCGCAGAGATCCGGATCACCCCCGTCATATCATCACCGGTGGCGGTTGCCATGCGGTGGATATGCTCCGCTGGATTGCAGGTAATCCCACCGAGGTATTCGCCTATGCAAACCATAAGGTGTTAAAAGATTTCCCCGTGCCCGATTCTACCGTTGCGGTTGTAAAATTCCCCAATGATGTAATCGGCAGAGTGTATTGCTCCATGTCTGCAAAGCGTCTGGCTACCATGCGTTCGGTATTCTATGGTACCGAGGGAACTTTGATTGTGGACGATTATCACAAGGAATTTGTTATTTACAAGGATAATATTATCGAGGGAGAGAAAAAGTATCTCGGTCAGGAAGCACACAGCGTGGAAATCCGCCTGGATATTGAGCCGTGCACACACAACTGCAAGGGCGAGATTGTAGAATTTACCGATGTATTGTTGGGCAAAGCACCCATGACGGTAGATGGTGTGGAAGGCGGTTCCACCGTATCAGTTTGCGAGGCAATTGTAAAATCTTTCCAGACCGGAGAAAAGGTACAAATTTCCTATGATTTCTTTAACGAGGATTAATTAAAAACACAATTAATTACCGCGCCGTAACTCAATTTTGGGGTTGCGGCGCGTCGCATTATATGATATACTTAAACCATGTAAATTCTGCCTTTTTTGCAGAATAAATTTCAAAAAATATTTTTTGAAAATTAGGAGGAATTTGTAATGTTAAAGGGTATGGTTTCGGTTACATTTCGTAAAAAATCGGTTGAGGAAATTATTGATTTGGTGAAAAAATCTGGTCTGACTGCCATTGAGTGGGGTGGAGATATCCATGTTCCTCATGGTGATGTGGCAACCGCAGAACGCGTGGGAAAACTTACTCGCGAAGCGGGGATAGAGCCAATTTCTTATGGTGCATACTGGCACTGCACTCCCGAGGATGTTCCGTTTGATGATGTGCTTGCATCGGCAGAAGCACTTGGCGTAAAGGTAATCCGTGTGTGGGCAGGAAAGAAGAATTTTGATGTGGCAACTGAGGAAGAGAGAGAGCAGGTTTATGAAGCACTGCGCTATGCGGTGGATGCATCGGCGAAGAAGGGCATTACCGTGTCTACCGAATTCCATGTCAATACCCTTACCAACACCTTGGAAGGCACACAGGAAATGCTGAAAAACGTGCCGGGATTAAAAACCTACTGGCAGCGTTCGGTAAGCACTGTCGAGGAAGAGTGCGCCATCATTAAGGCACTGGGTAAAAACATTGTAGGTTCTCACATTGGTGGTCCCTGGAAGGAAGCTACCCAATATCCGCTTGCAGAGCTAGGAGATCAGGTAAGCACCTATCTTTCCATGCTGGACGAGCTGGAAACACCGCAGTACATGATGATTGAATTTGTGGCAGGAGAGAGTGGCGAGCAATTACTGGAGGATGCGAAATTCTTTTTGAATGCATAGTTGACGATATCATAAAATGGGAGGGGAATACATGTGGAATACATTATTTTTAGTAATGAGCAGACAAAGGTAGCATTTTCAAAGGATAAGGGATACCTCGAAACAATTACATACAAAGATCGTACCATCGACTTGCACAGCAAGCTCTGGAGTGTGCAGACCAAAGAGGGCGAACTGGGCATTGCAGATATGACAGAATTTCGTCATGAGTGCTATGACGGTGTGCTTAAACTATTCTGGACAAATGATATTGCCAAGGTGGGTGTAATCGTGAAGACCGGCGAGGATGGAAAACTTCGCTGGCGCATCAATGCCGATGTATTTGGTGGTGAGGCAGTAAGAAGAGTACGGTTTCCCATTCTGGAGGGGATGAATTTCGATACCGAAAATTACTTGCTCATCACCTGGCAGAACGGGCGTATCCTCAAAAATCCCGTGGACTCTTTCCTGCGCAAGGGTGTGGACGTACCATTCTGGGTGGGACGCGGCAAATATGGTTATGAAAACGAATATCCTGCGGCTTTGTCCTTCCAGTATGGGGCATTTTACGGGCAGGAATATGGTTATTATTTTGCTACCGAGGACCCGGACGCATACATCAAAACCTTTGCATATGACTACAACAAGAATGCGCATGCAATGGACTTTTCTGTTATCAATTACCCTGAAAACATGGGCAAAACCACCAGCTATTGCATGGCGTATGATTTTGTGCTCAAACTTTTTGAAGGTGACTGGCAGACTGCAACCAACTACTATCGTGATTGGGCAATCCAACAGAAATGGTGCAAGGTACGTCTCGCCGAAAAGGAACTGCCGGAAAAACTTACCAAAACTGATATGTGGCGGATCAACCACACCAACTATGCGTTGGGTACTCGTACACAGGAATATTTTGATACTTCGGTGAAACTGCGTGATGCATTGGATTGCAACCTTGCCCTGCACTGGTATGGTTGGAACATGAGCAGACACGACTACAATTACCCCGAGTATATCTCTGCTGAGAAAAAAGCGGAAGGGTGGCCGGAGAAACTTTCCGAGTGGAACAAGAAATTTGACGAGGCAGGCATTGTGAAAATCCCCTACATCAATGCAAGACTCTGGGAGAGAAAAACTCAATCGTGGGAAGATGAAAATGTAGCGGCTTCTGCGGTTAAGACTGAGGGCGGCAACCTGCCCGAGGAGCCGTGGAACGGGTTTACCTTAAAGGCGGTTTGCCCTGCCACTGCACAGTGGCAAAACAAGGTGGCAGACATGTGCAGAGAGTATGGGGTGGAGTGCGGTTTTGACGGGATGTATTTAGACCAGATTGGCTCTTACAATGCGACCCTGTGTTTTGACGAAAACCATCCGCATCCGCTTGGTGGCGGCACCTGGTGGAACGACACCTACCACAGCATGCTTGGTCATGTTCGTGATGTGGTGGGTAAGGAGCGTATCCTCACCACCGAGAGTTGTTGCGAAACCTATGCAGATGTATTTGACTTGTTCCTGATATTGGACAATTGCCTGCAAAATACCGAGTTTAATGGGTTGGTTGATCCAGGATGTGCAGTTGCGGTGCCGCTATTCAGCCTGATTTATGGCGATTATGCACTGGCCTATGGATCCGTGTGCAGATTCAGCGACCGTCCCGATCGATTTGAATTTAACCTCGTCCGCAATACCATCTGGGGATTTTTGCCCTGCATCGAGGGTGTGGACATGGAGGAATTTGAAAATGGCGAAAAGTATGTGGAAATCGCCAAACGAGTGGTGGATTTCTACAAGGCGAACAAAGAGATTTTCCTCTACGGACGGCTGACTGAAATTCCGCAGTACGCTTGTAGTGAGATGTGCGTGATTGACTGGGATGCAACAGCAGATGATGGCACAGAGTTTAACTATACGCAATCTTATCCTGCAATCAGTGCATCTGTCTGGGAGACGGCACAGGGCGAGAAATGTCTGTTTGCTTACAATTACAGTGATGATGCCCAGACCATGGAGATGAACGGCAAAACCTATAAGGTGGAGGCAAAGAGTTTTTGTAATATTGCTTTATAAGGAGTATATGCTATGAAAATCGACAAAATCATTTATACAGACGGCGCGGTATTTGAACGCGCTGGTGCAAAATGGATTGGAAGACGGGGAGTAACCGGAAACGAAAGTGCCCCCGCACCGCTCATGCGCAAAAAAATAGACCTTTCCAAAGAGGTGAAAGAGGCAATCCTCTATGTGACCGGTCTGGGTCAATATGAGGGCTTTGTAAACGGCATCATGCTGGATGAGCGGATTGTATTTGCACCCACCACATCCGATTATGAAAAACGGGTGTACTATAACAAATATGATGTCACCGATAAACTGACTGCAGGAGATAACACCCTTCTGTTTGTGTTGGGGCGCGGCAGATATGCATTCAACACTGCCGGCACGCCGTGGAATGGCGAAACTGCAGACTGGATTGATGCGGTAAAGATGATCGCCGTACTGGAGATTACCTACACAGATGGTACTACCGAAACTGTTATTACCGATGAAAGCTGGCAGGCAAAGGCAAGCGGCATCCTGCAGGATTGCATGTACATGGGCGAAACCTTTGATGCCCGTTTGCACGCTCCTGATAGCGAAGAGGGTTGGGAGGCTTGCATCATCGCAAAAGCCCCCAA
>SVJZ01000003.1 GCA_015068705.1 Oscillospiraceae bacterium
GGCAAATTGCTCTTTCGCTCCATCCGTTTCAAGCGGTCGCGCAAACGGAACACCCAGTTCCGTTGCGCTAAAAACGCCGCTATGTTGTATAAGGAAAATAATCGCGGCGTTTTTCCCGCAAAACGAACGCCGCTCACGGCAATTTTTATGCCAATTCGCGCGAATGCAAAAGGTTAAAACCAGAAAGGGAAAGCGAATCGGTAGCCGAAAGAACAATCCCTCAGGCACTTCGTGCCAGCTCCCTTTACACAAGGGAGCCTTTTTTACATCGCACCCTACATCACTGGTTTTGCCCCGTGGCGCAGCCGTGGGGCATTGTCGCCGTGCGTAGCGTGGCGGTTCTTCGAAGGATGGCTTCCCTCGGAGAGCGTGGGGGACCGGGGGTATCGCACCCCCGGCACCTTTTGGGTACTTTTCGGTGGTCGAAAAGTACCAACTGCATGTTTCGCCCGCAGGGCGTAAAACTTCTTGCGGGGTTTGGGGCAGAGCCCCAATATAAAAAATCCTTTTGTCCCCTTGGAATAAAAAAGAATAAAATTTTCATAAAACAAAAAATACCATTTTGCTGATAGTTATCAGCAATCATAACAGAAAACGGTGGTATAATTAATGTAAAAATAATAAAAAGGAGAAATTATTATGCCCACATTATCCCCAAACCTCATCGACATCACCGACTACACCGCAGAGTTGCAACACATTTTATCACAAATTGAAGTGCTCTGTGCCGATGTGCTCACCAACTATTTTGACCGCGCTCCGCACTACCCAAAACGAAGTGCATTCATTCGTGCGCACGATTTCAAAGTTGCCCGTTTGAAAACCGATTTGCTCCATCAGCAGGTGAACGCCGCACTGGAAAGAACATATCAACTGAAAAAACTGGTAACATCCATGAACCAAACAGACCAAAATCACATAAATCAAGGATAAAGAAAATATTTCTTTACAAAATCAGACAAAATATGATATAATCTTTTTGGGCACACAGATACATATTTTTTTGCTATAAGAACAGAATACCTTGGTAAAAGGTGTTCTCTCTTTTCCTGTTCTTATAGCAAAGGGAATGTGTGCCCACACATAGAGGGACGCTTTTTCGGTGCGTCCTTCGGGGCGCACTTTTTTTGTGCAAAATTTTTAAAGGAGAGGTTTTTTATTTTGGAAATAAAGATTGACACAAAATCTATATCTTATATTATTGAAGAAATGAAAATCCAAAAAACCATGCGTGAGCTGGAAGAGTTGGACCGCAAGACCGGATTCATGAGGAAAGGCATGGCCAAAACATGGGACGCCCTATGCGACAAAATCCCGGAATTGCATGACCAAAAGGGAAAGTATGCGGTAGAATAATTAAAACCACCTGTAAAACAGGTGGTTTTTTTGCGGGCTGTCGGGGACGCCAGCCCCTACAACTACACGAACAATATTTTTTGTAGGGGTCGGCTATAGGCATCGGCCCCTACAATTTACGTATCATCACCGTTTTCCCGTAGGGAAGCACCTATGTGTGCTTCCGTCGGAACGACACGCAGGTCGTTCCCTACGAAAAACCATTGCATATGAATTTGTAAGGAACAGCCTATGCGCGCTCCCGTCGGAACGACACGCAGGTCGTTCCCTACAATGTTTGTACAAATATCAAAAAAGAGAGCAGAATTTCTGCTCTCTTTTTTCTTATTCTTCTGTATTTTCTGCCGGTGTTTCCTGCTCTGCAGGCTCAGCATCATCCTCTTCTTCCTTGGCACAACGCTCGATGGAGGTTACTGCAATGCCGTCTTCCAACCGCATTACCCTTACGCCTTGAGTTACTCTGCCGTATTCACTGATTTCGGATGCATCGGTACGGATAATGACACCGTCCGAGGTGATCATCATGATATCATCCTCCGGCTCTACCACCTTCATACCTGCCACCGGACCGGTTTTATCGGTCAAGCGGTAACCGGTTACACCCTTTCCGCCACGATACTGGAGTTTAAATTCATCCAGCGGTGTTCTCTTGCCGTAACCAAATTCGGTAACGGTAAGCAGGCTCGCACCCTCGCGACAGATTTCTGCACCAATCACATAGTCATCCTTACCCACACGGATGGCGGTAACACCCGTTGCACCACGTCCCATGGGACGAACATCTCGTTCTGCAAACTTGATGCACATACCCTGCTTGGTGCCCAGAATGATATCATTTTCGCCGTCGGTGAGTTTTACCTCAATGAGTTCGTCCTCTTCACGAAGACCGATTGCAATGAGTCCGCCCTTGCGTGCGGTGTTGTATTCCATCAGTCCCGTCTTTTTCACAAAGCCCTGCTTGGTAACCATGGTAAGATATTGCCCGTCGGCAAACTCGCGCACCGGAATCATAGCGGTAATCTTTTCGTCCGGCTCGATGGGGAGCAGATTTACAATCGCCGTTCCCTTTGCCTGACGCCCTGCCTCGGGAATCTGATAGGCTTTTAATTTATACATTCTGCCCTTATTGGTAAAGAAGAGCAGATGTGCATGAGTGGATGCAATAAAGAGGGTTTCCACTACGTCTTCCTCACGGGTGGAAAGACCCGAAACGCCTCTGCCACCACGATGCTGCGCATGGTAAGTATTGACCGGCAGACGTTTCACATACCCGAAGTGGGTCATGGTAACCACATTATCCTCTTCTTCAATCAAATCCTCAATATCAATCTCATCGGTGGAAATGCAAATCTCGGTGCGGCGATCATCACCATATTTATCGGCAATGACTTTTAGCTCGTCCTTGATGATATCGCACACCAGTTTTTCATTGACCAGCACTTCTTTTAAGTATGCAATGGTTTTGGAAAGTTCTTCCAGTTCATTTTCAATCTTTTCTCTTTCCAATCCCTGCAAACGTGCAAGACGCATATCCAAAATTGCCTGTGCCTGCACATCCGAAAAACCAAACCGGGTGATGAGGTTTTCTTTTGCATCATTATAACTATTGCGGATGATGGAAATGATTTCATCAATGTGGTCGAGTGCTTTTTTGAGCCCTTCCAATAAATGCGCACGCGCCTCTGCCTTACGCAGGTCAAATTTTGTGCGGCGGATGATGATATCCTTTTGGAATTCGATGTAATGATCCAGAATCTGACGTAAGTTAAGCACTTTGGGCTGATTGTCCACCAGTGCCAGCATGATCACGCCAAATGCCTCCTGCATCTGGGAATATTTATAAAGCTGATTGAGAATAATATTGGCATTGGCGTCACGGCGCACCTCGATAACCACGCGGATACCGTCGCGGTCGGATTCGTCGCCGATATAGGTGATGCCGTCAATGCGTTTTTCCTTAACCAGTTCGGCAATTCGTTCAATCATACGCGCCTTGTTTACCTGATAGGGCAGCTCGGTAACCACGATACGCTGTTTTCCGCCGTCCATCTCCTCAATTTCTGCCCGTGCACGCATGATAATTCTGCCGCGACCGGTGGTGTAGGCATCATAGATACCTTTTTTGCCCATAATGAGTCCACTGGTGGGGAAGTCGGGACCTTTGATGTGCTCGATGAGCTCCTCAATGGTAATTTCGGGGTCATCAATGATGGCAACAATGCCGTCCACCAGCTCACGCAGGTTGTGGGGCGGAATGTTGGTTGCCATACCAACTGCGATACCCGACGAGCCGTTTGCCAGAAGTGCCGGGAAACGGGTGGGAAGTACCACAGGCTCTTTTCTGTTTTCGTCAAAGTTGGGCTGGAAATCTACCGTTTCTTTTTCAATATCTTCCAGCATGGCGGTACCGATTTTACTCATTCTCGCCTCGGTATAACGATAAGCAGCGGCAGGGTCGCCGTCTACCGAACCAAAGTTACCATGACCGTCTACCAGAGGATAACGCAGCGAAAAATCCTGTGCCATACGCACCAGTGCATCATAAACAGATGCGTCACCATGCGGATGGTACCGACCGAGCACGTCACCGACGGTGGTCGCACACTTTCTGTGCGGTTTGTCGGGGGTGAATCCATCCTCATTCATGGTATATAAAATTCTGCGGTGAACGGGTTTCAAACCGTCACGCACATCGGGCAGTGCACGCCCTGCGATAACACTCATTGAGTATGCGATGTAGGACTTTTTCATTTCCTTACTAATCTCAACGGGTAGTATTTTTTGTCCTTCAAAAATGGACTGATCCAGTTGATCCATTATGGTCACATTCCTTTCTTTTAGGAATTATTTTTTAAATATCTAAGTTGATGGCGTATTTTGCGTTCTTTTCAATGAACTCACGCCGCGGCTCGACACTATCGCCCATCAGGATGGTAAAGATTTCGTCGGCATATGCCGCATCTTCCAATTCTACTTTCAGGATGGTACGTTTGCTCGGGTCCATGGTGGTTTCCCAGAGCTGCTCGGGGTTCATCTCACCAAGACCTTTATAACGCTGTACCGAAGCATCTTTGCCGATCTGTTCCAGTGCCAGGGGCAGTTCTTCATCGGTAAATGCGTACATTTCCTGCTTTCCTTTGTGAATCTTGTAGAGGGGTGGCTGCGCCAGATACACATGGCCTTCCTCAATGAGGGGACGCATGTAGCGGAAAAAGAAGGTTAACAACAGTGTTCTGATGTGCGAGCCGTCTACGTCGGCATCCGCCATGATGATTACTTTGTCATAACGGAGTTTGGATACATCAAAGTCATCTCCGATACCGGCACCCAAAGCGATGATAACCGGCAACAGTTTTTCATTATTATAAACCTTGTCAATACGGGATTTCTCGACATTGAGCATCTTTCCCCACAGGGGGAGAATTGCCTGGAAGGAACGGTCACGTCCCTGCTTGGCACTGCCACCTGCCGAGTCACCCTCGACGATATAAATTTCGGTATTTGCAGCTTCTTTGATGGAGCAATCGGCAAGTTTTCCGGGAAGAGAGGTGCTCTCCAGCACACTCTTTCTGCGGGTTAACTCTCTTGCCTTTCTTGCCGCCTCTCTTGCGCGTGCGGCGGTTAATGCCTTATCCAGAATTGCTCTTGCAACTGCAGGATTTTCCTCCAAAAATGTTTCCAGCTTGTCACTGATAACACTTTCGGAAATACTTCTTACCTCGCTATTGCCCAGTTTGGTTTTGGTCTGACCCTCAAACTGCGCCTCCAGCACCTTTACACTGACCACGCAGGTAAGACCCTCGCGGATGTCCTCACCCGACAAGTTTTTATCCGCCTCTTTTACCATGTTGTGCTTTTTGGCGTATTCATTAAAAATTTTGGTGAGTGCCGCTTTCAAGCCGGTTTCGTGGGTACCACCCTCGGTGGTATTGATATTATTTGCAAAGCTTAAGATGTTTTCATTGTAGCTGTCGGTATACTGCATAGCAACCTCAACCGCTACATCATCTTTATTGGTATCAATGTAAATGATGTTTTCATGTAAGGGAGTTTTGGCGCGGTTTAAATATTCTACAAACTGCACCAGACCGCCGTCATATTTCATGACATCTTCTCTTACTTCTTCCTCGCGGTCATCACGCAGGATGATATTTACTCCCTTATTCAAAAATGCCTGCTCTCTCAAGCGGTTTAAGAGAATATCATACTCATAAATTACTGTTTCAAAAATTTCCTTATCTGCCTTAAACACCACTTCGGTGCCGTTTTTATCGGTATCGCCGATGACGGTTAAGGGCGATACCACCTTGCCCCGTTCAAACCGTTCGTGGTGAATTTTGCCGTCCTTGTGCACACGCACCTCCAACCACTCGGACAGTGCGTTTACAACCGATGCACCCACGCCGTGCAAACCGCCGGACACCTTATATCCGCCGCCGCCAAACTTACCACCTGCGTGCAGCACGGTAAATACCACCTCAACTGCAGGCAGACCTGTTTTTTCCTGAATACCCACAGGAATACCACGTCCGTCATCGGTTACGGTGATGGAATTATCTTTATTGATGGTAACATGAATGTTTTTACAGTATCCTGCCAGTGCCTCGTCGATACTGTTGTCCACGATTTCATACACCAGGTGATGCAGACCCCGTGCGGTGGTGGAACCGATATACATACCCGGTCTTTTTCTTACCGCTTCCAGACCTTCCAGTACCTGAATGTCTGACGAATCATAGTGCTGTTCACTCATTGTTTGCCCCTCCTAAATTATTTAAACTTTTCAGGTCGGCTCGTTTTAACAGGGTTGCCGACGAGATGGGAGATATATATACTCTGCTTCTGCCGTTTTCCTCACAAATTACATAGGATTTTGGGAGGTCATCCGACACATTCATTACAAACCCTTCCTCCTCCACCACTTTTAAAAATTCTCTGGTGGATTTGGCGGTGGTGCTGGTTTCCATATCCATAATGGCAATGATATTTTTTACTGATACGGTGGTTTCTCCACCGATATGAAGATACATATCCCTTGCCCCCTTTTACTGTATAATCCTGCCGTTTTCAATTTTGAAATAAGCTGCATCGTTGGATATGCGTTCGGGTTCGGTGCAGGTAAGAAATACCTGCTTATCACTGATATTGCCCAAGAGATAGGCACGCCTTCCCTCATCCAGCTCGCTCAAAATATCGTCCAGCAACAAAACGGGATATTCTCCCATAAATTCTTTTATCACTTCGCACTCGGCAAGTTTTGTTGCAATCACGCAGGTTCGTACCTGCCCTTGCGAGCCGAATCTGCGAAGACTTTTACCAGAAAGGCATGGTTCAAAATCATCCCGATGCGGACCCACCAAGGTCATACCATGCTCCAGCTCGCGCTCGAAATTTCTTTCCAACTGAGCAATATAAGCATCGATATCGTGATAATCACCCTTTACCCCAGGCATGTAGGAAAATGAAAGTGTTTCCTTGCCGCCGGTAATTTCTCCGGTAAAATGTGCGGCATATTTTTCTATCTCACGGATTGCCTTTTCCCGGTAATCACAGATGGCACTGCCGTATTGCGCAAGGGTTTCATTCCACACCGAAATGCTGTCTTTCACCGATGGTGCACGGGTTTTCAGCAGGTGATTGCGCTGATGTAATATGCGGTAATAGCTCATCAGGGTTTTAAAATATACCGGTTTGATCTGGCTTAAAAATCCGTCTAAAAATTGTCTGCGCACACCCGGACCGTCCTTGATGAGTGAAAGGTGATCAGGGGTAAACACCACCACATTGAAAAAACCGACCAGTTCACTCAATCTGGATATGGGTACCCCGTTTAAGGATGCACTTTTTTTATCGGCAATGATAATCTCACCGGTATGCTCCATCCCACGGGAAGAAAAACGGATGTTTAAGGTTGCTCTCTCTTCTCCAAAGCGGATTGCCTCGCAATCCCTTACTGTGCGGTAGGATTTTCCATTGGAGAAAAGGGAGATTGCCTCAACCAGATTGGTTTTTCCCTGCCCGTTTGCGCCATGTAAAATATTAAAAGACGGATGCGGTTTTAAAAAAACCTTGTCATAATTGCGGAAATGCTCCGCCCTTAATTCTATGATTCGCATACTTGAAGTCGGATGTGGTCATCCTCATAATCCACCGCAACTTCGTCACCCGGATAGAGCTTTCTGCCACGGCGGGTTTCTAACTTCCCATTTACCTTGATAAATCCGCCGGTTGCGAGAAATTTTGCATCGGTTCCAACCTCAACCACGCCTGCAAATTTCAAAAACTGGTCTAATTTGATAAATGGGGTGGAAATGATAATCTGTTCCATAAGCACTCCTAATTTTTCAGTCGGATGGGCAGCACCATATAAAGGAATGCGTTACCCTCGACCGGTTTTATGACACACGGCGACAGGGAAGAATTAAATTCCAAAATTGCCGTGGGAACTTCCACTGCATGCAGTGCATCCAAAAGCAGCTTGGATGCAAGACCAATGCGAAGATTGGCTCCTTCCATCCCTACCTCAACCGCATCGTTAAAATCGCCGCGTTTGGTCTGGCAACTGACCAAAATGGAAGAATCGGCAATATTTAAAATGATGGGGATGTCGGGATTATCATAGCTTACCATCACTGCTGCACGCTCGATGGATTCGGTTACTTTTTTCACATCCACCGTAAGCGTTGTCTGACGGTCTACCGGAATGATTTTTTTATAATCGATAAATTCACCCTCCAGCAAACGGGTGATGATGGTGTAGTGATCATAGCGGAACATCACATTATTTTCTTCAATCACAATATCGATGATGGTTTCATCATCCTTTAAAATTTTCAAAAGCTCCGAAAGCACTTTGCCGGGAACTACAAATTCCATGCCGTCACCCTTGATTTCGGGAATAACCTGGCGACGGATGGCAAGGCGGTATCCGTCTACCGAAATAACCGTAAGGGTGCTTCCCTCCACCTCAAATTTGGAGCCGGTCAAGATGGGTTTATTTTCATTGGTGGAAATGGCAAACAAGGTGTCTTTGATGATGGATTTCAAATCACGGGAGTAAAGCTTTAATTCCCGTCCACCTTCTATCTTGTTCATTTTGGGGTAACCTTCTGCAGAAAGTGCCAGGAGAGTAAATTTTACCTTCTTTTCCCGGATGGTAACCACGCCGGTATCGTCCGAGGAAAATTCAATCTTTCCGTCCGGCATTCTTTTTACAATGTCCGAAAAAATACGGGCATCCAGTACTAAAGATCCGGTTTCTTTGACATCGGCATCAAAGGTGCTTTCGATGAAAAGCTCCAAATCACTTCCGGTTAAGCGGATGGTGTTTTCGGTAGCATCAATTTTTACGCCTTTTAATATTTCCACCGCACTTGCGGGGTTTGCCGCTTTTGCCACAATGGAAAGGCTTTGGGCAAGTACATCCTTTTCGCAGGTAAATTTCATGGCGTCCTCCTAAATAAATAGAATAATTAAATAATAAATTTTAGTAGTAGTAGCAGTAGGGGAATGGATAATGTGGATATCCGTCCAAAACCGCTTGACATATGTAATAGAGCATACTTTATTATGGTGGATAACAAAGTTTTTATTTTTTATGGATTGTGAATAAAATAGTATCCACATTTTTAAAAACAAGTTATCCACGTTGATGGTGTGGATAGAAATTACTGTTGCTTGATATTCTTGATGATATCGTCAATTGCTGCGTGGATATTTGCATCTTTTTTATAATCGTCTTCAATTTTTCGAATGCCGTGCATGATGGTGGTGTGATCCTTTTTTCCAAAAATCTGTGCTGTTTTGGTTAAGGGTAAATCAAGCAGTGTCTGGATGATATACATGGCAATCTGTCTGGGATAGGAAATATCGCGTGTTTTCTTGGAAGATTTTAAATCGTTTTCCCGCAAAGAAAAATGATTTTCCACTGCCGAAATAATCATTTCGGGGGTGATTTTTTTCTTATTAGTTATATTAAAATCTTTCAGTGCTTCCTCTGCCAGCGACATATTGATATCTTTTTGCATGAGCCGGTGATAGGAAATGATTTTTTTGATGGCTCCTTCCAGTTCACGGATGTTGGATGTGATTTTGGATGCCACATAACGCAATATTTCATCATCAATTTCAATATTTAACTGGGTTGCCTTTTTCTTGATGATGGCAACTCTGGTTTCAAAATCGGGTGGATTGATATCGGCAATGATGCCGGATGCCAGACGGGTGCGAAGTCTCTCTTCCAGCGTAACCAGCTCTTTTGGCGGACGGTCGGATGTGATGATGATTTGTTTGTTTGCCTGATGCAGGGTATTAAAGGTGTGGAAAAATTCTTCCTGCGTACCCTCTTTACCGCCGATAAACTGGATATCGTCAATCATCAGAAGGTCGATTGCACGGTATTTTTCACGAAATTCTTCTGTGCGGTCATCCTTGATGGAATTGATGAGGTCGATGGTAAATTTTTCACTCGACACATACATAATTTTTTTGTGCGGTGCCTTTTGTAATACCATATTTCCAACCGCGTGCATGAGGTGAGTTTTTCCAAGTCCCACACCGCCGTAGAGGAAAAGAGGGTTGTACATATTATTAACACCCTCGGACACTGCAAGACATGCCGCATGTGCAAACTGGTTTGATTTGCCGATAACGAAAGAAGAAAAGGTATAATCGGGATTTAAATCATTTCTGCGTACCGGTTCAGGCTCACTGAATACGGCGGCCGGAGCAGGAACCGGTGCGGCGGATTCGCCTCTTACCCGGATGGAAATGTAATAATCCTGATTGGTCTGTAAAAAGACGGCATTTTTAATCAAATCAATATAACGGGTCTGGATGATGTTTTTGCTAAAATCGTAAGGTACCTCTAATGTGATTTCATTTTCCGAAATATCCACAGGAATGATGGGTTCTATCCACGTAGAAAAACCCACCTCTGAAATTTCCGGCTTGATAATTTCCAAGGTTTTCAGCCATAAATTCGTAAGATGTTCCATAATAATCCCCCATGTAAAAAATCCTTCCACAAACCCTTCCACATGTGTGGACGGAATGTGGATAAAATCAATTAAAATTCGCTGTTTTCGTCCACTATATTATAGCAAATTTTATCAAATTTTTCAACCTTTTTTTTGAAATTATATAAAGGAAGAAACTATTTTTTTTGTGCAAAAATACAAAACCCCTCTTTATGAAAAAAAGAGAGGTTTTTTGAATAAAAAAGTGATTATTTTTTTGCAGAAATACTTCTGGAACAGAAGGTGGAAAGTGCAATTGCCATACTCATTGCAATCATTTGTACCAGAGTGTCGGCACCCGATTTTGCCAGAAGGGAATACATACCGCTGGCAAGATAGAGCATGGAGTCAAATAACCCCTTTCCGGGTACTAAAACCATGATTGCCGAAACCAGAAATACCGTGGCAGGAAGTTTCATCTTGCGTGCCATCCATTCACACGAAACACTCATCACCAACGCGCCCACAAAATATGCCGCAGGCATAAATGGAACGCATCCCACCATAAATTTGCAGACGATATAAGAAAATGCGCCGATAATTCCGCATACGATGATGGTTTTTGGAGGAGTACATTGTTCTATGGCAAGGCAGATAACCACAAAAAAGCCTGCAATAAAATGACCAATCCATGGCAGGGAGATAAATTGCACCGGTTGTCCCACCAGCCCATTTGTCCAAAGACCAAATACCACCGCCGCGCCGGCGGCAAGCATACCCACTTTTAGCAGTGCCTCACATAATCTTGCAACGCCCGACACCAGATCACCATGCATGGTATCACGGATGGCATTTACAAATGCCGCTCCGGGATAGAGAGATATGGCAGATGCCGCAACGATTGCCACCGGATTTACCAAAGGAGAAATAAGGTAAGAAAGCATGGCGACGAGGGCAATCACCGCACCCGATGCACAATATACAATCATCTGGGATGCCACCCGATCCTTCCATCGGTCGGGCATACACGGGTAAACCAGACCGCACAAAAAAGCAGGCAACAGGTCATACCACCCTCCGCCATATACAAATACGGCGGCCGCAGCGGCGACACAAAAGCAGATTACATGAATGAGGCTGTGATAAGGTCCGTTTTTGCGTACGTTTTTGAGTTTTTCCTGCGCCTCGTCCAGGGTAATGGAACCGGCGCAGATGTTTCGCACAATTTCGTTTACCTGTGCCAGACAATCCAGATTCAAAGTGCGTTTGTCTAATCTTCTCACCGCCTGAACGGTTTGTCCGTCCAATTCAATCTGCACAAACAAGGTGGTGGAAAGCACTGCCACACCCACCTTTGCACCAAAATGTGCGCACAAAAAAGAAACACTTTCCTCTGCCCGATAGGTTTCGCCGCCGTTTTCAATCATCATTCCGGCACTGCGACAACACACCTCAAGCAGAAGAGAAAGGGTTGTATCGGTTGTACATGGAGTTTCCTGTAAGGTCATCATACATTCCCCCATTTTATATTGCATATGATTCATTCCGGATGGTTTTTACCACCCTACCCACAATGCGAACCTCATCCTTTTGTGCATGAAAACGCATGGGTGGGGTATCCATATCTCCGGTTGGAAAAACCGAGAAAAAACCATTTGACAGGGTAATTTTTCCTGCCATAATATGATTTTTTACTGCGATTACATTGAGAAAACGTGGCGAAAGCTGGTCTTCCCGTTTTACAATCATATAGTCCTGCCGTTTTACCCCGATGGAGGAAAACAGGTTATCATCCGCCTTTAAGGCAATGTAATTTTCGTCTTTTAAAATATTGCAATCGTGCGGCAAATCGATATAATTTCTGGTTTCATCGCCCTCACCCGAAAAGATTTCCTGTGCCCGGTCGGTGCCGTATACACCCATCCTTCGGGACATGGAAAACTGATTAAAACGGGTTTGAAGATCCGATTCCCCTGCCAAAAAGGACAGGTTTACATTAAATATTCTTGCCAATTCGAGCATTACGGGAAAGGTAGGAATATTAAACCCGTTTTCATAATTGGAAATGGCACTTTTGCTTTTGCCAAGGCGTTCTCCCAACTCCTCTTGTGTCATTCCCTTTTGAATGCGGAGAGCGGCGATTTGTTTTCCAAGTTCCTGCGCGGAAAAGGACATGATGAAACAACTTCCTTTCTGATGCTATGATATGAGTGTAAGCAGATGTTCTTTCTCATTTTCTTCGGGGTGTTCTGTCACCCGTTCCAATAGGGTATCCAAAATCCTGCCGATTTGCTCGGGCAATACCCCTGCGGCGAGCAGGTGATTGCCGTTTACCGCAAGATGACGGGTCAGATACGGCTCGCCCGATTGGAGAATGGACTGATAGACCGCATAGGATGCGTCCAGTATTTCAAGCTTTCCCTTTGCCAGTGCCGGTGCCTGCGCAAGTGCGTCTGCACGTTGCACGGCAAGTAAATTTTCAAAAGTGGAAAATTTTTCTAATATATGTAGGATCCGTTTGATGCAAACCCTGTCGGGAAAGATACGGATATCGTGCAGACGAATCAGCCCGCAAACCTCATGAATCAAGGCGTTTGGCGCTTTCAGGCGGGTGAGGATTTGCTGTGCGATTTTCACACCCATTTCATCATGCCCATAGAAGTGGTCGCGCCCCGAATCATCGGTGGTACGGGCGTTTGGCTTGCCCAGATCGTGCAGCAGCATGGTCCAGCGAAGCACCCGTTCGGGCGGTATGGTAGCGGTTGCATAAAGGATATGTTTTGCTACGTTATGGATATGATGTTTGCTGTTTTGCGGTGTTTGAAAGCATATCGCAAGCTCGGGCAGGATTTCTCGTAAAAGAGGCATACTGTCACACAGGTGCTCGGGGTGCTCGGACAGGAGTAATCCGTCCAGTTCGGCAAAAATCCGCTCGGCACTCACATGGGAGATGAGGGGCGCATTTTCGTCCATTGCCTGCAGGGTGGCAGGCGCTATGGTGAACCCAAGACGTGCGGCAAACCGCACGGCACGGAGCATACGCAGGGCATCTTCACAAAAACGTTTGCGTGGGTCGCCCACCGCACGGATGATGCGTTTTCTTAAATCCTCTTTGCCCCCATGCAGGTCAATCAACCCATCTTTGGGGGAATAGGCAAGCGCATTTATGGTAAAATCCCGACGTGTGAGGTCCTGTTCCAGCGATGTGGCAAACTGCACCCCGTCGGGACGGCGATGGTCAGAATAGGCAGTTTCGGTGCGATAGGTGGTTACCTCTACCGGTGCATCAAAATCAAGCACCGTCACCGTTCCATGTGCAATTCCGGTGTCCACCGTGCGTGAAAAACATGATTTTACTTGGTCGGGCAGGGCGTTTGTGGTGATGTCTGCATCCGAGCAATCACGCCCTAGCAGAGCATCCCGCACCACACCTCCTACCGCATAGGCTTCAAAGCCATGCGAGGAGAGGGTTTCCATGACCTGTAATGCCTGATTGGGCAGGGTGATATTAGTTTCCCAGTTCAATGATAAAATCTCCCAACTGCTTGCATGCATAGGGTTTTCCAACCTGTCGCACCATGTGTGACATATATTGTGCGCGGTTGGGGTTTTGCATGAGCTGATACAGTGCCTCGTCAATGGGGAAGGTATCGGTTACCCCCAATGCAAGACCATTATTGAGCAAAAATTCAAAGTTTCTGTCTTCCTGACCGGGAATGGGGTCGATGAGAATCATGGGAAGCCCCTTGGCAAGTGCCTCGGACACGGTAAGTCCGCCCGGTTTGGATACGATATAGTCTGCCGCATCCATCATGACATCCACATTATTGACAAAGCCGAAATTGTATATCTTTTTATGGGTGTGCAGCTTGTCCACCTGTTCTTTGAGGTGTTTGTTGTTTCCGCACACGCACACAATCTGGAAATCCTGCTCCAGCCTGTCCATCTGGCGGATGTATTTGATGACATTGCCATAACCCATGGAGCCGGTAATGACAAAGATGGTGGTTTTATCTTCAATGCCCAGCTCTTTTCTTGCTGCCTGCTTGTCCATGGAACGGGAAAATTTTTCCTCAATGGGGATGCCAAACGGGAGTACCTTGTCGGCAGGGATTCCTTTTTTGGCAAGCTGGTTTCCCAACAGTTCACTGGGGGTTACATAATAGTCGATATCTGCGGTTTCCCAGAAGGGGTGAACGGTAAAATCGGTAATGATACCGAGGGTTTTTACGTCAATCAGACCGCGTTTTCGAAAACCCGACATCAGATCCGCCGCAAAAATATGGGTGGCAATGACCACGTCGGGGTTCTTTTCGGAAATGTAGCGTGCAAACTGGCGTGCCACAATGCGGCTGCTGATTTGCACACTGTTGAAGCGTTTATCGCGGTAATCGTTTTTTTCAATATGGCGATAGATGTTTCCGTAGGTTTTGGGCATATATTTGGTGGAAAGCAGATAGCCCTTGTCCACCAGTTTGTAAAGAGCGGTGTTAAAATATTTGTAGACATCTACAATGGATGCTTCTACTTGCCTGGAACGGAAGTAATCACACATGGCACGGGCAGTTTTATTGTGTCCCTGCCCGGCAGATATGGTTAAAATCAAAACCCGCATCAAACCACTCCTTTTATTAGATGTTGCAGTGAAAGATGAGTCATGCGGGACGCCCGGAGGTCGTCCCCTACCAAATCGAAAGAATATAATTGTAGGGGCTGGCGTCCCCGACAGCCCGATTCCTATAGATAAGTCCATTTTATCAAAACAAAAAACGTGTCAACGAATTGTATCTCATGGTGTAACACCTTTTCCGCCTGCGGCATAGTATAACAGTGCAACACCCAATGCACAAAAAATTAAAACGGAGGTGTGAAGTATGCTTTGCAACAACGGCGGATTATTTGGTTCCAACGACGGTATCCTGTTTTTCATCCTGGTGTTCTTGCTTCTGTTCAGTGGCAACGGCTGTGATTGCGGATGCAAGAGCAACTGCGGGTGCAACAACTGCTAAAAAAGAGCAGTAAAAAATTTTTTGGAGGTGTAAACAACCATGTTTAATCTGTTTGGCGGAAACTGCGGATGCGATGACAACAGCTACAGCACCATTTTGTGGTTTATCATTTTGTTCCTGCTTCTGTTCCTCAACTGCGGCGGCAACAACATGGGCTGCGGTTGCGATAACAACTGCTAAAAAATCATAAGAGAGGAGTATCAACATGGGCGAATGCTGTAACCCTTGTAATGACCGCTGCTGTAATGGCGGTTCCGGTTTCGGATTGTTTGGCGGCAGTTCCTGGTGGATCATCATTGTAATTATTGTGATTGTATGGCTTTTGCTGGACGATAACAACAACAATTGCTGCTGCTAAACGTTGCACACATAGGCACGCACCCAAAGGGGTGCGTGTCTTTTTGTATGAACATTTTACATTCATGAAGACAGACAGGGTTCCAATGAAAAACCTTATGATTATTTGGGGCGTTGCCCCAAACCCCACAAGATGTCCTGCCCCCTGCGGGGGCGACAGGAAGCTGGTACTTTCGTTCGTCGAAAGTACCCAAAGCCGCCGGGGGTGCGATACCCCCGGACCCCCGCGCTCTCCGAGGGAAGTAACTCTTTGAAGATTCCGTAAGGGGTTGATTCTTCAACACACATTCATATCCAGTCGTACTTTATCTGCAATCATGGCGATAAATTCTGAGTTGGTGGGCTTGCCGCGGCTGGAAGAGATGGTATAGCCAAACACCCGGCAGAGCACCTCCGGGTCACCCCTGTCCCACGCCACTTCAATGGCATGGCGGATGGCACGCTCCACCCGTGACGGGGTGGTATCATAGTGCTTGGCAACCGCAGGATAGAGGATTTTGGTGATGGAATTGATGATATCCATATCTGCAACCGCCAGGATGATTGCCTCCCAGATGTACTGGTAGCCCTTGATGTGGGCAGGGATGCCGATGCGCTGAATGATGGTGGTGATGGTGCTTTCCAGTTTGGCGTTTGCCGGCTCGATGGTGCGTGCACGGGCGGCACGGCTGACCAGATTGGTGGGTCTGCCAAGCCGGAAGGTGCGGATGCGGTCCACTACGGCAGAGAGTTCAAACGGTTTCATAATATAATAGGAAGCACCAAGCTCCATCGCCTGTGCGGTGACATCCTCGGCACTGACTGCCGAAAGCACAATGCAGTTGGGCTGCTTTTCGAGGGTGGAATCGTTTACAATTTTGCTCAAAAGCCCCAAGCCGTCCAGTTCGGGCATGACAATATCGGTGAGCAGTACATCGGGTTTTGTCTGGCGTATCATTTCATATGCTTCCTTGCCGTTATGTGCAATGCCCACTAGTTCCATATCGGTTTGCATGGTAAAATAGTCGCGCATGGCATAGCAGAAATCCCGGTTATCGTCTGCGATGAGTATTTTTGTATGTTCTTGTTCCATGGGAAAACCTCCTTATAAAAATGAGAAATTTTGCCAAAATATCGGGCGCCCTGACATTTTGGTGACGGTAACTTTTATTATAATGGAAAATCCGTCACGCAACAACCTCACTGTCAATATTATTCGCTTTTCTCTCTTAATATTACAAAAAATGTAAAATTTGTTTCGAAAAAAGGCAGATTTTTTGCAAAAAAGTTCAGCCAAACTGGAATTTGGGTCAAAAAAATTCCAGTTTGCTCGGTCAAATGCCAACCGGAGAGAAACAAGGAGAAAAAGACTAACAAAAAGAGCAGGATTTTACTATCAAAAAGTGCCGTTTGGATATTCTTTTTACAGAGGAAAGGATGCTATAATCAAATAAAAAGAAGAAACGCTTTGAGGTGGAGCGGAATATGCGGTAACCAACAAGCAAAGAAAGGGATGGGAGAATGAAATACACCATGGTGAATGGAAAGCGGATATCCGACATGACATTGGGAACGGTACAGTTGGGAATGAATTATGGGATTGCAAATTGCACCGGTCAGCCGGATGTTAAAAAGAGCTGCGATATGCTGCAATTTGCGTTGGACAGCGGAATTACCGCGCTGGATACTGCACGGGCGTACGGCACTGCAGAAGAGGTATTGGGCGGATTTTTGAAAGAAAAAAGAGAAATTCCCTTTGTGGTGAGTAAGTTTATGACCAACCTCCCTGCCGGAAGCAGAGAATATGAGGTGGAAAGAGCGATTATCACCTCGGTGGAAACCTCGCTTTCCAATCTGCATCTGGGCAAGTTGGATTGCCTTTTGCTTCACCGTGCCGAGGACATGACCAAGCACGGGAAAGCGGTGGAGAAGGTGCTTTCCAAACTGATGGCACAAGGGATGGTATGCATGGTGGGTGTGTCGGTGTATTCCCCCGGGGAGATAGAAACCATGCTGGAGCATGACATCTATCAGGCAACCCAGATTCCCTTGAGCCTGTTTGACGGACGGATGCTCTATGCAGGGTGTATGGAGCGGCTTCGCCAAAAGGGAATCCTTACGTTTGTCCGGAGTGTGTTTTCGCAGGGGTTGTTGTTTTTGGACGAGGACAGGTTAGCGCAGGACGAGGCGATGCGACAATATGTGTTGCCCCATGTAAAAACCCTGCACCGTCTTTGTGACGAGGCAGGGATTTCGGTTGCGGAATTTGCCATTTCCTATATCCGGGATATTCCGGGAGTGACCTCGCTGGTGCTGGGAGCAGAAACGGCAGAGCAGGTCATACAGAATGCGGCGTATATGAATGCGCCTGCGCTTTCCCCTCAAATCCGCGAGAGGGCGATCAAGGCATTTTCCAGAGTGGATAACGAAAAAATCATGGAGATTTTAAGCAGACCAAGAGTATCAGATAAAAGGAAAGGATGAGGAGAATGGAAACATTTAAAGTGGCAATGCTGGGGATGGTGGACGGAAACGGGCATCCGTATTCGTGGAGTGCCATGTTTAACGGCTATGACAAAGCGGCAATGGAAGAATGCGGATTTCCGGTGATACCCCGTTATCTGGAAAAGGAGCCGGAGGAAAATTTCGGAGTGGAGAATGCAAGGGTGACCCACATCTGGACGGATGATCCTGCCGATGCGGTGCGGGTTGCCGCGGCGTCCAACATTGCCCATATTGTAAAAAACCCCGAAGATGTTATCGGGGAAGTGGATGCGGTGATCATTGCCACCGACAAAGGAAACGAACATGTGTGGCGCGCAAGACCTTTTGTGGAGGCAGGGTTGCCGGTATTTATCGACAAGCCTATGGCAGATAATGTGGCAGACCTTAAGGTGTTTTGCGATTGGGTAAAAAACGGGGCGCGGATTATGTCGTCCAGTTCCTTGCGCTACACCAAGGAATATATTCCGTATTTCATCTCTACCCATGAACTGGGCGAACTTCGTTATATCAATATGACCATGATGAAAAGCTGGGAACGGTATGGCATTCATGCATTGGAGCCGGTGTTTCGCATTACCGGTCCGGGATTTGTTTCGGTGCAAAATACCGGTGAGGCAGGGCGCGACATGGTGCATTTGATTCATCGGGACGGGATGGATGTGACCATCGCTTCCATCTACGACAGTGCAGGCTCCGACCTGAAACTGGTGGGTACCGGGGGGAGCGTGTGTGTGCCAAGCAAGGATAGTTATTATTCCTTCCGCACCCAGTTGCAGGAGTTTATCCGATTTGCCAAGGGAGGGGAACGACCCTATCCCTTTACCGAAACGGTGGAGCTGATGGAATTGGTGATTGCGGGTATCCGGAGCCGAAACGAGGGCGGCAGGAAGGTTTTGGTTTCAGAAATCCATGCCGAACTCAAGGGGTAACGGATTTTGCCGTGTGGGATTTGCGGTAGGACGCGGGGGTTACACCGGTCATGTTTCGGAATGCCTTATAAAAGGAAGTAAGATTGGAATAGCCCACCTGCCGTGCCACAGATTCTACCGGAACCGAGGTTTCGGTAAGCAGTTTTTTTGCGTTTTCCATGCGAAAACGGATTTGTTTTTGTTTGTAGGTGGTATGGTAACGCTTTTTTACCATACTGTTGATTTGCTTTTTGCTCAGATAGAGTTTTTCGGACACTTCCTGAAGGGACAGGTTGTTAATTTGATTGCTGGTCAGGTGGTCGAGCAGGTAATTGATCTGGTCGGGCGAATGGAATGCCGGTTTCAAGTTTGCGTTGTTTTGATGCAGTTTGTCGGGCGGGACAAGTTTGTCAAAGAGCAAAAACAAAAAGTTTGTGAGCATGGCATGAGAACGGCAGTGGTCGATTTCTCCGCCGTTTTGAAGATATGCAGCCAGTTCACACGAAAGGTTTGCCAAAGCGGAGCAGCCGGTTAACTTTATGCAGGGGAATATGGCAAAGGGCTGCGCCAGAGAGGCATACAGATTTTCTTTGGGCGGTTTGCCGTTATGGAACAGTTCAAATCCGATGCACACACGAAGGGTCTGTGCATCTGCACTCTTTGTAATATGGTAGGTTCTGGGTGGCAGAAAGAGAAGTTCGTTGGATTTTACGGTAATGATTTTTTGGTCTGCCTCAATGGTTACCCATCCTTTTTTTACGCAGTGTACCTCGTACCATGCGTGTTCATGCGCGATGGTGGGACGAGGGGGCAGTGCGGTATCCGAAAATGCCGTGCGCAGATAAAACACCGCATGGAGATTGTCCAGAGAAAGGTGTGTGGTTTTGAGTTGTTCCCGTGAAAAGGAATCGGAAGGATTCATTTGATATCACCCACAAACGGATTGATTTGATATTATTATAAACCAAACCAAACGGGCGGTCAATGGGGTTTTGGGGAATTTGCATATGTGAGGAGGAAGAAAGATGAATGTGATGGATTTGTTTGGATTGCAGGGAAGGGTGGCAGTGGTTACCGGCGGCAGCGGGTTGTATGGGCGGCAGATGGTGGAGGCACTGGCAGGTGCCGGCGCAAAGGTGTATACCGTGTCTCGTAATCCGGAGGCAAATGAGAAATTTGCCCTTGCCATGCGGGAAAAGGGGTTGCAGGTGTATGCCGGAGTGATGGATCAGGGGGATGAGCAAAGCATTACGGCGTGTCTGGATGCCATCCGCAAAGCCGGCGACAAGGTGGATATTCTGGTAAACAACGCAGTGCTTCGTATTACCAAGGGTTATCACACCGATTCTGCCTTGTTTGACCAAAGCCTGCATGTGAACGGCACGGGATTGATGATGGTTTCGCGCGTGTTTGGTGACCATATGGCAGAACACGGCGGCGGAAGTATCATCAACATTGGTTCCTATATGGGGTTGCTTGGGCCGGATTATGAGCTTTACAAGGGAACCGATATGCCTACCGATTTTGCAGGGGATTACTTTTTTCACAAGGGTGGTATGCAGACTTATACCCGCTTTCTGGCCGGATATTACGGCGGAAAAAATGTTCGGTGCAACGTGTTGAATTTAGGCGGGGTGTTTCACCATCAGCCTGAAGAATTTGTGCAACGCTACTGTGCCAAAACCTTTTTAAATCGGATGGCAAACCACACCGATGTGATGGGTGCGGTGGTGTTTCTGGCGTCCGATGCATCTGCCTACATTACCGGCTCATCCATCGAAATTGACGGCGGATATACCGCAAAATAACAAAAAAAGACCCCCTACCGAAAAATGGCAAGGGGTTTTTCTGTTTGAATTAAGATTCCAGCAGGGCAAAATAGTCAATGCCCTCCAGCACGGTATGTTCTCGTTCCATACGGGCAAACTCGGCGGCGGATACCCATTTGGCGGCATCCACCTCGCTCTCTTGCAGAACCAGTTGGTCGATGGAAACGTCGCAGGGAAACAGCCAGTTATCATAAAAGGTATGGTCTGCATGGATGGTGGAATAAAGGGTTGCGTCCTCGGCGCGAACCGCGATGCCAACCTCCTCCAGGGTTTCGCGTATGGCGGCGGTGAGGGTGTCTTCTCCGCTTAACACGCCGCCTCCGGGGCATTCCCAATAGCCTGCCATTACCTTGGATTTGGCACGACGGGTAAAGAGAAGCTTGCCCTTGGAATTGACCAGATAGCAGATTGCAACCAGATGATTTTCGTTATCGCCCAATGCGGTACCGCGGGTAACCGTGCGACCGGTGGGGTTGCGGTTGTCATCAAATATGTCCCATAATTCGTGTGCGTTTTTGTCGATGGAAGGCATGGAAGTTCTCCTTTTGTATGTAGTGTAATTATTCCGTTTTATATGTACCCTTAATCATCACAATGCCATCTGTTTGCATGGCAAGACCGCGTCCGTCATCCACCGGCACAATGAGCAGGTGGTTGGAGGGCGCGTTGGAGTCGTTTGCAAGGTCATACCCTGCCGTAACATCCGCAAGGCCGCCCTTTTGGGTGGCGATTACGGTTGCCTTGCCCTGCCGTAAAATGAGCTCGGTGCTCGCAGAGGCAATCACACGCGTGCCGGCAGGCACTGTTACCACTTCAAAGCCTGCTGATGCGGCATTGGATTTGCCCAGTGCCTCATCCACATATGCTTTGATTTCTGGAATGACGTGCTCGGTGAGGTAGGAAAGGCTTACCACCGGGTCATCCTGTGAGCCGGGGGTTGCAAAACCGGTTACTGCAACTGCCGCAATCAGTGCCACACAAAGCAGAATGATGTTTTTCTTTTTCATTTTTCGTCACCTTTCTTTCAGGTAGTTCAATCACCCAGCGAAAAGCTCACGGCAATCGCCTCGTCTACGGCGTGCATTTGCCCCTCGTCCAGATGTCCGATGCGTTCTTTGAGTCTTTTTTTATCTATGGTCCGGATTTGCTCTAACAAAATGACCGAATCCTTGCTCAAGCCACATTCCTCCCCGTGCACCTCGATGTGGGTGGGGAGTTTTGCCTTATTGATCTGGCTGGTAATCGCCGCAATGATAACGGTGGGTGAGTATTTGTTTCCGATATCATTTTGCACCACCAGCACCGGGCGCACTCCGCCCTGCTCCGAGCCTACTACCGGACTTAAATCTGCGTAAAAAATATCTCCGCGTTTTACAATCACGATTATTCACACTCCGCCAGTTTTTCCTCGTAGCTCCGTTGCAAACAGGTATCGGCTGCGAGCCAGGCGTTGGCAATCTCTAAATTGATTTCCGCCATCTCCTCGTAGCCCTTTTTCATGCGTGCACTCATTTCCACCCGCTTTTTCTCTTTGAGATAAAAGCGCATAGCCTCGCGTATCAATTCACTGCGGTTGACTTGCTGTGAGTCAACCATGGCGTCCAGTTCGTCCAGCAGTGAATCAGGTAAACTGATGAGTATTTTTTTTAGCCGTGCCAAGATAACCAAGCCCCCAATCGGTAAAAGAAGTCAATAAACCTTACTGATATTATACAGTGTAACCATGTGTGGTGTCAAATGAAGTTTATACCAACACATTCCGGCTATTGACCGATTCACCGTTTTGTATGTAAACCCGGGGGACGCGCTTACCGACGGCACACAGCACCTCATAGCTGATGGTACCCTTTAGAAACGCAACGGATTCCACGGTGATTGTAGTATTGCCGGAATTTCCAAATAATATAACCTCATCGCCGATTTTTATGTCGGGGATGTGCGAAACCTCTGCCATGCACTGGTCCATGCAAACATTTCCGGCGATGGGTGCCTTTTGCCCGTTGATGATTACCTGTGCGCGGTTGGAGAGGATACGGGAATAGCCGTCGGCATAGCCCACACTGATGGTGGCGATTTTCTGCTTTGCCGGGGCAACGTAAGTGCCGCCATAACTTAGTGCGGTGCCTTCCGGTACGATTTTTACATTTGACACCCTTGCCTTAAAGTCCATGACCGGCCTGATATCTGCCATGCCTTCCATTTCGTCGGACGGCGCACTGCCATAGAGAATGATGCCGCACCGCACCATATCCAGATGGTATTCGGGGAATTTTATGGTTGCCGCACTGTTGCACACATGGTGGATGGGAATGTGGATGCCCATTTCTTCCAGCAGGGAACACATGGCAGAAAATCTGGAAAACTGCAGGTCGGTAAAGGAGCGGTCTGCCTCGTCTGCCTTGGCAAAATGGGTGAAAATGCCTTCCACATTGATGTGTGGCAATGTTGCAATTTGAGCAATTTCTTCTGCAATTGCCCGGTTTTCTGTGCTGTTTTCGGTGCAGGGGAACCCCACCCGTGACATACCGGTGTCCAGTTTGATGTGCAATTTGGCGGTGCGTCCGGCAAGGGCTGCCGCCTCGCTGATTTGTTGTGCGGTGGCAAGGTCAAACACCGTGAGGGTGATGTTGTTTGCTACCGCCCGGGAAATGGCATCATCAAAGACGGGACTCAGAATCAGAATGGGCACATCAAAACCTGCGTCACGAAGTTCGAGTGCCTCATCAATGGTGGTAACCGCCAGCATATCCGCGCCGTTTTCCAGAAGTACCCGGGAAACGGGGATGCTGCCGTGACCGTATGCATCCGCTTTTACCACCGCCATGATTTTGGTTTTTGGGGCAACGATATTGCGGATATAGTGGATGTTGTGTTCGATATGATTTAAGTTGATTTGTGCCCAGGCTCTCATTTGAGATATTCCTCCAATTTATCTTATGGTATATTGATTCAGGTAATGCATGGCATAGGGGAGTTGCCCGACGAGGTCGGTGGGGGTTAGACCGTATTCCCCTTTATCCAGTGCCGCCATGTCGCCGGCAAGCGAGTGCAGATACACACCCAGCACGGCGGCATCAAAGGGGGTGCACCCCTGTCCGAGCAGCGAGAGAATGACTCCTGCTAGCACGTCACCACTGCCACCGGTTGCCATACCGGGGTTGCCCAGTACATTTTTCATTACCCTGCCATCCGGTGCGGCAATGACGGTACGATGGGATTTTAACACCACCACGGCACCGCTTTGCGCGGCAAGATTTTGTGCGCATTGACACGGATTGGCAAGCACCTGTGCGGTGGTTTCGCCCGTCATCCGGCAAAATTCTGCCACATGGGGGGTGAGCACGGTGGTGCGACCCTGTAATTTATCTATATGCGTGCCCAGTGCATTTATGCCGTCGGCATCCAGCACCAACGGGGCGGAAACTTCTTTTAATACCCGGTCGAGAATAACCGGAATGGAATCGGCACGGGAAAGACCGCCGCCAAAGAGCACCGCGTCTGCGGTGTGCGCCTTTTCCAGTAATGCCGGAATGCAGGCGGTGTCGAGGGTGCCTTCCATATCGGCAAGCGGATGGGTCATGACCTCGGTAAGGGCGACCTCGAAAATGGGGTTGAGGCTTTGGGAACAGCCCACCGTGATGAGTCCGCTGCCGCAGGCAAGTGCCGCGCGCGCAGCCAGAATACCTGCGCCGGTAAGACCGGCAGAGCCTGCAACGGCATACACCTTGCCGCAATCGCCTTTATGAAATTCTTTTTTTCGCTTTGGAATGAGGGACGCCGCAAGGGAAGGGGAGATGACCTCTTCTGCCTGCCCGATGGAAGGCAAAATGGCTTGGTCAAATGCCTTTTTTTGTGCTGGAATGGTAATGATCACTGCGGCGATTGCCATACCGCCGTCATGGGTGATGGAAACCTCTGCTTCGCCCGGCAGAGGGAATGTGGTGCGGATGGTGGGTTTGCCCAAGGGGGTGTGGGTAACCGAAATATCTTTTAACCCAAACCCGCGCACACCTGTGCCAAGTGCTTTGGAAAGCGCCTCTTTTGCGGCAAAGAACCCTGCCGCCGCCTCTTCCGGGCGCTTTCGGGAGGTGATATATTCCACCTCTTTTGTGGTGAAAAAGCGGGGCAAAAAAGAGGGGTCCTCCAATGCGCGCGCCATCCGGGCAATTTCTACCATATCGATACCGAGCATGGAAAGACCTCCTTTTTATTGTTCGCTGCGTTTATGCACATTTCGGGGAACAAACGTGGTAAATGCGTCCAGCATCCGTTCGGTTGGCTCAAAAATGAGTTTGATGCGCTGTCCGTCCTTGGAAAAGAGTGCAAAATATGCCCGTTCACTGGTGGGAGAGCTTGCCACGTCGATGACCCTGCTCACGGTGGAATGTTCCTCGCCGCGGTATGCGCTCTCGCCCACAGGGGCTACCATATCAAAGGTTTTGGAGTGCACCGAAATGATGCGTTTGCGCTTGCGGCGGTGGGTGATTTTATCGATATCCACCTCGCCGTTGGTTACAATGTACTCATACTCCACATTGCGTGAGGTAATGCCAAGATATGCCAGATAAATAAGCCCTGCATCCAGCAGCATGACAAACGAGCTTAACTGGGTAAACATAAAAAACAGGGAGATAAACAAGAGCAGACAAAGCCCTAACAAAATGCCTGCGATGATGGCGATATCCTTTAAATTTTTCTTGCGTGCGACAATGTATTCGAGAAAAATGTCCATAATAATTTCGTCCTTTCGAGTGAATGGTTGAGTTGATTAATTTTTACAATCCCTCAGTCAAACCTGCGGTTTGCCAGCTCCTTTTACACAAGGGAGCCTTAACTTTACGGGATGACATATTTTGGTGTAAGGCGGCCTTTTTGGATCATTTGCCGGCGTCCTTAAAAAATGCGGTCGCAGATGGCGGCGGTATCGTGTTTGACCCGTTCCACATCAATGGTGAGCCACTGCCCGTTTTCATACAAAATCTCGCCCTTTACCATGGTGAGATGCACATCACTGCCCTGCGCCGCATAGACCAGGTTGGAGCAGAGGTTGTGGATGGGGGACATGTGCGGCTTTTGAGTATCTACCAGAATCAAATCCGCATCCTTGCCCACCTCCAATGTGCCGGTGCGATGGGCAAGCCCCATGGCGCGTGCACCGTTTATGGTGGCGCACTGCAACACCTGTTCGGGGGAAAGCAGAGATGCATCCTGCCGCACCCCTTTCAAGAGCAGGGAAAACAGATGCATTTCTTCAAACATATTGAGGTTATTGTTGCTGGAGGCACCATCGGTACCGATGGCAACATTGATGCCGTTTGCAAAGAGTTTATCTGCCTCGCAGATGCCGCTACCCAGTTTGAGATTGCTCTCGGGGCAGGTGGCAACCGATGCGCCGTGCTCGGCAAGGATTGCCCTGTCTTCATCCGACAGATGCACACAGTGGGCAAGGGTTGCAGGTACATCGAAAAAGCCGATGTTGTTTAAGTAGGCGGTGGGGGTTACCCCGCGTGCTGTAAGGCAATCCGCGTTTTCTCCCACCGTTTCGGACAGGTGGGTGTATACAAAGGTATCCAGCCTTGCCGCCTCCTCGGCGCAAAAGCGCAGTAGCCGTTCACTGCAGGTATAGATGGCGTGGGGGGATACGCTCACCCGGATGCGGTCGTCGTCATAGCCGTGGTAATCGGCAAACAGACGGCGGTTGTTTTGTACCGCGCGCAGGGTGGTGATATCTTCCACGTTGTTTCCGATGTCGGTGGCGCAATAGGTGAGGCATGCACGGGTTTTGGCGTCAATGACCGCCTCTGCGCTCTTGTGGGTAAAGAAATACATATCATTAAACAAGCCCGTGCCGGTGGAAACCATCTCGGCAATGCCCAACAGGGTGAGGGTGTACATATCCTGCTCGGTGAGTTTATCCTCGGCAGGAAACACCTTTTCATTGAGCCAGCGCTGGAGAGGAAGCCCCTCGCCGCAACCGCGCAAAAAGCCCATGGGGGAATGCACATGGGTGTTTATGAGTGCCGGCATGACAACAAACCCACGCCCGTCTATGGTTCGGTCAAAGGTCATGCCTTGGGGAATTTCGCCGATGGCGGCGATTTTTCCGTCTGACACCGCAATATCGGTATCAGCCAAAACGGCGCCATCCGTCATGGGGATAACGGAAGCGCCGGTGATGAGCAAATTCATGGTGATAACTCCTTTCGGTGCATCGGCTGCACCGGAGATTTACTGCGTGCGGAAAATGACCGCGGCAGAATTATTTTTTGGGATTGACAATATCACGCCAAGCCAGGTCGCCCCGTGCCAGACCCTGAATGAGTACCTCGGCGGTGGCGGCATTGGTTGCCAGCGGGATGTTGTGCACATCACACAGGCGGAACAGTGCCGAAACATCCGGCTCGTGCGGCTGTGCGGTGAGTGGGTCACGGAAAAAGAGAACCAGGTCAATCTCATTATATGCAATGCGTGCGCCAATCTGCTGATCGCCGCCCTGCGGACCGGACAGAAAACGATGAACATTCAAGCCGGTTGCGTCTGCAATGAGGCCCCCGGTGGTGCCGGTGGCAAACAGATTGTGCTCTGCGAGGATACCTTTATATGCAATGCAGAACTGGACCATAAGCTCTTTCTTTTTGTCGTGTGCAATCAGTGCGATGTTCATTGACTTCTCTCCTTTTTTGTATTGTTATCGGGTGTTTTTCATGCTCTTGATGGGGATATTGGCAACCAGTGCAGGCACCATGTTTTCGCCATCGTCACTCTCGGTTTTGGTAATCTGGATGTCCAGCTCCTCCACCGCAATATCCATATATTTTGAAATTACCTGCAGGATTTCAGCACGAAGGTCTTCCAGAAGGTCGGTATTGGTAGTGGCGCGGTCGTGCACCAGTACCAGCTGGAGCCGCTCTTTGGCGATGTCCTTGGACGACTGCTTATTCTTGGAAAAGATGCTGAACAAATCTTTTAACGACATTCCTTGGCACCGTCCTTTCAGTTTTTGGAAAACAGCTTTTTGATTTTGCCGAAAAAGCCCTTGGCTTCATCCATGTCCATGATGGGCACATCTTCGCCGGTCAGACGCAGTGCGATATTGCGGTATGCCTGACCCGAACGGGTGCTGTTTCCTGCAACCACCGGTTCGCCACGGTTGGTGGAAATGATGATATCCTGGTCGTCCGGCACCACGCCGATGAGGCTGACTGCCAGAATGTCGATAATATCATCCACATTCATCATGTCGCCTGTTTTTACCATGTCGGGGCGCAGACGGTTGATGACCAGATCGGTGGATTTCATCTCATTTGCCTCCAAAAGGCCGATGATGCGGTCTGCGTCACGCACCGCCGAAACTTCGGGTGTGGTGACAACCAACGCCCGGTCGGCACCGGCAATGGCGTTTTTGAATCCCTGCTCGATACCTGCAGGGCAGTCGATAATCACATAGTCAAATTCTTTTTTTAAGTTTTCGCACAGCTTTTGCATCTGCTCTTCATTGACCGAGTTTTTATCACGGGTCTGTGCGGCAGGCAGCAAGCTGAGTCCGGTGTAGCGTTTATCCTTAATGAGTGCCTGCTTTAAGCGGCACTTTTCTTCCACAACGTCCACGATATCATATACAATGCGGTTTTCCAGACCCATTACCACGTCCAGATTGCGCAGTCCGATATCGGTATCCACCAACACAACCTTTTTGCCCAGCAACGCAAGACCGGTGCCGATATTTGCCGTAGTGGTGGTTTTTCCCACGCCGCCTTTACCCGACGTGATTACGATTACCTCAGCCATCCGTATGACTCCTCCTTATATATCCATACAAAAATTTTATCCTTGGTTTTACATCTGTTTTATTTTACCATAAAACGGGCGGGTTGTCCACCCTTTTTTGTGGGAAATTTACACAAAAATGATGGGGATTTGTACTGCATTTCTGCCGACTGCTTATCCTTTTTTGCGATAATCGCTCATCGGCTCAACATAGATGTTTCCGTCGCGGATGTAGGCGATTTCCGGCACGCTTGCCGCCTCTTCCCCGTCGGGGGGACGGGTGATGATTTCTGCGATGCGGATCTGGGTGGGATTGAGGCTGAGTGCCACAATCACCGCGTCGCGATTGCCATCCTTACCGGCGTGCACAATGCCGCGCAACGAGCCGAGCACGGTGACATTGCCTGCTGCCGAAATCTGTGCACCGGGATTGACGTCACCTACAATGACCAGGTCGGTATCCGACTCCATCTGTGCGCCCGAACGCACGGTGCCCATGTAAAAGCAGCTCTTTGGTGGCTCTTCCTTGACGGTAAGCGGCTGGAAGGTGACTAGAGTATCTTTGCCAAACCGCTCGCACACCAAAGAGAGCAGCTCCATCTGTTCGCCTGCAGAAAAATCTCTGCTGCGCACGGTGAGGGAGCGCATGCTTGCGCCTTCTAAAAAATTGCTGTACTCATCCAGTTTTTCTTTGATTTCCTCCATCAGGTCGGCAAACGGCGTGCTTTCGGTGAGCACCATGACAATGCCGTTGCTGCCGCCTTTTAATATGACGTGTTCCATGTGGATAAAACCTCGCTTTCTTTTAAAATAACTGAACATGGGCAAAGCCCCGATAAAAATATGATAATTGTGTAGCAATCCTACGGCAACAAAGTATTCGGATAGGTTGCAGCAGGGCGGGAGTTCTCGGCATTCAATCCGAAATATGCGGTATAAATATCCCGCGCGATGGGCGCGATTGCGTTACCCGAGCCGGCATTTTCCACCACCGCGGCAACCGCAATCTGCGGGTTTTTGTAGGGTGCGAACGAAACGAAAATACCGTTTGCAACGCCGGTGGAAACCTCTGCAGAGCCGGTTTTGGAGCACACCTCAATGGGGAAATTACCAAACACACTGCCTGCAGTGCCCCCCTCGGCACTTACCATCCGCATACCATAGGTGATTGCCTGATGGGTGGCATGGCTCATGTCCACCTTGCCGTAAACTTCCGGAGAAGATTCCTGCATGAGTGCACCGGTTTCTACGTCGCGCACGCTTTTTAAAAGATGCGCCTTGTAACGGGTGCCGCCATTTGCAATGGTTGCGGTGTAGCTTGCCAACTGAATGGGGGAAAACAGATTAAAACTCTGCCCGATTGCCATTTGCAGGGTGTCGCCGGGGAACCACACCTGGTCAAAGGTTTTTTTCTTGTAGTCGGGGTTTGCCAGAATACCTTTGGTTTCCCCTTCCAGTTCAATGCCGGTATACTCGCCCAACCCAAATTTTTTCCCGTATTCGGCAAGTTTATCCACACCCAGCCGTTTTCCTGCCTCATAAAAATAGTAGTTACACGAATCGCGGAGCGCACCCGACACGTTCACATTGCCATGGGTTCTGCGCTCGTCCGACCAGATCCAGCAGTTGAAGGTCTGCCCGTAATAGCGGTACACACCCTGGTCCTGAATGATTTCGTCCACCGTAACCGCGCCCTCCTCCAGTGCCGCCACCGAGGTGAGCATTTTAAAGGTGGAGCCGGGCGGATATGCACCGGCAATGGCACGGTTGAACATGGGTTTTAGGGGATCATTGTAAAGCCGGCTGTAATCGGCGTCAAAGGTTTTGGGATTGAACCCCGGATAGCTTGCAATGGCAAGGATTTCGCCGGTGTTGACATCCATGACCACCGCAGAGGCGGTCTGTGCGGTTTTGCCCCTGCCTTGGCGCACGCTTTCCAGTGTGGTTTGCAGGGATTGTTCTAAAATCTGCTGCAACTCTAAATCAATGGTGAGCACCGCGTGGTCACCCGGTGTGGCAGGAACGGTTGCCGCAATGGCGGTGGTGCGTCCGTCCACCGTCTGCACGGCGCTCTGTCTGCCGTCCACCCCCTTGATGTAGGGTTCCAGATACTTTTCCATCCCATCCTTGCCGATGGTATCGTTCATGCCGTAACCCTGGTTTTTGAGCACGGCATATTCTTCTTTATAAATGGGACCCACCCTGCCCAGAATATGGCAGGCGAGGTTATCGTAAACATATTCCCGGATGGGTTCGGTGACCACTGCCACGTTTTTAAAGCGCATATTCTGCTCGCGCACACGGGTGATGACCGATTGCCCCACGTCCTTTGCAAAGGTGTAGGGAGCATTCACACTAAATCCGCGTTCGTCCATTTCGTAGCGCACACCTGCGATGGCGCGCCGCTCGGCTGGAGTGTATGCAGGGTCGATTTCATATGTTTCACAAAGCAGTGCCATTGCGTCAAAGGCACCGCCGGATTCCAAGCCGATTTCGCTATTGAAACGGGCAATCCGGTTTTGGCGTTCCTCCCCCTCATACCCGTCAAAGGTATAGTCGGTGCCCTCAGCATTGATGGGCAGGGAGTCGATGTATTCTTCACCCTCGGCTTGCATGAGGGCAATCAAATCCAGTATGATGGCGTTTTGCTCCTGCTTGGTGAGGTTGGTTTTCTGAATTTGCAGAGAAAATGCCATGCGATTGGTGACCAAGGGTCTGCCATACCGGTCTAAAATTTCTCCTCTGGGTGCGGCAATGGGCATGGAGCGGAGCATGCGGTTTTCGGACTGGGTACGGTAATCTGTGCCGTTTACCAGCTGCAAGTCCACCAGACGCACCGAGATGAGCACCAACAAAACCGTTGCAAAAACAAGGATTTTTTTAAATTTTTTGTCAAACTCTTCGGGCAAACCGTCACCCCCTTAAAAATCCCGCATGCGGTAGCCTCTGACCCGTTTGATCAAGTAATGGCAGGGCACCGCAACGGCGGCATTATAAAAACTTTCCAGAAAGATGGTACGCAGTGCCGCACCAAACGAGCCGTTGCCAAACAGAAATAGTCCGGCAAGCACAAACACCGTTTGATAAATGAAGGTGGCACCAAACACCGTGATGGCGGTTACATGAACGTTGCCACGGAAACAGTAATTGCCAAACAGGGAGGCGCCAAGCCCCAAATAGAGCATCAAAATTGCCTCGAAGCCCACAATCTGACCGCCGGAAATGTCCAGCAAAAGCCCTGCTACAAGCCCAAATACGGCAGACCACAACGGCTCGCCGGTCAAACACAGGCAGACTGCAAGGGTGAGCACCAGATTGGGTGCAACGCCAAATATGGTGCACGCCTGACCGAGGGTGGACTGTAAAATGAGTGCGACAAAAAGCAGGAGGTAGGAGACGGCCGTTCTCATTGTCCCACCTCCGGCGCATTCAATACCGATTTGATTACCATAACCATGCCGAGGGATTCAAAATCCACACCCGGCTCGACCACCGCCTGACGGCTGATGCCATCGGCATCTGCCTCCACCGACAGTACCTTGCCGATGTACAGACCCGGCGGATAGATGCCGCCCGTTCCGGCGGTTTCGATGGCATCTCCTGCGGTGATATTGGCATCCTTTTGCAGATAGCTCATGGCGCACAGCCCCTGCTCGGAGAGGCTCATATTGCCCTCGGCAACACCGGTGTCGCCGGTGCGTTTTACGGTTGCCGCCGCGGCAGAGGATGGGTCGATGATGGTGCGCACCTTTGCCCAGGTGCTCCCCACTTCATACACATACCCCACAAGTCCACTGTCCACAATGACCGGATTGCCTGCCCCAACGCCGGACGAAGTGCCCTTGTCGATGGTGAAGGTGATAAACCAGTTGCCCGGGTCGCGTGCAACCACCTGCGCCGCCTCCAAATCGTACTGGGGAGAGCGGTCGCGCAGTTCAAGCAATGCACGCAGGCGGGTATTTTCCTTTTCCAGTTGTTCGGTTTCCCGCACTTCGTTTTCCAGTGCGGTAATATGGGCACGCAGGTCGGCGTTATCCGATTCAAACTGTTTCATATTGACCAGGTAATCGAAAAAGCCGCCGGTGCCGTCCAGCACCCAACTGACCGCTTTTTGAACAGGCGAAATTACCACGCCCAAAACATTGCTGACCGGATTTGCCTTTCCGCCCGGCAGGGAGGAAAATGCCATCAGGATAATCAGCACCAGCGTGACAGAAATGAGGATAATTTTTGCTTTGTTCCGTTCAAAAAAGGTCATGGGAAATTCCTTCTGTTAGTTAAAAATTACTTTATTTTGGTGTGAATGAGCACCTTTTTGAGCACTTCGATCTGGTCCAGCACTTTTCCGGTACCCAGTACCACGCAATCGAGCGGATTTTCTGCAATGTTGACCGGCATACCCGTTTCACGGGTGATGAGAGAATCCAGACCGCGCAGCAGTGCACCGCCGCCGGTGAGGGTGATGCCGTGGTCCATGATGTCTGCCGCAAGCTCGGGGGGCGTTTGCTCGAGGGTGTTTTTGATTGCCTCGATGATGCTGGTAACCGGCTCGGACAGTGCCTGGCGGATTTCCTCGGAAGAGATGGTGATGTTTTTGGGCAGACCGGTTAAAAGGTCACGTCCGCGTACTTCCATGCGCTCCTCGGGGGTGCGGGGGTATGCAGAACCGATGGCGAGCTTGATGCTTTCGGCGGTGCGCTCGCCCGTCATGAGGTTGTATTCTTTTTTGATGAAGGCGATGATGGAATCGTCCAGGTCGTCGCCTGCCACACGCAGAGACTGGCTGGTTACAATGCCGCCCAACGAAATGACTGCCACCTCACTGGTGCCGCCACCGATGTCTACCACCATGGAGCCGGTGGGATCTTCTACCGGCAGGTTTGCGCCGATTGCCGCCGCCATGGGCTCTTCAATCAGGTAAACCTCGCGTGCACCTGCCTGCAGGGTGGATTCTTCTACGGCACGTTTTTCCACCTCGGTGATGCCGGACGGTACGCACACGATCACACGGGGACGGAAAAATCCGTTGGAGGGGTATGCTTTTTTGATAAAATATTTGAGCATTGCCTGGGTGACTTCAAAATCGGCAATCACGCCATCCTTCAAGGGACGGATTGCTACAATGTTGCCGGGGGTACGACCCAGCATTTGCTTGGCATCGTCACCTACTGCGAGCACCTGACCGCTTTCGCGGTTGATGGCAACCACGCTCGGCTCGTTTACGATAATGCCTTTGTTTTTCACATGTACCAGCGTATTGGCGGTACCCAAGTCAATTCCGATATCTCGTTTCATGGTTTTGGTATCTCCTCTCAGATTAAGATTTCAAATTCATCCCGTATCAGGCATTTGAGCCGATAAACGGGTAATCCTACCACATTGAAAAAATCGCCCTCGATGTGACTGACAAACCTGCCGGCGCGCCCCTGCACACCATACGAGCCTGCCTTGTCGGCATATTCGCCCGAGGCGATGTAGGCGTCAATCTCGGCGTCGGAGAGCTTTCCGAAGGTAACACGGGTGCATTCGGCGGCGGTGACCATTTTGCCGGTTGCCGCATCACATACCGCGATGCCGGTATACACCGCATGGGTGTGACCCGACAGGGAGGAAAGGGTGTGCCGTGCATCCGCACTGTCTATAGGTTTTCCCAAAATCTGTCCGTTAAACAGCACAACCGTATCTGCACCGATGACCAGACCCGATTTGTAGCCCGAGGCAACGCTTGCGCACTTTAATGCGGCAAGCTCCTGCACATACAGTGCAGGGGGCAAATCCTGCGGAATTGCCGATTCGTCTGCGCCCGACACGTCCACCGTAAAGGTAAGACCCAGGTTTTGCATCAGCTCCTGCCGTCGGGGCGAGGCGGAAGCCAAAATGAGCTTATGCAAGCGATAACCTCCTTGCTCTTTTGTATGATAACGCCCGAAGGCGGTGATTACTTGGTAAGAAAGGGGATGCGGTTGAGTGAAACCGAGGCGACAATGCCCACCCCAATGCCCGAAACGCACGAAATTGCCAGCAATATGGCAAGGTATGGCACCAGTGCGCCGGTGCGTAAAATGATTGCGGCAACCGCAACCTGTGCGGCATTGTGTGTCGCCGCGCCTGCAACACTTACCCCGATGGGGGAAAGGTGTTTTAAACGGGAGAGCAATATCATCACGGCACAGGAGCAAACCGCCCCTGCCAGTGCATACACCATGCTCATACCGCCGCCGGTGAGCAGGGATGCCACAAGCGCACGCACGATATTTACGCAAAATGCCGCTCTGCCGCCCCATGCAAAGAGCACAATCACCGTTACCACATTGGCAAGACCAATCTTGCCGCCCGGTATCATTCCCACTGCAGGGAGCAGACCTTCGGCGATGTGCAGGGCAATCCCAACCGCCGTGAGCAGACCCAGACGGGAAAGGGATGTTGCTGTAAGACCATTTCTGTCCATCTTTCTATTATAACTCCTATGTAATGAGATTTCAATGCACAAATTGTTAAAATTTTACTCGGTTACGGCGTCCACCTGTTGTGTGCCGGTAAGACGTACCACCAACCGATGGGGCAGGCACACTGCTGTATCCCCTGCCTTTTCCAGTCTGCCGCGTTTCACCTCGTCGCCATTGGGGCAATCGCTTTGAGAAACATATGCGCCCCTTTGGTCAATGACCACTTGGTTAAACCCACGTTCGGTGCGGATGTCCACGGTTTTGGGTGTGTGGCATTCGTCCAGCCGGTAGGTGGCATAGGTGTGTCCGTCCAGTTCGATGACACACGCGGTTGCACGGGTTGCCCCTGCCGCCGAGAAAATCCACAATGCCGCCGCGAGGGTAATCACCAGTGCAATCACTAAAATATCGCCCGTTTTCCACCGCATCAGTTTCGACCTGTGGAGCCGAAACCGCCTGCGCCGCGTTCGGTTTGCTCCAATTCATCCACTGCCGTAAACTGCGCCTTGGCAACCTCTAAAATGACCAGTTGTGCGATGCGGTCGCCATTTTTTATGGTATAGGGGGAGTTACTTAAATTAATCAGCCCCACCTTGATTTCGCCGGTGTAGTCGCTATCCACCACCCCGACACAGTTTGCAAGGGTGATGCCCGACTTGATCGCCAGACCCGACCGGGCAAACACAAACGCCCCAAAGCGTGCATCGGGCAGTTTGATGGCAATGCCGGTGCCGATGAGTGCCCGTCCCAACGGGGGCAGGGTAACATCCTCGCTGATGCAGGCTTTCAAATCCATGCCTGCCGACCCCTCGGTAGCGTAAAATGGCAGGGTCTTTTCGGTATTGTGTTCCAAAAATTTAATGTTGATTTGTGCGATGGTTTGTTTGTTCATGTATTTTCATCCTTTCGGTTTTATACCCCCCGGTAATAGTGTCCACGGGTAAAATTAGCCTGCGGTTTGTCGCCATTTCGGTATGCCTCCACCACCTGCACCGCCTCGTCCGGCGATTCGGTGGTAAAGATCAGCCGCCCGAATGACACCCCTGAGCGCCGTATCTCGTTCATCCGTTCTGCCATGTAGATGGGGGCAGAGTTGTAGAGCACGCTCTGGTGGGTGGTGGGGTCGGGTTTTAGGGGGAAGGAAATCCCCTTGCGGTCGGTGAGGGCATACCATCCGTCACACGGGCAACCGACGGCAGATTTTACCGTGCAGTTTTTCATGGTCATCAGGGGCAACCGCCCATACACCACCGCCTCCAACGGAATGGGGCTTTTGAGTGCGGCAATCTGCTTGACCGTCAGCTCGGGCGACAGACATGCACGGGTAAACCCGTCCTCCGCCGCTTGTGCCAGTGCGTGGGAATTGAAGAGGTTGAGCGGAAAGTCCGCCGTTTTGTCAGGGCAATCCAATCCAACCTGCGCATGGTTTCCCACTGCAATTGCCATGTGGCCTGGCAGATGGAAGGTGTCGTTTTGCGGTACAGAGGGCAATTTCACAATCAACCGGTCTGCATGGCGCATCGCCCATTCGCGGTTTTGGTCAAACACCCCGTAGGGCAGGTAGATTGCGGCAAGGTCGGTTTTGAGCAATGCACGCGCCTGCTCCAGTGTGCACACCTCTGCGGTGTAGCGGAAGGGAGATTTTGCGTGGGGATTTTCGATTTTGGGGAAGGGAGCTGCTGCACCGCCTCGTTTGTAGGGGGCGAGCCGCAACTCGTCCAACTGCTCCAGCGCGTCCCGTCGCAGGGCGTTGAGTGCGCTTGCCGGCAGGAATGCATTGCCGCAGGTGGAAACCGAAATGGAATCCATCCGGTAGGCAGTGCCGCCGGTTTTTTCCAGTGCCGCGGCGATACGCTCCTCGGTAAGGGGCGCGTTTTTGGCTTGTTGCACCATTTCTCCGGTTACGGCAACCGTGTTGCCATCTGCATCGGTGATGGTAAGGGCTGCAGGTGCTCCTGCGCATATGGTTGCACATCCGGTCAGGGAAATCAGCCGTTCTCTGTCGGGCATTTCGCTGGAAAAGGTATCGTAAATGCCGGTGCTGTCGGCATCATATTTGAGCAGTTCCCGTCCCGACACGCCGCCGAAATGACCTTTGGTAAATTCACTGCGGCAGAATGCGTTTTTCAAGGTGGCGCGGTCGGCATCGGTAACATAGCCTCTGTCACGGCAATCCCGATACACGCCCGTTACTGCACCCACATACGCCGCACCCTTCATTCTGCCTTCAATTTTTGCGGAAGTGATTCCCATTTTTTGCAAATCGTCCAGATGGTCGATCAGGCACAAATCACGGGGGCTGAGCAGGTATTTTGCACCATCCGAGATGGGTGCGCCCGAAAGGTCGGTCAGGGTATAGGGCAACCGGCAGGGCTGTTTGCAACCGCCCCGGTTTCCACTGCAACCGCCGATGATGGAGCTCATCAGACATTGCCCCGAATAGCTCATGCAAAGCGCACCGTGTACAAACACTTCCAGTTCGGCATCGGTTTGCCCGGCAATATGTGCAATCTGTGTTTTGGTGAGCTCCCGTGCGAGCACCACACGGGAAAAGCCCAGTTTTTGTGCCCGTTTCACACCCTCTGGGGTGCAAATGGTCATCTGGGTGCTTGCGTGCAGGGGAAGGTCGGGAAAGCATTGTCGCACCATCCGTGCAAGACCGGTATCCTGCACAATCAGGGCATCTGCGCCTGCGCGGTAACAAAAATCAATAAAATGATAAGCGTCTTTGAGTTCGCTGTCGCTCAACAAGGTGTTTACCGCCACATACACCTTTACTCCACGCAAATGGGCATAACCAAATGCGTCCTCCATTTCCTGTTCGGAAAAATTGAGGGCGCCTGCCCGTGCAGAAAATTGCCGCCCGCCCAGATAGATGGCATCTGCACCGTTATCCACGGCGGCACAAAACGCCTCATATCCGCCTGCGGGGGATAGAATTTCAAGTGTTTGAGGGGTCAATCCGGATTCCTCCGATTCTTTGAGATGTGTTGGGGAAAACGAGCGGTATGTATGGGGGTTAGCGGTTTTTCCTTTCCAATTCGGCTTTCAACCGCTTAAGTTCGTCTTTTAAAAATTCGTTTTCCTTTTGCAGTCCTGCCATCACGTCACGATTGGGTGTACCCTGTGCGCGGTATTGCTCCAGCTCTGCGTTTGCCTGCTCGAGCGCCTCTTTTGCCTTGTGGTAACCGTCACTCATGTTGATGGCGGTGAGCACCGACACTTTTGCGGTGGAGAGGTTGGAATCGTAGCTCAGGTTTCGCATCAGCCGGTCTACATATTGGCAGATTTTTTGCATATACGCTTCACTCTCGGTGCCTACCAGGGTGTATTCCTCGCCAAAAATCTGCACCGTAGTTTTATTTCTTTCGTCCATTTTGTTACCTCCGCTTGCAATGGAATGTTCCATGAAATATCAGAATAATTTCTACTTATTATATTATACAACATTTTTTTCTGTCTGCATAGGGGATAAATGTAAATTTTTGAAATTTATTTTAAGTTTTCTTTTTCTTTCTTTTAAGGGGGTGATACCCCCTTAAAAATCCCCCTTTTTGCGTCTTGCTCATTGGCAAATTGCACGTTTGCTCCGCTCGTTTCAGGTGGTCGCGCAAACGGAACACTCAGTTCCGTTGCGCTAAAAACGCCGCTATGTTGTATAAGGGAAATAATCGCGGCGTTTTTCCCACCAAACGTGCGTCGCTCACGGCAATTTTTATGCCAATTCGCGCGAATGCAAAAGGTTAAAACCAGAAAGGGAAAGCGAACCGGTAGCCGAGAGAACAATCCCTCAGGCACTTCGTGCCAGCTCCCTTTACACAAGGGAGCCTTTTTTACACCGCACTCTACATCAGCGTTTTTGCCCCGTGGCGCAGCCGTGGGGTTTTGCCGCCGTGTGAAACGTGGCGGTGTGATACAGAGTGTAGGGAATGACCTATGTGTCATTCCGGGAGCGGAACGGCACGCAGGCCGTTCCCTACGGGGGAATAATGTGGGTGTGAGGGTGTAGGGGCTGGCGTCCCCGACAGCCCGAATGTGGTTTTGCAATCGGGTCGATGAGGGCATCGCCCCTTACCATGTGACATCAATTTGCATTCAACCTGCGCCGGAACTCTGCTACATATTCCCCCTCATGGTATGCACCATTTTTCACCTGCTCCGCCACCACCGTGCGTAGGATGTTCCACGAATACACCTCGTCAAAGGGTAGGATGGGATAAAACTGCGCCCCCACCTCCTTTGCCGCCGCAAGGTCGGAAAGTGCATCGCCGCACATCACACATTTTTGGGGCGAATATCCTCTGTTCAGCACGATACGCAGCATATCCGCCTTACTCCCCATCCCCTGATGTCCCATGAAATTGACGTATTTCTCCAGCCCGTATTCGCCCCACTCCCGTTTTAATGCCCCCTCGTTCGCCGAGGAAACCACCGCAATATCTGCAAACCCGTGGATGAGCGCAAGGGTTCGCTCTACCCCTGCAAAGGGACGGATGGTAAGGGTTTTGCAGATGTCATTTACCCGTTCCGACCACTGCAATGCCCGTGTCAGCTGCTCCCGTTCCGCGCCGTCCGCTTGGGAAATTGCCTTGGAAAGCGCCGCCTCGCCCAGTACCGGCGTACTGTTTGCCCATGCGCAAAAGTGGGCGGTATCGGGCAGAGAAAAACCCTGCTCCTGCATCCGGGCAAAAAAATACGCCAACCCCAGAAACCGGTTGATTCCACGGGTGGCGTCGGTAAGGTTAATCCGGTCCCACACCGCAAGCACATGTGTTCGTATGTGTTCCAGACCGTAAACCTCTACCAGCGCAGGCCCGAACGCGGCGCGATGCTTTGGCGTCATGGCATCAAACACGCACCCGTCCGAATCCACGCAAAATAACATATCCTTTTTCATCGTAATCCACGCCCTTTCGTCGCAATTACGATTATTTTACAATCATTTCCCCGATTTTATACACATCGCCTGCGCCCATGGTGATGATGAGGTCGCCCTCTTTTGCCTCTGCACGCAGATAGTCGGCAATTTTTTCAAAACTGTCAAAATAATGTGCACCCGAAACCTTGTCGGCAACATCCTTGGAGGAAACCAGTCCGGTATCCGGCTCACGGGCGGCAAAAATATCCGCCATAATGAGCTGGTCGGCAAGGGAGAGCACCTGCACAAACTCGTCAAACAGTGCCTTGGTGCGGGTGTAGGTGTGGGGCTGAAATACCAGATAAAGCTTGCCGATATCCATTTTCTCCACCGCGGCAAGGGTTGCGGCAATTTCGGTGGGGTGGTGCGCATAATCGTCCACCACGGTTGCACCGTTGCATTTGCCCTTATACTCAAACCGTCTGTGCGCTCCGACAAATGACTCCACGCCCTTGATGATTGCCCCGTCCGGAATGCCCAACGCACGGGATGCCGCAATTGCCGCGAGGGCGTTTAAGATGCTGTGTTCGCCTGCCACTGCAAGCTGCACCCCAAAGAGGGTCTGACCGCGCAGGGTAACATCAAAGCCGGCGCACCCCTTTTGGTTGTAGGTGATGTTTTTGGCGGTGTAATCGCCGTTTTGCAATCCAAAAGACACGGCGTTCGCCTTTGTCTTGCTTGCCGCAACCTCTGCACGGGGGCTGTCGGCACAGTAGACCAGTGCGCCATCCTCGGGCAGTAGTGCCGCAAAATCGCCAAACGCATCGGTGATGTCGTCCAGATCCTTAAAATAGTCCAGATGGTCTGCCTCAACATTTAAAATAATGCCCAAAAAGGGATGAAATTGCAGAAAACTGCGGCAATACTCGCACGCCTCGGCAAGGAAATAGTCATCCCCGCCAATACGCAGGTTGCCCCCTAAAATATCCAGATCACCGCCCACCGTGATGGTGGGGTCCAGCTCTGCGGCAAGCAGAATGTGTGCCAGCATGGAGGTGGTGCTGGTTTTTCCGTGGGTGCCCGACACTGCAATCGCCTTGGGGTAGCCAGCCATCATTTCGCCCAAAAGTACCGCCCGTTCGATGGTGCGGACGCCCTTTTGCCGTGCCGCAACCAGTTCGGGGTTATCCTCCTTGATTGCCGCGGTATATACCACCAGTTCGGGGTTTTCTATATTATGTGCCGCATGGGGAACAGACACCCGTGCGCCGAGTGCCGAAAGGGCGTCGGTTGCCGCCGAGTGGTTTAAATCCGAGCCGGACACGGCAACGCCGTTATGTAGCAGAATTTTTGCCAGACCGCTCATGCTCACGCCGCCAATGCCGATAAAATGTACGCTTTTCGGTGTTGTCAATCAAATCATCTCCCAAAAAATGCTCATGTTATTATCTATTATAACATGAATTTTCCAAAATTAAAACACTTTGCATATTATTTTTACAAATCGCACAACATAAAGGCGCAAGAAAACATTTTTGGAGGGCTGACAAATGGATATTACAGACATCCGCATCCGGCAGATTGCGGCAGAGGGAAAGATGAAGGCGGTCGTTTCGGTGACCTTTGACAATTGCTTTGTGGTGCACGACATTAAAATCATCGAGGGGGACGACAGGTTGTTTATTGCCATGCCTTCGCGCAAAACGCCCGATGGAGAATTTAAGGATATTGCGCATCCCATCAACATGGAAACCCGTACGCTGCTGCAGGAGTCCATATTGGAGAAATATCACACCACGGTGATAGAGGAAGAGGGAAGGGTATAATCGGAGTAAAAACACGAAAAAGGATTTACAGTTTCGCCCAAAAATGATATAATAAGATATTATGGTAAAAAGGGGGCGAAACCATGGCGGACAAAGGTGGACGTATGACAGCGGGCGCGGACAACAGCCAAAAGGCGCACACATCAGGGGAAGACCGAAAAAGCCGGACGTTGCGCGCGGCAGATGCAAGCGGCAATAACCGGGCAGCGCGTGCGGCAGGCGCAAATGACAAGAGCCGAACGTTGCGTGCAGAAGATGTGGGCAACCAAAACCGCATGGTGACCCTGGCAGACACAGACCGGCAGAGCGAAAAAACGGAGCGGGAGTTGAGGAAAATTGTCGCGCCCTTACTGGAATGGTTTGGGGAAAACGCACGCTCCATGCCGTGGCGCAGTGACCCCACCCCATATCATGTGTGGCTTTCGGAAATTATGCTCCAGCAAACCCGTGTGGAGGCGGTGCGCGGCTACTATGACCGCTTTCTGACCGCCCTGCCCGACATCCCATCCCTTGCCGCCGCACCCGAGGAGGCTTTGCTCAAATTGTGGCAGGGATTGGGGTATTACAACCGCGTGAGAAACCTGCAAAAGGCGGCAATTACTGTGTGTGAGCGGTATGGCGGAGCCTTGCCTGCCGATTATGAAAAATTAAAAGAGCTGCCGGGTTTTGGCGAATATACCGCAGGGGCGGTGGCGTCCATTGCGTTTGGAATCCCTGCTGCGGCGGTGGATGGAAATGTGCTGCGTGTGATCGCCCGTATTACAGGATGCGAGGGGGATATTACCCTTACCAGAACAAAAAAGCAGATTGCAGCCTTGGTGAGCAAAATGATTCCTGCCGACAAACCCGGTGAATTCAACCAGGCATTGATGGAGCTTGGTGCAACCGTGTGCCTACCCAACGGCGCACCGCTTTGCGACGTGTGTCCGGTAGCAAAACATTGTGTAGCGCGACGTGAGGAAAAAACGCACATCATACCGGTAAAATCCCCAAAAAAGGCAAGAAAAATTGAGGAAAAAACGATTTTGCTGCTTTTGTGCGGAAATCGGGTTGCAATTCAAAAACGTCCCAAAACAGGTCTGTTGGCAGGGCTGTGGGAGTTCCCGTCGGCAGAGGAGTTTTTGGATTTGGCGGCGAGTGCACACGCAAAACAAAGTGAGGATTTGACGCATATCCGCGAGAGAATAAGCGATATGGGAGCAGGGGTGATTGACCTGTTTCCGCTTGCTCGTGCCAAGCATATTTTTACCCATATTGAGTGGCATATGGGTGGGATTTTGGTGCGATTGAGGATGCCTTTTGGTAATTTCAAGTGGGCATCGGCGGATGAACTTCGCCATGCATACAGTATACCGACTGCCCTTTCGGTTTATACACGGGCGGCACTGGAACGATTGGAGGGAGACCCGACATGAAAAGCAAACGACCCAAACATTTAATCGGGCGGTTTATGCCCTATTTCAAACCCTATCTGGGGGTACTGATACTGGATTTATTCTGCGCGGCACTGACCACTGTGTGCGAACTGGTGTTGCCCCTCATTGTACGTTACATAACCGACAAGGGAATGAATGACCTTGCCGCACTTACCGTGCAGACGGTATTGACTTTGGGAGGGGTGTACCTGCTCCTTCGGGTGATTGACACTGCGGCAAACTATGTGATGGCATCCATGGGACATATCATGGGAACACGGATTGAAACGGATATGCGGCGTGATTTGTTTTCGCATTTACAAAAATTGCCCTACTCCTATTATGACAACACCAAAATCGGGCAACTGATGTCACGCATTACCAGTGACCTGTTTGATGTGACCGAGTTTGCCCACCATTGTCCCGAGGAGTTTTTTATTGCAGGGCTTAAAATCAGTGCGGCGTTTATTATTTTGGTGGGGGTAAATCTGCCCCTTACCTTAATTATCTTCTCCTTCCTGCCACTCATGCTTGCTTGCTCCATGTTTTTTAACAAACGGATGCGGCGTGCATTTAAAAAGTCCCGTGCGCAGGTGGGGGAAATCAATTCGCAGGTAGAGGACAGCCTTTTGGGTATCCGGGTGGTAAAATCCTTTGCCGCAGAGCGGATTGAGGAGGAAAAGTTTGAAGAGGGAAACCGTGGGTTTTTATCCATCAAGCAGGAGATGTATCATGCCATGGCAGGATTTCACTCCACCACCCGTATCTATGACGGGGTGATGTATATCGCTGTGGTGGTCGTGGGTGCACTCTTTATGATAGACGGGCAGATTACCCCTGCAGACCTGATGGCATACCTGCTCTATGTGTCCACCCTGCTCACCTCCATCCGCAGGATTGTGGAATTTACCGAGCAGTTTCAGCGTGGCATGACCGGAATCGAGCGGTTTTTGGAGGTAATCGACACCCCGGTGGACATCGTGGACGCGCCGGATGCGACAGAGCTGACCGATGTAAAAGGCGACATCCGGTTTGAGGGGGTAAGTTTTCGGTACAATGATGAAAAGAACCAGGTGCTCCGCAACATCAACCTGCACGTTGCACCGGGCGAAACCATCGCACTGGTGGGACCGTCGGGCGGCGGAAAGACCACCCTGTGCAATCTCATTCCCCGTTTTTATGAAGCGACCGAGGGGCGGATTCTGGTGGATGGCAAGGACATTCGTACCCTGACCCAGGCATCCCTGAGAAATGCCATCGGTGTGGTGCAACAGGATGTGTATCTGTTTTCGGGGACGGTGTTTGAAAATATTGCATATGGCAGACCGGATGCCACATATGAGCAGGTGCAGGAGGCGGCACGCATGGCGGGGGCGCATGAATTTATTACCCAGCTTGCCGATGGCTACGACACCTATGTGGGGGAACGGGGAGTAAAACTCTCGGGTGGGCAGAAACAGCGCATCTCCATCGCACGGGCATTTTTGAAAAATCCGCCCATCTTAATACTGGACGAGGCAACCAGTGCACTGGACAACGAAAGCGAACGTGTGGTGCAACAATCTCTCGAACGGCTCGCGGTGGGGCGCACTACCTTTACCATTGCGCACCGCCTTTCCACCATCCGCAACGCAGGACGGATTCTGGTGCTGACCGACGATGGCATTGCCGAGCAGGGAAATCATGCCGAACTTATGGAGAAAAAGGGTTTGTATTATGAGCTGTACCAAATCAGTACAGCGTGTGAATAAGAAAGGAAGATACATATTATGGAATGGATTCAGGTTTGCATTACCACAACCACCGCAGGCATCGAGCCGGTAAGCGGACGGCTGTACCAACTGGGCATCAAGGGTGTGGAGATTGAGGACAAGGAAGATTTTGCCGAGTTTTTGGACCAGAACACCCCCTACTGGGACATGGTGGATGAGGATTTGATGGCGCAGATGCGCTGGTGTGACACCCGCGTGAAGGCGTATATCTGTGCCGATGAAACGGCGCAGGACACCCTGTCTGACATCCGTGCGTCCATGCTTGCGCTTGCCGGCATGGATGAGGAGGGTGAGTTCGGCTCCCTTACGGTGGAGTGCCAGTCCATGAACGAGGAGGATTGGGCAAACAACTGGAAGCAATATTTCAAACCGCTCAATGTGGGCGAAAAGGTGCGCATTGTTCCCGAATGGGAGAATACGGGCGATACCCAGGGGCGCACGGTATTTGTGGTAAACCCCGGCATGACCTTTGGCACCGGCACCCACCACAGCACCAGACTTTGCATTGAAGAGCTGGAGCAGGTGATTTCGGGCGGAGAAACCATGATAGACATTGGTTGCGGCAGCGGAATTTTATCCATCATCGGGTTGCAGCTGGGTGTTTCCCATGCAGAGGCGGTGGACATTGACCCTAATGCGGTACATACGGCGTATGAAAATGCCGAGCGAAACGGAATCGGCAAAGACCGTTACCATGTGTGTGCAGGAAATGTGCTCACCGACACCGCGTTGGTGGAAGAACTTGCCAAGGAGCGGTATGATATTGTAGCGGCAAACATTGTGGCGGATGTGATTATTGCCCTGCTCCCCACCGTGAAACGGCTCATCAAACCGGGTGGCGTATTTGTGTGCTCGGGCATCATCACCGAACGGCAGGCGGATGTGGAAAAGGCGTTGGCGGCTCACGGATTTTCCATGGACAAGGTGCGCACCTCGGCAGATTGGTGTGCCATCCGTTGCACCCATGCGGTGGCAGAATAAAAAAGTTACCCTTGACTTGTCTGGGACAAACCATTATAATAGTAAGTAAGCACGAAAGGGGACGAGGCGATGCACAAGTTTTTTGCGCAACCGCAAAATATCGGCGAAAGCACCATCCATCTGGACGGTGACGATGCAAAGCACATCACCAAAGTGCTCCGGCTGGGGCAAAATGACATGGTGATGGTGTGTGACGGAAATTGCAACGATTATCTTTGCACCATTGCAACTGCCGATAAAAATGGCGTTGCCCTGACCATCAATCAGGTGCTCAAAAACACAACCGAATGCCCATTGGACATTACCATTTATCAATCCATCCCCAAATCGGACAAGATGGATTACATCATTCAAAAGTGCGTGGAGCTGGGAGTGAACGAAATCATTCCGGTGGTAACCGAGCGCACGGTGGTAAAGGTGAAGGACGGCGACCGCAAACGGGAGCGGTGGCAACGGATTGCTCTGGAAGCCGCAAAGCAGTGCGGACGGGGTGTGGTTCCTGCCATTGGCGAGGTGTGTACCTTCCGCGAGGCGATTGACTCGGAGGGAGGACTAAAATTATTCCCGTATGAAAACGAGCGTGCCAGCTCCATCAGGAAGGTGTTGGAGGAGGCGCAGGGCGTACAGAAGGTGCGGATTTTTGTGGGTCCCGAAGGGGGCTTTGCCGAAGAGGAGGCAGAATGCGCACGGGAAAACGGCTGGCAGACGGTGAAGATGGGGCCGCGCATCCTGCGGTGCGAAACGGCACCGGTTGCGGCGACTGCGGCGGTAATCTGTATGCTGGGTGACTGGTAAAACCAATTGACGAAAGGTGAGAATACACAATCATGAAAAAGAATGTTTCGACCAACAAGGTCAGTAAATATGAGGCAGAAACCAACCGCTTGCTGGTGGCAACGGTGGTGGCAATTATGGCATTATTCGGGTTGCTTTTGGTACACCGTGGCATGGGAAATGCGGCAACCATCATGGGCGCACGCTCTGTGATGGCGGTTTGTGCAATCCTCCTGTGCATTTTTGCGGCAATCTTTGCAGTGTATGCGTTGGTGAAAAAACGCGACTGGACCCTTTTGGAATATCCGCTGTTTGCGCTCTTGTATGCGTTTGGTCTGTATTGCATCCGGGGTGTGTGGTTTGTAAATTCCCTGCATTCGCTCTATGCAATGGTGCCGGTGTGTGTGCTCTACCTTGCGGTAAGTTTTGTATTTCACACCCTTCGGGCAAAGAGAAAGTAATAATATAGGAAGTGTTTCGCCCCTTTCCGGAAACGGAGAGGGGTTTTTGTTTCTCCGTTTTTTACAAACAGATTGGGATAATATTACAACATATTACAAAATTTTTGCCCGTGGTTGACTTTGCACCAAGCAAATGTTACAATAAATTGAAAGAATGCATCAAGTGGCAAATTTTTACGGGAGGTGAAGGGTTTTCAGACCCGATCATCATGGATAAAACCATTCTGGTTGTAGATGACGAAAAACCGATTGCGGAAATATTGAAGGTAAATTTAGAGAAAAACGGATACAAGGTAATCAACGCCTATGACGGCAAGCAGGCGGTGGAATATGCCCTGCGATATGACCCCGACATGATTCTGCTGGACGTGATGCTGCCCGAGATGGACGGCTTTGCGGTGTGCCGGAAAATACGCGAAACCATGGCAACCCCCATCATCATGCTGACCGCACGCGAAGAAGAGGTGGACAAGGTGTTGGGTCTGGAGCTTGGCGCAGACGATTATATGACCAAGCCATTTTCCCTGCGTGAGCTGATGGCCCGTGTAAAAGCAAACCTGCGCCGCACCCAGATGGCATCCGGTGAGGGTGCAGGTGGCGAAAAGCTTACCTTTGGTGACCTTGCCATTGATTGTGACAAATATGAAGTGAAAAAACGCGGAGAGGTGATTGAACTGACCTTCCGCGAATTTGAGCTGCTCAAATTCCTTGCCGGACACAAAGGGCGCATTTTTTCCAGAGAAAATCTGCTCAACAAGGTGTGGGACTATGAGTTTTACGGCGATGTGCGCACGGTGGACGTTACCATCCGCCGCTTGCGCGAAAAGATTGAGGACAATCCCAGTTCGCCCGAATATATCATTACCAAGCGAGGTGTGGGCTACTATTTTGGTAGCTGAGTATGTTTAAGAGCATTCGTTATAAAATTGTGATCATGTTTGTGCTGCTGACGGTATCCATCATCATTGTAATCGGCACCTTTATGACCGGCTCGGTGGATTCGTTTTACAGCAGAGAATTTGTGGACATGATGGGCAATGTATTTCACGACGAATATGTGGACCGGCTGCGGGATATGGCATCTCGCGGCGAGTCGGCGAGCGCTCTTTACGACAGTGTGTATAACTATGCCGGACAAATCGGAGTGGACTCATTCCGAAACTGTTATCTGTTGGACGGGGCAACCGGAAAATCTGTGGTGGGCTCTGATCCGGTGCTTGCGGCGACACTGGAGGCATCGCCCAACATCATTGCCGCCATGCGCGGACGGTTGGGATGCGAAATCAACGCCGGTTATATGGACTATGCCGTGCCCATCTTAAACGGGGACACGGTGCAATATATTGTATATGTAAAGGACAGTAAAGAAGAATCCAGTACCATTTTGAAAAACATTTTTTCCATCATCATGCAGGCGCTTTTACTGGGGCTTGCCATTTCGGTGGTATTTGGGATGCTCCTTTCGGGCACCATTACCTCGCCCATTCATTCGCTTACCCAGAAAGCGACCAAGATTGCGGCAGGCGATTTTGATATTACCATAGACGTGCGCTCGCAGGATGAAATCGGGCAACTGACCGAGAGTTTTAACTCCATGGCGGGCGAAATCAAGGAAAACCTTTCTGCCATCCGCAGTGAGAAGGACAAGCTGGAAACCATTCTGCTCTACATGAACGATGGCGTTATTGCGTTTGATTCGGAGGGACGGATTATCCACTCCAACCCGGCGGCACGCCGGATGCTCCGCATTGGCGGAAGTGAGCAGTTTGACCGCGTGTTTGAGGGGCTGGAAATCTCCTTTGCACAGCTGGGATTTTTGGAGCATTACAAGAGCCTGGAGGAAAGCTTTGAGCGCGGTGGCACCGAGATTAAGGCGTATTTTGCAACCTTTCAGGCCGACGACCATTCCACCGGTGCGGTTGTGGTGCTGCAAGACATTACCAAGCAACAAAAACTCGAACGTGCACGGCGCGAATTTGTGGCGAATGTATCCCACGAGCTGCGTACTCCCATCACCGCCATCAAGAGTTATGCCGAAACCATGCTCTTTTCATTGGAGGACAGTGAACCGGACTGGGAGCAGTTTGGCTCCTTCCTTGGGGTAATCAACGACGAATCCGACCGCATGGCGCGGCTGATTAAGGATTTGCTGCTTTTGTCGCGATTGGACAACGGACGGTTGGAGCTCAAATGCAAGCCGTTTGATCTGGCGGTGCTCATTGCGGATGTAACCGCAAAGCTGGGCATTACTGCAAAGGAAAAGCACCAGACTCTCACCTATCAGCCCACCAACAACCTGCCCATTTTCTGCGGCGATCGTGACCGTGTGGCGCAGGTGCTTATCAACATCATTTCCAATGCGCTCAAATACACGCCGGAGCATGGTGAAATCAGCGTGACCAGTATGTATCTGTATGATGCCATCTATGTGAAAATCCGCGACAACGGCATTGGCATTCCCGAAAAGGATTTAGAGCACATCTTTGAACGCTTCTTCCGTGTGGACAAGGCGCGTTCGCGCGAGATGGGCGGCACCGGTCTGGGGCTTGCCATTTCCAAGGAGATTGTGGAGTCGCACGGGGGCACCATTTCCATTGTAAGCCGCGTGGGAGAAGGAACCGAGGTTACGGTGCGGTTCCCCTGCAAGGAGAATTTGTCAAGCTAATTTAATTCTGCCGTAATATGTTTGTAACATTTGTGTTGTATAATGATATCAAGTCGAATTGGCTTTCGATATATTCTGAATTTTATGAGGTGATTTTCATGCGTCGATTTTACAAATCTATCTTAACCGCAGTGCTGGCGCTTGTGATATGTGTGTTGCCCTTGTGCAGCTTTGCATCCCCTGAGGTTTTGCCGGCAAGCTACGGCGGAACGGTGGATTATCTGATCAACATCAAAAACCCCGACACCGTAACCTCCACCACTTCCACCCGCACCTATGTGCTTTCGGCAGTAGGACTTCCGGGCACCACGGTTACCCTCTATTCCATGGGGGCAGACGGGCAGTATTACAAAATGTATGCAGATGGTGTTGCACTCGAATCGGTGATTGGCGCAAGCGGTCTGTATGCGCAGCAGATTACCCTGCTGGACGGCACAAATACCATTCTGGTGCGGTGTGCAACCGATGCCGGCGAAGAACAGGGTGTGCATCTGTATATCAACCTGCTGGGTCAGGGCTTCCTCGACAAGCTCAAAGCCTTTACGGTTGACATTACCAACACGTTCAATTAATCTGGGAGAAACCGATGAAGAAGGAATCTGTGAAAACCTGTCTTCTGGTCTTTTTGGTGTGCAGTAGTATTTTTCTGACAATTCATAAGTGGTACCGTGAAAAATTATGGCCTGATGGCTATAATTTTTTTGCTACTATCGGGAATCATTTGCGGTTAACACCACCACTCAAGAGCACACTGACCAAGGAGAGCGTTTCCTATCCGAAACGCATTACCGTAAGTAATATTGAAACTGAAAAACGCAGTGTGTATATGCCGGACAGCAGCCGCGCCACCGAGCTTACCGCGCAGGTGAAGGAAATCCTGCGCAACGCCCTCGTCAGCGACAATGTGACGGTGGCGGAGGATAGTGCCCAGTGGGAAAATGCGCTCCAGTCCAAGTCCATTTATGTGGAGTATCCCGTGGCATTTGACACTGCGATTTTTGCTAGTATTTTAGAATTGGAACTCTCTCCCACACCGGCGGCGAAATTGGTGCGGGAATTTATCATATCCGGCGCAGACACCGTTTCCTCTGCGGTAACGGTATATGTGCGGGATGCAGGCACGGGTCAGGTGTATGTGGCACCGGTGCGCTATGACAAGCAGCAGCTTATTTCCATGATTGACACCTATGCAACCGATTCCATTGGGGATCATCGTTTTTCGGTGGAACTCAAATTCAACGATGCCGGCGGTGGCATCAATGACGGGCAGGTGCAGCAGAGCGTGGTGCTTTCGCCCAATGTATTGCTGGCACTGCGCGAGCAGCCCTATCCGATGGTTAAGGAAACCAATCTGCTCTTTGACCACGAATATAAAGAGGAGTTGGTGCAAAACATACTGATTGCGTTCGGGTTTAACACCTCGGGCATCCGCCGGTATGTGGAAAGCGACAATTCACTAGTGTATGTGGAAAACTACGGTACCATCAAGCTACACGAAAACGGTTGGATGGAATACCGTGCGCTGGACGCTGAAAAGGGGTTTGCCCTGTCGGCAGAGAGCGGCGCAACCCAGTATGACAGTTTTATCTCGGCGATTGACTTTGTAAATAGCCTCTGGGAGGAGGCGGTACCGGGGATTCCTCTAAACCTCAACCTTTCTTCTAATGTGACGGATGAAAAAAACAAGGCATTTTCGGTGTATCTGGATTATTCGGCAGGTGGTGCAAAAATCAGCGATCCGGTTAGTCATGCCATTGAAATTCAGATTGTAAACAACCGGATTGTGTCTTACAAGCAAAAGTTTGCCTATTTTGAAACAACCGACGAAATGGCGCGGTACAGTACCGCAATCGATGCCATCAATCTGTTGCTCTCCCAGCAAAGACCGGATGTAACCCAGATCAACGACATCTTTATGGTGTATGATTTTTCGGGAAGCACCCTGTGGCGTCCCACCTGGGCGGCGAGAACGGGCAGCGGAGAGGAATTTGTAATCGGGCATTGACGGGGGCGGCGAACGGCTTGATCTTGCCTTGCGAAAGGGCGAGTTGGACGGTGATTCCTATTATGTAAAATGGTCGTAGGGGCGGATGCCTATGTTCGCTCGCAAGGAATGATGTTACGGGTCGATGCGGGCATCGACCCCTACCATATTTGTCTGAGTAATAAAATTTTAGAACCATAACAAACGGGAGGTGTGCGGTATGAATTGGGAAAAACTGAAAACATTTTTGATTTTTCTGTTTTTGGGGATCAATATTTTCTTGATTGCCACCAACCTGCACTCCTTTTATACTGAATCCATCATCAGCCGTGAAACGGTTTCGGATACGGTGTCGCTCCTTGCCCAAAAGGGGATTTCGGTGGAGCCGGACATCATTCCCCGTTCGGTGGAAAGTCTGGAAAATATCATTCTGACCAATATTTTATTTGAAAATGATCAAATCACCCGTGCACAGACGGGAGAACAGTTTGCACATCCCATGGATTGGGGTGAGGTTACCGAAAACAGTGCCAAAGACGAGGCAAAACGGGCGGCAAAACGCATGGGATTGGAGTATGCGCAGGCCTTTTCGCCCCGTAAAACCGAGGGGGGCATTGTGGTGGAGCTGGGCCAGCAAATCCGGGGGATTACGGTGTTTGACAGTGTGGCGCAGGCGGTGTTTGCAAACGGAACGGCAACCCTTTCGGGAACATGGTATGTGCCCGAAGTGCTTCCCCGTAAGGCGAGCGCAGATGATTCGGAAAAGGTGTATATTACCGGTGTGTTGATTGATTTTATCGGCAATCCCGACCGCGCGGCGCAAACGCAGATTACCGGAATTGATTTTGGATATCGGATTCCCACCTACGAATCGGGAATGTCGCACAAACAGGTGACGGCGGTGCCATGCTACCGGCTTACCACTGCCGACGGCAACCGATATGATTATAACGCAAAAACAGGGGAATATATCCGGTAGGTTACAACATAGGAGGGTTTTGACATGAAGAAAAAATGGATGGTTGCCCTTGTGGCGCTGATGTGCAGTGTGGTTGTTTCGCTTACGGCATGGGCAACCGCGCCGGAAGATGTTGTGGTAAGCCTGCAGATTGACAATCCATGGATGCAGGTAAATGGCGAAACAGAGGAGATTGACCCGGGCAGAGGAACCAGTCCGCTTGTGACCGACGGGCGTACTCTGGTGCCCATTCGTGCGATTATTGAAGCGTTTGGCGGTACGGTGGGCTGGGACGGAGATACCCAAACCGTTTCTCTTGCCATGGAGGGTGACATTGTTACCCTGGTGATAGACAGTCACACTGCGTATCGCAACAAGGACGCACATACGTTGGATGTTGCCCCTGCGGTGATGAACGACCGCACCATGCTCCCCATTCGTTTTGTGGCGGAGAGTTTTGACCTTGGTGTGGCGTGGGACGGCGGCACCAATACGGTGTGGGTACTCCGCAACGGTATGGATGCGGAGGAATATGACTACCTGATGCGCGAGGTGCCTGCATATAGCGGTGCGGCGTGGGTCGAGATGAACGGAAATGTGCCCATGTTTGACCCCTATGAAGTGATACCGGCGTCCTTTGAATATTACAGTGCGCAGGATGGGATGGGTCGGTGTGATGTGTGCATGGCATCGGTTGCAGAAGATATCATGCCCACCGGCGAACGGGAGAGCATCAGCTCGGTTACCCCTACCGGTTGGATCAATGCAAAGTATGATGTGGTGGCAGGAGGCTATCTTTACAATCGTTGCCATTTAATCGGATACCAGCTTACCGGCGAAAATGCCAATCCGCGCAATCTCATTACCGGAACAAGGCATCTTAACATCGAGGGAATGTTACCCTTTGAAAATCAAGTGGACGATTATATCGAACGAACAGGAAACCATGTGATGTATCGGGTGACGCCGCTTTTTATCGGCAACAATCAGGTGGCAAACGGTGTGCTGATGGAGGGGTATTCGGTGGAGGATAACGGACGCGGTGTATCTTTTTGTGTGTATTGCTACAACGTGCAACCGGGGATTGCCATTGATTATACCACCGGAGCGAGCAGCTTGGAAGGTGTGACAGAGCAGACCGATTGGAGCGACAATCAGGAAGGCGCATATGGTGATTGGCAAGGCGGCACCGCTCAGACCGATTGGTATGATGATGCAGGAAATGAGCCGGATGTGCAATCGAGTGGAATATACCGCACTCCCACCGGAAAGAGATATCACCTTGACCCGGATTGCGGCGGAAAGAACAGTTATCCGGTTACCCTGGACGAGGCACTGGGTGCGGGACTTACTCCTTGTAAAAAGTGTGCGTGAGTAAGCGAAGGTTAAATGGTATTTTGTAGGGGGCGGCTTGTATTTCGGGCTGTCGAGGACGCCAGCCCCTACATTTTTAGATGAAATCGGTATTTGCATGCGGGAAATCCGCTTGACGGAAGAAGAATTTTGCGGTAAAATAAACGAGATAATATGGTTTATAATATGAAATGAAAATATGGAGGGAAATAATATGGGCAGACCGAGAATGCCGATGGGCGGCATGGGAAACATGAACAGCATGATCAAGCAGGCACAGAAAATGCAGCAGGATATGCTGAAAATGCAGGAAGAAATGGAGCAAACCGATTTTGAGGCGAGTGCAGGCGGCGGCATGGTGAGTGTGACCGTGACCGGCAAAAAGGAAATCAAGGCAATTTCCATCAATCCCGAGGCGGTTGACCCGGACGATGTGGAGATGCTCCAAGATCTTATCCTGGTGGCGGTGAACGACGCACTCAAAAAAGTGGATGATGCCAACGCGCAAAAAATGGGGGCGCTCACGGGCGGATTGAACATCCCCGGAATGTTTTAAATTTAATAAAAAATCCCTGCGGAACGGGTCGTTTTCGCAGGGATTTTTGCGTGTGCGGCACTTTGGTGCCGGACACGCAAAAAAATGGAAAATGCGCATCGACACAACTTGACATAATCCTTTATGAAACCTGCCCCATGGGGTGAGTTTCATCCACATTTCCACAGGTTTATCCACAAAATTGCTCCCATTCCATGGGTGTTCCACGGATTTATCCACATTTTTTACACAAAAAAGTGACTTTTCCACAGAAGTTATCCACACCAATATTCCTTTTATTTCCAGTAATTAAATGGTAAAAATTACATTTTTTATGTAAAAAATGAAGGAAATTTTTCAAAAAAAATGAAAAAAATTTGAAAAAACACTTGACAAGTCACGGGGGTGGCTTGGCACCTTGCTTTGCGCCCAAACACAAAAATTTTTTTGTGTGGAAATAAAAATTTTTTGAAAAAAAGACTTGACAAAAACAGTGGTTCGGTAGTATAATGCACTCGAAAGGTCAAAGAAAGTCAAAGTCAAATTTTGACGAATGGAGGTGTGGGCGTGAAAATCAGTGACAGTATTGAAATGTTTATTCGGCAGATGTTGGATGCCGAAAGCAGTGTGGAATTGAAACGCAACGAACTGGCATCCTATTTCAACTGTGTTCCGTCCCAGATCAATTATGTAATTTCCACCCGTTTTACCACCGAACGGGGCTACACGGTGGAGAGCCGGCGTGGGGGCGGTGGATACATCAAGATTAGCCGTGTTCCGTCGGGCGGAAATGTTGCCCTGATGCATATTGTCAATGCAATTGGTGATAATTTAGACAGTCTGACTGCCGAGGCGATTGTGCGAAACCTTTATCACAACGGCGACCTCTCGGCACGCGAGGTGAAAATTATTTTGGCGGCGTGCTCGGATAATACCCTTGGGAGAGTGGCAGATGGTGTCGCAAGGAACCGATTGCGTGCGGATATGTTTAAGACCATATTGGTGAATCTGGTATGATATTTATGTGATGTTTTTAAAAAAACATCACGGGAGAGGCAGATGGTGTCGCAAGGAACCGATTGCGTGCGGATATGTTTAAGACCATATTGGTGAATTTGGTGTAGGGGCTGGCGTTCCCGACAGCCCGATTATGGAAAGGGAGGTTTTACTTATGTTGTGTACTCATTGTGGACAAAAAGAGGCAACGCTACATTATCAACAAAATAAAAACGGGCACAAGAGCGAAATGCATCTGTGTGCCGATTGTGCAAAAGAGATGGGGCTGCTTGGCAGTGATATGCTCTTTTCGGGCGGATTTAATTTCAACGGCCTGCTCAATCAGTTGCTTGGCACACCGGTAACCGCTGCGCCGTCGGCAGGTGCGGTGTGTGACAAGTGCGGTGAACGGATTGACGAGTTTCGTTCCACCGGATTTTTGGGATGCGACCGGTGTTATGACGTGTTTGCCGATGCGGTGGAATCCATGCTTACCCGGATTCAACCCGACACCACCCACCGTGGCAGGGTTTCGGGAGAAGAGGGAGAGAAATTCCGTCGTACAAACCGGCTCAAAGAATTGAAAGAGCAACTGCAAAAGGCAATTTTGGAGGAAAAGTACGAGCAGGCGGCGCAGCTTCGTGACCAGATCCGCGCAATACAAAATGAGGGAGGGGAAGTAGATGGCTAAATGGTATCATGACCAAGGCGCCCAGAGTGATATTGTGCTTTCCACCCGTGTGCGGCTGGCACGAAACATCAAGGGGATTCCCTTTCCGTCCCGTATGAAGGGTGAGGACGGCGAGAAGGTAATTTGTCTGGTGAAGGATGCACTGGACGCACTGCATTACAACTTTTCCCTTATCCGGTTAAGTGAGTGTCCCGATTTGGAAAAGCAACGGCTGTTGGAGGCGCATTTTATCAGCCCCGATATGCTGCGCGACACCGAGCACAAGGCGGTGTTTTTAAGCGAGGACGGGTATGTGTCCATCTTAATCAATGAGGAGGACCACATCCGGTTGCAGGGGATTTTTTCGGGAATGGAAAGCGAGAAGGCATATGACCTGATTGCCAAAATTGACGATTGCCTTGCAGAACGGCTGAACTATGCAGTACATGAAAAATACGGATACCTTACCGCCTGCCCCTCCAATGCAGGAACCGGAATGCGGCTTTCGTTTATGTTGCACCTGCCGGCATTGTGCATGGCGCAGCTTACCGAAAAGCTCTTTGCAACCATTGGCAAACTGGGTGTTACGGTGAGAGGGTTGTATGGCGAGGGCACCAAGGCGAGCGGATATGTGTTTCAGATATCCAACCAGTTTACTCTGGGGCGCAGTGAGCAGGAGCTGATGGCGAGCATCACCGAGGTGGTGGGGCAAATCATTTCCAAGGAGAGGGAACTTCGCACAAAACTTCTGCGTGAAAACGGAGTTGCGCTGGAGGACAAAATTATGCGCGCATACGGGCAGATGAAGTACGCCCGGGTGATGAGCACCAAGGAGTTTAACGGGTTGCTTTCGTTTGTGAGGCTGGGTGTGTCGGCAGGGCTGATTGATTCGCTTACCATACGGGAGGTAAATACATTGATGGTGGAGGCGCGCCCTGCGCATGTGATGGGTGATGCGCCGCTGACCGAAATGGAGCGGGATGTGAAGCGCGCGGACATCATCCGCAGGGCATTGGAAAAGTAAGATTTTATTATATTTTTACAAAATATAATGGATGGGAATAAAACGTGCGGACATCATCCGCAAGGCGTTGGAAAAGTAAGATTTTATTATATTTTTACAAAATATAATGGATGGGAATAAAACGCGCGGACATCATCCGCAGGGCGTTGGAAAAGTAATTTTTATTATATTTTTACAAAATATAATGTGAGAGATTGTAGGGGCCGGCGTCCTCGACGGCCCGAAAAAACAGAATAAACTCATGCATTTTTGTAAAATTTTAATTGTCGCGAGGAACCGAAAAAATAAAGGAGGAACAGACCATGGAGAGCAGATTTTCCGAGCAGGCGCGCCGTGCATTACAACTGGCGCAGGAAACGGCAAAAGAGATGGGCTATGGCTTTGTGGGAAGCGAGCACATTCTGGCGGGTATCATCCGCGAGGGCAACTCCAAGGCGGCTCATATATTAGAAGAGATGGGTGCAGACGAGCAGGCGGTTACCCAAAAAATCAAGGAACTGTCCGACCCCGGCACACCGGGCGCACAGGGGCAGGTGCTTCCGCTTACCCCACGCACCAAAACGGTGATTGAATTAAGCTACAACGAATCCCGTCGGGCAGGGCAAAGCTATATCACGCCCGAGCATTTGCTCATGGCAATATTACGCGAAGGGCAGAGCATGGCAATACGCATATTGCACGAGCTGGGAATAGAGCTGAATCGTCTGGCAGCCGAGCTTTCGGGCGAGCAGCAGGGTAACGCCAGTGGCGCGCCCAAGGCAAACGGCACCCTCAAAGGGTTGGAGCAATTTGGCACAGACCTTACCGCGCAGGCACGGGAGGGGAAATTCGACCCCATCATTGGCAGGGACAAGGAAATAACCAGGGTGATACAGATTTTGTCCCGTCGCACCAAAAACAACCCCTGTCTGATTGGTGAGCCTGGGGTGGGTAAAACTGCCGTTGCCGAGGGTCTTGCGCAAAAAATTGTGTCGGGGCAGATCCCGGAAATTTTAAAAGGGAAACGGGTATTTGCACTGGATCTGGGCGGCATGATTGCAGGCACAAAATATCGTGGCGAATTTGAAGAGCGCATCAAAAAAGCGCTCGATCAGGTGAAACAGGACGGCAACACCATCCTCTTCATCGACGAGGTGCACACACTGGTAGGTGCCGGTGCGGCAGAGGGCGCAATGGATGCGGCAAACATCTTAAAACCCCTGCTCGCGCGCGGAGAAATTCAGGTAATCGGTGCAACCACACTGGATGAATATCGCAAAAATATCGAAAAGGATGCGGCGTTGGAAAGAAGGTTCCAACCCATCACGGTGGGCGAGCCGACCGTTTCCGAAACCATCGAGATTTTAAAGGGCATCCGTGACAAATACGAGGCGCACCACAAGGTTACCATTACAGACGAAGCACTGGAGAGTGCGGCGCGGCTGTCTGCCCGTTACATTACCGAACGGTTCCTGCCCGACAAGGCAATTGACCTGATTGATGAGGCGGCATCCAAAATCCGCCTGACCGCATACACCGCGCCCCCCGACATCAAGGAGCTGGAGGGACAGGCGGCAGAGCTTGCCGAGCAAAAGCGTGCGGCGATTGCGGCGGAGGAATTTGAAAAAGCGGCAGGGCTGCGTGACCGGGAAGAATCCTTGCGCGCTGAGTTGGAGGAGAAGAAGGCAGGTTGGGAAAAGACCAATTCCAAAGAGGCGCTTTCGGTGACCGAAGAGGATATTTGTGACATCATCACCGACTGGACGGGGATTCCAGTGAAAAAGCTTGCCGACGAGGAGCAGGAAAGACTCCGCAATATGGAGCAGATTTTGCACCGACGTGTGGTGGGTCAGGACGAGGCGGTGTCGGCGGTGGCAAAGGCAATCCGCCGTGGTCGTACCGGCTTGAAAGACCCCAAACGCCCCACCGGATCGTTCATTTTCTTGGGTCCTACCGGTGTGGGAAAAACCGAGCTGTGCAAGGCACTTGCCGAAACCATTTTCGGGGACGAAAATGCCATCATCCGTGTGGACATGAGTGAATATATGGACAAGCACAATGTGTCCCGTTTGGTCGGCTCGCCCCCGGGATTTGTGGGCTATGAGGAGGGCGGTCAACTTACCGAAAAGGTACGGCGCAAGCCTTATTCGGTGGTGCTGTTTGACGAGATTGAAAAGGCGCATCCGGATGTGTTTAACATTCTCCTGCAGATTTTAGAGGACGGAATTTTAACCGATTCTCAGGGGCGCAGGGTGGATTTTAAAAACACGGTAGTGATTATGACCTCCAACATCGGGGCGCGATTGATTACCGAAAAGAGCCGTACGCTGGGCTTTGGCGGCGGTGAAGATGCAGAGCGTGGATATGAGCAGATCAAAGAGGATGTGTTGGGCGAGCTGAAAAAGGTGTTTCGACCCGAGCTTCTCAACCGTATCGACGAGATGATTGTATTCCACAAGCTGAATGAGGAAAACATCGAGCAGATTTCGCGCATCATGCTCTCTTCGCTGAAAGAGCGGATGGCGGCGTTGGGCATCGAGGTGAATTTTACCGATGAACTGGTAAAATTCATTGCCAAGGCAGGATATGACCCGGTTTATGGAGCAAGACCCCTTCGCAGGGCGATTCAGTCGAGGGTGGAGGATTTGCTGTCCGACGAGATGCTTTCGGGGCGCGTGAGTGCAAGTGCACCCGTGACGGTGGACGCAGACGAGAACGGCGTAAAATTAGGATAAAAAGAAAAAGAGTGCTTTTCGTGAGCACTCTTTTTTGTATGAGGAAATGTCGGGACGAAAGAGGACGCCGTCCCCTACAGGTTTTGTGCGAATGGGTTGCGGAACGACACGCAGGTCGTTCCCTACGAGGGTATTATGGAGTGACGTGTGAAAGGCAGATCAGTTGATGTGCCTTGTTCAGGGCGGTAACGGCTTGGGTGTGGAGTAAATCTGCCTTGACCCGTGCCGCGGCAAAATCGTATTGTTCTGTTTCGGAAAGGGAGTTTACATTCAGGCAATCAAAATAATCAACGCACAAATCCCGTGCATGCACCTCGATTTGTTGCAGAAAATGTTGCAGGGTGTTGGCGGCATCGCAGATGTCGATGAGGGTGGATTGTTTGGAAGTGGGCATAAGAATTCTCCTTTATGATTTATTGTTGTGGTAAGCGGAACGGCACGCAGGCCGTTCCCTACATATTCATTTTAGAATATTATACCACATAATTTTGTTGATTGCAATACATTTGTTATGCATACAATAAAAATATAGTTATATATAATTGTATTGCAGAGGTGATTATATGAAAAAGTTTAAAATTCCGTCTGTTCCACCTACCACAAACAAATGTATACGGTTTCCGAACGATATTATTGATGAGGTAGAAAAGGCGATAGAAGGTGAAAACTGTACCTTTACGGCTTTTGTTGTGGAAGCGGTAAGAGTGGCATTGGAAAATATTGAAGATGAAAAGTAAATTACCAAAGCGAAAACCGACCAGGTTAAAAGGGTATGATTATGGGGCACCGGGGGCGTATTTTGTTACGATATGTGTAAAAGACAGAAAAGAATTGTTGTCACAGATCGTAGGGGACGGCGTCCACGACGTCCCGAAAAATGTATTAACGAGCTATGGTAAAATTGCAGAAAAGCAGATCAATCAAATGAATGAATTTTATGATTACATTACGGTTGATAAATATATCGTTATGCCAAACCACATACATTTGCTGTTATCAATAACAAATGTGGAGTATAATCCGGGCTGCGGGACGTCGAGGACGCCGTCCCCTACAAGTGCAACTGTAGCAAGCTTTGTATCAACATTCAAGCGATTTTGCAACAAGGAATACGGGGATAACATTTGGCAGCGTTCCTACCATGATCACATTATCCGTGGCGAAAGGGATTACCAAAAAATATGGGAATACATCGACACCAATGCGTTGCGTTGGGAAGAAGATTGTTTTTACGTTTAAAACGGAGCAGTGAAATTCACTGCTCCGTTTTTTGTATGGGATTAATTTTCTTTTTTACGTCTTAACAGAGTATATGGCTCTACTGCCGTGGGAACCGGCATGGTAAGGCGCGTTTGCGGATGTGGTGCGGCGGTGATGGGAACTCCTTCTGCATCCTTCATACCGCTTGCCGTAAAGGTTGCACCATCCAAGGTGGGGTTTAAGGTTTCGAGGATATCCCCCTCTACAAAGCGGTTGCGCTGTTCGATGAGCGCAGTTTTGGTTTGGGGGTCATACTCCACCACCACTCCCACAATTTCATAATTCTGAATGTAGGAGGAGGTGCCGTATACCTGCTCATCCGGCCCCGGTTTGCCAAAGAAAAATCCGGTGGTATATCCGCGGTAGCTTGCCTTGGTAAGCTCGGTGAGCAAGGCAGGGTCAAAGGTGTAGCCGTCGGGGTTTGCAACATATGCATCAATGGCGGTGCGGTACGCCTTTACCACCGTGGCAAGGTAGAGCTCATTTTTGATGCGTCCCTCTATCTTAAAACTATTGATGCCGGCGTTTACCAATTCGGGGATGTGGTCAATCATGCACAAATCCTTGGAATTGAAAATAAAGGTGCCCCGTTCGGTTTCCTCCACGGGATAATATTGCCCCGGACGTTGCTCCTCCACCAATGCATATTTCCAGCGGCAGGGATGGGTGCACGCGCCCTGATTGGCGTCACGCCCGGTCATATAATTGCTCAAAAGGCATCGTCCCGAATAGGAAATGCACATGGCACCATGGACAAATGCTTCCAGTTCCATATCGGTTTTTTGGCGGATGTCGGCAATCTCGGAAAGCGAAAGCTCGCGCGCCAACACCACACGGCTTGCCCCCTGTGATTTCCAGAATTCCACCGACCGCCAGTTTACATTGTTTGCCTGGGTGCTGATGTGGATGGGCAGGTCGGGTGCGTATTCACGCGCAAGGGCAAATAGTCCCGGGTCGGATATGATGACCCCGTCTGCACCCATATCGGCGACCGAACGGATGTAGTCGGGAAATGCATCCAGATCGGCGTTGTGGGGGATGATGTTTGCGGCGATATACACCTTTTTGCCGCGCGCGTGGGCAAAGTCAATACCCTCATTGAGCTCGTCGGGGGTGAAATTTTTTGCCGCTGCACGCAGCGAGAATGCCTCGCCGCCTGCATACACCGCATCTGCGCCATAAATCAAAGCACATTTTAATTTGTTCAGACTTCCTGCCGGAGCAAGGAGTTCGGGTTTGTTCATTCCAATCACCGTACCTTTTTCTTTTTTACCGACAAGGATACCCCGTCGCCCAAGGGCAGGATGGTGGTGGTAAGTTCCTCGTCATGGGTAATTGCATCCAAAAACTCCCGTAAATTCATGGTGAGAGCACGTTTGGCATAGGGCGGGATGCCCGGCTGGGCAACCATTCCGTCAAAGAGCACATTATCTGCAACCAGCACACCGCCCTCTTTGAGCAATCGCTTGCAATCGGGCAGATAGCGGTTGTAGTAGGATTTATTTGCGTCCAGAAAAATCAGATCGTAGTGTTGGTCCGGCAACATCCGTACCACCGTTTCGGCGTCATCCTCAATGAGGTGGACGTTGCCCTCAGGTGCATACTGCGCCAGCACCTCTCTGGCATACGCCGCACGTTCGGCATCCTTTTCCACCGTGGTAACCGCACCATAGCGTGACAAAAGGGTTGTGCTGTAGCCGATTGCCGTGCCGATTTCCAGGATGCGTGAAGGGTTCAGGGTAACGCACAAAAACTGCAGTAGTTGCGCCGTTTCCGGTTTTAATATGGGTATATAATTTGCGTGTGCATATGCCTCTACCTCGGGCAGGGAAAAGCCGCCCGCATGCGCGCGCAAAAAGCGTTCTACATCAGGATTGGTAATCATAATCTACTGCGCCATCGCCGCGAGGTGTTCCTCGTAGGTTCTGGAAAAGACGTGCCTGCCCGATGCCGCCAGACCGAAGTAGAGGCAGTCGGTCTGTTCGGGATGGAGTGCCGCAGAGAGCGAGGCGCGTCCCGGGTTTGCGATGGGTCCCACCGGAAGTCCGGGGTTGAGATAGGTGTTATACGGAGATTTGATTTGAGTGTCTTCGGTGGAAAGCACCGGCTTTCTCTCCTTTAAAATATATTGCACGGTGGCACACGATTGCAGGCGGTTCATATAGTCGGTACGTTTCAACCGGTTGTGAAACACGCCCGAAACCAAACCGCGATCTGCATCCGAAAGTGCTTCGCGCTCGATGATGCTGGCAAGGGTAACCACCTCGTCTGCCGTCATGCCCAGCTCGTCCAGGCGGGTTTGGTCACACACCGCAGAAAACACCTGTTCAAAGCGGTTTAAGAATACCTTGACCACTTCCTCTGCCATCATGCCCCGTTCAAATTCATAGGTATCGGGGAAGAGATATCCTTCCAGTGCATAGGTGCGTTTGCCCTTGTCGGTGATGGAAGAGAGAAAGTCAAAATCGTAATCGGTGGAATTGATTGCCTGCTCAAATGCCTCCCGGCTCACAATGCCGTTTTCTGCCAGACGGTCGGCAATCTGCCGCGCCTCAAATCCCTCCGGGATGAGCACACGCACATAAGATGCCGAGTTTGGCGCGCCATTTAAGGTTTGGATGATTTGGGCGTAGCTGTCGCCTATGGTGAGGTCGTATACGCCGGGTTGATATGCCGCGCCATAAAATCTTGCCGCCAGTTTATAGAGCAGTGGGCTTTTCACTACCCCCCATTCGCCCAAAAGCTGAGCAACGTCGGTGCCGGTTGCCCCTTGTGGGATGCGTATGGTTACGGTTTGTCCACTCTCACCCTGTGGTGAGCCAAACAGGCGAATGCCGCCCACAATGAGCGCCATGCAGACCATGGCGGCAAGCACTGTGCGGAAGAAGCCGTTTTTTTTGCGTTTTCTCATTGGTACACCTGCCATTCTAATGGTTGTTTATTGTGCATAAAGCTGCGGTACGCCGCCCACGATGAGGGTTTGCGCCACCGGCACCGAGGTGGTGACCTCGGCGATTGCATCGCCGCCCGGGAGCAGTGCGCCCATGTGTGCGGTGACATCCAGATAGATTTCGTGGCGGGTCTGATTGATGCCTGCGCTTAAAAATTCACTGCGAAAATCCACCTGCACCGTGCCATAGGGCACAATGGGAACCTGAAGCTCCGGACCAATGCCGGACAAAAGCTCCGAGTCGAGCAGAATGCCCAACGGAAGCCGTAATGTCATATATTCCTGCGCCGACAGGGAATTTAAAATGTCCACCGTAAGCGCCGATTTGATTTTGTTCATCGCCGTCACATTCGCACTTACCGAAAGCACCTTGCCGTTTTGGTCGGTTACCGTTTGGGTAAGGGAGGGATAATCCACGCCCGATTGCCCCAGACGGGTGGATACCGCCTGCTCGATGATGCCCACCCCAAGGTGCTCAATTTCTGCCCCGGCAAGGGTGCGCACGGCAGGCGCAAGGCGAAAGAGAATGCTGGACGGTATGTAGAGTGCTGCTGCCACAATCAGGAAAATGAGTGCCACCCTACTCAACCGGTAGCGGCGGGGGCGGTATTTTCTGATACGACGGGGTTTGCCGAATTTCATCGCCATAATATCACCATACCCTCTCTGATATTATGGTATGCATTCTTCCTGCGAAAGTTTCGTTGGTTATTCTTTGGTCAGGATGGTAACTACCATCTTGACAAAGCATTCTTTGATGAGCGGCAAGTGCGCAAGGGGTTTGAAGCAACCACGAAGCGGCACTTCGCGGTAATATTGCACACGAAAAGGCGCACCCTGCAAAATGCGGTTGTAGCGTTTTACCGTCATTTTATTGATATAACTGATGTGCTCATTGCCTGCCTCATCTTTCGAAAAGCGGAATGCAATCCGGCGGTCACGGTCGGGTACGTCGGCAATCAGGTCTTTGTATGCGGCAATCATGGTTTTTTCCGAGAAAAACAGATGCACCCATGGAAAGCCCATCACATCCGACAGGTGTGCGCCATAGGGGTGATGATAAGGGCAGAAGTTGACAAACAACCGTCCGTCAGATTTCAGCACACGATGGCACTCGGCAAGTACCCGCTCCGGCTCGGCAACGTGCTCCATGGAATCATTCATAATGATGGTATCAAAGGTGCCATCTGCAAAGGGCAAGGCGGCGGCATCGCAACAGGTGAAGGAGAATTTATCCTCCAGCCCTTTCTTAAACGCCAATTCTCTGGATTCGGCGGCATATTCTTCCACCACATCTACGCCGTGCACATGCTCTGCACCCAGTGTGCAGTAGTACATGGATTTTCCGCCTGCGCCGCAACCGATATCCAACACGGTTTTTCCGGCAAACATATCCGAAGTGCTCAAAACCTGCGTGTAAAATTTGATGGTATCCGCACCCTTTTCAAACTGCCATTCGGGGTAGGTCATCTTGCCTTCATTCTGCAGGTTGAACGGATGTACCGGCAGGGGAAATAATTTATTCAGTGCCAGCAGGCACTTTTTTGCAACGGACATATTCTTGTCCTCCTTTTGGGTCTGTTTCTTCTATTATAAACGAAAAAAGGACGAATGAAAAGAGCATTCGACCTTTTTTTGAAAATTTTTATTTGAGGGTAACGGTAATGACACCATTTTTGACCTGCACCGAGGAAACTTCGGGGCGGTTTTTGAGCCATTCGGTCAGGGTGTCGCAATCCTCGTCCGCGTGAATGGTAATGGTATCACCTGTGTGGGTTATGGGACAATCGGTTTGCGTGCCAAGGGCAGTTATCAACGAATCTGCCGGGGAAACCGTGGTAAGGCTCGCATCGGAAATGCCGGCAGCAGATGATGCACCGCCCGACATTTTGCCGCCGGAGGCGCTTCCACCGCCGCCTCCACCCGAAAATGCCGGGGGTGTGACAGGCTGGGCGGCATCTTCCGGAACAAGGGCATCTACCGGGGGCAGGCTCGCCGGCTCGGCAGCGAGGGTTAAATTCTCCTGCACCGGCATGGGAGCTGCCTTTTGGGTGGGCGTGGATTCCGGCTCGGATTCCGCCAAAGACTCTGGCATCATGCGCACAAAGGGAGCTGCCACTTCGTTTTGGGCAGGTACAACCGGGTCAACGGGTTGGGTCTGCTCTATCTCGGAAACATCGGGCAGGGCGGGTTGTACCGGCTCGGTTTTTGCATTGGTTTGGGTGTTGGTGAGCTGTTTGCGGTTTTCGGCTTGCTCCGCTGCCATATCTGCCGTGAGTAGGGAATCTTCGCTTACATTCCCTATGTCCGATTTCTGCTCCGCGCCAGTGGTGATGGGTTGGGAAATGGAAGAATCGGCAAACTGCCTGGTTTGAGGAAGGTATACATCAAAATAGGCAGACCGCACAATAAGCACCAGTACCGCTGCGGCACAAAGCCCTGTATAGGGTTTTAAGACATTCCATACCGAACGGCGGACAACCGGCGTTGCAGCCTCTTGCATCAGTCGCTCATGCAGGCGCTCGGCAAAGTCATCCGGCTCGGGAACCATACTATCGTGCAGGGCGGAAACGGTTTTTTGGGTCAGCTCATAGTCGTTACGGCAGTCGGCACAGATGTCCAGATGCGCCTGCAACCATGCAGTTTCCTGCTCGTTTAAGGCGTGGTCAATATAGGGCGAGATGAGTTCGCGCGCTTTTTTGCAATCCATAAAAACAGTACCTCCCTTCGGTTTTTCTTTTCTTAAGAATAAGACGAAATTAAAGCGAAAAATGTTCCCTGTTTTGGGAAAGAATTTTTTTCAATGCGTTTCGTGCACGGCTCAGACGGGATTTTACTGTTCCCTCCGAGCACCGCTCTGCCTGTGCGATTTCCTCATACGAAAGGCCCTTGATGTCGCGCAGAACAATCACCCGTTTGTGGTCATCCGACAGACGGGAAATGGCGTCATGTACCGCCCGGCGCAATTCGTTTTTCTCTGCGCTTTCCTGCGGTGAGGGGGCGTTATCCCGTATTTCCATGGGTGGGGAATCGTTGTCCTCGCCGTGGAGGGAAACCACAGTATTCCGCTTGCGGCGGCGTATTTCGTCCAGACACACATTGGTAACAATGCGATAGAGCCATGTGGAAAATTTTGCATCCTCGTGAAAGGAAGAAAGGGAACGATACACCTTGACAAATGCCTCCTGCGCCGCATCGGACGCGTCGTGGTGGTTGCCCATGAGCGAATAGGCAATGTTGTATGCGCCGGCACGATGGTCGGCAATGAGCGTTTCAAACGCCTGCACCTCGCCCGCTTTGGCGCGTGCAATCAATTCACGTTCTGATAAGATGGTGTTCCCCTCCCTTCGATTTTCTTTTTGAGCAAATTCTTTCGGTGCGTCGGAACCCGTCGCACGCTACAACAAATTCATTCTATCATATTTTTTGCGCTTACACAAGTATCAATACAAAAAATGGCGTGTGCTCTTGGCACACGCCATATGGGGGATGATTTTTCTGCGTGTTACCGCAAAATTTCTTTGGACGTAGCAAGTGCAATAAACCGCTCATCCTTATCGTTTACTGCACAATAGTAATGATACACGGTGTCCTCATGCTTGATGACCCAGCTTTTGTGGGCGATGATGTTTTCCCACTCGTATTGGGCTTTCACCAAAGGTTCCCCGTCCCATACCGTCCAATCCACCAGATTGTAGGAGCAGGCAAAGGTGTTGTAGCCGCCTGCATCCCCTTGGAAACGGAAGAAAAACATCACGTAGATGTCGCCGATTTTTACAATCTGCGGATCGCCCGATATAAGCAGGTTTGGTATGGTGGTGGTTTCATCTAAAATGGGTTTGTCGAGATATCTTACCCAGTGCTCGGCATCATCCGATACCGCAAGGTAGATTCGTTCCTTGGTGTCGGTTGCCTTGGCATTGTATACATTCACATACCGATGCCCCTGTGTCATGGCTTCATCCACAAACAGATTGCTTTTGTAAAGGGTAACCCGTTCAAATTCGCGGGCATCTGCGTCAAAGGGTGACAGGATGGGTTTTTCAAACTTCGTAAACGGACTGATGGGGCTGTCCGAATATGCCAACCCCATGGATAGGGGGTCGGTTTCATATCCGTTGAGGTTACCGCCAAGATAGGATATATAGTATTTACCGTTCACGGATAGCAATTGGTTTGATCCGCCAAAATGAAGGTCCGAAAAAGCTGCGTATCCGGCAATCTGCTTACTGTCCCAGCCTTCGCTGTCGGTGCGTGCAAACACCCTTCCTTCATACTGCCAATCCACCAGATTATCGCTGGAAGCAAGGTGTGTTTCATATCCTGAATTTTCAGCGTTTTTGTCTATCATGATATAATACATATACCATTTGCCACACCATCGGAATACCGACGGACTGTCGGTAAGATGGTTATTTTGCTTGATGACCGCGCCCACTTTATAGGGCGTTTTGATTGCCTCATAGATTTCTGTCATTGTTTGGGTGGAAATGTTCATGGTTGTCACTCCTTTATCCCGAATATTCGTATCGCTTGATGATATGGTTCTGATACTCCACATCGATTTCGTTGAAATACCCACTCCATCCCCACACACGGACAATGAGGTCAGGATGTTTTTCGGGATGCTTTTGTGCATCCAGCAAGGTATTGCGGTTTAAGGAATTGAGCTGTAACTGATGCCCGCCCAGCTGAATATATGCCTTTACCAGTTGCGCCACTTTTTTGATGCCCGTATCGTTTTTTAATACCGAATCGTGGATTTCTATGGTAAGTGGACCGCCGTTTATGATATCTGTCATATCAAACTTTGTAAAAGACGCCATCACAGACAACAGACCGGCAGGCGCCACGCCGGGTGACGGGGAAAAGCTGGAGGAATACGCCTCAAAGTCGCCTCTGCCATCAGCAGTAGCCGGGCACGCATAGCCCTTATAGATATATTCCATGGCACTTCCTGTGCCGGCACGCCATATACCGCCATACGGATGTTTTCGATGGTTCATGGAACTTGCAAATGCGCCCATCAGCTCGGAAGCAATCTCATCTACATAATCATTATTATTCCCCATTTTTGGGCTGTTTTTTAATCGGTTTCGCAACGGGACAACCCCCTCAAAATTTACCGAAAGGGCTTTGAGCAGAAGTTCTTTTTTGATGCTTTTTTCATCATAGATATTCTTTTTTACTGCCGCGAGGGCATCGGTTGCATTGGCAATCCCTGCACCGTGGCAGCCGTAATTCATATATTTTGCACCACCCCGACGCATATCTGAAAGAGATTCGATGCAGCCATCCACAAACAGGGATAGCAGCGGGCAAAGCGGTGTGATGTAATCTTCCCGCTCTGCTGCCAGTTTAGCCGATTCGTCACAAATTTCTTGTTTCACATAAGACATCAGTTGTTCAAAGGTCTGACAATGTGTCAGGCGCGTCTTAATGACCCGATCCACCACCGCCGGGAAATCCATTACATGAAAATTTGGGATGTCTGCACCGCGGTTTGGGATGATATACTCCCAGCAGGCAGCAACGGTATAATCCAGCGCATCTTGTCTGTCATAGCCCAATTTTACAAGACCCGGCACAACCACATCATCGTTGCAGTACTGCGGAAACCCAAGCCCCTGCTTGGTAAGGAGGGTCGCAAACTCATAGATTTCATCGGGCGTGTTTTTGCCCACACGCAGATTGATTTTGGGGTCAATCAGAGAAAGGGAAAGGGAGGCTTGCATACAAAGGTGAGAAAGGGGATTGTACATACTGTTTCCGTTTTGGTCAAAGCCACCCAAAACCAGACTCTGCCCGTTGTCCCCCTGTTGCATACCGTGATAAAGGTCGGTGTCATAATTTAAGGAGATAAAAAATTCTTCTATCAGTTCCAAAAGCTGTTCCTGGGTGCTACCTTCCTCTTTTGCCTTCTCATAATACGGATACAGATATTGGTCAAACCGTCCCAACCCGATGTGTGATGCCCCGTAAAGACGCAGGCAAAAAATGATAAATTTCATAAATACCAACGCCTCATACAGGGTGTCGGCACCCTTTCGGGGTATTTTTTCCAATGCGCAAGATAGTTTGGTATTTCCTGCTTTTTTTGCATTTTCACGGCATTGATCCGAGAGTTCTATGCAGATTTGAATGAGTGAGAGCAGGAGATTTCCGTATTCAAGTTTTTGGCTATCGTCGGTTTGGGACATGCTTTGGCGGATTTGATGGGCGGTTTGGTCAAATCCCACAGATACAATTCTCATATAGTTTGGTGTGATATTTCCTTCCCGCACCGGCGGATGAAAATCGGTAGATCGGTTAAAGCCAAACGAATCGTCGGGAAATACACGGGGGTGCTCTGCGTTTGCGGCTTTTTGAAAGAGGACTACCTGCTTTTTCATGTCGAAATCATCCGGCTCAAACGGGATGCTTACCGATAATCGTTCGTTTTTGTAGGTTGCTGATTTTAAAAAGGCTAACAATGTTTCGATTCTCTTTGTCATGGTCTTCACCTCAAAAGTTTGGTTTTGATATGATATGCTTCAAAAATTTCTTGATGGATTTGCACATCTGCATGTTGGTCAAATCCCGGTGTATAGGTTCTTCCCACTGACCGGTATTTTCCGCCCGCCATTTTGTTATACGATAAAAGCTCTGCGTAGGTTACCCCGCATTGGTTGAGCAGTCCTGCGATGGCGCCAAGATTTTCTTTGGTGTCTGTTACCGAGGGAATGAGAGGGATTCGGACAACAAACTCCCTGCCGCTTTTGGCGAGGGTGATGAAGTTTTTGAGGATAATTTGGTTGGAAACGCCGGTAAATTGCTTGTGTAAATCATCATCCATGAGCTTTAAATCGTAAAGAAAATAATCTGCCTTTTCCAACACCTGTCCAAACAAATACTCCTCACAATATCCACAGGTTTGAATTGCGGTGTGAAGCTTGCCTTTCAATTCTTCCATGCACGCAAACACAAATGCACTCTGACTCAAAGGCTCACCACCCGAAAAGGTGATGCCACCCCCATCTTGTAAGATGGTCTTGTGCTTCAAAAGTTTCTCGCAAAGTGCAGGGGCGGTGTAATGCTCTCCGCACATCCGAAAAAGATTTGCAGGACAAGTGTCCATGCATTCTTTGGAGTACACCCGTTTGTCATGGAAGGTTGTTGCATACTGCTCGCAGTTGCCACAATTCAGGCAACCGTTTGGACTTTTTATCATTTCGGGATAAAACTCCTGCCCCTCGGGGTTGTGACACCAACTGCAACGCAATGGGCACCCCTTTAAAAAAACGGTGGTTCGGATTCCCGGTCCGTCATAAACCGAAAATTCTTCTATAGAAAAAACCATACCCTTCATGTAACCACCTCCTGATTCTTTTTTGAACGCATTTCATTTTTGAACAAGTTTCCATTTTTGAATGCGTTTCAATGGCTTTTCTCCGTTTCCCAACAGCTTTTTGCTTCTTATCTAACCGATTTCCAACCATTTCCTAACCAAAGTATGACAAAAATGTATTGACAAAGCAAGCAACATCTTATATAATTTTGGACAAAAGTTAAGAAATGAGGAATTGACATGATTATGCATCAACCCACAAATTCCCAAGGAAATTACAACTATAACGCATTCGTTTATACAGACACTTTTTATGAACCGCATTTCCACGCAAACTACGAGCTCATCTACGTTTTCAAGGGAAAAATGCAGCTTATCATAAACGGATTATCGCAAGAATTGTGCTCGGGGGAGATCTATCTCATCGCACCATATACCGTACATTCTTTCCTCATTGACAAGAAGACCACTGCCTGGGTCGGGTTATTTTCGGACGATTTTGTGGCAAGTTTTTCTGCAAAAAACCGTTTTTTTGCATACGAAAAATTCCGCTGCGAAAAAACAGTAGAGGATTTTTTGATAATGCATCTTTTTTATCAGGGAACGCCCGATCGGTATATGCTCAAGGCTTGCCTGTATATGGTGTGTAACGAATGTGTGAACAACGCAGAGAAAACACAACGAAATCAAGATCCCGATTTTACCCAAAAGGTAATCCGGCATATTTCAGAGCATTTGGGGGAAGACCTTTCCGTGCAACAGCTTGCACAGGAGTTAAATTACGAATACCACTATTTTTCGGCATTGTTTCAGAAGTGTTTTTCCATCAATTTTAAAACCTTTGTCAATATGCTCCGGTTTGAGCAAGCCTGCAAACTTCTTTCTGACCATTCCCGAAAAATCACCCAAATTTGTACCGAGTGTGGGTTTGGGAGTTTGCGCAATTTCAACCGGGTATTCAAAGGACTTAGCGGGGTTACCCCCAGCGAATACAGAAAAAGCATATAAACGCGGTGGCACAACGCCTTGTCCCGTCAATCAAAAAACGCATCCTTTTTATAAGGATGCGTTTTTTTGATTCCGGTGATATAATTACTCTGTCTCGGCAAAGAAATTTACATAGTCAAGCTCTGCATCAGCGGCAAAATCTGCCTCTGCGCCATCGGTATCCACCTCGATGATAAAGCAGGGGAGCTGTGCCGGGATGGACATGGTCATCATGGTGCTGTGACGTGCATCAATCTTATCGCCTGCTTTGAGGTCTGCAAGGGTAAGAGTTTCGCCCTTGTCGTTGCGGATGATGGTGGGTGCGCCGGTGTTGAGTACCGAATAGTTAAGCACATCATCTTCCATGCCGGTAGCCAGTACGGTTACCTGACCTGCCTCGGTGTCAACCTCTACGATGGTTGCGCAAAGGTCAATATACTGCGCCTCTTCTGCTACAACGCCCATCTCGGGGTCGAGTGCCGGCAGAAGGGTGATGGAAACGGGGTTGTTTACGGGCGGCTCGCTCATGCCCATCACGTCACCAAACTCCACCTCTACCATATCGCCTACCATCAGGTCTGCTGCGGTGATAACCTCACCGTCTGCTCCGGTGATGGCGGTTTCTTCGGAAATGTTTAAGATAACGGTGCCCCATTCGCTGCTTTCAACGGTGATGGTGCCCTCGCTGATTTCGGAGATGGTTTCGGGCATGGATGCCGGTACATTGATGTCGGCATCGGGAGTGGGTTCTTCTGTGCCGGTCATCTCACCGGTTTGGGTGATGGTGATTTCGCCAGATGCATTCATGGTGAGTTCACCATGGAGAATGTCGGTTACAAATGCGTGGGGAACGTAGGTTACGTCCTCTTTTACCTCGGTTGCTTTGCCCAACTGCATGGGGGCGGTGCGCGCAAAGGTGTAGCCATCCTCGCCCTGGGTGAGGGTTATGTAATGCGGCAGGCGAATCAGCTCGATGCGTTTACTCTCTTCCTCCCAGGTAACCTCATAGCCCAGTGCCTCGCAAATTTTGCGGAGGGGGAGCATGGTGTGACCTTCCGACTCATATATGGCGGCATTTTCGATTGCGTTACCATTGATGGTCAGGGTATAGCTTTGCGCCATACGGGTGCTCATGACGTTGGGGTCAATCTCCTTACCGGGAACATAATCGGCAAGCGATGCTGCCGGGGACGCTGCCATCATGGCAGCCAGGGTAATTGCTGCATATTTTTTGTAGTTCATTGGAATTTTTCCTCCTTGGATTTTGTTTACACACATATGACGTGTGGGTTAACAAAAAAGTTCCGCTTTTGGCGAAACTTTTTTAAAAAATTTTAATAGGCACTGTTGGTGAGCGGAAGGAAGGTATATCCTTCGCCTTTTAAAAAGGAAATCATCTCTTCCAGTGTGTCTGCGGTAACCTGCTTTGCCGATGCATCGTGCATGAGCACCACCACGTCTTCCCGACCGGCGACCGATTCTTTTAAGGTGTTCATCAGGTATGCACTGTCGGGATTTTGTTTTTCCGAGTCGCCGTTTAATGCGTTCCAGTCGATATATTGGTAGCCATGCTCCAGCAATACATCCCGGTAAGGATGCTTGTATTCTTCAAACGAGCCGCCGGGGAAACGGAAAATGAGGTTGTTGTAATCCAGCCCCAAAGCGGTATTGATGACCTGACGGGAATGATTGAGCTCCTCGGCAAAGCTTTCGGGCGATGCGTATACTTTGCCATAATCATGCGAATAACTATGGTTGCCGATGCTATGTCCTGCTTCATACACCCGTTTGACCAGTGCGGGATTTTGCTCGGCACGCATTCCCAACATAAAAAATGTGGCACGGATGTTGTGCTTTGCCAGAATATCTAAAATTTGCTCTGTGATGGAGGACGGACCATCGTCAAAGGTGAGATATGCCGTTTTTACGCCATCCGGATTATACAGTGCAGGAAGCAGTGCAGGATGGTTTGCGGCAGTTCCTTCTGCGACGGCACGGTTGTACGCCTCGAGCGCTTCTTTGCGTGCACGCATGGCGGCAATCCGTCGGGCAATCTCCTCGGGCACCGGCGGAGCATCCACAAGAGCACCCTCTACTGCTTTGATGCGGTGTTGTGCCGGATCGTCCCGGTCTGACAGGGTGGCGGCAAGCAAAGCTGCAACAGCCAGAAGAACAACTAAAACACCGCACAAAATCAAAATTTTGCGGCGCCTTCTGCGGCGGCGTGCATAAGGAGATGAGCCGGTATACATGGGTTTCATGGTACGGTTCATGATAACAATCCTCTCTTTTGTATGTTTTAAGATAATGATTCAATATGTTTTCTACCTTTATTATATCACAATTTTATTATAACGCAAGGTTGTAACATTATTATTACATCCACACATCAATTTTTAGCATTTTTGCGAATTATTTTGCAGGATAGAACAACCCTGTCGCGGTCAAATTAAGAGCAGTGATTTGACGGTGGGAGTGTGTGATGTTGAAGAAAAAAAGGAAAATTTTAATTGGCGTAGTGGGCATACTGATTTGTGCGCTTGGTGTGTTGCCTGCCGTATTGCTGCCCAATACCATTACCCTGATGGAGGGACAGTTGCCCGAGCAACTCAATACCCGCCTGGTGCGGTTTGAAAGTGCAGAGCTGCCGGTTGGGCGGTCGGGTGCACTGGTGGGCGGCAGGGTGACCGATGGTGGGACATCCGCAGGATATACCGTACAGGCAAAATTGTTTGGCATCCTGCCGGTAAAGGCGGTTTCGGTGGAGGTGGTTGAGCCTGCGCGGGTGATTGCAGGCGGCAGTGCCATCGGAGTAAAGCTATATACCGGAGGTTTACTGGTGGTTGGTGTTTCGGATTTTCGGCAATCGGGCGGCGGAACGGTTTGCCCCCCACGGGAGGCGGATTTGCGGTGCGGCGACCTGATTACCGAGGTGGATGGCGACAAGGTTTCAGCCATTTCGACATTTTCCGAACGCATCAATCAGACGGCAGGGAATCCTGTTACCCTGACATTGGAACGGGACGGAAAGATTCTGCAAAAGGCAGTTGCTCCCAAATGTGATGCGACAGACGGCAGGTACAAACTGGGTTTGTGGGTGCGTGATTCCACCGCGGGGATTGGTACCCTTACCTTTGTGGAACCACAGAGTTGTCGCTTTGGTGCGTTGGGACACGGGATTGCCGATGCGGATACGGGAGAGCTGCTACCACTTGCGAAAGGGCAGATTTTACCGGCAAAGATTTTGTCGGTAAAACGTGGCGAAAAGGGAAGCCCGGGGGAACTTCGAGGAGCATTTTCACAAAAGGATGCGGCACTTGGCGAGGTGGATGCCAATACCGATTTTGGTTTGTATGGCAAGATGACCAACGCTTTTCTCTTGCAGGGGGAAACCCTGGAAACGGCAGGTCGCACCGAGGTGCAGGTGGGAGATGCGCAGATTTTGTGCACGGTTGAGGATGGCGAGCCAGAATGGTTTGACATTGCCATTGAAAAGGTAACCCACTTATCCGACGCTACATCCAAGGGAATGGTGCTTCGGGTAACCGACCCCGACCTGCTTGCTGTTACCGGTGGCATTGTGCAGGGGATGTCAGGTTCGCCAATTATTCAAAACGGTAAAATAGTCGGGGCGGTAACCCACGTTTTCGTAAACGATCCAACGAGGGGATATGGAATTTTTATAGAAAACATGTTAGCAGAAGCAGAGAAAATTAAATAAGGGAAATGCTCGTCTATTAAAAATAGGCGGGCATTTTTTATAGAAAGGAGGAATTTTTGAACAAAGTAATGTTACATTTATGTTACATTTTTATCTGAGTGGTTAGATTTGGATGTTTTTTACCGTTATTACCTTATGAAGGGGTAAATTTATAATAAAAACAAAGGAGGAATTTTTAATGTGTTATAATAATGCTAAAAAAGCAAACAGGAGCGAGGCAATGGCAAGAAAAAGCAAATATGAAGAAAACAACAAACTAAAAAAGGAGGAAAATAATATGACTAAAATAGGTATTTACGCTCGATTATCTGAAGCGGACGGTGACAATTGTATAAGTGAATCTATCAAAAACCAAATTTTATTAGCAGATAGTTATATTAACGGACTTGCAGACACAATATGTGTGAAAACATATATTGACGACGGATATACGGGGCTAAATTTTGAAAGGCCAGCATTTAGCGAAATGATGTCCGATATACAGTCCGGAATTATCAACTGTGTAATCGTTAAAGATATTTCGCGATTAGGAAGAAACTATATTGAATTAGGAGTTCTCTTAGCTGTAGATTTCAAACGAATGAAGGTCAGATTTATAAGCATAAACAATCAGTATGACAGTATAAATGATTCTGACGACCTTCCCGGTATTGGGGTGATATTGCAAACCGTTGCGGATAATCAAGTGTCAAAGGATACTTCGAAAAAGGTGTCTTCCTCAATTTCCGGCAAAATATCATGCGGTGAGTTTATTCCATCTTCAAGCAGTATTCCTTATGGATATTTACGGGATTCAGAAAATAATACATATGCCATTGACGATGAAACATTTATAGTCGTGAGAAAAATATATTCAATGAGGGCTGACAATTCCAGTATTTCTGCCATTGTGAACTACTTAAATGCTGAAAATGTTCCAAGCCCCGGAAAGCTTCGATATATGAGAGATATGACTACAGATGAAAAACTAAAAGAAAGCCAATGGAACAGAACAACAGTAAGAAAAATATTAAATGATGTTTCTTATATCGGCAACAGAGTTCATGGGAGAAAGAAAAAGGAAACTTGTGATTCTGTTAAAAAGCGTACTTCTAAGGACGAATGGACTGTCATTGAAAATGCTCATCCTGCAATTATTTCTAAAGAATTGTTTGATAAGGTACAAGCAGTAAATAATAACGAACTTCAAAAACTTGCAAAACAAGAAGCTAGAGCTGAAGTTGAAGCAGATTTCCGTGAAATGTTAAGAGGCAAGCTGTTTTGTGCTGATTGCGGTGGTGCTATGATTGCAAAGAAAAGTTCGGCTAAAACGGATTCAAACAAGTCAAGTTATATTTATTATGAGTGCAGTAAATATTATTCAAACCATAACCATTGTAATGTTCACTATGTTAGAGAAGATACGATTGTGTCTAAAATTACATATTTACTAAATCATTATGCAGACATATGCATATCTACAGAGTATCAAAAAGCAGAGTTAATTCCGCACAAAAATAGTCTGGTAAATATACGAAAAGAGATTCTATCCATGCTCAACGCAAAGGATTATATTATTTATAAACTGACCGGACGGTTTGTAACCGATTATTCGGATGCATCCGGCACCTGCCTGATGGATTTGAACACATTGGAGTGGTCGGACACCCTGTTTGCCCTGTCGGGGCTTGACAAGGGGAAAATGCCCGACATTTTGCCCTCTGTGGAAGTGGCAGGTAAGGTTACCAAAGAGGCGGCAGCACAGTGTGGCTTGATGGAAGGAACGCCTGTAGTTTGCGGCGGCGGTGACGGTTGTTGCGCCGCGGTAGGAACCGGTGTGGTAAAGGAAGGGGTGGCAAATTGCTGCCTGGGTACCTCGTCCTGGATTTCGCTTGCAACTAAAAAGCCCATATACGATGAAGATATGACCACCTTCAACTTTGCACACATTGTACCGGGGTACACCATGCCCTGCGGCACCATGCAAACCGGCGGTGGCGCGCTCAGCTGGGCGGTGAGCAATCTGTTTGCACCGGTGGATGGATATGCGGCGTATGACAAGCAGGATATCTATGATTGTGTAAACAAAGAGGTTGCCCTATCTCCGGTGGGAGCAAAAAATCTGTTTTTTCTGCCCTATCTGATTGGAGAGAGAAGCCCTCGTTGGGACGACAAAGCAAAGGGTGCATTTGCAGGACTTACCTTAAATCACGGGCGGGGCGATATGTTGCGCGCGGTGATGGAGGGTGTGGGATATAATCTGGAGCTGATTTTATCTGCATTTCGCAAAAGCGGCAGCAGTATTGACAATTTAATCTTAATTGGCGGCGGTGCCCGAAACAAGGTGTGGCGGCAGATTCTGGCAGATATTTTGGGGGTTACGGTGCGCATCCCCGACGATCTGGAAGAAGCCACCTCCATGGGTGCGGCAATTACTGCAGGTGTGGGTATTGGTGCGTTTGAAAGCTTTGATGTGGCGGAAAAATTCATCCGCATTCAGCAGCAAAACACCCCCAACCCGTCCGTTGCATGCGCATATGACAAACAAAAAGCACGATTTGATGCGTTGTATCATTCGTTAAAACCCGTATTTGAAACCATGTAAAGGAGTGTATTACCATGAAACAATCCACATTATTTGCGGCATTGCCCGAATATGTTGCAACCCCTGACGGTATGACCATTGACAAAGAGGGCAATCTTATCCTCGCCTGCCCCAACTATGCAGACCAGAGCCTGCCGGGGTGTATTTTAAAGATAGACAAGGACAAAAACATCCGCAAATGGTTCGATGTGCCGGTGCATGAGGAAACCGGTCTTGCCTCCCCCATGGGCATTGCGTTCGGACCGGATGGCGATTTGTATATCTGTGACAACCAGGGGTGGCCCGGAAAACCCGAGCTGGTGCGCAAGGGCAGGATTCTGCGCGTTCGCATCGAGGGGGACAAGATTGTAAAAACCACTGTGGTTGCCAAAAACATGGAGCATCCCAACGGCATGAGAATCCGGGACGGATACATCTATGTAACCCAGAGCACCATGGAACTGGTACAAGACCCTTCGGGGAAACTGGTCAGTTGTGTGTATCGTTTCGGGCTGGAGGATGAAAATATTGACATTACCAATACACTGGAGGACGAAAATATCCTGACCACCTTCCTGACCCAGAATCCGGATGACCAGTATGGTGTGGACGGAATTGAATTTGATCGTGACGGAAATCTTTTGGTGGGAAATTTCGGCGATGGTGCTGTGTATAAAATCACCTTCAACGAGGATTTGTCGGTAAAATCAAACGAAATCTGGGCGCAGGACAAGGAAAATCTGGAAAGCACTGACGGTATGATTATGGATGCTGAGGGCAATTTATATATTGCAGATTTTTGTGCCAATGCGATTGTAAAGGTTGCACCCGATGCCACCGTGACCAAGCTCTGCTGTAACGGGGATACTGACGGATTAAACGGCGAACTGGACCAGCCGGGTGAGCCTATTATCTGGAACGGCAGACTGGTGGTATCCTGCTTTGACGTGGTGACCAGTGATATTGTGCTCAACACGGCGCACGAGCTGCCCGCAACCCTTGCGGAGATTCAACTGTAACAGACGGAGGAATCCATATGACAAACCAACAAAAAGCGATGGCATCGGTTGCCGCGTCCATAAAAATGCTACGGGAAAAGCCGGTGGAGAGTGCACTGGTGGAACGGTATTTCCTGCTCTACGAGGCGTGGGAGATGGTAAAAGATCTGCCCCAACCCCTCCAACTGGGAAATGCCATGTACCACATCCTTTCCAAGGCATCTCTGCCCATTTTAGAATATGACCTTTTGCTGGGCAGATTTGACGATCATGTGCCCACTCCCGAGGAGCAGGCGCAGCTGGAGAAAATATGGAGTGAAATAAACCTTTATGAAAACCCCATTACCCGGCACAATTTTGGGCACACCACCCTGGATTGGAGTGGGGTGGTTTTTGAGGGGATTCCTGCGCGTATCCAAAAGTGCGAGGAGAAAATCCGGCTTGCCAAAGAAAGTGGCGAGGACAAAAATGTGCTGAATTTTTTGGAGGGGATGTGCCTCATATACAAGGGCATTTTGCGTTACATCGAGCGGTATGGGGAGCAGGCGAAGAGGGCAGGCATGGAAGATTGTGCCGCCGTATGCCAAGCTCTTACCGAAGGTGGTGCCAAAACTTTTCGCGAGGCATTGCAGATGATTTTGTTTGTCTACAACATCCATCTCATTTATTCGGGCGCGGGTGTGGACTGTGTTTCGGTGGGGCGGTTGGACAATGTGCTCCTGCCCCTATACCTCACTGACCTCAAAGAGGGCAGACTGACCCGGGAAGAGACTGGGTATCTCATTGACGATTTTTCTGCAAAAATGAGCCTGCATCTGGGCAGAGGTGAGCACCAGATGGCGTATCTCAACGAGGATTATTATCACACCGGATGGGATCGCAACCATGTGTTTGATTCGCCCGGTTACATTGTGCTGGGCGGTTACAGCAACGGCGGTGACCACTGTGAAAATCCGCTTACCCTGCTCTTTGCAGAGCACATTCATCCGGGACTGAAAAACCCCGTATATATCTGCCGTCACACTCGTGACCGCAGTGATGCGTTGTGGGATATTTTAAGCGAAAAAATCCGAAGCAATGCGTCCATATTGATTTATAATGATGAAACCATGATTCCTGCCCAACGCCACATCGGTGTGGAGGCGCAGGATGCGGTCAATTACGGCATCCATCCCTGCAACTGGCCCGACATTGACGGGGGCGAGGTGGTGGACATGGTGGGCGGACCCATCCCCCATCTCATCAACCGCGTGTTGGAAGAACATGCGAAAATTGGTAGTATGGAAGATATCTACCGCATGATGGCAGAGCAATTCCGGAAAGAACTCGCCCCTTGCTTTGCGACCTACCGAAAAAAATATCGGGGAGCACTCCTTCCCTCCGACGGTCGGCTTACCATGACCGACTGCTTTTTGAAAGGTCCGCTGGAAAAAATGCGGAGTATGGACTTGGGCGGAGCCAAATACCCTGCCGTATATGTGCTGGTGCGAAACATCGGCACCGCAACCGATATGCTTTGTGCGGTTGAACAGGTGGTCTATGAGAAAGGGCAGTGTACCTTATCCGAATTGGTTGGGGCAACAGAAGATAATTTTGAATCCCGCCCCGACCTGCTTGCGGCATGCAAGCAAGCCCCCAAATACGGCACCGACAACCCCAAAGCAGATGCAGTGATGAAACGGATTATGAATCTGCTGTTAGATGTTACCGACGAGGAAGCGACAAATAGCGACGGGGTGCGTGATGTGGTTACCTTAAACATTGCCTTAAACGACTCCAACCATCTGGCGGACGGCAAGGAAATGGGGGCGACAGTAGATGGAAGACGGGCAGGCGAGCCGTTGAGCGAAAATCTTGCACCTTCAGTGGGAAGTGCTCCTGCGGTGACCTCCTTGCTCAATTCTGTGGCAAAGCTCCCCTTTGACCGGATTCATTCGGGCGTACTCAATGTGAAACTGTGCCCGGGTGAAAAGACGGATGCGACGTTGATTAAGCAGCTCATCGACACCTATTTTGGTGAGGGCGGAATGCAGTTGCAGTTTAGTATCACCGATAATGAAACCTTGAGAAGAGCGCAGCAAACCCCGGAGCAGTATCGGGATTTGCTGGTGCGCATTACCGGCTACAGTGCAGTGTTTGTGGATATGTCCAAGGACGGGCAGGAGGAATTTATCCGCCGTGAGGAAACCAAATAGTCAGAAAAGAGGGATTGCCATGCCTGATTTATCAAAATTAAAAGAACTGATATTTGAAACGGATGACAATGCCTGCTTTATTGAGCGGGAGCGCATACTTGCGCGGCTGGATAAGGAAATGGCAGATTACAACGGTGCCGACAAGCAAGCACGGGTGTTTGCCACCTTGCTGTCGGAGGTTTCCACGCCGGTTTATGCGTGTGACTATTTTGCCGGACGTGTGGTGGAGGGATTGCCGGATGAAGGAATGAAAGCGCCGAGCATATTACTGGAAGCAACCGGTCACATGAGTTTTGATTATGAAAAGCTTTTGCGTGTAGGGCTGAAAGGTATTCTGGACGAAATTTGCGCGGTTGCCCATAAAAAGGGCGATGATGCATCGTTGCAATTTTCCGACAATGCGCGCATTTTGGTAGATGCCATCCGTGACTTTGCCGTTCGTTATGCCGATGAGGCGGAGCGTATGGGGCGCGAACGCATGGCAAAGGCGCTGCGCATCGTGCCGTTTGAGCCGGCGTACGATTTTTATTCGGCGTTGCAGGGAATATGGCTCATTCATATGATTGCAAGCTGCTATGTGGGCGCGCGGGATTATGCGTTTGGTAAGTTTGACGGGTATATGGAGACGTATTACCATAAGGCACTTGAAAACGGAGAAACAAGAGAAGAACTTGCCGAATTGCTGGCAGGATTTCTGGTTAAAACAAACGAAATTTGCGGCAGATGTGCATATGATTACCGCACAAAGCCAGTTTTATCATTTTCGTCAAAACAATATGTAAATATCGGCGGAGAGGTGCCCAATGAATTTTCGACGGTGGTGCTGGATGCGGCAATGCGTTCCAACATGGCACAGCCGGAGATTACTGTGTTGCTAAAACCCGATGCAGATACGGCGTTTACCCAAAAGGTCTTTGAGGCGCAAAGCGTACTGACCGATAAAATGAATATTTACAACTATCCTGCCACTGTTGCGGCATTTATCAACATGGGCATTGACGAGAAGATTGCAAAGGATTATACCTACTCTGCCTGCTGTACGGTGGATTTGCACTATCACACCTATCGGCGTGAGTATTACGTTCCGGTGCCGCAGATACTCATTCAAACGCTGGAGGGTGGGGATTACACCAGTCTTGAAGAGGTGCTGGAAGCATTTCGGCACAGGTTGTGCGCTGATATGCAACACAATGCCGACGAGGAGCAGCAGGATCGCACCCAAGCCGAAGGAAAATATTTTTTGTTGGATGCACTTTTGATGCCCGACAGTGCAGTCGAGTGTCGGTATCCGTGTGATGGAACATCACCCTACAATCTCCTTAATCTCTTTTGCCCGGGCATTGCCACGGTGGGCGATTCGCTGATGGTGCTCGACAAGCTGGTGTTTGAGGAAAAGCGATACACATATCGGGATTTTATCACCATTGTTCGTAACAATTTTGAAAATCACGAGGAACTGCGGCAGGAGATTTTGAATTACACCAAATTCGGCAACGACACCGCTGCCGATAAATACACCGTGCTTGCGGCAAACGCCTTTCTTGATGCGGCGGATGCTCTGGTGTTGAAAAGGAACTTTTTTGCAGCTCCCGGCTTTTATTCCTTGCAACGGGATAATTTCTGGGCAGGCGAGGTGGGGGCAACCCCGGATGGCAGGAAGGCAGGAGAACCATTCAGCGAAAATCAGTCCCCCACTTACGGGGCGGACAAAAACGGCATCACCGCACTTTTAAAGAGTCTTTCCAAGCTACCCTTTGAACGAACGGTGACGGGTGGGCTAAACCTTACTTTTTCGCAAAAAATGAGTCCGGACATTTTGCAGGCATTGGTACTTTCCTATTTTCAGATGGGAGGCTTTCATGTAGGGATATCGGTGGTGGATAAAGAAACCTTGCGTGATGCCATGAGAAACCCTGACAAATACAAGAGCCTCACCGTGCGGCTTTACGGGTTTAGCGAATATTTTGTAAGCCTTGCCGAATGGCAGCAGATTGCGGTGCTCAATCGCACGGCTTATTAAAAAATATCAACACAAAAAGCCTTGACGGAGCAGAAGAAACGTGGGATAATTGCATTGAACGAGAAATGAGGGGGGAACAATCGTGACGGGTGAGATATTCAATATCCAAAAATTTTGTGTCAACGATGGACCGGGCATCCGCACCACGGTGTTTTTCAAGGGATGTCCTCTATCTTGCGTGTGGTGCCACAACCCCGAGAGTCGCAGTGTGAAAAAGCAGATATTATGCTATCCGGACAAGTGTGTGGGATGTGGCAGATGCGCACATCTTACAGTGGATACCCCCGACTTCTTTTGTCCAAATGGTGCCAAGGAAATCTGTGGCAGGACTGTTTCGACAGATGAAGTAATTGCCGAGGTGATGAAGGACAAGACGTTTTATGAAAATTCGGGCGGTGGCATGACCCTGTCGGGTGGCGAGCCACTCTTTCAACCCGAATTTGCGCTCGAATTGCTCCAGAAAGCCAAGAAAGAGGGGTTACATACCGCCATCGAAACCTGTGGCTTTGCTGCAAAGGACACGCTGAGAAAAATCGCGGCATATACCGACCTGTTTTTATTTGATTTCAAGGAGAGCGTTCCTGCACTGCACCAGCAGTTCACGGGAGTGGACAATCGCGTGATACTGGAAAATCTGAAGCTTTTGGATGAATTGGGCAAGGATATTGTGTTGCGCTGTCCCATCATACCCGGCTATAATGCGCGCCCTGACCACTATGCAGCAATCGCGCGTGTGGCGGAGAAGTTTAACCACATCATTGGCGTGGATATTGAGCCATATCATTCGCTGGGTGAGGGAAAATACCGCGCGCTCGGCAAGGATGTGCCCGAAATTACCATGCCGGTAAAAGAGGAAGTGGACACAGTGATTGCCGATATTCAGTGCAAAACATCTGTTCCGGTACGGAAGGGATAATATTTATTTTGAAGGTATTCTTTGCCCGCATTTTGCGGGCATTTTTTGTGCAGAAACGAGCAACAGGAAAAAGTTTGAATTTGCGCAAAAAAGAGTATTGACAATGGGTACTGCGAGTGCTACAATGCGCTTGTAAACATAATTTCTCCAAGGAGGAGAGGGCGATGAAGCAGAGAAAGTATTTTGAAATTTTTGCGCGTGAGGGCCGTCCTACTGTGCCGAACAAGGATTATCCCTATCAACATGAGGTTTTGCTGGAAGATATGAAATATGCGAGAGTGCATGGTGCGGCAATTTTTGAAAATATCGGTTTGGAGCAGTATGTTGTGCAGGCAAACAAGAATGCGCTGCGCATCGCCGGCGAACAGTCGCGCCTGTTTGCACTGGCGGCGGTCACTCCCACTACGCCGATGGAAACGGGTGAACCGGACTATTTTGAACGGTTGCTCCAGAGCGGTGTACGGGGTTTTGTATTGGCGTGTCCCGAAAAGCATCCTGATTATCTGGATGAAATTGCCGAGGTGCTCATACGCTACAATCGTCCACTCATTTTTGTGCACTGTAACCCTGCTGAAAAACTCTTTCAGATTGCGGCAATCGCCGAGGCGTATCCCAAATTGAATATTATCATGTATGGCATTCACTGGGGCGCGGCACGGGTGTTTTTCAAGACCATGAAACGTTACCCAAATCTGTATTTTGATTTTTCCTCCAATCAACTCAATGATATTCTGGAGCTGAGCAAAAAACATTTTGGCATCGAGCGGGTTCTTTTCAGCAGTGCATGGCCATACAGTAGCATGGCAGCCATGAAAGCCATGGTGGAATATGCGGACCTTACCGAAGAGGAAAAGGATTTGGTGGCACATGGGAATGCCTGCCGTCTGTTTGGCATTTCGCCGGATGAATTGGAGTTGTATGATGATTCCATTTGTGAATTTGACACCATCGCAGCCGAGGCGGATGCAGGATTGCCCATCTCGGTTCCGGTGATTGATGCGCACACCCATATTGTGGGCGGCGGTGCGCCGGTAAACTATTTTATGCCCAATCCCGATCCGGATTCCATGGCAAAGAAAATGGACCGGATGGGTGTGGATACCACCATTACCGCACCGTGGACCGGACTTGCTTACGAGGGATCCGATGCAAATAACGAAACAATAGGTGCGGCGAAAAAGCATCCTGAAAAATTCCTGGGTTATTCGGTGTGTAATGTCAATTACCCCGGAGATGCAGAGGCGGTAATCCGGACACACGAGGAAAACCCCGACCTGTTTGTGGGCATCAAACCCTATCCGCCGTATCAGAAATTCCGTCATACCGATGAGATTTGTGCGGATTGGTATGCCTATGCCAATGAGCACCATCTTCCTGCGCTCATCCACACCGCGTGTGATGATTTTGCTGAGCAGGTGGATGAGATGGCGGATCGTTATCCCAATGTAACCTTCATCATGGCACACACCGGTGCGGATTATTTCAACGCACGCAAAAACATTGCCGTTGCCAAAAAGCACCCCAATGTGGTGCTGGATATCACCTACACCTCCACGGCACGCGGCATGGTAGAATTTCTGGTGAGCGAGGTTGGTGCAGAGCGGGTGATTTACGGTTCGGATGCGCCCATGCGTGACCCGTCGCCTCAGCTGGGTTGGGTGTGCTATGCACGCATCAGTGAAGAGGATAAGAAAAAAATTCTGGGCGGTAATATCAAACGCATTATGGAGCAGAGAATTTAAAAAATCAAACACAAAAAGCCGTGTTTTCCTGCAAACGGGAAGGCACGGCTTTTCGTTGACAATAATCGAATTGCATGATACAATGACGTTAACGGATTTTTACGGAGGGATGTTACATGAATGCATACAAAAACACCTATTGCAATCCCATGAAGGTGGAAAATTACCCCATGGGCTATGAAGCCCCCGACCATCGCTCGCTGGCAGACCCGAGCGTGATTTATTATGAGGGCAAATGGTATATGTACCCCAGCTATGGCATGGCGTATGTGTCGGAAGATTTTATAACATGGAAGCACCACCCCATTCAGCCGGTGGATATTGGTTATGCACCTACCGTGGTGGTACATAAGGGCAAGATTTACCTGTGTGCAAACGGCGATAGCGCTATGCTCTATGTGGCAGACAATCCGCTCGGACCATTTGAACAGGTGGGGCATATGTGTTATCCGAACGGTGAAAAGGTGGACGGTCCGGACAAAATGCTCTTTTCGGACGATGATGGTCGCCTGTATTTGTATTTTACCCAAAATTTTACCGATAAAGAGAGTGGCATCGCCATCTATGGTGTGGAGCTGGACGGCGACAACCCTACCAAGGCATTGACCGACCCGATACACCTGATCGGATTTCACCCCGAGCACACCTGGGAATGTTTTGGCGCACGCAGTCAGCACAAGGGGCTTGGATGGATCGAAGGCGCGTGGATGGTGAAAATCAACGGGCGCTATTACCTCACCTATTCGGGTAGCGGTACGGCATTCGGCACCTATGCGACCGGCGCGTATTACTCGGACGAAGGTCCGCTTTCAGGCTTTGTGTATCAAAAGAGAAATCCCATCTGCTCGCGCAACTACGGATTGACCCGTGGCGGCGGACACGGGAGTATTGTGGAGGGACCCAACGGCACCTACTGGTCATTCTACACCATTCCCATCAGCTATTCCTTTAAGTTTGAACGCCGCATTGGTATGGACCCGATTGAGGTGGACCAAAATGGGGAGATTATGATGGTTACCAATACCGATACCCCGCAATGGGCACCGGGCGCAGTGGCAGACCCGTATCATAACGGGGCGACCGATTTGGTGCCGCTGACCATCAATATGCCGGTATATGCGTCGGGCAGTGCACCGGGCAGAGATCCGCTCTATGCGGTGGACGAAAACCTGCAATCCTGGTGGCAACCGGCGGCAGAGGATGACGAAAAGAGCCTTACTGTTGATTTGCGAGGAAGTTATCTGGCATCGGCAATGCGCATCATCTGGCGTGATGTGAATATCAACATCGCCGAGGGTCGATGCCCCGGCGCATTCCAATACAAGGTGGAGGTTTCCACCGACGAGAAAAACTGGGTGACGGTGGTGGATAAAACCGCCAACACCACCGACTATGCGGTGGATTATGAAACCTTTGAAACGGTGCCGGCAAACTTTGTACGCCTTACCGTTACGGGAACCCCTGAGGGGATTGAGGCAGGCGTGATTGACTTTACGGTGTTTGGGAAATATCCGCAAGAATGATAAAAAGCGTGACAAATTTCGGTCACGCTTTTTCTGTGCAATTTTTGACGGATACAACGTTGAAAAGCGACCCGAAGAAAGGTCTTCAAGTCGCTTTTGAAAGCAGGATGTGTATTTGGTTATGCGCCCTGTTGTGTGCTTTTGAACACCACAACCTCAACCGCTCTGGTAAGAATGTCGGTATAGGAGAAGGTGAGTCTTCTCTCCCGCGTTTCATCGTCGGGTTGATCGAGCTTGATGACAAAAATACTCGGATAGGTTTTTTCGATCACGCCGCGGCGGATAATACGCTTTTTGCGCCCGCGTTTTGCGGTCAGCTGAACTCTGCGGCCGACATAGCCTTCCAGACTTTCTTTAATCTGATCCAACTGATTTTTTTCTGCCACTTTCTGTCACCTCATTTTTTGTAGTATAACATATTTTTCCACTTTTGTCAAATGAAAAATGAATATTATACCAAATGCATGGAAAAATAGCAAGCATTATTTTCGAAAAAAGGAGTTTTTTTGTGAAAATGTCCTCGTATACCAGTATTTCCCACAAAAGGTGAAGTTATACGTTCTGAGCGGAGATGAAAGTGGAGAATGGAGTTTACCGCGCGGAGCGAGAAAGGATGTTACCCCGAAAAAGAATGGTGGTTACAATGGTTGTGATGATGATTTCGGGTACCATGTAGCTTCCGTTGTAAACGAGGGAATAGATGAGTACCCCCTGCCCTTCGGGCGCATAAACGCCCCATATGAGCAGCCCCGAAAGGATGTGGCAGATGTAGCGGAGCGATGTGACGGTAAATGCCGAAAGAGGTATGGCAAATTTGTTTTTTCCAAACAGGGAATAAAACATTCCCGAAAGCCCGAGCACTCCGAATGCAAGCAGGTAGTCAAGCAAAACGACCAGCACAAAATAAATAAAGCTTTGTGTGGGTGGCGGATAAAAACCAAACATCATTTGTATGAGAGCAAATGCAACAGAGGAGCAAATCCCCCATTTGGTGCCATAGAGAATACCGATAAAGACAATGGGTACCATGGATGCCAGGGTAACACTCCCGCCTTGAAGCCAGGGGGCGGGAATAATTTTGCTGATAAACATAAGCAACGTTGCAAGTGCGGTCATGAGCGCACTTGTGGTTAGTTTTTTTGTGTTCATTTTCATTCGTCCTTTCTTGTCAAAATTCCAGAAAAGAACAATCCCAACAAAAAAATCGAACCGAGGGAATTCGGTTCGATTGCATGGATCGAGACAAATATTTCCCTACGTTGGCATTATCCAAATCAGGTTTTGGGTTAAAGCGGCAATACGCTTACTCTCAGCCTGCATGCGCAAGCTCCCCGTTTTTTAAAATGATTGTTCCGGAACAAGAAATAGTATAGCAGAAATATTGATTTTGTCAAGCCCTAATTTCTAGTCGTGGGGATGCAATTATGTATTGAACATGGATGGGGATGGTGGTATAATGGGATATATTATATTGAAAAAGGAATGATATTATACATGAAAAGAAAGTTTTTGCGGTTGGTTGCCGGGGTGGTTGCGGCAGGGGTGGTCATTTTGTCGGCATTTACGGTGGGAGCACAGAGCAAGCCCATCTATGCGATGGACGATGCGGAATTGGAGGCGTTTATAAAGAGCAAGCCGGAGTTGGCAGGTATGCTGGAAGGCAAGAGCGAGGAGCAGATAAAAAATATCATCGGTGCAATGGACGAGGTGTTACTTCGGGAGCAGGCGTTTGATGATGTTACCCCCGAGATGTGGCATTACCCTTATGTGATGACCCTATACAACAAGGGCGGCGTGAGCGGAATCGGAAACGGATGCTTTGACCCGGACGCCGATGTGACGGCGGCGGAATTTTTTGCCATTGCCGCACGATTGGTAATGCCGGACAAAATCGATATGAGCTCTTCCGAGGAGTGCTGGGCATTCCCTTATTATGATGCAATGGTGGCAGAGGGAATGATTCGGGCGCCTCATAAGTATTATAGTGAATGGCCGCGGAGCATGGAGGATTTTGTCTATCGGGAGGAGATACCGGATCGAGACGGGTATGTTTTTGCCGGTCCTGCAGAATATCATCATTATGGTATGGGACGACCGCTTAGCCGTAATGATATGGCAATGCTCCTGGTAAGACTTGCTCGGTACCGGGGAGAGCGAATCGGAAAGTTGGAGGGGATTGAAAACAACATTGACGATTCTGCAGAGTGCAAGGAAGAGGTATTTGAGGCATATTCGGCAGGATTGGTTACCGGCAAGGGTGATGGCAATTTTGACCCCTACGGCAGGATGACCCGTGCTGAACTGTGTGTGGTATTTTGCCGGCTGATGAACTATATCCCCCGTGAGGAAGTGGTGGCACAGGCGCAAAAGCACAGCGATTACATTGTGACCGCCGCCGGTCCCATGAAGGGCAAGATCAAACCCGAGGTGGCACGCAAATACAATTTAGAGGCGTTGTCCAAGATGTATGTGAAAGAGGATGAAAACGGAGTGTACCTTACCATCACGGTACCCGAACTACCCGAAGAGCTTGCAGATTGCACATTCAGCTATTATGTGAGTGGTGTAAATTCTCTGGATAATTATTTCTTTGATGACCCCGAATTTATGCGTTACCAATTAAAGCCGGGAGAAACACACACCGGACATCTGATACACTATGATACCGAAGGACCGGTAAGGTCGAGTGAAATTGCCTATATGGAATTTGGTGTGAAAATTCAAATTCCTGATTATGGATATACCTTGTACCATCAGGCAGACACCACTTCCAAGGAACTGGTGCTGGAAAGCTGGTATGATGACCGATACGAGGCAATTGCCGCAGATGTGTCGCACATATTTGCAGGAATTGGGAAGTAGAGAGGGGCAAAACGGGGATTCTCTAAAAAGAGACCCCGTTTTTTGTTGGATATATAAAGGAAAAAACAGAGAAAAAACCCTTGCAAGTGTGCAAAATATGGTATATACTATAAGGTAACGGAAAAAACAAAAAAGAGAGGAAAAGACCATGAAATTGTCACATTATCTGATGCCTACCCTGCGCGATGTGCCGGCGGAGGCAGAGATTGAAAGCCACAAGCTGATGCTGCGTGCAGGGTTGATGCGAAAGCTCGCCTCGGGCGTGTATTCCTACCTGCCCATGGGTCTGCGTGCCCTGCGCAAGGCAGAAAAAATCGTGCGCGAGGAGATGGACGCACACGGCGGTCAGGAGCTTTTGATGAGTGCACTGCTCCCCCGTGAGGACTATGAGGCGTCGGGTCGCTGGGAGGTATTCGGCGAGGATATGTTCCGCTTGAAAGACCGCAACGGACGAGATTTTTGCCTTGGCCCCACACATGAGGAGATTTTTACCAATGCAGTAAAGGCAACCGTGAAATCCTACAAGCAGCTTCCGGTTACCCTGTATCAGATTCAGACCAAATACCGCGACGAACGCCGTCCGCGCTTTGGTGTCATCCGCAGCCGTGAGTTCCTCATGAAGGACGCATACAGCTTTGACCGCGACACCGACGGACTGGACATTTCCTACAAGCAGATGTATGATGCATATCGTTGCATCTTTGACCGGATGGATATGGATTACCTGATTGTGGATGCCGACAGTGGCGCCATGGGTGGCTCGGGTTCGCAGGAATTTATGGTAAAGTCCGACATCGGTGAGGATACCATTGTATACTGCTCGTGCGGCTACTGTGCAAACGAGGAAAAAGCACAGAGCGTTGCCGATGTGTGGAATGGCGATGCGGCAGAGCTGGAAATGGAGAAAATCCCCACCCCCAATGCAAAGACCATTGAAGAGGTTTCCGCATTTCTCAATACCGACCCCAGACAGTTTGCCAAAACCCTGCTTTATCAGGCAGATGACAAGTTTGTTGCCGTGATGGTGCGTGGTGACCGCGAGGTAAACGAAACCAAGCTGAAAAACCATTTGGGTTGCTTGGAACTGGCACTTGCCGAGGCTGACGATGTGGTGCGCATTACCGGTGCACCGGTTGGGTTTGCAGGTCCGGTGGGACTTTCCATCGAGGTGATTGCCGATGAAGAGGTTGCTGCCATGAAGAATATGGCGGTGGGCGCAAACGAGGCAGATATGCACATCAAGAACGTGAACATGGGACGGGATTTCACCCCTGCGCATGTGGGAGATTTCCGTAATGCCGTTGCCGGCGACAAGTGTCCCAAGTGTGGTAAGGAGCTTTCCACCTGCCGTGGCATTGAGGTGGGTCACATCTTTAAGTTAGGCACCAAATATTCGGATGCACTGGGTTGCGTATATCTGGATGAAAACGGCAAGGAGCAGGTTATGGTAATGGGTTGCTACGGCATTGGTGTAACCCGTTGTCTGGCAGGTATCATCGAGCAGCACTGTGACGAAAAGGGCATCATCTGGCCCATGTCGGTTGCTCCCTTCCATGCGGTGGTGGTGCCGGTTTCCCACAAGGATGCCGACCAGATGGCACTTGCCGAGGATATTTACAACCGCTTGAAGGCGGCAGGGGTTGAGGCGGCGTTGGACGACCGTCCCGAGCGCCCGGGTGTAAAATTCAACGATGCCGACCTGATTGGTTTCCCCATCCGCATTACGGTGGGCAGAAAATCGGGCGAGGGTATTGTGGAATACAAGTTGCGTGCCGAGGCAGAGGCAGTAGAGCTTACCATTGATGAGGCAATCGCAAAGACTGCCGAGCTGGTGAAAGCAGCACAATAAGCGGATTTATATTTTCCAAAGAAAGGCAAGGGAATCACATATGGATAAAATCAGAACCAGATTTGCCCCGTCTCCGACGGGATATATGCACATTGGCAACCTGCGTACCGCACTGTATGCGTATTTGCTGGCAAAACACAGCGGCGGCGATTTTGTGTTGCGCATTGAGGACACCGACCAGGAACGCTATGTGGAGGGTGCAGTTGACCTGATTTACCGCACCATGGCAGAAACCGGCTTAAAGCATGACGAGGGTCCGGATTTGGGCGGCGAGTACGGTCCGTACATCCAGAGCGACCGTCGGGGTATTTACAAAGAATACGCCGAAAAACTGGTGGAGCTGGGCGGTGCTTACTATTGCTTCTGCGACAAGGAGCGGTTGGAGGCACTCAAAGAGGCGCAAAGTGCGGCAGGCATTTCCCCCAAATATGACGGCTTTTGCCGGAGCCTGACCAAGGAGGAGATTGCTGAAAAGATTGCAGCAGGCGTGCCCTATGTCATCCGGCAGAAGATTGACCAGCGCGGCACCACCACTTTTAAGGATGAGGTATTTGGTTCCATCACGGTGGAAAATTCTACCCTGGACGATAATGTGCTGTTAAAATCGGACGGACTGCCCACCTACAATTTTGCAAACGTGGTGGATGACCACCTGATGTGCATTACCCACATCATCCGTGGCAGTGAGTATCTGTCCAGCACCCCCAAATACAACCTGCTCTATCATTCGTTTGGTTGGGAAATCCCCACCTACATCCACGTTTCTCCGGTTATGAAGGAGTCGGGCAAAAAGCTCTCCAAGCGTGAGGGTGACGCATCCTACGAGGATTTTATCAACAAGGGATATTTGAAAGATGCCATCATCAACTACATCGCACTGCTTGGCTGGAGCCCCGGAGGGGAAAACGAAATCTTTACACTCGATGAGCTGGTAAAAGAATTTTCGGTGTCGGGCATCAGCAAATCGCCCGCCATCTTTGACGAGAAGAAACTGGCTTGGCTTAACGGCGAGTATATCCGAAAGCTTACCGCAGAGGAATTTTTGGAGTATGCAAAACCGTTTTATGAAAAGGCGTACAAGCGTGAGGACATTGATGCATTGTTCCTGTCGGGGCTTTTGCACGACCGTACCGAGAAATTCTCGGACATCCCCGAGCAGATCGACTTTATCGATGCGCTGCCTGATTATGATATTGACCTTTACAATCATAAAAAGATGAAAACCAATCCGGAAAATTCGCTGGAAAGCCTGAAGGCGATGCTCCCCGTATTGGAGGGGATTTCCGAGTGGAATCTGGAAAACATCCACGATGCGCTCTTTGCACACATTGCAGAGCGTGAAGTGAAAAACGGGCTGGTGCTCTGGCCGCTGCGTGTGGCGGTTTCGGGTAAGGCGTTCACCCCCGGCGGTGGTCCTGACCTTGCGGCGTTGCTGGGCAAGGAGGATACCATTGCCCGTGTGAAGGCAGGTATTGCCAAGCTGGAGCAGGCATTATGATGTGGATTGCGCCGGTTGCCGTGGTGCTGGTGGTGATGGACCAACTCATCAAGATAGCGGCAATCCGAGCCCTTGCGCCGGATGGCGTGCAGACGATACTTGAGGGGTTGTTTTCCCTTGCGTATGTGGAAAATCGCGGTGCTGCTTTTGGCGTTTTGCAGGATGCGCGGTGGTTTTTCATTGTGGTGACGGCGGTGCTGCTTTTGGCGTTGACGGTGTTTCTGGTGAAGAAAAAGCCGCAATCCATATGGATGAAGCTTGCTGCCACCCTCATTTATGCAGGCGGGGTGGGAAACCTTATCGACCGGTTGCAAAAAGGGTTTGTGGTGGATATGTTCCGCTTTGATTTTGTTGATTTTCCGGTGTTTAATTTTGCGGACATCTGTGTGGTGGCCGGTGCGATTGCGCTATGTATTTACATTTTGTTTGCAAGTGACGGAGAAAATCAGGTTGGCGGAGAGGAAAAACCTGACCAAGTGGGAAAAAATGCCCCGGACGATGTTGAGGGAGCAGACCTTGTGGGGGAATTTGTCCCGAATGACAATGGGGAGACTGACCGTGTGGGAGCGGAACCCCAAGATGAGGCAAAACAATCCGAGCAAGCAGAGGATGCCACCCAAAATGATCGGGAATTTGAAAACGGAGAAGAAGGACAAGATGCGTGAAATCATAATAAGCGTTGCAGGAGAAAGGCTGGATCGTTCGGTGGACGGGATGAGCCGCTCGCAGGTACAACGGCTGATTAAATCGGGAAACATTACCGTGAACGGCGCACCATCTGACACCGGTTATCGGGTGAAGGTGGGTGACGTGATTATGGTGGACGAGCCCGAGATGCGTTCCATTGATGCGGCGCCGGAAGATATTCCGATTGATGTGGTGTATGAGGATGAGCATCTGCTGGTGGTAAACAAGGAGCAGGGCATGGTGGTTCACCCCGGAGCGGGAAACTGGACGGGAACACTGGTCAATGCACTGTTGCACCACTGTGCCGGCAGTTTAAGCGGCATCGGCGGTGCCGAGCGGCCGGGGATTGTGCATCGTATCGACAAAGACACCTCGGGACTTCTGGTGATTGCCAAGACCGACCTTGCGCATCAATCGTTATCCGAACAGATAGGCGAAAAATCGGTCAAGCGCGAATATGTTTGTGTGGTAAATGGGCAGGTGCCCGATCGCCGCGGCAGAGTGGATGCACCCATCGGGCGGCATCCGAGTGCCAGAACCAAGATGGCGGTGGTGGCAGACGGGCGCAATGCGGTGACCCATTTTGAGGTGCTGGAATATTTTGACGGGGCAACCATGCTCAAATGCAGGCTGGAAACCGGACGCACCCATCAGATTCGTGTGCATATGGCGTATATGGGGTATCCTGTGTTGGGAGATCCGGTATACGGCAGCAGGCAAAACCCCTACCGGCTGGCGGGGCAGGCGCTGCATGCGCAGACATTGGGGTTTGTGCACCCTGCAACCAAGGAATATATGGAGTTTAGCGCACCGTTGCCCGGATATTTCGAAGGGCTTTTGGAGCAATTGAGAAGTGAATAAGCATAAAGAAAAAAGGACTATTCCACAAGGGATAGTCCTTTTTTGTGTGTGAAAGAAGGGGAATAGCCGTTCTGTTTTTTCGCCAAAACGTGTTTGTTTACGCGATTTTTGACCGATTCGCCCGGATGTGAAACAAAAACGGAAAGGGAAAGTTTGAGGGGGAACGCAAATTCGTTGGGAAAAGGATGGGCGAGAATCGGTGATGTGTTATTTTAAGGTTAGATAGAAAGATTACTCTTCGAAACAATCGTAGGTAGTTAAGATATGTTTACCCAGGCGGCAGAGGAAGGTATCGTATGCCTCGTATACCTCGGGTGAGGGTGCAACAAGGCGGGTGAAACGGGGGAACTCATAGCGGGTATCAAACCAGTAGTTCGCCGGATGCAGGGCGGTGACCGCCTCAAAGGTGAAATAGCCCTGATAGCCGATATCCAGCAATGCGCACATGAGGTCATCCAGATTCAAAATGCCCATATAGGGGGCAAGGTGCTCGTCTTTTTCGCCACGGTTGTCATTGACGTGGAGCGCGTACAGGTGCTCGCCGAGGGCGGTGATATGGTCATACTGCAAGCCGTCCATATTGCCATGACCGGTGTCCCAGCAAGCGTGCAGCAGCGGATGGTTGACAAACTCGATAAATTCACGTTGGTCGGCGCCGGTGTAGAGGTTGTATTCGTCGCTATCCCCTACCCGATACATATTTTCCACTAAAATGTTGACCCCGTAACCTTCGGCGGTGGGGAGAATGGTACGGAAAAAGGCGCGGTTGCGCTCAAAACATTCCTCCTTGCTGATGTCCGGCAGGCTCCCCGGATGGATGACGGTATTTTTGATACCGAGATATGCGCACACTTCAATGGAACGGATGACACGCGCGGTGTAATCGGCATTGAAGGGGGAGATGGGGTTATCGCCGGGGGCGTGTGCCTGCACAAAGTCCATACCGAGGCTTTGCGCTTGGGTAAGCAGAGCTTTGGCGGTTTGCTGCCAATCGTCTGCAAAGATGAGGGGGTCGTCCGGTTTGGGGTCCATCATATTGAGGTCGATGTGGCGAAAGCCTGCGTTATACAGGTGGGTGATGCGTTCCGGATAATCGGTGGGACAAAATTCAAAATCGCAGGTTGTGGATGCAAGTTTCATGGGGAACCTCCTAGGGATTTTTTTGATGAGAAAAACGATTTCTTTTAAGCACAGAGTAATGATTTAAGTATTTGTTATATTTTTGATATAGATCAACCTCCCCCTTACCCCCTCCAATCTTGGAGGGGGAATTTTTGCTTGGGGTATGTGTTGCAGTCCTTTGGACTGCAACACATACCTTAGATAGACACAAGGAGGAATATGGGTTCGCTTTTTGGCGAATATTGATGTTGGGATAATTGAGAGTATGAAAATGGTGGGGAATTACATGGTGGTGCGGCGGGAACGGCGAAGCTCCCAGAACACGCCCAGAATCCGTACCGGCATTTCCTCAATTTCTGCATTGGAGAAAAAGCGGGATTCATATTGCGGATTGAGGGGTTTTAGCACAATGCCCGACTGATGGCGTTCCACCCGTTTGAAGGTGGCATCATTGCCATTGACCAGGACAGCGCAATCTTCGTTATTATCACAGGTTTCCTGCTTTCGGAAGATGATAGTATCGCCATCCCGATATTCGGGGAACATGCTATCGCCCTTGATGCGCAAGCCGAAATATTCCCTGCCACCCTCTGTCCAGGCGGCTGGGATTTCTTCATAATCCAGCACATCTTCGATTGCCTCGATGGGGATGCCGGCAGGGATATAGCCCAGCACCGGTACGCGCACTGCGCCCCGGGTGGGGAGGCTACCATAGCCAAGCAGATAGTGGGGGGTGCAATCCAGTACACGGCAGAGTGCGTCCACAATTTCCGGCTTGATGGTGCGGATTTCACCGCTCTCGTAGCGTTGGATGGTGGCGTCGCGTACGCCCACCTGTTTGGCGACTTCTGCAAGGGTAAGACCAAGTGCCTTACGGCGTAATCTGATATTATTCATCACAATCAGTTCCTTCCGGAGAAATTGACAATTCTATAAAATACCGATGCAACCTCGGCACGGGTGAGGTTGTTGTGTGGGAGGAAATTGCCCTGCTCATCACCATTTAACAGACCGGTGGAATAAGCACTGTTGACTGCCTGCTTGCGGTTTTGCGAAACCGATCCGAAATCGGGGATGGTAATGCCTTCATCCGATTGGACGGGTCTGCCATATGACCTCGCCACAGCAACCAGAAGGTATGCCATATCCTCACGGGAAAGCGGTGTGTCCAGTGCGGTTGCAGAGAAATCGCTCTGGGTGAACAGACCCAGCTCAATCGCCCGGTTGAAATAGGAAAGTGCCCAGTGACCCGACGGGCTTGTGCCGATATCTTGTTTTTCCAGTACACGGGTGGCGATTGCCAAAAATTCGCCCAGGGTGACATTGCCCTCGGGGTTGTAGGTGGTGACGCCATAGACGGGAGCGGCAGTGCCTTTGACATAGCCCGAATCTGCCATGGCAACGGCATCGCCATGTGCCCAGTGACCTTCCATGTCCGAAAAGGCAACAATCTGTGAGGTGCTGATGCCGGTATCGGTGAGGAAGGATTCGAGGGTGTCGCGCACTGCGTCGTAGTTTTCTAATGTCATGAGCTCTAAACGCAGATGCAGGGTGAAATAGCCAAAGCGGCGCAACTCGCTGGGATCCTTTTCCAGATGGATGGTCTGCCGGGCAACAGAGATCATTTCTGTGAGGTTGGAGACGTCTTCCTCATTGAGGGAGGTTTTGGTGTGTGCCGTGCTACCCACAACCGTCATCATTTTGGCAGGTTGGATATATCCGGAGAGGAATTGGAAGAGGTCTGTCTTGACCGTTTCCCATGTTTTTGTGGGACTAATTTTCAGAAAGTATGTATATTTATCGAATTTTTTCTGCCATTCGATGACGGTGCTGAGTTGGATGGGGTGAACCTCGTTGATGGCATCAATATATGCGCTAAGCTCCCGAAGTTTTTCTCTCTTTTCGGCGGTGGGACCCATGCCATCTTCCATAAGGGGAGTGAGCAGGTTGATTTGCTGTGCGACATGCTGCATGGCCTCACCCACGGTAGTATTGAGCGCAGGGAGAAAGACAGACATATTGTCTGCGGTTTGGGCGGCGTGTTGCTCCATAGCGGCTTGCATCTCGGGGGTGAGCTCACCGATGACGGCGACGATATCTACCTCTTTGCCGGCATTGGTGTAGGGAACTACATGTGTGTCGGATGCCAAGGCGGCAGAGAACAACAATGCTGCAGAAAGAGCGGTACATAGAAATTTTTTCATGATACGATCTCCTTTTTATCATTTGATAAGACCAGTGTAACACGGAATTTGGGAAAATGCAAGACAAAAATTTCGTAAAACGTAATTTTTTCATAAAAAAGGGTTGACTTTTACGGAATGGGTTTGCTATAATGCAAAACATACGGAAAACGTAAGTTTTTGTGTAGAAATTTCGAAATTAGTAAGAAGAGGACATCAGGATGGACAGAATAAAAAGAGGAACAATCCCCCAGTCTGCTTTGCAGACAGCCCCCTTTACACAAGGGGGCCTCTTACGGTGCGTCGGGGACGCCGGTCCCTACGGGCAAAGCATAGTAGAAGGCTATGATGGGTGCGTTGGAGAGGGAGGGAAAAACAAGGTAAGAACAATCCCCCAGTCTGCTTTGCAGACAGCCCCCTTTGCACAAGGGGGCCTCTTGCGGACCGTCGGGGACGCCGGTTCCTACGATGTGGAGAACGATAGCTTGCGTAAGACGAGGCGGGCAATGGCAGAAGGCAATGGCTCATGTGAAGGTAAAGAAACTGCGCTTTCCAGACCGTTTACCAAACAGACCAGATGGATTATCTGTGTGTGGGACATCCGTGGCGAACAACCGGCAGAGACGGCACGGATGATGCGGCGACCGTTACGGGAGATTGAGCAGACGTTACTTGAGGCGCGGGAAGATGGTTATTATGAGAAGGTGCGGCGGTATCTGGACGATTATGACCAGACCCATGCGCGGAAGGTATTGGAAGGGATTGCGGCGTTGATGGGTGCGTTGGAGAGGGAGGAAAAAACAGGGTAAGAACAATCCCCCAGTCTGCTTTGCAGACAGCCCCCTTTACACAAGGGGGCCTCTTGCTGACCGTCAGGGACGCCGGTCCCTACGATGTGGAAAATGATGGTTTGTGTGAGAAGGGGCAGGCAAGGGCAGAAGGCTATGGTGGGTGCGTTGGAGAGGGAGGAACAAGTTCGGGGAGAGTGCGGTTGAGAGAGAAAAAGGGTATGAGAAAGCACTTGGCAGAGCATGTGGATGAAAGCAGGAAGGAACGAAGGGAAATGTGGACGAAATGAATGAAAAGCAACGGCGGTTTGCGGAGGAATATCTGGTGGACGGGAGTATATCTGCCGCAGCCCGAAGGTCGGGGTATAGCAAGTGTCATGCGGTGCAACTGATGAAGAAAGAGGAGATGCGCAGCTATATCGAACAAAGAAAAAAACAGATGGCGGCGCAGGCGGATGCGGATTGCTCGGAGGTAATCAGGGAATTATCCACCATAGCGTTTGCCAACATAGCAGATTACATGAAGGTGGTAAATGAGGAAGGGGAGGCAAGAGTGGTGGCATTGCCCACCGAGGAAATTCCACCCGAAAAAATGCGTGCGGTGGCGCAAATCAAACAGGGAACAAAGGGTGTGGAAATTAAGCTATGCGACAAGATGCGTGCATTGAACCTTCTGGGATTGCACACAGGGGCATTTGATCTGCAGGAGGGGAAAAGTGATGAGGACGGCGGACTTGCCGAGGCACTCAGAGAAGCGGCGCAAGGGGCGTGGGAGGATTGAGCGGAAGGTTTTGCGGCTTTTCGTTGCAACAGAGAAAAGTGCTGACCTGGTGGAAGGAGCAAAGCGGCGTGTCCCACAGCAACGGGGTGATTGCCGACGGGTCGGTGCGAAGTGGCAAGACATTGGCTGTGGCGTTATCCTTTATGTTATGGGCAAACCAATGTTTTGACGGGATGCAATTTGCCATGTGCGGTGCAACTGCAAGATCATTGCGGCGCAATGTGGTTACCCCATTGGTGCCCATGCTGCTTGCCGAGGGATTTTCTGTTAAGGACAACCGGGGCGAAAACAAGCTTACCATATCCAAGGGAGGCAGGCGCAATTTCTTTTATCTGTTTGGCGGGGCGGATGAGGATTGCCAGGATGCCATTCAGGGCATGACCCTTGCAGGGGTGCTATTTGACGAGGCGGTGCTGCTTGCCGAGAGTTTTGTCAACCAGGCGGTGGCAAGATGTTCGGTTGCGGGGTCTAAATTCTGGTTTACCTGCAATCCGGACGGACCCTTTCACTGGTTTAAGAAAAATTGGATTGACCGTGCGGAGCAAAAGGGACTTTTATATCTGCATTTTACCATGCGGGACAATCCGTCATTGAGTGATGAGGTGCGCAGACGGTATGAGAGTTTGTATACCGGGGTATTTCGCAGGCGGTTTGTGCTTGGCGAGTGGTCGGCGGCGCAGGGTGCAGTTTACGATATGTTTGATCCAAAGCGGCATATAGTGGAAACATTGCCCCGGACATTTACAAGGCTTTGTGCGGCGGTGGATTACGGCACGGCAAACCCCACGGTATTTTTGCTCTTTGGCGAGTCAGACGGGGTGTGGTATGGCATCAGGGAGTATTATTACGACGGGCGCGCGGAAGGCCGGAGCAAGACGGATGTGGAGTATGCGGATGATTTGGAAGCATTTTTAGACGGCACGGCGTGCGAGGTGATTGCAGACCCGTCGGCGGCATCCTTTCTGGCGGAATTGCGGCGGCGTGGGATTGCGGCGAGGAAGGCAAACAATGCGGTTGTGGACGGGATACGGCGTGTGGGAAATGCGTTGGAGAGCGGCAGGTTGAAGTTTTGCGTCGGGATGGAGCATACGGTGCGGGAATTTTACGCATATGTGTGGGATGAGGATGCGGCAGAACGGGGCGAGGACCGACCGGTCAAGCAAAACGACCATGCGATGGATGCGGTGCGGTATTTTGTGATGGGGCGGTTTTTTGTGTCCGAGCGAGAGAACCGGTCGAGGTAGGGGCGTTTGCAGGCTGTCGAGGACGCCAGCCCCTACATTTTTAGATTAAATCAGTATTTACTCAAGGGGAAGCCTGAAAACATTGCGATGTACGATCGTAGGGAAAGGCATAGGTGTCATTGCACAGGCGGAACAGCACGCAGGCTATTTTCTACGAGGTTGAGGATGACAATTTGAGGAAAAAGAAATGAGAAAGGTGGATTTGGGATGGAATATCAGGGATTGACCAGGATGGTTACCGAAGAGCTGGGTGGAGTATATGCCCGGGAAGTGTTAGCCGACATGGCAGAGGCGATACGGCTTTACCAATGCTATGACGGCGTGGGGCAGATGTGGGAGAGCGACCAAACCGACTACGTTCCCACCCGTCAGGTGACCAATTTTGTGCGAAAGCTCATTGACAAGGAGGCGCGGTTTATGTTTTCCCGTGCGCCGGAAATTACCCTGGAGGGCGATGGTGAGGGGGTAAAGGCGTTGCAGGAGTATGTGCGCAAGGCATTAGAAAAAACCGGGCTTTCTGCAAAACTTTCGGCGGCCGGCAGGGATTGCTTTATCGGGCGAAGGGTTGCCTTGAAATTATGGCAGGGAGAAGATGGTGCAGAGGCGATTTTTTGCCCCTCTACCGAATTTGTGTTTGAAACCGAGCCGGAGAATGCAGACCGGTTGCAGAAAATAATATTTTTCCATGCCATAAACGACGAGGCGGAGCGAAAGAACCAACGGCTATGGAAGCAGCGGTTTTACATGGAGAACGGACGCTGCTTGGTGGATGAGGCCATTTATGACGGATATGGCAGGATGATAGAGCCGGTCATGCTTGGAAAGGATACCGGGCTTACCTTTATCCCTGCGTATGTGGTGATTAACGACGCACTGACGGGGGATTTGCGCGGAACCAGTGATGTTGCCCTGATGATGGCGGATCAGGACCGCTACAACCGGCTCAAAAGCGACGAGGCGGATGCGCTGAAATTTCATTTATTTCCCATTACGGTGGCAAAAAATGCGAGCGGGAAATGCCTGGACAAGATGAAAATTTCGCCGGGTGCGTTGGTGGATTTACAGACTGATCCTGCGGCCGGTGAGGGTGTGCAGGCAAGTCTGGAAAAGCTGGAGAGCAAGTTTGCGTATGTGGATGCGTTGGAGGGGGCACTAGCCCGTACCAAGGCGGATATGTATGCGTTATTGGAGGTGCCGGACATCTCGGTGGATACACTTTCGGGGGTGATTACCAGTGGAAAAGCCATGCAGACCTTGTATTGGGAATTAAAATGCAAGGCGGAGGAAAGATGGCTTGCCTGGGACAAGTGCCTGCGATGGCTGGTGGATGGGGTGATTGCACTGGGACGTGCGAGGGGAGAAAAATTGCCCCAAACAGAATACCGGATCAGGATTGAACACCTCTACCCCGTGACGGATGATGAGGATGCGGAGCGCACACTGGACCTCAAAGAGGTGGAACAAGGAGTGCGCAGTGTGGAGAGTTACCGCGAAAAATGGGGAATTGAGCCGTTTTTATACACCGGTGATGGTGTGTGAAAATAGAGAAAACAAAAAAGGAGGGATGAAGAATGCTGGAACGATGGAAGACGTTGTTGGGCGAGATGGCGGATGAGGAGGAGCTGGCGAGATTTCAGGAGGAACTGGATGAAAGCTACATATCCCGTGCCGACGCCCAGGCACAGGCAGACGAGGCAGAACAGGAATTTGTCCGCAGGGGGGAGCGCATTGCCGAACTGGAGGGCGAGATGGCGCAGAGAGAGGAGCGCATTGTCGAACTGGAGGGCGAAATGGCGCAGAGAGAGGAGCGCATTGCCGGGCTGGAGGGCGAAATGGCGAAAATCCGCATGGATGCAATGGTGGATGCGGCACTCATCAAGGCAGGCGCGAAAAATGTGCGTGCGGCAAGGGCGTTATTGGACATGCAGGCACTTACGGATGCCGAGGATGCATTACCCCTGCTGGAAGAACAGATTGCCCAAATGCAGGACAGTGACGGGTACCTGTTTGAGCAAAAGGATGCAGGGTATCTGACACCGGGGAATTTTGCCCGAAAACGGGCGGTGCTCGACGAGGGCGGCTTGACCTATTCGCAGGCAATGCGCCTTAGAAGAGGAATTTTAAATTAAAAAAGGAGAGAAATGTAAGATGGCACAATTTGATGCAAAACAATTTAATGCAGAGGTTTTCGGGAAGTATGTGGAGCGCATCCCGAGCCTGAAAAAGACCGAACTGGTAAATTCCAAAGCGCTCAACAGACGTGATGACTTAAAGGCGGTATTTGCCGAGCAGACGGGCAGTTATTATGCAACTGTGCCGGTATTTGCACCCATTGACGGGGAGGCACTCAACTATGACGGACAGACCGACATTACCGCAGACACCACCAACACCTATGCGCAGTCTATGGTGGTTGTGGGGCGCGCAAAGGCATGGGTGGAGAGAGATTTTGCCTCCGACCTTGCAGGCGGTACCGATTTTATGGACAATGTGGCACAGCAGGTGGCAACCTACTGGGACGAGGTGGATCAGGCAACCATGATGAGCGTGCTCAAGGGTATTTTTGCCATGAGCGGCGGAGCAAACAAGGTGTTTGTGGATGGGCACACGCTGGACATTTCGGGTGAGGAGAGCGAAAATGCCGTGGGCGCAACCACCCTCAACACCGCCATGCAGAAGGCTTGCGGTGACAACAAGGACAAATTTTCGGTGGTGGTACTTCACTCGGCGGTTGCAACCAATCTGGAAAATCTCAACCTGATTGAGCGCCTCAAATATACCGATGCGGAGGGCATTTGCCGTGAACTGACACTGGGCACCTGGAACGGACGTACCGTGTTGGTGGATGATTCCATGCCGGCAGAGGAGATGGACGGGTATACCGCATACACCTCTTATGTGCTGGGAGAAGGTGCGTTTGACTATGCGGATGTGGGTGCGGCAGTGCCCTATGCGATGGACCGTGATGAGCAGAAAAACGGCGGACAGACCACATTGTATACCCGTTCAAGAAAGGTAATTGCACCGTTTGGTGTAAACTTTACCAAGACTGAAATGGCAACCCTGTCCCCCACCAATGCAGAATTGGAAAATGGTGCAAACTGGTCGCTGGTAACCGACGGCAACGGCAATGCAATCAACCACAAGAATATTGCGATTGCACGCATCATCAGCCGAGGCTGAGGTGGCAAACATGAACGTGCGCTTGGAAAGGCTCAAGGAAAACTTAAGGGAGAGTGACTACCCGTTTTTTGAGGAGGCGCAGTTGATCCGTCTGCTGGAAGAGGCTGACGGGAATGTGGATGCGGCAAGCTATCGGGGATTGATTATCAAGGCGGAGCAGGACGGGATTGACCTGTCTGATCTTCAGATGGAGTCCATGCGGGGGTACTGGTTATCCCTCGCACGGCTCTATCGCCCCGATGCAGGCGGCGTGTTGAAACGGGGGGACGGCAATTGAACCTCAGATGGGCAATGCGTTTGCTCCGCACCATGAAACGGCGCGGAATATGTGAGGAGTTTCGGTTTTACCGCTATGTTGCAGACCAATACGGAGAAGGCAGAATATGGGAGGAAGGGGTTGTGACCGAGGGATATTTTTCCGAGTTACTCCATCGGGACAATCCGTATATTTCCCGCCAAACCAGTGAGGTGGGTGTGGCCGACAAGGGGTGCACCCCCATGATGGTGATTCCCTATGAGGAAAATCCGGGAATTTTTCCGGGAGATTTTGCGGAGGTTGGCAAGGCGGTATATGAGGTGCTGCATGTGCGTGAGGTGGCAGGGGTATATTGCCTGGTGTCTTTGCACCGTGCGGCAAAGAGGTTGAGTGAAGATGTGGAAGAAAATATTTGATTGCCTGCGTGCGGCAGGATTTGACGTATGTGCACCGGGCAAAAAAGAGGCACCTGTGGCAGAGGCATATGTATGCGTGGTGTGTGGCGGTGCGCAGGAAGGGCATGGTGTTTGTGCCGAGCAGGCGTATTATGACCTGATTTGCTGTGTGCCGGATGGGCGGTATTCGGAACTGGAAGGGTTTATCCGTTCGGTGAGGACGGCGGTAAAGCCGGTATTGAGTGTGATGCCGGGGATTCCGGAGATACGCTATGATAAGCAGATGCGCGTGTGGTGTGCCCCTGTGCGTTGCAGGGCGGTAAGAAAGATATAATCAAGGAGGAAAATCATGAACAATACCATAAAACAGTTGGACGAGCATGTACTGGGAAACATTGTGCGTGCACAGATTACCCGTGAGTGCGAGGGTGGAGAAAGCTATGTGTTTGAAACGGCATCCGAGGCAGGGATTACCCCTTATATGAGTGAGGGCGAGGAGAAAATTCACCGTGTGAAAAATCAGATTTTAGGCAGCATCCGTACCGAGGATATTGTGCTGGGTTATGACATCAAGCTGGTAAACAACACATTTTCTCCCGAATTGCTTGCACTGGTGGACGGCGGTGTGGTGACCAAGGATGAAGCGGACAATTTTGTAAAATACGAAGCACCCGAGGCAGGGGTGGCGTTGGAGAGGGAAAACCTGACGGTTACCCTGTATGCGCAGGAGGTGGACTGTGACGGCGGTGCGTTGGGATATTATAAATTTTCCTTCCTGCACGCAAAGGGTAAGCCGGTGGAATATTCCTTGAAGGACGGGGAGTTTTACATTCCGGAGATGACCCTGCGTTCCCGTGCAAAACGAGGCGAACGACCCGTGACGGTGGAGCTGTTGGATGAACTTCCGGCATTGTCCTGATGAAGGAGGGGTTGCCGGATGAATCGGGTAAAGACGGTAATTTCTGCATTTGACGGGTGCGGAGAAATGGAGGTAACCCTCAGGCGTCCGAGTGTTTTGTCCATGGCCCGGGCAGGGAAAATTCCAAATCCGCTTTTGGGCGCGGTGGCGAAACTATTTGATTTTGCAGGGGCAGGAGCGAGCGAGCCGAGTCTTTCGGAGATTGGCGAAACGGTGCATGTGATTGCGCAGGAGGCGTTGGTTGAACCGGCTTACGAGCAGGTGAAGGAAGCACTTACCGATTGCCAGCTAATGGAGATTTATCATTTTGTCAAAGGAGGTACGGCCGCTCTGGCCTGCTTTCGTCGGCTCGGAAAACTTTTTTCGGGTACTGCAGGTGTGCGAGCAGACCGGCAGGGCGATGAGTGAAATACTGGGGCTTGATGACGGATATACAGCGTTTTGCTTGGACGAGGCGGCGGTATTTGCCAGAATGCGTTTAAAATCCGGGGACAGACCTGTGTGCAGGCAGGGGGCGCGGTCGTTTGCTGCATGGCTGGAAGGAGGCAGGTGAGATATGGGCAGAGATAATTTGAAATTCAAAAAAGAATATGATATATTTTCCTACCAAGTGAAAAGCGGTCAGGTGAGCACGGCGGAGCAGATTTCCTGGTGGAATGATGCGGCAAAACGCTATGCGTATGACATGGACGTGGTGAGAGAGGCAGGGATTGCGGTGTATGAGCTGAACAAAAAGCTTGCCGCACAGACCCAGAAAGCCAATGCCAAAGCGCAAAAGCAAGCCGAACAGGCGAGAAAACAAGCCGAGCGGGAGAGAAAAGAACGCATCAAGGCGCATGACGAGGAGATTGCCCGAAAGGAGGATGCCGACAAGAGATGGAATGAGTATCAGCTGGCATCCGGTCAGATGTCGGAAAAAGAATTTGCCGGAAATTTGAAAGCGCGTGCCGACCGTTACCGCGCATATGCCGAGGACCTTGTCCATCTGAAGGAGGCAACCAAGGAGGAACGGTTGGAGCTGGAAAACAAGTACATTGCCAAAGCAGAAGAGCTGGAAACAGAACATGCAAAGCGGATTCAGGCACTGCGGAAAGAGGCAGCAGAGATACGCAATATGGGGTCGCTGGAGTATGTGACAGAGCGCGCCTATCAGGATGACTGGCGACAGTTTGGCGATACGCCGCAGGCGGCATTTGAACGGTTTTCGGCAAACAACCGCGCCGACATGGAGGCAGGGTTGATTGATGAGCAGGAGTATGCGAAACGGGTGGAAACATTCGGGCAGAAGATGTATCGGGACAGAATCACTGCGTCAAACATCTGGCTCAAGCAGGAACAACTCAACAACCGCATTACGGCAGACGAATATGTGGACGGGTTGGAACGGATGCTGGAATATACCCGTGAATATTATGCTGCCGGTATGATTGGTGCGGAGGAGTACGCCCAAGGTGTGCTGGACATTGAGGAGCAGATCTTTGCCAAGCGAAAGGAACAGCACCGGCAATATCTTGCCGAAATCAAGGAACGCAAGGATGCGGTGGATGAGTCGGCACGGACGGAAATCGAGGCGTTGGAAAAGCAGTATGAAAGAAAGCGTTCTGCCAAAGAAGATGAACAGTTGGAAGAGGAACTGAGTGAACTTCGGGCACAGGAAAGGCTTTATAAAAATGCCCAGACCCGTGAGGGAAAGGAACGTCTGGAGGACATCCGTGCCGAAATAGGCGACATTACCGAACGGTTGGAGGACAACGCGGCAAAGGCACAACTGGAATCCAGGAAGGATCAGATTCTTGCCTCTGCCGAGGCGGAAAAGGGATATCTGGAAGCACTTAGCGAACAAAAGGCGCAGGAACTGGGGCTGATTTACGCAAATGGCACCTACCTTGCCATGCAGGATGTGCAGACGGCATTTTCTGAGGCGGCGCAGGTGCAAAGCACATTTGCCAAAGAAAGTACCGACAAGATGCGCACCTACCAGACGGGGCTGGGAAATATGCTTCTGTCTGCCAACCAGGCGGTGGCGGATGCGGTACTGGAGCAGTTTTCCATCTTTTCCCAATCCCTTTCTGCCATGCGTGCACAGATTGCGGCAGACCTTACCGCCATAAACGGGATGCAGATGGGGCAATATGGTGCAAAGACGGTGGACAACCGCACCAGCACCAGTATTACCATCAACGATTACGGAACAAAACGCATCAGCGGAATTTCGGGTGCACAGGAGCTATACGGGGCGGCAATTTCTGCGCTCATGGCGAAGGGGGTGAAGTGGTAGGTGGATTGGAATTCATTTACCTTTGCAGGAAAGCACAGTCTGGATGATATGGGGTTGTATACCCTTTTGACCACCCAATCGCTGTTTGCAGAGCCAAAACGCACCGCTGCCGAATGGTACGGGATGGACGGCGAGAGGGATTACAGCACCCACAATCCGCAGGAGAGGTTGTTTTTTAAGCCACGTCTAATTGGATATGAGTGCCATTTTGCCGCAGACAGTACCGAGGAGTTTTATGAAAAGGCGCGCCGGATTGGATTGTGGCTTGCAACGGCCGGCAAGGCAAAACTGATGCCGGATGGGGAGCCGGACATTTATTATATGGCGCAGGCGGTAAACCTGTATGCGCTGGACAATATTACCGGGATGAGCGGATCCTTTCCGTTGGTGTTTCGGTGTGACCCTTACCGCTACGAACGGCGTGAGGATTGTGCAGTATTGGAGGAAGGAACCGGAAAGAGGGAGATTTTGCTGGGGAACCGGGGATATCACGTGCCGCCGGTGATTACCATAACCGGAAGTGCGAAGGAGATTACCCTGAAAAACGGCGAAAAGGAACTGGTGGTAGCAGAGGAAATTGACCGGGCAGAATTGGTGGTGGATTGCCAGAATATGACCGTGACAAAGGACGGCGTGGCAGTAAACCACAGTGCACGCGGCAGCTTTTTTGAACTTTCGCCGGGGGCAAACAGAATTTTGGTGGAAACGGCGGGGACGGTATCGGCGCAGGTGCGCTGGCGCACCCGTTATGTATAAGGAGAAACGATGGAACTGATGATATTATATCCGGCAGGGACGACGGATTTTACCACCCTTGGTGCAGGGGTGCTGACCGATGTGCAGGAGGTTTGCATCAAAGAGGTGCTCAACGGCGGACACACGCTGACATTTTCTATCGGACGGGACAGCGCATTGTATCCGCAGATGGTGTATGATGCCTATATCAAGGCGGAGGGGCAGCTATTTCGTATCCGCTCGGTGGAGGAAGGACGGGGCGGTGACGGTGCGCCGTTTGCACATATTTCGTGTGTGCATGTGTGGTATGAGGCGGCAGATTGCAAGTATATTCCTCATTTGTGCACACCGTCGGGGGAAATCGAGGTGGACGGATGGATCGGACAGACGCCCGAAGAGATGTTGCGTCAGGCGTTTGACGGGACACAATTTGTGGTGGGGGATGTGGAAATTACCAAGCCGACCGACTTATTCGGGACAAAAACCAACCCTGCCGCGGTGATGAACCAACTGATTGAGCAGGTGGGCGGAGAACGGGAGTGCGACAATTACACCCTGCACCTGCGAAAGAAAAGGGGGAGTCGCACCGAACGGGTGATTCGTTATGGCAGGGACACACAAAGCATTACCCGTTCGGTGGATGATGCCGCCCTGATTACGCGCCTCTACCCTTACGGGCAGGACGATCTGGATATTTCATCGGTGAATGGTGGGAAACCATATCTGGATAGTCCTCTGCAGGGTAATTACAGTTATATCAGATGCGGAAGCATGGATTTTCCTGAGGTGACCGACCCGAAGGAGTTGTATGAAAAAGGGTTGGAGCAGTGGAGCAATGCGGAAAGCGAGGGAATCGACCTGCCGCGTGTGAGTTATCGGCTGGGGGCGGGCGAGCTTTCGGGTGTGAAGATGGGGGACACGGTACGGGTGACCGATCAGGTGCTTGGTGCGGATGTGACCGCGCGGGTGGTGGAGATGGAGGTATATCCGTTTGAACCGGTGCGTGACAAGATTACCCTATCCAACTTTTCCCTGCCGCCGCGCAGTATCGCCGAGCGGGTGGCACAACAGGCGGCGCAGGTAAACCGGATGACCGACCGGTCGGGTTGTGTGATGAGCCAATATCTGGACAATGTGAGAGGGAAGATGGTCAGTGAGGTGGGCGAACACACCGCCCGCAGGCTTACGGTACATCAGCTGGGGGATATCTGGGTGGACAACCCGGACAATCCCACCCGTGCTATGGTGATATCCGACGGCATTTTTGCGGTTGCCGACAGTAAAAAGGAAAACGGCGACTGGGACTGGAGAACGGTGGGAACGGCAGAAGGGTTGATTGCAGATGCACTTCATGCTGACTGGATCAATGCCGGATTTATCAATACCGACAAAATTACCGTGCAAAGTACAGACGGCACGGCAAAACTGACGGGGAGCGAATTTTTGATTACCACCCCGGATGGATTTGAGGCACGGATGTCGGGGGAACGGGGGTTTGAATACATCTACTCCTACAAGGATGGTGTGCCCTATGATTATGTGCAGATAGACCACAGGGGTACCAGACGGTACTGGCACGGGGCGAGGATTCCCGAGGTGTATCAGTTTGCCAAGGGGGAAACGGTGTGCTATATGACCAATGACGGGTTGATGACCTACGGGGTGATTTACCTTCCGGGTGCGGCGTGGAAGGAAATTGCCAAAAAGTACAACCAGTTGATGGATGATGACAGTCGCAGCGAGGAGGAACGGCGGACGCTTTCCGAAAAGATGATTCAGGCGGTTGCCATACCCCAACGGTTTGTGGGGGCGTCTGCCAGCTACAATATGGTTGTGGTGGCAAATCAGTTGGTCAGGAGAAGTATTGGCGAGGAACGTGTGATTGATCTGCTTGAAACCGATGCGACGGGTACTGTTTACAAGGTTAACAATGACGGGGATACCGGAACGGTTTATTATGATGGCGCATTGCTCCGGTATTCCGGTTATGGCGGATACAGGGTGGGGGAAGTTGCAACGGTGAACCACTGCGGTATTTATGCGGCGTATGATATTGCGGTGACCATGGATGTGGAATAAAGGGGGGATTATAAAATGGAAGAAATCAGAAAACACTATCGCCTGATTTGTGATGTGATGGCGAAAAAACCCGTGCGTACCGACATGGTGCTCTGGCAGGGTGACAGTGCGGCGTACCGGATGGAATTTGTGTTGCGGTGTGGCGGTGAGGCGTTTGTGGTGCCCGAGGGGACAACGGCGGCAGTGAGTTTTTTGCGCTGCGACGGAACCACCGCTTGCAAGCAGGCAGAAGTTTCGGGCAATACGGTGGTATATGAACCGGATTTACAGGATGTGTCCTGCCCCGGTGCGTGTATGGGTACGGTAGAACTGTACAACGGGGATACTCGTTTGACTTCGTGGGCGTTTTGGTTTGAGGTGGCACCTATGGTGGGCGATGGGGTGATTACCCCCACAAGCGATGAGGTTACCCTGGTGACACAGATGGTACAGGAACTTACCCAAACGGGAGATTATGCAAAAGAACAGGCAGAATATGCCAAGCAGCAGGGTAACTATGCGGCAAAAAGCATTGGCGATATGGAAAACCTTTCTACCGAGGACAAGGAAACCATGGTGGGAGCAATCAATGAGGTAAAAAATGCCTTTGACGGGATGCAATTGCTGCCACTTAAGGTGGAGAGCGTGATGGATATAAACTTCCTGTGCAATGAGGGATTGTATTATGTGCAGGAAGAGGTGGAGGGGGAAACCTGGCACTATTATGTGATGGTGGCAAGAATGTTCAGGGAAAACGAACAACAGTTTTTGCAGCTGAAATTATTTGACACGCCGGCTTCCCTTTGCAAGGACACCGACCAAACGGCAAAAATAATGTTCCGGTGGGGATACAGGAGGAGAACGGTGGAAGAACCGCGCCCGGGCGGACCTCCCGATCCAATTGTGGCAGAGGAATTTCGTTGGAATGATTGGCAAACCCTGGTAATGAGCACGGAGTTTGACCAGGTGGCAGATTTGCAAAAGTGGGACAAACGGGTGATGAAGGACCAGGAATTTAGCGGATATACCAAAATAAAGAACGCGGATTTCCCCTACACCACTGAAGTGGGAATCAATGCATTTGCTGATTGCACCCGGTTGGAAACAGTATCGTTACCCAAAGCGACCACCATAAAAGGGTATGCATTTTACAACTGCAAGGCATTGCATACGGCAAATCTTCCCGAGGTGACAGAGATGGGGCAGGATGCGTTTGCCAATTGCCATGTGCTCCAAACGGCACAACTGCCCAAGTTGACTGCTGTTAACAAGCAGACATTTTATCATTGTTATAAATTGGAGAGGTTGGAACTGCCCAAGGTGACTCGGATCGGGAAAAATGCATTCCGCTCGTGTACCGGCTTATATTATCTTATTTTAAGCGGCAATACGGTTTGTGCACTGGAAGATACCGAGGTATTTCACGAAACACCCATTGCAAAGGGGTGGGGATTTATCTATGTGCCGGACGAATTGGTGGAAAGCTACAAGGCGGACGAAAAGTGGTCGGTTTTTGCAGAAAGAATTTATCCAATGAGCGAGATGGCATAACAAAAGAGCGACAAAGGAGATGCTTGCACAAATGTGCAGTCACCCTTTTTCGCTCTTTTTCTTGTTTCTTCCTTTATATATAGCAATTATTTTCGCGCACATCCGATGGCTACCGCTGCAACTGCTGCCATGGCAAAACCTGCCGCGGCAAGCGCAATCATGCCGAGGGTGTTTTTTTGTTGCACCGGGGTGGGCTTTTTGCGTGCTTTTGTCTTGACACGGTAGTGAATCTGAGGGGTATTGGTGTTCATGTGATCGCCTCCCGAAAAATTTTTTTCATTTTCCTCTTGACAATTAGTTTGGCTTGTGGTATAGTTTTTATACTGAGTGAGGACTCTTTTTTTTTGCACAAAAAATGAAAAGAGTTTTGGTAAAGATATCAAGGAGGACGAGTAACATGAGAACCAGAATTACATTGGCATGCAGTCAGTGCAAGCAGAGAAATTACAACACCATGAAAAACAAAAAGAACGACCCTGATCGGTTGGAGATGAAAAAATACTGCCGTTTCTGCAGAGAGCACACCCTGCACAAAGAAACGAAATAAGAAAGGACTGTTGTAACCATGGCTGAAGCAGCAGAAAAGAAAAGCAGAAATCCGTTCCGCTCCATGGCGAAATTTTTCCGCGAACTCAAATCCGAGATGAAAAAGGTGGTTTGGCCCAACCGCAAGCAGGTTATAAACAACACCCTGATTGTGTTGGCCGTTACTGTAATCATCGGCGCATTCATCTGGATTCTGGACGCAATCTTCCAGTACGGTCTGTTCCAGTTTATTACCAGATAAACGGAATTTGGCGTAAAGGAGGCCGGAGAGCGCAATTATGGGAAATAATGCAAAATGGTATGTTGTGCATACCTATAGCGGCTATGAAAACAAGGTAAAAACCAACCTGGAAAAAATTATTGAAAACCGCCATCTGGAGGATTTTATTCTGGATGTTCGTGTTCCCACCGAAGAGGTGGTTGAAACCAAAGGTGACGAGCGTAAGACGGTAACCCGCAAGGTGTTTCCCGGTTATGTACTCATTAAGATGGTAATGACCGATGACACGTGGTATGTGATCCGTAACACCACCGGTGTGACCGGCTTTGTAGGTCCCGGCTCCAAGCCGGTTGCCCTGACCGAGGAAGAGGTTGAGGCACTGGGCATGGAGGTTCGTGAGCTTAACGTTACCTATGCGGTTGGCGATAATGTAAGGGTAATTGACGGACCGTTTGTTGACCAGATTGGTCTGGTGGAGGAGATTAATGAATCCGCCCGCAAGGTCAAGGTTGCTCTGGTTATGTTTGGCCGCACCACATCATTGGAATTGGACATGCATCATGTAGAGTCCATCTAAAAGTAGTATAATAGCGGTTTGTAACCGTTTATTATAGTGGGAGGAAGCGCAAAGGGCGTTTCCGCCATACCACATTGAAAGTCGAGGAGGTGTTTGTAAATGGCACAGAAAGTTACGGGGTTCATCAAACTCCAGATTGAGGCAGGCAAAGCGACTCCCGCCCCTCCGGTAGGTCCGGCACTGGGTCAGCACGGCGTAAATATCATGCAGTTCTGCAAAGAATTCAATGAGAAAACCGCCAAAGATGCAGGTCTTGTTATCCCGGTAGTAATTACCGTATATCAGGATCACTCGTTCTCTTTCATCACCAAAACGCCGCCGGCAGCAGTTCTGCTCAAAAAGGCGTGCAAGATTGAAAGCGGTTCGGGCGTACCCAACAAGACCAAGGTTGCGACCATCAGCAAGGATGCAGTGCGGCAGATTGCCGAGCAGAAAATGCCCGACTTAAACGCTGCCAGCGTAGAAGCTGCAATGAGCATGATCGCAGGCACGGCCAGAAGTATGGGTATCGTAGTAGAGGACTAATTGTCCGCAAAAACGTGGGAGAGACCATTGTCTTGATTGACCACAGAAGGAGGAAGCGAAAGTGCGTAAGGGTAAAAAGTATGTCGAAAGCGCAAAGCTGATCGACAAAAGCAAGCTCTATGAGCCTGCGGAGGCATTTGATCTGGTAATCCAGACCTCCAAGGCAAAGTTTGATGAAACTGTTGAGCTCCATATCAAATTGGGTGTTGACTCCCGTCATGCCGACCAGCAGGTTCGTGGCGCGGTTGTTCTGCCCCATGGTACCGGTAAAACCGTTCGTGTACTGGTATTTGCAAAGGGTGACAATGTGAAAATCGCAGAGGAAGCCGGCGCAGATTATGTAGGCGGCGAGGAGCTGGTAGCAAAAATTCAGAACGAAAACTGGTTTGAGTTTGACGTTGTAGTTGCAACTCCCGACATGATGGGCGTTGTAGGTCGCATCGGTCGTGTGCTCGGTCCCAAAGGCTTGATGCCGAACCCGAAGGCGGGTACTGTTACCCCCGACGTGGCAAAAGCCGTTGCCGACATCAAAGCCGGTAAGATTGAGTATCGTCTGGACAAAACCAACATCATCCACTGCCCCATCGGCAAAAAGTCGTTTGGCGTGGAAAAACTCACCGAAAACTTCGACACCGTTATGGCTGCCGTTGTGAAGGCAAAACCGTCCGCTGCAAAAGGTCAGTACCTGCGCTCGGTATCGGTTGCGTCCACCATGGGCCCCGGTGTAAAAATCAACACTGCACGTCTTGCGTAAAATTGGGTGTTGACAAGATAGGTTTTTTATGCTATAATGCATGAGTATGATTTCCGAAGATAGCAGGTACCAGTAAATCCTGCCGAGGAACTCTAAACAGTGTAAATTCTGATAGGGGTTTCTTGCGTCTTCGGCAGGAAATCCCTTTTTGGTTTCCTGAAAAGCAAATTTGTATGGGAGGTGAAACCATAATGCCAAGTGCAAAAGTATTGGAACAGAAAAAAGAAGTGGTTGCTACTCTGATTGAACAGCTCAAAAATGCACAGGCAGGCGTTTTGGTGGACTACAGGGGTTTGACCGTCAGCGAAGATACCGCACTGCGCGTAAAACTGCGTGAGGCGGGCGTTGAATATAAGGTTGTGAAAAACACCCTGACGAGATTTGCCGCAAAGGAAGTTGGCTTTGACGAGCTGGATTCCGTGCTCAACGGTCCCACTTCGCTGGCTATCAGCGATACCGACCCGATTGCTCCGGCAAAAGTTATCTCGGAGTTTGCTAAAACCAATGAGAATCTGCAGATTAAAGCAGGTTTCCTGGATGGCAAAGTCATCAGCCTGGATGAGATTAAAACGCTGGCATCCACACCGGCAAAAGAGGTGCTTATCGCCAAGATCATGGGCAGCTTGAATTCGCCCATCTCGGCTCTGGCTCGCACCCTGCAGGCTCTGGTCGACAATGGCGTAGAGCCGGCTGACATCGTAAAAGACGCTCCTGCAGCAGAGGCAGCTCCCGCAGAGGAAGTAGCACCCGCTGAAGAGGCACCCGTAGCCGAAGAGGCTGCACCTGCTGAGGAAGCAGCTCCCGCGGAGGAAGCAGCTCCGGCAGAAGAAGTAGCAGAAGAAGCTGCTCCTGCAGAGGAAGCAGCACCGGCGGAAGAACCCGCTGCAGAATAAAAAATACGTATAGGAGGTTACTATAATGAGTGTTGAAACGATTTTGAATGAAATCAAAGAACTGAAGCTGCTGGAAGTAGCTGAACTGGTTAAACTGATGGAAGAGGAATTCGGCGTAAGCGCTGCAGCTCCGGTTGCAGTAATGGGCGCAGTTGCTGCTGATGGCGGTGCTGCTGCTGAAGAGAAGACCGATTTCGACGTAGTACTGGCTGATGCTGGTGCTGCAAAACTGAAGGTTGTTAAGGCTGTTCGCGAGCTGACTGGTCTGGGTCTGAAAGAAGCAAAAGATCTGGTTGACGGCGCACCTGGCACCATCAAAGAAGGCGTAGCAAAAGAAGAGGCAGAGAAGATGAAGGCTGCTCTCGAAGAGGCTGGCGCAAAAGTAGAACTCAAATAAGAGTACTTCTTCAAAAAATGAAATTCCCCCGTGGCTGGATTGCTGCGGGGGAATTTTTTGTTTGTTATAAAATTATTCTTCTGAAAAAATTTCGGTATGGTTGTTGATGGTGATTGATGCCCGTTTTTTGAGTAAAATCAACGCAACCAGTGCGCCAATTGCAGATAATAACGCCAACAGTTGTGAGATGCGTACCGGACCGAGGTAAAGGCTATCCGAACGCAGCCCTTCCAGAAAAAACCGACCGATTCCATAAAGCAGAATATAGGTGCAAAACACCTGACCATCAAATTTCTTTTTGCCGAACAGATGGAGCAACACCGCAAGAACACCCACATTCCACAACGATTCATATAAAAATGTGGGATGCACTTCGGCAAAGACGGTTTTGCTCATATCGGTATAAAGTCGCATCCGCCACGGAACGAGCGAGCTTGCCGCACTGCCGAATGCCTCGCGGTTGATAAAATTACCCCACCGCCCGATTGCCTGACCAATCACCAGCCCAATGCCGCCAATGTCCATCATTTTGGGCAAACTCACCTTCTTGATGCGGCAGTAAACCACAGTGGAGATGCAGGCGGCAATGATACCACCATAGATGGCAAGTCCACCCTCCCATATTTTAAATACATCCATCCACCGCCCCCGATATTCGTCCAGAGCAAACACAACATAGTAAATCCGTGCGCCGATGATACCAAGTGGTGCACCGAGCAGAACAATATCGAGGATGTTGTCCTGGGTAATTTCGCCGGTGCGTGCTGCAAGGCGCAGTGCCACGGCGATGGCGATTAAAAAGCCAATGGCAATGATGATGCCATACCAGTGAATGCCCGTCCCCAAAACGGTAACACTCGGGTTGACCTCAATTCCCAGCCCCGGAAAGGCAATGGGACCGTTGAAACTACGATTGGCAAGGTCTGCCGCCGTACTGATATCTGTCATGTAAATTCCCCCTGTTCACTTATTGGGTGATGAGCGAAACTGCCATGTTTTCCTCGCGGAACACCTCTTGCAGGCGTTGGGTGAGGAATCCAAGGTCGATCTGGTCGTATACCGACGGGAAATCCATCACGTCCACCCCGTTTAAGATGTTGCGGCAGTACATGGTGGCAATATCCTCTACATCATTGAAGGAACGGAGAAAACTCCCCAGTGCCGCCCGTTTGGCGCGCTCAAATGCAGTTTTGTCAATGCCGTTTTTGCGCATGGACGAAATGGCTTCCATCACACGTTCCACCACCTGGTCGGGATGCTCCGACTCGCCGCCGATGATGGCGCAGGAATACTGCGGTTCCATCATCAGGTCGGTGCCAAATTCGGCATTCACCAATCCCTGCTCATACAAATTGCAGTATAAATCACTGCTGTGTCCTGCAATCAACCGGAGCAGCAAGTTGGTACCCAACTCATATTTCAAAAATTCTCTGCCGGTTTGCAGATGATTATCCTTAAATCCAATGTTAAACATGGGAATGGATACCGCAAGCGATTGCTCAATCCGTTTTTGCACAATAGCATCCGGCTCGTCGGGATAGATGGATTTCACTGCGCCGGTGGGACCGTCAGCACGCACGGTGCGGTCGGCAATGGCAAACACCTCGTCCACATCCACATCACCTGCCACGCAAAGAACCATGTTTCCGGGATTGTAGAAGGAATTATAACAGCGGTAAAGCACATCCTTATCAATTTGGGCGATGCTTTCCACCGTGCCTGCAATGTCGATGTTGACGGGGTTGTTATGATAAATCGCCTTGAGCAGTTGGAAGGTTACCTGCCATTGGGGGTCATCGTCATACATCCGGATTTCCTGACCGATGATCCCCTGCTCTTTGGATACATTTTCCTCGGTAAAATAGGGGGTTTGCACATAGGAAATAAGGTGCTCGAGGTTTTCGTTGAAATGATTGGTGCAGGAAAACAGATAGCAGGTGTTGGTAAACGAGGTGAATGCATTGGCGTTGGCACCATACTTGGCAAATGCATCAAACGCATTACCTCCGTCGGGTTGCTCAAACATCTTGTGTTCCAAAAAGTGCGCTACACCGTCCGGCACAAGGATGGGGTTGGATTCGCCCAAGGGTACAAACCGATTGTCCATGGAGCCGTATCGTGTGCCGAAGATGGCATATTTTTTATAAAATCCCTTTTTGGGGATGACAAAAACCCCCAAACCGCTCTTGTGCTCGCCGGCGTAAACCACCTCGCCCAGGCGTGTGTTTTCTATTTTATGATACTGCATGGGTATCCTCCTTCCCTTTGAGGAAATAAACCGTGTCCAGCTTTACTTTGGTGAAGGCGCGCACCACATCTTCGGTGGTAACGGCTTTGATTTTGTTTATGGCATCATCAATAGTATCTGAAAGTCCAAACAATGCACATCCCAGATAGTAATCACGCATCAGGTGCGGACTGTCCAGATAGGAACGGTATTGATTGATGATATATTCTTTGGCAATGGCAAGTTCCTCGTCGGTAAAGGCACCTTTTTTGGTGGCCTCCAACTGGAAGAGGATTTCTTTTTTTGCCTTTTTGAAATTTTCAAATTCAATGCCGGACGATACAATCATAATGGGATTGAATTTGTCCAACGCAGAGGAAGCATAGTAGCAAAGGCTCAATTTTTCACGCACGTTGTTAAATAGTTTGGAGTGTGCGCCTGCGCCGAAAATACTGTTTGCCACAACCAACGCATAGTAGTCGGGGTCGAGTGCGGTTGTGCAGGTGCGAAGTCCTAATGAGAGCTTGCCCTGTGCAACGTCGAATGCCTCTTCCACCATCTTGATTTCTCCCGCTTGCTTTTTCTCGGGTGTGTATTTTAAGGGGGTGATGGCGAAATTCCGATCCTTTAATGCGGTGCGCACGGCATCGCACAGTGCATCCACGTCGGCATCACCTATCGCAAAAATGGTCAGAGGGCTTTTGGTGATGATGCTTTGGTAGTGGGCATAAAGGGATTGGGGTGAAATGGTATCCAGATCCTCGACATAGCCAAATTCAAACAGCGCCGCCGGCTCATCTGCACACATCTCGCTGATGCAACGGTAGGTGGCGTAGGAACGTTTGTCATTCACCAACGCCTCTATGGCATCTTTGAGGTTTTTCTTTTCGATTTCCACATAGGCAGGGTCAAAAACCCCCTCCACCGTACGGGGCGAAAAGAGAAAATCCAGCATCAGCCCTACGGCATCTGCCAGTACAGGGCGGTCGGTATAGGTGTCCGAGAGAACACTGATGGACGATACGAGGGATTGTACATTTCCCTTTTTTGCGGCAGAAACGTTATAACGGGTGCCGTATAAATCTTCGGTGTAGCGGTTGATTTCCGCCATACCGGAAAGTTTTTTTGTGCCACGCCGCAATACCTGCGCCAAAAGTGCATTTTTGGTAACCTCTTCCCTGCAAAGCGGGCGGTGCAGATATGCCGATACGGTAGTAGTTTTGTACTTGGCGTCCGGGATGTGATACAGATGGATGTGCTCATCCAGACAAATATGGGTGATAGATTGCATCAAATCAGCTCCTTCCATGGGTTGTGCAATAAGATTACAAAAAGAAATATACCCTTATTATATCACAAATTCTGCAATTTACAAACCATAATTTTGTATATTGCAATACATACAAAAAATGGATTTTGCCTTGTGGAGAATTAACAAATTTTTTCCAAAAACAAAAGTCGTGATTGACAGAATTTGTATATTCCATTATAATGAAACTATCAAAGTTCTACATTGTTAGACAGAAGGAGACAAGGGTAATGGAGATCACGAACATTAAAATTAAACGTTTTGCTTCCGAAAGCAAGATGAAGGCGATTGCATCCATCACTTTCGACGACTGTTTTGCAGTGCACGACATCAAGGTCATTGAAAACAATGACAAGGTGTTTGTTGCTATGCCAAACAAGCGTTTGAAGGACGGAACATTCAAGGATGTCGCCCACCCCATCAATATTGAGGCTCGTCAGTACATTGAGAGCGCAGTTATTGATGCGTATAACAATGCACCTCTGATTGAAGACGAGGCATAAATTTTTTGACTTCGCATACATCGGAACGCCCCAAAAAGGGCGTTTTTTTGTTGCCCTTTTTCTGAGTTTGATAGTATAAATCCCACCTCCCTTTGCCATACTATATGCAAAAGGGAGGTTTTTCCATGTTGCGCAATTTTTTCTTTTATCGCAAAAAGGAGCGGAGGTATGAATTTTCCCTCTCTCCCTCCACCCAAAAGGCACCCAGTGCGGCGCCCGACGGATTTAAACCGGTAGATACCGATATTTCTAAAAATCTCGAATATGTAAAACGGGTGCTTTCCCTTCCCCAAAACGGAGACATCATCCTGCGCGAATTTGAGGTGTCGGCAAATGGCGGTGCATACCGAGCGTTTTTAATCAACGCCGAGGGTGTGTCGCGTACCGATAGCATCAATGTGAGCATCCTGCGTCCCCTGATGGAGCTTTCCCATGCAAAGATCGATTCCAAACTTACCACATTGGATTTTATATACAACCGCCTGCTTTCTCATAATCAGGCACGAAAAGAGCCGGACATCAACAAGCTGATTGAGGCGGTGCATTTTGGCAATGCCATTTTGATGGTAGACACCCTTGATACCGGATTTTTGATTGATGTAAAGGGCTGGGAACATCGCACGGTGGGTGAGCCGAAAAACGAGGCAGTGGTACAGGGTCCGCACGAGGGATTTAACGAAATGCTGCGGAGCAACACCGCACTCATTCGCAAAACCATCAATAATTCCAATCTGGTGATGGAAAATATTCCGCTTGGAAAAACGGGAAAAACCGCATCCGCACTGTGTTATCTCAAAAATGTTGCCAATGACGGGCTGGTGGATGAGGTAAGACGGCGAATGCGTGAAATCGATGTGGAATATCTGCTCTCCTCACTGGATTTGGAGCAATATATCGAGGAGGCAAGTTTTTTGTCACTGCCGCAAACGATTACCACAGAACGTCCCGACCGTGCTTGCCGTGCGCTGGTGGAAGGGCGAGTGGTGATTGTGGTAAACGGAAGCTCTCATGTGCTCATCCTGCCTGCCACGGTATTTGACCTTGCCTCATCTCCCGAGGATGAGTATCTGCGATTTCCCTATGCAATACTGGTGCGTGTGGTGCGTATCGCCGCCATGTTTATCGCCATGCTGTTTCCGGCGGTGTTTTTGGCAGTTACCAATTTCCATCAGGAACTGATTTTGTCGGATATTCTCTATGCCATCGCATCTTCGCGTATGAGCGTTCCGTTCCCTGCATTGGTGGAACTTTTGCTGATGGAGCTTTCATTTGAGCTCATCAAAGAGGCAGGTATTCGTGTGCCGGGACCCATTGGACCCGCGCTCGGTATTGTGGGTGGTCTGATACTGGGTCAGGCAGCGGTTTCGGCAGGAATTGTAAGCCCTATCATGATTATCGTGGTGGCGGTAACGGGCATTGCATCTTTTGCGATTCCCAGCTATTCTCTCTCGTTTGCATTTCGGTTTACCCGGTTTTTGTATCTGGCAGTTGCGGCAATGGCAGGGTTTCTGGGTATTTTTTCCTTGCTCTTTATTCAGGCGTTGACGGTGCTAAACACCAAATCATTTGGAGTGCCCTTTACCTCACCGGTTGCACCGAGAGGGAAAGAAGGCATTATGCGCTTGCTCTTTACCGCGCCGGTTTGGAAGGGTGATACACGCCCGTCCTATCTGGACCAGAAGGATAGAGAAGAACGGGGAAAATGGAGCCGGAAGTGGATGAAGAAATAAAAAGGAGGCAGGGTATGCGTTTGAGAGAGGGAGAGGCAACATGGCTTCTTACGGTGTTGCTCACAAGCAAAATTTTATTTGCAGGAATCGGTCGGTTTGTGGCTGTCTCCGGCACGGCAGGATGGCTGCAATCCATTTGGTGCGTGTTTGTGGCACTGGTGATATTTCGCGTGTTGTGCAGATTATACCGCCCGTTTGAGGGTAAGGACATGATGGCAGTTGCCGAACTGGGTATGGGCGTAGGTGCACGGGTATTGGTTGGAGTGTTGGTTTCGGGTGCGCTCATGTTACACACCGCCTTGATGCTCCGCATTTACGCAGATACCGTTTCGGCACTTACCCTGTTTGAGTCGCCGTTGTTTTTCGTGCTCTTGTTTTTTGCCGCAACCATGATGGCAGGCGCATTTGCGGGTCTGGGCGGATTGGCGCGGATTTGTATGGTGGCAGGCGTGGTGCTCGGTGGAATGCTCGCGCTTTTGCTGTTTCTTTCTGTGCCTCGCTTTACTATAGAGAATCTCTTTCCGATTTTGGGCAAGGGCGTTCCTGCCGTATTGGGCGGTCTGGATGGATTGGAAATCTTTTCGGATGTTGCCCTGCTCTTTCTGATTACCCCTCACCTGAACCGGGATGGCGCATACCGTCGGGTGGGCACCAGGGCGCTCGTATGGTCAGGGGTTACGGTTACGGCATTTGTTCTGGTGTATCTTTTGTGTGTGCCCTACCCTGCGGCTACGCAGTTTAAATTACCCATGCTGGAGATTGCAGGCGGGGTAAATGCAGATGTGGTCTTTCAACGCGCCGAGGGCATCTTTTTGCTTGTGTGGATTTTTGCAGGATTTTTGTCCCTTTGCATCACCTTTTATCTTTCCCTTTATTCGTTTTCCCGTGCGGCATTTCTTTCCGATCGCAGAGGGGTAACTGCCGCTTTTTTGGTCATTGCAGTTGCCCTTGCACTCATCCCGGGCGCAGATGGTAGCTATGCGCGGTATTATCAGGTGTTTTTTCTGGGATATACGGTTTTTGCGTTTGGCTTGCCGGCGGTTTTGGCAGTGGGAGCAAGACTTTGCGCAGGAAAGGGGGCGCAGGAATGAAAAAAATCTTATGCGTGTGCTTGTGTATTGCCCTGCTGCCGTTGAGCGGATGCTATGATGGGCATGAAATTGAGCAAAAGGCGTATGTGGTCGCCATGGGAATTGACAAGGGAGAAACGGCGCCCCTTGCGGTGACCTATGCGTTTGCCGACCCCGGAAAGGCATGGAGTGGCGGCGAGGAGGGCGGCGGAGGCGGTGGCGAAGAAAGCGGCCCCACCATCAATGTAACGGTGGAGGCGCAGGATATTTTTTCGGCACTGGATGAAGCAGGTGCGCGCATCGGGAAAGAGGGTACCCTATCCCATATGGTGCTGGCGCTTTTTTCGGAAGAAATTGCCACTCACGGATTGGATGGAGTTGCCGCATCCTTTATGCGCGATTTAAAATCCCGACCCAAAATCAATCTTGCGGTTTGTGCGCAACCCTGCGCTGATTACCTGAAAGCAATCCGTCCGCAGTTGGAGTCCAACCCCGAGCGATACCTCAAGCAGGCATTTTCCCACCAGACGGGAATGCCCATGCCGGGTACCACCTTGTATGAATTTTATACCAAATGTGTGCTGAGCGGTGAAGCGGGGATGTTGCCCATTGCCGCCAAAGCAGACGAGGAGGATGCACCGGGACGGACGGGAATGGACGGCATGGCGTATTTTAATGGTGGGCGGATGATTGGGCGTGGAGAAAATGAAGATGCATTTTACTATTTGCTGCTGCAGGGTGGTACATTTCGCACCCATGTAACGGTGCAGGAAGGGGAACGGGTAGCAGTATTTGATGTGCGGCGCACCGAAAAACCGGCGGTCAGGGTGATAAAAGGCACGCCGGATCGGGTTTTGGTCACCTTAAAGGTGGATGGGGCGCCGGTATCCGACACGGCAGGATTTTCAGATACCCAAGAAGAACGTCGGTTTCTTACCCATTACCTTAACGAAGGAATCAAGGCGTATCTGGAAAAGACCGCATATTCGGTGGGGGATTTGTTTGGGTTTGGCAGAGCGGCACGTCGGAATTTTATCACATGGCAGGAGTGGGAGAGGTATGACTGGGGCGATAGGTATCCGTTCGCACGTTTTTCGGTAGAAACGGATGTTACAGTGCAGCGAAACGGATTGGTGGAATAGGAGGAAGAAGGATGTTTTGGTTTCGGTTGGCGGTATGTGTGTTGCTTGCTTGGGTGGTGTGCTACACCGCAAGCTATGGCGTGTGGGAATGGAAGAGTGGTAGTAAGGGCGCGGCGTGCGCAGTGTTTGCGGTGTGCGCGCTGGCGGTGGTGTTGCCGGTATTTGCGTAAGGTTAATCCAGTAATTCGTCGGATTTTTGTTTGAGTTCCAGTGCGATTTTTGCACCCAAAAGCAAGCCTATTTCGAAATACACCTCTTCAAACACGGTGGTTTGTTGGTCAAAGTAGCCGTAAATTTGGTCGAATTCATCGATATCGGGAAAGCGTTCACGCAAAAAGGAAACAGCATTTTTTCGGGCGTCTGCGATACGTTGGGCATAGGTTTCTTCGGGGAGTTCATAGAAATTTTCGCGGTTTTCGCGCAGGAATGTGATGATGGAATCTTTGGATGCGCGGTGGGATAGGTTTTTGAAATACATGGGGAACACTCCAATCAGATAAGATAATTTACTATATTATAGCATGATATATTCATAAATGCAACTAAAATATGAATACAATTTTGCATATATCTTTAATTGAAAAATTAGGTTAAAATTATAATATAGGAGGTGCTACTTATGGAGTTTAACCCTAAAAAAGTGTCTTGTACCAACAGAACAGTGCGAATGCCCAGTAATTTGTCAGAAAAATTGACTGCTCTTGCAAATAAAAGAGCTATTTCTTTCAATCAACTGGTAGTGCAGTGCTGCGAATTTGCTTTGGAACATTTAAAGGATGAAGAAAAGTAAATATTTTTCTTTTTATTTTTATTCCAAGGGGATAACTATCCCCTTGGAGAACCCCTTTCTTTTGCGTCTTGCTCATTGGCAAATTGCTCCTTCGATCCGCCCGTTTCAGGCGGTTGCGCTAAAAACGCCGCTATGTTGTATAAGGGAAATAATCGCGGCGTTTTTCCCGCAAAACGAACGTCTCTCACGGCAATTTTTATGCCAATTCGCTCGAATGCAAAAGTTTAAAAACCAGAAAGGGAAAGCGAGTGCGTAGCCGCAAGGTTTTTTGCCCCGTGGCGTAAGCCGTGGGGCATCGTCACCGTGTGAAGCGTGGTGACTCTTCAAAGAGTTGCTGCCCCCGGCAGGGCAGGGGGATCGGGGGCATTGAGCCCCCGACGCCTTTGGGTACTTTCGGCGAACGAAAGTACCAGCTTCTTGTCGCCCCCGCAGGGGGCAGAACATCATGCGGGGTTTGGGGCAGAGCCCCAATATAATAAGGAGATAGTTATCCCCTTGGAATAAAAAGAATAATAATAAAATTTACTTTATAACAAAAAAGAGTGCCCTCATGAGCACTCTTCTTTTTTCTGCTATTTATTTCGCATTTCCGATAATCGCTCGGTTTCTCCATAGGTAATCCACACCCGAATAGATGGTAAATGCTGTTGCAATTCCCATCGCAATGTAACCAAGTGAGAATCCAGCAATGTCAAATGGCGGCGCATAAAACAAAATGGCACATACCGTGGCGATAATCTGAATCACCGTTTTGATTTTACCGGTCATCTCAGCGGCGATGACCACACCCTTTGTCATGGCAATCTGCCGTAATCCCATCACGATAAATTCGCGTGCAATGATGATAACCACCATGTAGGACGGGATGCGCCCCATTCCCACCAGGCAAATGAGTGCCGTGCAAACCAATAACTTGTCGGCAAGCGGATCGGCAAATTTTCCAAAATCGGTAACCAGATTGCGCGAACGGGCAATGTGCCCATCCACCCCGTCGGTTGCCGCAGCCAAGACAAACAAGACCGCCGCCGCCAGATTGTGATAGGGAAAATTCCACAACAATACAATCATGAACAGGGGCACCATCAGTATTCGGATTAAAGTAATTTTATTCGGCAGATTCATGTGTCACCTCTCCTGTGATATCATAGTCCTGCGCATCCAGAATGCGCATTTGCACGATGTCGCCAGCCTCCAGTGGCTCGGCACTGTATACATACGCCGCACCGTCCACCTCGGGGGTGTCGGCATAGCTTCTGCCCACATAGCAGAAATCGTCCTCGTCATATCCTTCAATCAACACGGGAACCGTGCGATTGATTTTTTCGGTATTGATTTGCAGGGAAATCTCCTGCTGGAGCGCCATCAGGCGGTCTCGCCGCCGTACCTTTTCCTCGTCGGCAATCTGGTCCGGCATTTCGCTTGCACGGGTACCCTCCTCGCAGGAGTAGGCAAAAACCCCCACCTTGTCCAGACGTGCCTGCCCCAGAAAGTCATAAAGTTCTTGAAATTCTTCTTCGCTTTCGCCGGGGAACCCGACAATGAGAGAAGTACGGATGGCAAGGGATGGGATGCGCTCACGCAGACGGGCAAGCAAATCCTCCACCTGCGCACGCCGACTGCGACGGCCCATGCGCTTTAACACGCCGGCACTAATGTGTTGGAGCGGCATGTCGATGTATTTTACAATTTTTTTCTGCCGTGCAATGGTTCCTACCAGTGCGTCAGTGATGTTTTCGGGGTAACAGTATTGCAATCGAATCCATTCCAGCCCGTCAATTTCACACAGCGCGTCCAATAACTGCGGCAGGCGGTATTCACCTTCGTCTTTGCCGTAGTATGCGGTGTCCTGCGCCACCAGTATCAGCTCTTTCACTCCGTTTTGGGCAAGTTCCCTCGCCTCGGCGAGGATTTCCCCCTCGGGTCGGCTGCGGAATTTTCCGCGTAATGCAGGAATCACACAATAGGTGCAACGGTTGTCACACCCGTCTGCAATTTTTAAGTAAGCGGTATAGTGCGGCGTGGTAAGGACGCGCGGCAACCCTTCTGTGGTAATGTGCGCATTTGCGTCGCTGACATGGGAACACTTATCCCCTTTGGCATAAAAAGCGTCCACCACCTTGACGATTTTATCAAAATCGTTGGTGCCAAGTATCACATCCACCTCGGGCATTTCCTGCAAAAGCTCTTCACCATACCGTTGCGCAAGACAACCGGTGGCAATGAGCAGCTCGCACTTGCCGTTTTGCTTGTAATCTGCCATTTCAAACAGTGCGCCGATGGATTCCTCCTTGGCGTCGTCGATAAAGGCGCAGGTGTTTACCACCAGTACGTCTGCATCCGACGGGTCGGCAGTCACGGTATATCCTGCCCGGTCGGAAAGACCAAGCATGGTTTCGGTGTCGGTGAGGTTTTTTGCACACCCCAGCGATATAAATCCGATGGTTTTATTCAAATTCTTCCCTGCTTTCCTGAACATATCGCAATCCCTCTGAAATCTGGGAAAAGTCGTATCCCTTTCCTGCCAGATAACGGGTGATTTTGTCCCGTATTTTACGGTCGGTGAGATCCTCATCACCATAGCGGTTTTGAATCAACTCGGCAATTTCCTCGCCGGTGGGCGGTTGAAACTGCTCTGCCGCCTGGCGGATAACCTCTCCGTCCACACCCTTTTGTGCCAGGTCGTAGCGGATTCTACGCATTCCCTGTGATTTACAGATACGGGCATTTTCAATAAACTGCACCGCATAGGCATAATCATCGATATAGCCCAGTGCGGTCAGTTCGTCCATTGCCACGTCGATAATCATCTGGTCATGACCCTTTTCGGCAAGTTTTCTGCGCAGTTCCCTTTCGCATATCATCCTGCGAGAAAGGATATCCAGCGCCTTTGCTCTTGCCTTGGATAAATCCGATTCTAAAAGGCAGGTGCGAATTTCCTGCTCGGTAAGAGCCTTGCCGATTTTCAAGCCCATTCGCACAAAATCTGTTCCATCCAGCGAGAAAGCGTAGGCGTTATCCACATACACCGACACACGCTGAGGATTTCGTTTTTGCGCCTGAACATCTGTAATGACCATGGTTTCCTCCCATGCAGATACGCCTTATTCGGCGCTATCCTGTGCGGCTTTTTGCTGTGCCGCGTCAATTTTTGCCTGCTTTTCGGCGTTGACCTGCTCCATAATTTTGGCGCGGATTTCCTCTGCCACCTGCGGGTTTTGCTTGAGAAAATCCTTCGCCTTTTCGCGACCCTGACCGATGCGCTCGCCGTTATACGAATACCACGAGCCGCTCTTTTGCAGGATGTCACGCTCTGCGCCGATATCGATGATATCGCCCTCTTTGGAGATACCTTCGCCAAACATCATATCAAATTCTGCCACCTTGAAGGGGGGTGCCATTTTGTTTTTCACAATTTTTGCCTTGGTGCGGTAGCCCACAATGTCGCTGCCGTCTTTGATTGGCTCACCCTTGCGGATGTCCATGCGTACCGATGAATAGAATTTGAGCGCACGTCCGCCGGTGGTTACCTCGGGAGAGCCGTAAATCACGCCCACCTTTTCGCGCAACTGATTGATGAAGATTGCCACCGTGTTGGATTTGCTGATCACACTGGTGAGCTTGCGCAATGCCTGACTCATCAGACGTGCTTGCAAGCCAACGTGGGAATCGCCCATGATGCCGGCGATTTCCGCTTTGGGTACCAGTGCTGCAACCGAGTCCACCACGATAACGTCGATGGCGCCACTGCGTGCAAGAGCTTCGGTAATTTCCAACGCCTGCTCGCCGGTGTCGGGTTGTGCCACAATCAGACGATCTACATTAACCCCGAGTTTTCTTGCATAGATGGGGTCTAATGCATGCTCTGCGTCAATAAATGCCACTTCGCCGCCTGCCTTTTGCGCCTCGGCAATTACATGCAGGGAAACGGTGGTTTTACCCGACGATTCGGGACCGTAGATTTCCACAATTCTGCCCTTGGGCAGACCGCCGATTCCAAGTGCCAGGTCCAGACTGAGGGAACCGGTGGGAACCACTTCAACTTCGCGGATGGGGGCATTACCCAACCGCATGATTGCGCCCTGTCCAAACGCTTTTTCAATCTGTGTCATGGCAGCTTCCAACGCCTGCTCTTTGCCAACGCCACGCTGCTCTTCGATTTTTTTATAGTCTAATTTTTTCTCATCTGATGCCAATGAAATCACCCCGTTTTTCCTTGATTACTTTATATATTGATTTTACATGATTTGACGGATAAAATCAACTGTTTCTTTTGCAAATTTTTTATTTGGTGAGTGCACGACGGAGTAAATCCAGCGCACGTTTTACCGTAACACGGCGGTTTTTGTCGCGGTCACCCACCAGGCGCATCTCTTCCACCTCTACCGACCCGTCGGGGCAGGCAAGAGCGGCATAGATCAGCCCTACCGGTTTTTGGGGTGTGCCCCCGTCCGGTCCTGCAATCCCGGTTACGGCAATGGCATAGTCGGCGTTTGCGTTTCTTTGTGCGCCCCGTGCCATTTCCTCGGCAGTTTCACGGCTCACTGCACCATGCGATGCAAGGGTTTCGTGGTTTACCCCCAAAAGGGATTCCTTTGCCTCGTTACTGTAGGTGATATATCCCTGCCGGTATACCTGCGATATGCCGGGGATGTCTGTGAGTGCCGCACCAATCATTCCGCCGGTGCAGGATTCTGCGGTTGCCACCGTTTTGTTCTGCTCCATTAAAAGATTTGCCACCGCTTGCGCAAGAGTGATATCCCCCTCGCCGTAGATGCATCCGGGGGCAGCCTCTTTTACCTGCTCGGCAATGGGGTCAATCCGTTCCATCGCCTCCTGCTCGCTTGCGGCACGGGTGGTGATGCGAATTTGTACCTCGCCCTCTTTGGCATAGGGGGCAATGGTGGGGTCGCTCTGCGCCTCGATGAGGGGCATCAAGCGGCTTTCCAACTCGGATTCCCCCACGCCGATGACATTGAGAGTACGCGAATAGAACTGTTCGGGACATTTTTCCCGGAGCAACGGATACACCCGATTGCGGTACATGGGTTCCATCTCAAAGGGGGGACCGGGCAGAATGACGGCAATTTTTCCGTTCTGCTCCATCCAAACACCGGGTGCGGTGCCATGGTCGTTTTGGAGCACAGTGCAACCCTTGGGCATGAGTGCTTGCTTGCGATTGTTTTCCCGCATGGGGCGGTTCATGCGTGTAAAAAAGTCCTCAATCCGCCGCATGGACGGTGCGTGTTCTTCCAATGGCAAGTCAAAATATGCCGCCACCGTTTCTTTGGTCAGGTCATCCTTGGTGGGGCCAAGACCGCCGGTCAGGATAACCAGGTCGGCACGGGAAAATGCCTCCTGCAATGCGTGTGTCAAGCGTTCAGGATTGTCGCCCACCACCGTCTGGCGGTAAACGCCGATGGCAAGGTTGGCAAGCTCGCGCGCAAGAAAGCGTGCGTTGGTGTTGACAATTTGTCCAAGCAGCAGTTCGGTGCCTACTGCGATAATTTCTGCGTTCATGGGTTTGCTCCTTTGCTTACAGGGTAATGGTTTCCACCCCGTCCACTGCAGCCTGGATGAGCGGCTCTACGTCTAGCAGAGCCTGCGATTTTTGGATTTTCTCCAAGATTGGCTTGGTGGTGGGGTGTTTTGGCGTAAACACAGTACAACAGTCCTCATAGGGCAAAATGGAGGTTTCAAAGGTATCAATCTGCCGTGCGATGGCAACGATATCATCCTTGTCCATGCCAATGAGAGGACGGAATACCGGAAGGGTGGTTGCTTCGTTGGTTACCGCAAGTGCCGCCAATGTCTGGCTTGCCACCTGACCCAGGCTTTCGCCGGTTACCAGTGCGCCGCAGTTTCTCTTGCGCGCAATCCGCTCGGAAATCTGCATCATAAACCGCCGCATCACCAGAGTAAGATGTTCTTCGGGGCATTTGTCACGGATGGCGAGCTGAATGTCGGTAAAGGGCACAATGTGTACCTTCATGCCGCCCATATATTGCCCTGTGATGGAGGCAAGTTTTAACACCTTGTCCTTGGCGCGTTCGCTGGTGTAGGGGTAACTGAAAAAGTGTACCGCTTCTAATTCCACACCACGCCGACCAATGAGATAGCCTGCCACGGGGGAATCGATACCGCCCGAAAGGAGCAGCATTCCCCGTCCACCGGTGCCGGTGGGCAGACCGCCTGCCGCTTTGATGCGACCGGTGTGCAAAAAGGCATTCTGGTCACGGATTTCCACATATACCGTCACGTCGGGGTTGTGCACATCCACCTTCAGGTGGGGGAAGGCATCCAAAACATAGCCACCTGTTTCCTTACAAATCTGGGGGGATTTCAAGTGGAATTTTTTGTCCGAACGTTTTGCCTCTACCTTAAAGGTACGCGCGGTGCGAAGTTGGTCACCCAGGCAGGGAACAATACCATTCCTTACCGCTTCCATACTCTTTTCTATCTTATATGCAACCACAATAAATACCACACCAAACACCTTTTTGAGCCGTGTGATGATTTCATCCACATATTCCTGCTCCGGCTCGATATAGATGGTGGCCTGCGATTTTCTGATGTCAAACGAACCGCATCCGTCCAGCGCGCGCTTGATGTTGCGCACCAGTACATCCTCAAAAATGGGGCGGTTTAAGCCCTTCAGTATAATTTCTCCATAGCGTACCAATATGATCCGTTCCAAATTTATCCGGTCCTTTCTAAAATAAAATTGCGTTATCGTTTCATAATTTTTTGAAGCAGTGCCGCCTCTTTTGCCAGCACCTGCGCCACATAGTCCATTTCCTCGGGGGTGTTTTGCGCCGAAAAGCTAAGCCGCACCGCACCGTCCACCCGTCTATCCGAAAAGCCCATGGCTTTTAACACATAGCTCAATCGGTTTTTCGCCGAGTTACACGCCGAGCCGGTGGAAACCGAAATCCCCTTGGACTCCAACACATGCAACAACACCTCGGATTTTATCCCCTCAAAGGAGAGGTTTAATACATAGGGGCTTGCGGTTTGAGGTGAGTTTACCAGATAGTTTGCTCCTGCCTTGTTCAAGCCATCCAAAAGCCGTTCTTTGAGCAGGGCAACCGCAGTTTCGTCTTGTGCCATGTTCTCTGTGCGGATTCGTACTGCTTCGGCAAATCCTGCAATTCCGGGGAGGTTTTCGGTGCCTGCCCGAAGGGCGTGCTCCTGCTTTCCACCTGCCAAAAGCGGTTTGATGCGTACACCCTTTCGCACATATAGTGCTCCCACACCACGGGGACCATGTATTTTGTGAGATGCCACACTCATCAGGTCGATGCCGAGCTTTTTGACATGCAGGGGAATTTTTCCGTAGCCCTGCACCGCGTCCACATGGAGTGCCGTGCGGCTGTGGTCAAGCATGGCGCCCACCTCGGCGATAGGCAGGATTGCCCCCGTTTCATTGTTGACCGCCATCATGCTGACCAGTATGGTGTTTTCATCCAGTTCGTTTTTGAGTTGGGCAAGGTCGGGTGTGCCCTGCTCATCCACGTCCAGATAGATGGCGTGAAACCCCCTATCTTCCAACACGGAAAACGCCTCCAACACGGCAGGATGCTCGGTTTTGGTGGTGATAATTTTGTTTCCCCGACGCTTGTTTGCCTCGCAATAGCCAAAAATGGCAAGGTTGTCCGCCTCGGTGCCGCCTGCGGTGAAGATGAGTTCCCCCTCATCTGCGCCCATGCTTTGGGCAACCGTGTTGCGGCAGGCACACAAAAAATCCTCTGCCGCTTTGCCCAGGGCGTGCATGGAGGATGGGTTGGCATAGATTTCTCGCATCACCCGTGCAGTTTCGTTGATGACCGCGTCATAAGGACGGGTGGTTGCGGCATTGTCCAGATATACTTCCAAGTTATTCTCTCCCATGTAATAATATTGTGTATCGCCGGAGTGGCGCAAGAGAATCCTTGCGCCACATCAACGGATATTTTCGATTATTTTCTTCCCTTTACATACGCCGGGATTTCGATTTTGTCTTCATCGTCTTCCTCTTCGTCTGCAGGCAATTCGGGTGCGATTTCCTGCGCAGTTTCCTCCAAAACGGGCTTGTCCACGTCCGCCTCCTCTGTCGCCTCATCATCTTGGGGGCGCATGGTGCTTTCGCTGATGCCTGCAAAGAAGGCACCATCCTCCATCAAAACGCTTGCCGCTTTTACATTTCCCTTCAGGTGACCGGTGGCGGTCAGGCAAAATTGTCCGGTTACCGTAACATTTCCCTCGATTTTTCCCGAGATGATTACATTTTCTGCGGTGATATCGCCGATAATATCTGCGCCTTCTCCGACCATCACATCTGCGGTGCAGGTGATGTTGCCCTTGCCCTTGCCGTCTATCTTCACATTGGAGGTAAAGGAGAGGTTGCCCTCCCACTGTGCATCCTCGGATAATATATTTTTTACCGTCATATAACTGTTCTTTTTGAAATTTATCATGTAAAAATCCTCCACACTTTTCATTTTCCTCTTGCGTATTTAGTATATATTCGATAAAATAGAAAAAAACCCTTTTATTTTCTTGACATAAGGGCAAAAAAAGTTTATAATTACTTTAGTAATTTACCATGCTAAAGTATTTCCGAAAGGATGATTGTTTATGAAGTGGTCGTTGCATACACCCGAGGGTACTGCAGACATCCTCTGCCAGGAGGCTTTGCTGCGGCGCCGCACCGAGGAAACCATCGCAGGTGTATTTGGTGGATATGGATATCGCGGAGTAGAAACGCCGATATTTGAGTTTTATGATGTGTTTGCAAACAATGCAGGCACCATCGCACAGGAATCCATGTTTAAGTTTTTTGATGAGCAGGGACGGATTTTGGTATTGCGCCCTGATTTAACCACGCCCATTGCACGGCTTGCGGCAACCAAACTCAAAGGGGAAAAACCGCCCTACCGCCTTTCCTATTGCGGTAATGCATTCCGGAATGAGAGAGAAACGGGCGGCGCAAAGCTTCGGGAGTTTACCCAGAGCGGTATTGAGCTCATCGGTGCAGACCATCCGCTTTCGGATGCCGAGGTCATCACCGCCACGGTGGAGTGCCTGCTTGCCGCAGGACTGGAAAATTTCCAGATTGATATCGGTCAGGTGGCGTTTTTCAAAGGACTTGCCGCACAGTTGGGTCTGGATGCCGAGCAAACCGAGCAACTGCGTGAGATGGTGGACCGCAAAAACTCCCTTGCTATTGAGGAATTGGTGGCACTGTGTGATGCAGATGATGCGCTCAAAGCACTGGTGGTGAGCCTTCCTTCCCGTTTTGGCGGTATGGAGGTTGTGGACGGAATCGACGAGTCACTCCTGGGAGATACCGCGCGCAGTGCACTGGATAATTTGCGCCAGGTGTATTCCATCATCCGTGATTATGGCATGGAGAGCTATGTTTCGATTGATTTGGGTATGGTGCAGAGCCTCAACTATTACACCGGCATCATTTTCAAGGGATTTACCCATGGGGTGGGCTATCCGGTGTGCGGTGGCGGCAGATACGATACCCTGCTTGCAGAGTTTGACGCACCCCTTTCGGCAACCGGTGTTGCCATCGGGATTGACCGTGTGGTATCGGCACTTATGTGGCAGAAAAAGGAAGTGGCGGTTCAGCCCGAGATTACCCTGATTGCCTGTGACAATGATGACCGCGCCGCCGCATATGTGTATGCCAGAACCCTTCGGGAAGAGGGAAAAACAGTGCAGATGTGGTTGGACGAGGGAAGCCGTGATGACGTCAAAAATTTTGCCAAAGAGGCAGGAATTGCCCGTGTGATATGGGTAACGGCAGACGGCGCACAAGAGCTTGACTGACAGGGATTATTCCGAAAGGACGGATTTTTGATATGAAAGATATTGTAATCGCATTGGCAAAGGGGCGGCTTGCCGAGTTGTCCATCGAGGTATTTGAAAAAATCGGCATCGATTGTTCCCAGATGAAGGAAAAAACACGCAAACTCATTTTTGAAAATGAGGAGCTGGGGTTAAAATTTATCATGGTAAAAGCAACCGACGTTGCCACCTATGTGGAATATGGTGCCGCAGATATCGGTATTGTTGGGTCGGACGTGTTGATTGAGGAGGGGCGCAACCTCTACGAGATGGTAAACCTTGGCTTTGGCAAGTGCAAGGTTGCCGTGGCAGGGCCTGCATCCATGGCAGGGCGGCTCTCGGGCGGAAACAACATCCGTGTTGCCACCAAATATCCCCATATCGCACGGGATTATTTTGAGTTTAAAAAGGGGCAGACCATTGAGATCATCAAGCTTAACGGCTCCATCGAGCTGGCGCCTCTGGTGGGTCTGTCGGATGTGATTGTGGATATCGTGGAAAGCGGCAAAACCCTTGCCGAAAACGGTCTGGTGGTGTTGGAGGACATTACCGACATCAGCGCACGTCTGGTGGTAAACCGGGTAAGCATGAAGATGGAAAAGGAGCGTATTTTGGATATCGTGAGCAAAATCAAGGCGGAAATTGCCGCAAGGGGGGACCGCGCGTGATTGGAATTATCGACTATGGCGCAGGAAACCTCAAAAGTGTGGAAAAGGCATTTGCCAAAATCGGCGTGCCTGCCTGTGTGAGTGCGGATGCGGCAGCGCTTTCCGAGTGTGATGCACTGGTGCTCCCGGGTGTGGGGGCATTTGCCGATGCCATGCGTGCCATCACTGACCGCGGATTTGACCGCCTGGTGCGCGACACGGCGCAGGAGGGCAAGCCGTTTTTGGGAATTTGTCTTGGGATGCAGGTGCTCTTTTCCCATAGCGAGGAAGGGGATGCCGAGGGGCTTGGCATTTTGCAGGGCAACATCCGCCGCATTCCGGACACGGGATTGAAAATCCCCCAGATTGGTTGGAATCAGATTTCTCTTACCCGCCCCACCCGTTTGCTGGAGGGGTTGGACGGGCAGTATTTCTATTTTGTTCATTCCTATTACCTGGAACCTGCCGAAGATGTGGTGGTTGCCGCCTGCGACTATGGTGTGCCGTTGTCCATTGCGGTGGAAAAGGGTAATTTGTTTGCCACCCAGTTTCATCCAGAGAAAAGCTCGGATGCGGGGTTGGCAATTTTAAAGAAATTTTCTCAAATTTCAGGATTTTAGTAAATGACAACAGGAAAGGTGTGATAACCATGATCATATATCCCGCAATCGACATGATTGGCGGAAAATGCGTGCGGCTTACCCAGGGGCGCTATGACGATGTTACCGTCTATGGTGACGACCCGGTTGCCGTGGCAAAGGGCTGGCAGGAGCAGGGTGCACAGTGGGTGCATCTGGTGGATTTAGACGGCGCAAAATCCGGCAAGAGCGAAAACCTTGCCGTGGTGGAGAAAATTGCCGCAACCCTTTCGGTACCGGTGCAGCTTGGCGGCGGTATCCGTGATATGGCGGCGGTGGAACGTTGTCTGTCATGTGGTGTTTCTCGTGTGATACTGGGTACCAAGGCGGTGCAGGATCGCACGTTTCTGGCGAAGGTACTGGAAAAATACGGCGATAAAATTGCAGTGGGAATCGATGCCAAGGATGGCTACTGTGCCACCGACGGTTGGGAAAAGGTGAGTGCACTTACTGCGGTGGAGTTTGCAAAGGATGCCGCATCCCTCGGCGCACGCACGATAATTTATACCGACATTGCAACCGACGGAATGTTATCCGGCCCCAATCTTTCTGCTATGCGCGAGATGGCAGCGGCAGTTCCGCAGGTGGGAGTCATCGCATCGGGTGGTGTTTCCTCGGCAAAGGACATTACGGCACTGTTGGATACCGGTGTGGCAGGAGCAATTACCGGGCGTGCACTTTATACCGGCAACCTTACCCTTGCCGATGCACTCAAAGCGGCTCTCGGAGGTGCGGTATGCTGACAAAACGTATCATCCCATGCCTGGATGTGAAGGATGGCAGAGTGGTAAAGGGAATCAATTTCGTGTCCCTGCGTGATGCAGGCGACCCGGTAGAAGTGGCTCGCGCGTATGACCGTGCAGGTGCAGACGAGCTGGTGTTTCTGGATATCACCGCAAGCTCGGATGCACGCTCCATTGTACTGGATATGGTGCGGCGTGTAGCAAGTGAAGTGTTTATCCCGTTTACGGTGGGCGGCGGTGTGCGCACGGTAGAGGATTTTCGCGAAATCCTGTTGGAGGGTGCGGATAAGATTTCCATCAATTCCGCGGCACTCAAAACCCCCGATCTTATCAATCGCGCCAGTGAAAAATTCGGTAGTCAGTGTGTGGTGGTGGCGATTGATGTCAAGCAAACCCCAAACGGAAAAAGCGGCTATTCGGTATATATCCACGGCGGACGGGTGGACACCGGCGTGGATGCACTCGAATGGGCAAAGGAGGCGGCAGATCGTGGCGCAGGTGAGATTCTGCTCACCAGTATGAACTGCGACGGCACCAAAGCAGGCTATGACCTGCCCATTACCCGTATGATTTCGGATGCGGTGGGAATCCCCGTCATTGCATCGGGCGGCGCAGGAAATTGTGCGCATTTTTATGACGCACTCACCGAGGGCGGTGCGGATGCGGCACTTGCGGCATCCCTGTTCCACTATAAGGAGTTGGAAATTTCCGCACTCAAACAATATCTGGCAGAAAAAAATGTACCGGTAAGGTTATAGAATACAAGGAGGAATTTATCATGAAATTTGATCAGAACGGATTAATCCCTGCCATTGTGCAGGATGCGGCAACCAGAAAGGTGCTGATGATGGCATATATGAACGAGGAAAGCTTAAAGCTTACCCGTGAAACCGGTAAGGCGACCTTTTTCAGCCGGAGCCGCAACGAAATCTGGGTAAAGGGAGAAACTTCGGGCAACTATCAGTATGTGGAAGATATTTTGGTGGATTGTGACGAGGATTGCCTGCTCATTACTGTAAAACCTGCAGGCCCTGCCTGCCACACCAATCACACCTCCTGTTTTTATCGTGCGATGGAAGGGGATGCGTTGGTGGATGCACCCGACCGTGCCGATTCCAACATTTTAAACGATGTGTTTGCCATCATTTGCGATCGTCGTGATAATCCCAAAGAGGGCAGCTACACCAATTACCTGTTTGATAAGGGGATTGACAAGATTCTTAAAAAAGTGGGCGAGGAGTGTGCCGAAACCATCATTGCTTCCAAGAATAATGTCAAGGATGAAATTGCATTGGAGGCATCCGACCTGATTTATCACCTCATGGTCATGCTCTGCGACAGAGGACTCACCCCGCAGGATTTATTTGACGAGCTCAAAAAACGCGAAAATAAGGATAAGCAGAAATAAATGTCCTATTGCCTTTTGGACAAAATCGTGTTATAATCGACACATAGATTTTTGAAAAATCCATATGAAACGGGGTAATAGAATGAAAACTACATGGAAAAAAATGATTGCGCTGGGCATGACGGCTGTTTTGGCTTGCGCATCGGTTTGTGTATCTGCCGCTGCATTTACCGATGTGCCGGAGGATGCATGGTATTATCAGACGGTTACTGCAATGACCGAAAAAGGCTTGTTTGCCGGAAAGGGCGAGGGGTTGTTTTGTCCCGATGATACCATGACCAAGGCAGAGTTTGTTACGGTGGTGGCGCGTATGCTCTATCCTTCCGAAGAGCCTGCTGACTATGCACAGGATTATACCATTTGGTGGGACGGATACTATCAGGCATGTGTGGCAAATGGCTTGTTCAAACGCAACGAGCTGCAGTACAACACCATGGAAAGCAGCATCCAGCGGCAGGAGATGGCACTCATTGCGGTTCGTGCCATGGAGTATCTGGGCGAAGACATGACTGCAATCCAAGGGGTGTCGGCGCAAATCCCCGACTTTGACCGCATTGGTGCATACCTTAGCCCGTATGTGGAAAAGGCATATGGTGCAGGGGTAATTCTGGGTGACCAGGATAAAAACTTTAATCCCACCGATTTTCTCACCCGTGCCGAGGCGAGCACGGTGCTTTATAGAATCACCGCACCCGAGGCGCGTAAGCCCATTGCACAGTAAAAAATTACAAAAAGCAAAAGACTGAACGGATATTCCGTTCAGTCTTTTTTTCATGGTAACAACCAAATCACAGTTTCAAATAATTCTTCGCATTATAATACGAGATATCCTCCACCATCCTACCGAGTGTTTCCATGTCTGCAGGGTATTCTCCGTTTTCCACCCAGTTTCCGATGAGATTACACAGAATGCGGCGGAAATACTCATGCCGCGGATAGGATAAAAAGCTGCGCGAATCGGTAAGCATTCCCACAAATCGCGCCAGCACACCAAGGTTTGCAAGGGTGCGCATCTGCTCTTCCATACCATCTTTGTGGTCGCAGAACCACCACGCCGAGCCAAACTGAATTTTCCCCGGTGCATCCGCGTTCTGGAAGTTTCCGCACATGGTACCGATTACATAGTTGAATGCCGGATTGAGGTTGTAGAGCACTGTTTTGGGCAGGCAGTCATCCAGGGCGAGAGAGTCCAGGAAGCGGGACAAACCCTGCGCGATGTTACCATCATAGATGGAGTCAAAGCCCAGGTCGGGACCAAGACGTTGAAACATGGCGGTATTATTGTTTCGCATGGGACCGATATGCAACTGCATGGTCCAGCCCAGTTCGTGGAATTTTCGCGCCATCACCTGCATGAGATAGGTCTGGTAGCCCTCCTCCTGTTCGGTAGTGAGGGTCATTCCGCCCAATCGCGCGCGCAGTGCGGTGTCTGCCTGTGCCTTGGTGAAGGAAACAAACGGCACGGTTGCAAATGCATGGTCGGACAGACGGCAACCGTGCGCCGCAAAATAGTCAATGCGTGTGAGCAGTACCTGTTCCAGTGTGGCAATGTCGGTGATTTCTGTTCCAACCGCTTTTCCGAGGGTGGCAATATAGTCGGCAAAACCCGGAGCGCCGATGTATGCCGCCTTATCGGGGCGGAAGGTAGGATAAACCTTGGTGGTCAAGGTGGGATCGGCGGTAATCTGCTCGTGATAGTGCAAATCGTCTGCCGGGTCATCGGTGGTGCACAGTGCCTCCACGTTGGACATGGCAATGAGCGAACGTGCCGACATGGTTTTCAGTTTTTCTTCGGTTTCGCACCAGATTTTATCTGCTGTTGCAGGACAAAGCGGTTCGGTAATGCCGAAAAAACGTTGCAACTCCAAATGTGTCCAGTGATAGAGGGGATTTCCGATGCACTGGGGCATTACCTTTGCCCAGGCATCAAATTTTTCCCTGTCGGTCGCATCACCCGTGATAAAGCGTTCCTCAATTCCGGCAGAGCGCATGGCACGCCATTTGTAGTGGTCGCCATACAACCACACCTGGGTGATATTTTCATATTTTTTATCTTCTGCGATTTCCTGTGGACTTAAATGGCAGTGATAGTCGATGATGGGCATCTTTTTCGCATGGTTGTGATAGAGGGCTTTCGCTGTTTCTGTCTGGAGTAAAAAATCTTTATCCATAAAAGGTTTCATGCGTATCTCTCCTTTTTTCAAAAAGCAAAATCCCCCTCCATTTCCGGAGGGGGATTGATATTATTTGTTGAGGTTTTCCTCCAGTGTTGCAAGCTGCTTGTTGAGCTCTTCAGGCAGTCTGTCGCCGAATTTTCCAAAGAATTCTTTGATGCCGCCGGTTTCCTGCTTCCAAACCTCTTTATCGATGGAGAGCAGTTCGCTTAAGGTATCTGCACTGATGTCCAGACCGTTGGTGTTGATGTCCTTTTCATAGGGCATATAACCGATTGCGGTCTCTTTTGCATCTACCTTGCCGTCGCAACGGTCAACAATCCAGTTGAGCACGCGCAGGTTGTCGCCAAAGCCCGGCCACATGAAGTGACCCTCGTCGTCCAGACGGAACCAGTTTACATGGAAGATTTTCGGCGGGTTGGGGATTTTCTTGCCCATTTCCAGCCAGTGTGCGAAATAGTCGCCCATGTGGTAGCCGCAGAAGGGAATCATAGCCATGGGGTCACGGCGAACAACACCTACTGCACCGGATGCAGCTGCGGTGGTTTCGGAAGCCATGGTAGCACCCACGAATACACCGTGATTCCAGTCACGAGCCTGATATACCAACGGAGCAGTTTTTGCACGACGTCCGCCGAATACGATTGCCGAGATGGGCACACCGTTCGGATTCTCCCACTCGGGCGAAATGCAGGGGCACTGATTTGCCGGAGCGGTGAAACGGCTGTTGGGATGAGCGGCTTTCTCGCCGGATGCGGGAGTCCACTCCTCGCCCTTCCACTCGATTGCATGCTCGGGAGCATCCTCGCCCATGCCTTCCCACCAAACAGTGTTGTCATCACGCAGAGCAACGTTGGTGAAGATGGTGTTGGAACGGGTGGTTGCCAGAGCGTTGGGGTTGGTTTTGTTGCTGGTGCCGGGGGCAACGCCGAAGAAACCAGCCTCGGGGTTGACAGCCCACAGACGTCCGTCCGGGCCAATCTTCATCCAGGCAATATCGTCGCCTACCGTCCAAACTTTGTAACCCTCAAATTCTTTGGGGGGAATAAGCATAGCCAGGTTGGTCTTTCCGCAAGCGCTGGGGAATGCAGCAGAGATATATTTTACCTCACCCTGGGGATTCTGCAGACCGAGAATGAGCATGTGCTCTGCCATCCAGCCTTCATTTTTGCCCAGGTAGCTTGCAATACGCAGAGCCAGGCACTTTTTGCCGAGCAACACGTTTCCGCCGTAGCCCGAGTTGATGGACCAGATGGTGTTGTCCTCGGGGAACTGTACGATGTAGCGGTTTTCTTCATCGATGTCCTTGCGTGCGTGCAGGCACTTGGTGAAATCACCGTCCTCGCCGATTTCGTCGAGGGCAATTTTACCCATGCGGGTCATGATGTTCATGTTGAGTACAACATACAGGCTATCGGTCAGCTCGATACCCACCTTTGCAAAGGGGGATTTTGCCGGACCCATGATAAAGGGCACCACATACATGGTTCTGCCGATCATGGAGCCGTCATAGAGCTTTTCCAGTTTTGCATACATTTCTTTGGGATCCATCCAGTTGTTGGTGGGGCCTGCATCCTCCTGCTTACGGGAGCAGATGAAGGTTCTGCCCTCTACACGGGCAACGTCGTTTACTGCGGTACGGTGCAGGTAGCAACCGGGCAGCTTTTCCTGATTGAGCTCGATAAGAGAGCCCTCAGCTACTGCGTCCTTTTTGAACTGTGCCAGCTGTTCCTCGCTGCCGTCCACCCAAACCACCTGATCGGGTTTGGTCAGGGCAATCATCTCGTCCAGCCAGGTAAGTACCTTTTTGTTGTTGGTCATTGTTTTTTCTCCTTTCGGTCACATTTTTTATGATAATGTTTATTTAAACAACATGTATGGGGCGACAAACAATCCAATTTTACCCCATATTTCCATTTATTCTACATTACCCTTTAAAATCCTCTTTTATTTTGAAAAAAATTTCACAAAGTTTCGCAAATTCTTCCAAAGAGAGGGTTTCCCCACGTCTGTTCGGGGCAATTTGCGCCTCATCCAGTGCATATGCAATCAGTTCTTTTGATAATCCCAAAAGACCACTCCCGGTTAAGGAATTGAGCAATGTTTTTCGACGCAGTGCAAATGCGGCACGCACCACCCGGAAAAAGAGTGCACGGTCGGGCACTTCCACTGCAGGGGTGTTGCGTAGGGTAAGGTGCACCACCGCACTGTCCACCGAGGGGGGCGGCATAAAGGATTCGGGCGGCACAATGCACACCGTTTGCGCCGTGCAGTAAAATTGAACCGCTACGCTGAGCACCCCGTATTCTTTTCCGCCGGGGGCGGCACACAGACGGTCGGCAACCTCTTTTTGCACCATAACCGTAATGCTTTGGATGGGCAGTTCGTTTTCGATGAGCATGGTCAAGATGGGCGAGGTGATGTAGTAGGGCAGGTTTGCCGCTACTTTCACAGTATGCCCCGAAAATTGCTCTGCTATGAGTGATTTTAAATCCAATTTCAGCACATCCCCGTGGATAACCGTGAGGTTGTCAAAAGGGGCGCAAGTTTCCTCCAGCACCGGAAGTGCAGCAGAGTCGATTTCGATTGCCGCAACCTTTCCGGCGGCACTGCATAACGCCTGAGTCAGCGTGCCAAAGCCCGGACCGATTTCCAGTACCTCCGAGTCGGTGTCAATCCCTGCGGCGTGCACAATCTCGTCCAATACATTTTTATCCAGCAAAAAATTTTGCCCCAGTGATTTGGAAAAGTGAAAGCCGTGCCGTGCGAGCAAGCTCTTTAAAACGGCAGGCGAGGTAAGCTCAAGCATGTAGCCACTCCTTTCCGACAGATTTATTTTCCGTCCGTCAATCCTTCATACAGGGTGCGGATATTTTCAATCACCAGTGAGGGGGTGATGCCGTATTTGTCAATATCTTCCCGCACGCCTTCTCCCGAAAGCACAAAGATGGAATAGATGCCTGCATTGACACCGCAGGCGATGTCGGTATAAATCCGGTCGCCCATGATGGCGGTTTGCTCTTTGGAAAACCCTGCCTTTTCCATGGCAAGCAGTGCCATATCGGGTTGTGGCTTGCCAATGAACCGTGGGCGGCGTTTGGTGGCATTGAAGAGCATTTCGCTCACCGAGCCACAGTCGGGCACATAGCCGTACCAGGTGGGGCACACCCAGTCTGGATTGGTGGCAATGTAATCCACCCCTCTGCCCAAAAGGATGCACGCATCTTCCAGTTTCTGAAAGGTAAGCTCGGTATCAAACCCCATGCACAGGCAGTCGATGTCATCTTGGAGCACATTGGTAACCGGAAATCCCGCCTCTTTGAGCTGCTCCTGAAATGATGCGGTGCCCAGTGCATATATTTTGTGGTAATTTTTTTGAGAAAGGTCCAATATGGTGGCATCCACCGAGGTGAAGAAATCTTCTGCTGTGGCGCAAATCCCCAAGGATGCAAGTTTTTCGATATATTTATTCACACTTTTGGAGGAGTTGTTGGTGAGGAACATATATTTTCCCCCGATTTTTTTTACATAATTGAGAAAATCAAGCGTTCCGTCAAACAAATCATTGTCCAGATAGATGGTGCCGTCCATGTCCAGCAAAAATAATTTCTTTTCTTTTAAGACGTTCATGACGTTTCCTCCGTTTTGCAAGAGTAAATCTGGGTATATTATATCATAAGTAAAAATGCTTGCTTGCAAGGGCATTTTTACGCAGCCGTCAATATTACAGGATGTACATAGTACATCTGCGACGGAGTCGCAAAGACTTGCTATGCAAGTCTTACTGTATATATTATACCATATATCCCCATTTCCCGCAACACAAAAAGTTACGAAAAAGGGGAACTTTTCCTCAAAAATCACCGTCTAACATACAAAGGCTTATATACAAAGGGAGGAAGGAAGATGAAAAAACTGATTTGTATGGCGCTTGCGCTGTGCATATGCGCGATGAGCGCAGTGCCGGTGCTGGCAGATACCGCAGAAAGTGATGCGGTCGCAGCGGTTATTCTCGCGGTCAAAAACAAACTGAATATCGACGATGAAACGTTTGTGTTTGACAATTACAACAAGGACGAACACGGCAACACCCTGCGGTATTACCTCAACTGGGTGCCCCGTGAAAAGGATAACTACGGCGCATACCGCAGTATCCATGTCAATGCCCTTGCCGACGGCACCATCCGTACATACAGCTACAACACCGAAATAGACACCACCCGCCGTCTGCCCAAGTCAACCAAAGAGCAGGCAACCGAGGCGGCAACGGCGTTTCTCACACAGGTGGATGAAGGCATTGCCGATGAAGTGGAATTTCTGAATGTATCCGGTCCACAGACCTACAGCCACACCTATCAGGTTTCCTTTGTCCGCATGGCAAACGGACTTCCGGTGGTGAGCAACGGGGTGGACATCTCTCTGGATGCCGACACGTTAGAGGTGTATGAATACCACGCAAACTGGACAGAAGGGTTGACCTTCCCCTCGCCCGATGGGGCAATTACCCCCGATGCGGCAAATCAGGCGTACCGGGATAACCTCGGCTATGAATTGCGGTATGAATTTGTGCAACGGGATGAAAAGCAGACACCCATTTTGGTTTATGGCAAAAAATATCCCGAGGTTGCCTATATCGATGCCATGACCGGCGAGGCAACGCTTCTGCCCCGTCAGGTTTACGGCGCGTCGGGTGGCGGTAATTACAAGCTGGAAAATGCAGTTGCCGCAGATGCCACCATGGGGCTGGGTGCAGTGCTTTCGGAAGAGGAGCAGGCACTGGTGGATGAAGTTGCACAGATGCTTTCGCAGAAAAAGGCAGAAGAGCTTGCCCGTGCAGTGCCCGAGTTTAAACTGGATGATCTGGTGGTGGATGGATACCGGGTATATAAAAATGAGGATGTCTACACGGTGCGCATTTCCTTTATCGCCAAAGAGAAAGAACCCTATGCATATAAATCGGTCACCATTGATGCAAAATCTGGCGAAATTTTATCCTTTTCCGGCTCGGTGGAACGCAGTGTCGAAATGGACAAGCAAGCATCCCTTACCCGTGCGGACGGATTAAAAATTGCCGAGGCGTTTGTGGATAAATATTACTCCGAAAAGAAATCCCAAACCTCCCCTGCAAATACCCTCAATACCGAGGGAACTTCCTATGAATGGCAACGTATGGTAAACGGCATTCGCACACAAGGCAACGGATTGGGCGTGACGGTGGATGAAAAAACGGGTGATATTGTACGGTTTTCCAACCAGTGGTATGCCGGCGAATTTCCCGACCCGTCGGATGCGGCAAAGATAGAGGATGTGTATGCCAAGGTGCTTGCCGAGGATAATTACTATCTTGCCTATGTGTTGCAAGCGCAGTATGATGAGGCAGTGCCCTATCGCTACGGGAATGAAACCTACCAGGCGTATGCGGTGTATACGGCACAGGAGCAGCCCCGTTATGATGGCGTTACCGCAAATGAACTGGACTACAACGGCAACCCCGTTGCAGAAAAGGCGGATGCCTACACCGATACCGACGGGCACTACGTGGTGCCGTATGCTGAGGCACTGAAAGAACTGGGGATCGGTTACCCCGGCGAGATCCTGCGCCCCGACACGGCAACATATCAGGACGAGTACATGCGCCTCATTTCGCAGGCGGTGTATGGCAGAGAGTTTTCGGCTACCGACCAGGATAATATGTATTCCTATCTGGTTGGTCGCAAGGTGATTTCCAAGGATGAAATCTCGCCCGACAAATTTGTCACCCGTATGGATGCCATCCGCTATCTGTTAAAAGCCATGGGAATGAGCGATGCCGCCGAAATCCCGGGTATTTATCAAAACATCTTTGCCGATGTGGATGAGCAAAACGCAGGCTATGCCGCCATTGCAGGCGGGCTAAAACTGGTGGATACTTCCGCCGATACCTTCCGCCCCCACGAGGGCATCACCCGTGCAGAAACCCTGGTCATCCTGCACCGCTATCTGGCGAGATAACTCATAAATATACACCCCATGCTTTTTTAAAATGCATGGGGTGCCTGTTTTTGTTGGTTAAAATATACCTTTTCTCCCCTTTGTTTATTGACATTGATACTATTTTGGGGTATCATAGTGCCAACGTGCATAGGACACTGTTTTGAGGTGATTTTGATGTTAAAAAGCTTTTGCGACAGATTAGGTATCGCATATAACCAAGCGCTTTTCCCCTACTATGAAAAAGGATTGCTGCTCAAACGGGAAAAGGGGCTTTTTGTTGTGGATACAGAAAGGCTCAATCGTCTGAACAACAAATATAATATATTCAGAAAATGGTACAAAGAGGTCACCCAAGCATGTGCCGCCATTTCAAAGGATGACGATCTGATTCTGTTTATCTATATATTGGTCGTTCTCATACAAGAAAAAGCGAGCATTTCTTCGCTTTTGCAAATGCCCGATCGCCAAAGGCTTGACACAGATATGGCGCCTTTGTTTGCCTTTTTATATTTTCTCGAAGAGATGATTTCGGATTACCAAGGGCGCGGCGTTCCGCACGAGATTATTTCGGATACGTTAAATGGATTTGATACCGAGATGAACGATTATTTTGATATCTACGCAAGGCCGGGCATCAGAACCTATGTGGAATGGTTTTTGCTCTTTGCCCGTCGGGAGATATTGCGCATCGGCAGGTTTCAGTTTCAGATAACAACGCTAAACGAACATATCCGTGTGTACCAAAAAAACGCAGATATCAAAATCATGATGGATGGAGAAACCATGCATACCAAAGGCATGGTGTTTGGTTCAAAGAATCAGGATGATGAAGAAGGCAGGTATTATGCGGAGATAACAGAGAAAAACGGGGCAGTAAGCGGATATTGTGCCAATGAATACGGAGAATGTGTACCGAAGGAAATATCGCTGGTTGGCTATAAAGAAATCCTGCGCAGAGGGGATCGGGTAATCAGCGTGCACATCCCATCCCATGCACCGCTTACAAAGGAAATGTGTGACGAATCTTACGCAAAGGCGTGGGAAGTATTCGCAACCTGCTATCCGGAGTATGATTTTAAGGCGTTTTATTGTTTTTCCTGGATGATGGATAAACGATTGCGGCAGATTATGGGCAAGGATACCAATATCACCTTGTTTGCAGATAAGTACACCATTTTTCCCACAAAAGACAGCGGAGAGGATATTTACAGTTTTCTCTACCATTTGCCCGAGCCGGTGGCTGCAGAAAATCTTCCGGAGCATTCGTCCATGCAACGGGCAGTAAAGCAATATTTAATGCAGGGCAATGTGCTTTATACCAAAAGTGGTATTATGTTATTGGATGAATAAAAAGAGCGTATGCATCATGCATACGCTCTTTGTGTTATCCCACAAATTCAATCAGCATTCCTGCCGCAACGCTCACCGCATAGAGAATTGCCACAATTTGCAAATTCTGGGCGAGAGAACGGTTTTCCTTAAAGAGCACCGCAAGCCCGATTCCTGCACCGGTGCAAAGCCCGGCAACCGTTGCCCCGAAGGAAAGCTGCCCGTCCACATACAGTGTGGTGAGCAGTACCGAGGAGGCACAGTTTGGCACAAATCCTGCCAACGCCGCAATCGCCGTTTGCCAGAAGGGGTGCAGCTGCAGTAAAAATCCTGCATGGCTCTGGTCGATGTGGTGGGTAATCAGGTTGAGCACAAAGGTTACTGCCAGAATAAACAGGAAGATATGTAATGTGTGAAACAACGCCGAGCGCAACACACCATGATGCTCCTGCTCACAGTCGGCGTGCTTTTGGTGGAGGGTTTCATTTGTACTGACCACTTTGGAAGAGAAAATCAAATCCACCGCCATGCCTGCAATCATGGCAATGAGTATTTTACAGAGCAACAGTTTCCCTACTGCGCCTGCGTGGGATGGATTTGCTAAAAGTACCGGAATTGCCTCGTCTGAGGTGGATAAAAACACCGCAATCAGTGTTCCGGTAGTAATCAACCGATTGGAAAACAGGTTTGCCGCCGCAGCGGAAAATCCGCACTGGGGAATGCATCCCAGCAGTGCGCCCGAGAGTGCGCCAAATTTACCAAAGCCGGTGAGCACCCCCTCCATCCGTGCAGAAGATCGTTGCTCAATCCACTCAATCAGCAGGTACGCCAGAAACAAAAACGGCAGCATATTCACACTGTCGGCAACCGTGTGGGTAATCAGATGGGGAAGATGCGAAAAAAGATGTTCCATGCCCAAAACTCCTTTATGATGTCGGAGGGTGTCGAATGATGTCCTCCGGTTAAAAAATACGGGCGCAGCACACGCCACGCCCGTGGTCTGTTGTCTTGTATCATACCGAAAAACGGCACTTTTGTCAAGAGAACAGGATTATTTTATGTTTATTTTTCTTCCTGCGACTCGGCAACCACCTTTTCGCGTACCGGTGCAGGAGCTTCTTCATAGTGGTCAAATGCAAAGTCAAACGAGCCACGTCCGTTGGTGATGGCACGCAGGTCGGTTGCATATTTGGTCATCTCGGAGAGCGGAACCTCTGCAACCACTTCGCTCATGTCGCCGTCCAGCGGATTCATACCCAGGATGCGTCCGCGGCGTTTGTTGATATCGCCTACAATATCACCGGTGTATGCATTTTTGGCAACCACTTTGAGCGAGCCGATAGGTTCGAGCAGAACCGGGTTTGCCTGCGCAAGACCAGCTTTGTATGCCAGGGATGCCGCAGTTTTGAATGCCATTTCGGACGAATCTACCGGGTGATAGGAGCCATCCAGCAGGGTTGCTTTGAGGTTTACCACCGGGTAACCTGCCACAACGCCGTGTGCCATACTCTCACGCAGACCTTTTTCTACTGCGGGGAAGTAGTTTTTGGGCACGCTGCCGCCAAATACCTGCTCTTCGAAAATCAGATCTTCGCTTTCGCAAGGCTCGAATTCAATCCACACATGACCATACTGACCATGACCGCCCGATTGTTTTTTGTGCTTGCCTTCCACTTTTACCTTTTTGCGGATGGTTTCACGATAGGGTACTTTGGGTTCGATCAGGTTAACCGACACACCAAATTTGCTAGCCAGCTTGCTGACAATAATATTCAGATGCTGCTCGCCGGTACCCGAGATAACCATCTGTTTGGTTTCGGTGTTTTGCTCCACCTTGAAGGTGGGGTCCTCTTCCAGAAGACGAGCCAGACCGGTACCGATTTTATCCTCGTCATTCTTGTCCTTGGGCACGATTGCCATGGAAAGCACCGGCTTGGGGAAGGGGATGGGGTCTGCCTGCACCACCAGTTTGGGGTCACACAAGGTATCACAGGTGTTTACCTTGCCCAACTTATTGGTAACGCCAATGTCGCCTGCTACAAGCTCTTTTACCTCGGTCTGCTTTTTGCCGCAGAGGGTGTAGAGTTTGCCGAGTTTTTCATTTTCACCGGTGGATGCGTTTACCACCGTCATATCCGGTTTCGCAACACCAGAAAGCACCTTGAAGATGGACATTTTTCCAATATAGGGGTCAACCACCGTTTTGAATACCTGTGCCGCAAAGGGAGCAGCAGGATCGCATTTGAGTTCCACTGCATCGCCGGTTTTTGCGTCGGTTGCCATTACGGGTGCCGCCTCATCGGGAGCCGGCATGTATTCGTAAATCATGTGTAACAGACGGTGGATGCCGATGTCTTCATATGCCGCACCGCAGATAACCGGAGCAACAGAGCCGTCGCCGATACCGGTTTTGAGTGCCACACGGATTTCCTCATCGGTAAAGGGTTCGCCCGAGAAGTATTTTTCCATCATTTCGTCATTTACCTCGGCAACTGCTTCGAGCAGCATGTCGCGGTTTGCATCCGCCAGCTCTTTCATATCGGCAGGAATGTCCTCATAGGTGGACGAGCCGGAATCAAACAGTTTTGCCTGCATGGTAACGATATCAATATATCCCTTAAACTTGTCACCGTCTTTGATGGGGAAGGTAAACGGTGCAACGGATTTTCCAAAGATATCTTTCATCTGTGCGATGATTTTTTCATAATCCGACTTGGGATTATCCATTTTATTTACAAAGAAGATAACCGGAATGCCTTTTTTCTTTGCGGTTTCCCAGGCTTTTTCGGTGCCTGCGGAAACGCCGGATTTACCACTGATTACGATAACTGCGCCATCTGCTGCAGCTGCGGCTTCGAGTTGCTCACCAACAAAATCAAAATAACCGGGGGCATCAATGAGATTAATCTTGATGTCCTTGTAAGGTACCGGGGCAAGCGCCGCGTTAATGGAAATTCCACGCTTGATTTCTTCTGCGTCATAATCGGAAATTGTATTTCCATCCTCAACTTTACCGAGACGGTCAATCACCTTGGTGTGATAAAGCATCGCCTCTAAAAGTGAGGTTTTACCCGCATTGCCATGAGAAATCAGGCAAACATTTCTGAGATTGTTCGTTTGAGCCATGTTGCACTCCTCCTTCATTTATCGTTATCTTATAGAAATTCGATTTTTTTGTGCAGTTTCCTCTTTTTCAAATAACCAATAATAAAGAAAATTTATGTATAAATTGCACAAATAGGAGAAAAACACAACAAAATCTTGTGAAAGATTGACATAAAAATCCCCTCCCATTCAGGGAGAGGATAAAATTTTATATTCACTGCTGAAATATCGCAACCACTTCGCAATGTATCGGACGACTGAAAAGAAGGCAAAATTTCCGCTAATTTTTCACGTGTTTTATCTGCAAAGGAAGGCAAATTCATAAACTCTTTTGCCCTTCCATTCTTCCTCTCAGGCTTGTGTTTATCACTATCAACCGAGTTTGTAAATCCAGTCTTATATATGAACGTCAACATATGTGGGTCTGGGTTTCCTTCATCATCGTAGCCACCGACAATAACCTTATCAACAATACTTTCAAACATTGCACGGTCAAATTCATCAATGCTTTGTTTTTCCTGTATTACTTTTCTAAAAGTATTAAGCCTTGTGCGT
>SVJZ01000014.1 GCA_015068705.1 Oscillospiraceae bacterium
GCACGCGCCTCTACACTTGCAGTAAGAAAAATTTTTACCTCGGCATGCGGCAATACGCAGGTGCCGATATCGCGACCATCCATGATACAGTCGGTATGTGCCGCAATCTCCTGCTGCAATTTTACCAGAAACACGCGAACTTCGGGAATTACCGCAATATCCGATGCCCCAACCGAAACCTCGGGAGAACGGATAAAATCCGATACATCCTCTCCGTCAAGCAGAATGCGCTGTCCCTGCTCGGTATGGCGCAAATCCACCTTAGTATCTTCCAAAAGTGCAATCACATTATCGTGCTGTGTTTTGATGTCAATTCCCATACGAAGTGCTTTGAGTGCAAGCGATCGATACATCGCGCCGGTGTCAATATACACCATGCCCAGTTCGGATGAAACCATCCGTGCTATGGTGCTTTTCCCCGCACCGGAGGGTCCGTCAATGGCAATATTTGTCAACCGGTCCACTTCCTCTTTTGTAATTTCTAAAATAAAATTTCTTCTGTGTCAATTATACTGTATTCGTCCTAAAATTACAAGCCCTAATTTACCAAACGGCAGTATATTTTAGCTATTTGTTTTCGCATTTCAGATCTTCTAAAAAATATGCCTGAGAATTGGCTCGGTTACCCTGCGCATCGATTACATCAATGCGAAAATAACCATCCTGCTCACACAATTCAAACTCTGCCTTGCAAACAGTTTCACCAACCGGTGCGATGACCGATTCTGAGCGTCTGCCCCGGGTAGACATGGTAATCTGTCGTGCGTCCGAGCACGCGACAAACACCTTGTTTCCCTCGGTGTAAAGCTCATAAATAGCCGGTCCGGTGGAGGTATAAAAATCACCCTTTAATAGCGCAGAAATCACACTATCATAAGTAAGTTCGGGGGCATTTACCATCACAAATGCACCAAACGAATCACCGGTTTGGAGATGATTGTCATCTCCACAGGAAGCAAACACTCGTTTGCCGTCACGCAAAAAATCGTCCAGTACATTGATGTCATACTCATAAATACCGCCGGCATTTACGCCGTAATTACAGATTTCCACACCCCACAAACCCTCATAGCCGCAGTAATCTCCGTAATTTTCCAATGACCATCTGGGGTGATTGTAGCAAACAAAAAATCCATTTTCATTTGCGATGCGAATGATTTCGTTGATACCATCTTTGCCGTAAACACGGTCATATTCCTCCAAGTTCGCAAGAGCAGCACGCCGTTCTCCTTTGGAAAAATGATCCAGTACCGAATTATAACAGACCGTCTTTGTGTTATCCCGCTCCTTGGCGTACAAATTCAGGTGGCAAACCTTCATATTGAAATTTTTCAAGGTAGATTGTTCTGGAAACTCCTTGATGGCAAGTTCGGTACTTGTGATGGTAAGAAATTCCTCATCATCCAGATATGCATGAGAATTCACATGCTCATGGTCGGTAATAGCAAGAATGCTATACCCTCTTGCCTTGTACTGATCTTTCAGCTCTTCCGGTATGAGCGCCCCGTCCGACCATGTACTGTGGCAATGTAAATTCCCCTTATAAAAAGGCTTGTCCTTGGTAAGTAATACCTTCTTTGTTGCCATTTCTTCCTCCTAATTTCTTTATCGAAACCCGATTCTGCCTAACACGCAATATCCATCCGAAACCTCAACCATGGTGGGTTCGCCCTGCAAATAGAGATTGTCACTGACCGATTCAATTCCCACGCAAACCGGCTCGCTGGTGTGTGAAACCACCTCCACTACCGATGGCACTGTGATCTGAAGTTCTTCCCGAAGGGCATCAAACACCTCAACCGGCTCACCGTTTAACAAAATCTCCACCGCGGCACAAGGAGTGCCCCGATCCATTACCAGCACAGCACTGCCTGCAGCACCGATTTGCTGTGCGGTCTGCACAGCACCCTCATAGTCCTCCATCCGTGTCAAAAAGGTGCGTGCAACCGGATTGCGCAACCCAATCTGGGCAACCAGTACCACACCGGCACAGATAACACCTGCGCAAAATAGTCCGCGTAAAAATCTATCACCAAACAAATCCACCTGTTCAAAATATCCGCGCAGAGCTTGTATCCGTTTTTTCATGGCAACCTCCCATACATAAACTCTAATGTTAGTTTATGTAACAAGGCGGTTTGTCATGCTATACATTTTTCCCTGCCAAAAATCCGGTAGAAAATGCAATTTGCAGATTATACCCTCCGGTATATGCGTCCACGTCCAACACCTCTCCAGCAAAAAATATGCCGGGTACCAGTTTGGATTCCATGGTAGAGGGATTGATCTCTTTCACATTCACCCCACCCGAAGTGATAATTGCCTCATCAATGGGGCGCATCCCCTTAACCGAAAATGTCATGTCTTTGAGCAGACAGGCAAACATCCTTCGTTCTTCACGGGTAATTGCATTCACCTTGGAGCGGGGTGAAATCCCCGAACGTTCCACCGCGTACGGAATCATCTTTTTGGGCAACAACGCATCCAGTGCATTGATAAAATCCTTGTTTTTCTCCTGCTCAAAATCACGCAGAATTCGTTTATCCAACGCCTCGATGTCCAAAGCAGGTTTTAAATCAATGTGTAAGGTATATGCCTTGTTACGAGGATCACGCATATGCGAGCTGGCACTTAAAATGACCGGCCCGGACACCCCATAATGGGTAAAAAGCATCTCGCCAAAATCCTCATACACCCGTTTTCCGTCTGCTTCTACCCATACCGCAACATTACGGAGCGACAAACCCATCAGAGCATTTACGTCGTCCGAAAGCTCCAGTGGCACCAACGATGGTTTTAACGGAGTTACAGTATGTCCCAGCTGCTCGGCAAAGCGATATCCGTCTCCGGTAGAACCGGTGCGCGGATAACTTTTCCCACCCGTGGCAATAATTATCGCGTCAAATTCCGCCCTCTTTCCATCGGCAAAAACAATGCGTTTTTTCTCGCCGCAATCGGTTATCGAAACCGCCTCACCACGGCAACAACGCACCCGGTAGGTCGCCATCAGTTTCCGGAAGGCATCCCGCACGTCAGCGGCTTTGTCGCTCACCGGAAACACACGTCCCCCCCGTTCCACCTTGGTGGGCACGCCCAACTTATTTAAAAGTGTAATCAAATCATCATTAGTAAAGGTATAAAAAGCACTGTAAAGAAATCTACCGTTTACCGGCACCTGTTTAATCAGTTCCTCCACCTCTGCGGCATTGGTCACATTGCACCTTCCCTTGCCGGTAATCAGTAGTTTTTTCCCCAACACGGGGTTTTTTTCAAATAACGTAACTGCCTTGCCGCGCTTTGCCGCAACTGCTGCTGCAAGCATTCCGGCAGGACCGCCGCCAATTACCGCCACGCTGTTACTCATCATTTCCCTCCGTGCGCTGGTCATACACCTGATACTCCTCCCAGATGTGCTCCAAACGTCCAAATGTTTCTGCCACTTCATCCTTATTTCTCATGACCAGAGCAACAATCAGCGCATTGATGATGGAAAGCGGCGCGACCAGCGAATCAACGAAAGAGGACATATCGCTGCGTGCCACCAAGGTGTGTGCGGCATTTCCGGTAATGGGAGAACGTGCACTATCGGTAATGGCAATTACCTTTGCTCCCTGCCCTGCTGCATATGCCAACGCATTTACCGTGCGGCGGGAATAACGAGGAAAACTGATGCCGATTACCACATCACCCTCGCCTGCACGAAACATCTGTTCAAATGTTTCGGTTGCCGCACTGTTTGACACCATCTTTACATTCGGAAAAATCAGGTTCAGATAAAAACTCAAAAAACTGGCAAGCGCATAGCAGGAACGCGCCCCCAGTATGTATATCCGCTTTGCACCGGCGATGGCTTCCACCGCACCGGCAAATGCTTCTTTGTCCACCTCATCCAGCGTGGAACGAAGTTTTTCCGCATCCGAAAGCAATACCGTGCGCAAAATGTCCTGTTCCCCCATCTTGGAGGTGGTAATTTCCATCCGTTGCACACTGGTAAGTTTGTTTCGGATAAGTTCCTGCAATGCCTTCTGAAAACGCGGATATCCGTCAAATCCAAGTTCTACCGCGAAACGGACTACGGTTGATTCACTCACTTCGGTTACCTTTCCCAATTTTGCCGCCGTCATGAAAGCCGCCTTATCATAATGCTCCATGATATACGATGCAATGCGTTTCTGGCTCTTGGAAAAGCCGGGCATTGCCCCTTTAATCTTTTCTATCAGATCATAGTGTTCCGGCATGTTTCGTCACCTCTGTTTCTTTTAAAAAAACCCCCAATCGAAATTGGGGGTTTTCGGATCATCGGAAATACCTGATTACGCTTTGACTACGTTTGCAGCCTGCGGACCTTTGGTGCCGTCGATCACGTCGAACTCAACAGCTTCGCCTTCCTGGAGAGTTTTGTAACCTTCCATGGAGATAGCGGAGAAGTGTACGAATACGTCAGTGCCGTCTTCACACTCGATAAATCCATAACCTTTTTCTGCGTTGAACCATTTTACAGTACCTTTTTGCATTGCTCTAGAACCTCCTAAAAATTGAGCAGTAACCATTTACCACTCTTCTAAAAAAATTTCGAGTAGTAAATCATTTTGCTACTCACAAAAAGTATACTACCATACATTTTTTGAATTGTCAACCATTTTTTCTCAATTTGTATAAAATATCTTTTTCCAAAAGGGCAATTTTTGTAACAATTTCAACTACCTTGTCGATTAACCCCGAAACACGTAAAATACCCGTTCAGATTGACTGTGCGGCGCCGAACATGTGAGCTGGTCATAGCACCCTTCCAAAACCAAACCTGCATCTTTTGCCATTTGCTCTATTTGCTCGGGCAGATACAGTTTCTGCTCGTGATACTCGGTAATGCGTTCATAGCTACCCGTCTGATTGCGCACAAAGAAATTCAGGTCATGCGTCCAGATTTCCCCGTCATTGCCACACTCCCAGCAATAAAACAAATCCTCATCATCATAGGTGAACACATTGTCGGCAAGTATCTTTTGAAATTTATACGGCGTGTTGATATCAAAAATAAACACCCCACCCGGATTGAGATAGTTTTTCACCAGTTTCATCATGTGTGCCACCCCGTCCGGATCAGTGATATAATTCACACTGTCCAGCAGACAGAGGATGGCATCCATAGTGCCGTAAAGTTCAAAGGTTGTGATATCCTGATTTAAGTAAAGTACCGGAAGACCCACACTCTTTTGTGCCGCCACATCCAGCATATCGGGCGACAAATCAATCCCCGTCATGTCATAGCCCCGTTTGGAAAGCTCTGCGCAGATGCTTCCGGTTCCGCACGCAAGATCACACACCAACTGCGGTTTTTGCGTACAAAACTTGGCAAACAATTGCTCCAGATAATCCGCCCACGCGGTATAATCCACATCATCGGTCAGTCTGTCATACAGATAGGCAAAATCGGTGTAACTGCTCATCTTTCCTCACCGTCCACCCGGTCAAGCACCAATTTGTATCCATCCGCCCCATAATTGAGCGCACGATTGACACGGCTGATGGTTGCGGTGGAAGCACCGGTTGCCGCCACAATATCACTATACACCATGTGTTTTTCCAGCATACGCGCTACTTCCAGACGTTGCGCCATTGCCTTGATTTCGGCGATAGTACACAAATCTTCCAAAAAGCTGCTGCATTCCTCGGGGGTTTGAAGCGAACAAATTGCCCGCATCAACCGTTCGGTCAGTTGGTCATGAAATTTTCCCTGCATATAAAACCCGTCCTTTCATTTATATAGACAAGCCAAATTATATTTTGGTCAGTTTGGCAAAGGATGCCATGAGCGTGCGCGTTCCCACGCGGTCAAACGAAATCTCCAGTTCGGTATCATCTGCCGTTGCACGCACCGAAAGTACCATCCCCTCGCCAAACTTACGATGACTTACCCTGTCGCCTTTTTTCAGGTCACAAACCACTGCACTTGTCGTCGCACTTCTGGTCGCAGTACCAATCTGGTAGGTGTCGAGTACACTTTGCAGATTTTGTCTTGGAGAAACCTTTTGGGGGGCATCGTCAAAATGATATACCCGTCCTGCAGGCATCTGTGCTTTCGGTTCTTCTATCAGATCGATCAGATTTTTGGGGATTTCATTTAAAAATCCGCTTGGCCAGCGGCTCTCGGTCTTTCCGTATAGGGTACGCTGCTTGGCGTATGTCAGATACAGTTTGCGCTTTGCGCGGGTAATTCCCACATAGCAAAGGCGCCGTTCCTCTTCCATCTCCGCATAGTCAAGCTCCGCCTGAAATCCGGGAAAGAGCCCACGTTCCATGCCGCACACAAACACCACCGGAAATTCCAATCCCTTGGCACTGTGTAAGGTCATAAGCACCACGGCATTCTGACTTTCATCATAATTATCTACATCCGACACCAACGAGATATTATCCAAAAATCCGGCAAAGGTGGGTGCCTCCACCGCTTTTTCATACTCGGCAGCTTTGGATTTTAACTCCTCAATGTTTTCCATCCGTCCTATTCCTTCGGGGGAACGGTCGGCAAGCAGCATATCCAGATATCCGCTCTTATCGAGCAGGCGGTCAATCAGATCCACAATGGATATTTTGTCGATATGGTCGGCAAGGTCTAAAATCATTTCCACAAAGCCGTCAATTTTTCCCGCCGCACGACCAAGCACCTCACGGTAGGACGGGTCGGTGATGATTTCAAACAAACTCCGCCCCACACTTGCCCCCACTGCCGCAAGCTTGTCCACAGTGGTGTCGCCGATTCCTCGTTTTGGTACATTGATAATTCGTTTCAGGTTGATATCATCAGCAGGATTGTTGAGCACACGCAGGTAAGAAAGCAGGTCCTTGACCTCCTTGCGGTCATAAAAACGAAGTCCCGACAATATCCGGTACGGACAGGTGAAATTTTCTTCAAACGAACGAGTTTGCGCATTGGTACGATAGAGCACCGCAAAGTCGCTGTAACTGTACTGTCCGCTTGCCACCATCTTTTCAATCTCGCCGCCAATGAACATTGCCTCGTCCACCTGGTCACGTGCCGATTTTACAGTAATCTTTTCCCCGCAGCCGGCATCCGTCCACAAACTTTTGTCCTTGCGATGCGGATTGTTGGCAATCACGCCGTTTGCCGCATCTAAAATGTTTTGGGTAGAACGATAATTCTGTTCTAACTTGATATTCAGTGCGCCCTTGAACTGACGCTCAAAATCCAAAATATTGGTCACGTCAGCACCACGAAATTTGTAGATACTCTGGTCATCGTCGCCCACCACACAGATATTTCCGTGCTTTCCTGCCAACATGGCAACCAGGCGGTATTGAATATGGTTGGTGTCCTGATACTCGTCCACCAGAATATAACGAAATTTGTTTTGGTAAAATGCCAGTACATCGGGATGGGTTTCAAATAGTTCCACTGTTTTTACCAGCAAATCATCAAAATCCAGTGCATTGTTTTCCTTGAGCCGTTTTTCATACAACGCAAAAATGCGTGCATAATTTTCACCACGAAAATCACTGTTGTTTTCGGCAAGAAACGCCTTGGCATCCTGACCGATATTCTTTGCCCCACTGATGCGCGAAAGAACCGACTTGATAGGATAATTGTCCTCGTTTAACCGACAGTCACGGATGCACTCTTTCACCAAGCGTTTCTGGTCGGCAGTATCGTAAATGGTAAATGCCGATGCATATCCCAGTTTTTCAATATCCTTACGAAGCATACGAAGGCAGCAGGAATGAAAGGTTTTGATCCAGATATCCCCTGCCGTTTCGGGAATGAGCGCACCAATACGTTCTTCCATCTCCCGTGCCGCCTTATTGGTAAAGGTAATGGCAAGGATTTCCCACGGACGTGCCAGTCCACGTTCCAATATGTATGCAATTCTACGGGTGATTACGGTGGTTTTGCCACTCCCGGCGCCTGCCAGCACCAGAAGCGGCCCTTCGGTGGTGGTCACCGCCTGCACCTGCATTTGATTTAATCCATTCAGTAATTGACTCATGTTTTTAATCCTTTGCGTTGTATTTTATTCTACCCCGAGCACATCCTGCACATAGTACCAGAACTCCTCCACACCCATTCCGGAAACGGTGGAAAACGGGATGATAATGTCATCCCCCTCCAAGCCGAGTGTGGTAATCACAGTGTGCAGATTTTGCTCCAACAGTGATTTTTTTACCTTGTCGCATTTGGTGGCAACCACAACCATTCTGTCACATACCTGACGAATATATCCTGCCATGGTGCAATCATCCGCCGTAGGCTTATGACGGGCATCCACCAACAATATCACCTGTGAAAGCTGCTCACGGGTGTTCAGATAGGTTTCTATCATCCCTGCCCACTTTTTCTTTTCCTCCTTGGAAACCTGGGCATAACCATAACCGGGCAGATCCACCAGATTGAGCCGGTCGTCAATGTTGTAAAAATTGATGGTGGCAGTTTTTCCCGGCTTTGAACTGGTGCGTGCAAGACTATTGCGGTTGAGCAGTTTATTGATTAGTGACGATTTTCCCACATTGGATCGCCCTGCAAATGCCACCTCGGGCACACCGGTAGACGGATATTGCTTGGGATTAACCGCCGAAATGGTAAGCGAAGCATTATGAAGATTCATATGGTCACACCTTTCCGATAAAATGTCCGGTTATTCCTGCACCAGCGCAGTTTTGAGTACCGTTTCCATACTATCAGCAATCACAAACTCCATCTGGTCACGGATTTCCTTGGGCAGTTCATCCAGATCCCGTTTGTTTTCAGCCGGAATGAGCACCGTGCGAATTCCGGCACGGTATGCCGCAAGGCTCTTTTCTTTCAAACCGCCAATGGGTAGAATGCGCCCTCTCAAAGTAATTTCACCCGTCATGGCAACCCGTTTGGAAACGGGTTTTCCGGTCAGTGCAGAAACCAATGCCGTTGCCATGGTAATACCGGCACTCGGTCCGTCTTTGGGTGTTGCACCTTCGGGCACATGGATATGGATGTCTGTATTTTTGTGAAAATCCGCATCCACTCCAAACACATCTGCACGGGAACGGATAAAACTGATTGCCGCACGGGCAGATTCCTTCATCACATCGCCGAGTGAGCCGGTAAGCTCCACCTTGCCCGTACCCGGCATACAATTGACCTCTATGGAAAGGGTATCGCCTCCAAATGGTGTCCATGCAAGACCGGTAGCAACACCAACCTCATCCCGTTCGTTCATGCGATTATAAGAATACACCCGCTTTCCCAAAAATTGTTCCAGATTTTTTAAATTCACCGTAACCGATTTTCGCCCGTCGCTTACCATCAAGCGTGCAACACGGCGCATGATTTTGGCAATCCTGCGTTCCAGCTGACGAACTCCCGATTCCTTGGTGTAAGAATTGATTATTTCTCCAATCACATTCTTCCCCATCCGCAAATTTGCTTTCTTCAAACCGTGTTCTTTGAGTTGCTTGGGAATCAGATATCCGGTGGCAATCGCCGTCTTCTCATCCTCAGTATATCCCGAAACCTCAATTACCTCCATGCGGTCAAGCAGCGGCCGGTCAATCGGGTCGAGCGAATTTGCAGTGGTAACAAACATCACCTCGGACAAATCCACCGGCAATTCGATAAAATGGTCACGAAACGCCCCGTTTTGCTCGGCATCCAACACCTCCAGCAAAGCAGAGGACGGATCCCCCTTGAAATCTGCGCCCATTTTGTCAATCTCATCCAGCAAAATGAGCGGATTTTTACTGCCTGCCTGCTTCATGGCAGAAATGATGCGTCCGGGCATGGCGCCGATGTAAGTGCGGCGATGACCACGAATTTCCGCCTCGTCACGCACGCCACCCAACGACATACGCACATAGTTACGCCCCAGTGCACTTGCAATGGATTTTGCGATGGAGGTTTTTCCCACGCCCGGCGGTCCGACCAGACACAAAATGGGTGATTTTAACCCTTCTGCAAGCTGATGCACTGCCAGAAATTCCACCACGCGTTCCTTTACCTTTTTCATGCCGTAGTGATCACGTTCCAAAATTTTCTCTGCGTTGCGGATATCCCGATTTTCTTCGGTCTTTGCAACCCACGGAATGGAGATAAGCCACTCCACATAGTTGCGGATTACCCCACCCTCGGGATTACCAGGTTGCATCTGATAAAGGCGACTGAGTTCTTTTTCCGCTTTTTGCAACACCTCGTCGGGTGCACCTGCCTGCTCCAAAGCATTCAAATACTCATCAATTTCCGAATTAACATCCTCTCCGTTGCCCAGTTCATCCTGAATCACCTTAATCTGCTCACGCAGATAATAATCCCGCTGGTGCTTGTCCAACTGTTCTTTTACACGGGCGTTGATGGTACGCTCCACCGCCTGAACACCGATTTCTCGGGTAAGAATATCCACCAGCAATTCCAAACGTTTTTGCACTGAAAATTCTTCCAGAAGCGCCTGCTTGTCCTCCAACCCCACAAACAGATTTGCCGCAACCAAATCGGAAAAACGTGCAGGGTCATTGATGGCAAGAAAGGAATGCACCGATTCGTTCGGCGATTTCGCCTGTCCACCAAAATATTCAATACACTGATTTTTGATCTTTCGTATATAGGCATCCTGCGTAATATTTTCCTCTTCGGTATGCTCGCTGTAATCCATTTCCTCCACCACTTCGCATTCAAAATGGCTTCCGAGATCACGCAGATTCATCCCTCGCGCGCGGCTGATTCCCTCTACCAGCACGCGAATTTCATTACCCGGCAATTTTAAAATCTGTTTGATACGGGAAATGGTACCCACCTCAAACAAGTCCTCCTGCGTAGGCTTTTCCAGCTCAGGCGCACGTTGGGCAACCAAAAAAATCAGTTGATTTTCCAACATTGCTTCTTCCACCGCGCGAATGGAGCCCTGCCGTCCCACATCAAAATGAATAATCATATACGGAAACACCGGAAGCCCTCTGATGGGCAACACCGGTATTGTCTGCATCTTTTCGGTTTTTGTTTGCTCACTCATTTGTATTGCACCTCGTTTCTATCCTTTTTATTATACCCGTAACCGACACATTTTTCAAGGGATTTTTACACAAATAATTTGGCACAGGCAGTTTTGCCCGTGCCAATTGTATTATTTGTACCCTTCCGCCGTCATAACATGCATGGTTTGTGGCACAGAAACTGTTTTTCGCTTGGCATTCTCGCCAAAACAGTGTAAAAGCACTTCATCCACTGTGCGCACCCGTATTACCTCAATAGGTAAAGTATCAAATAGCTCCTGATGGTTGTCTGCAGGAATTAGCACCTTGTTTACCCCTGCCTGCATCGCTGCGTCCACCTTGGAAACCACACCGCCTACCGGCTTTACCTTACCCATGATGGACACTTCCCCCGTCATGGCAACTGTACAGGGGACGGCAACGCCATACATTGCAGAATAAATTGCACAAAGCATGGCAATTCCGGCACTCGGTCCATCCACAGGAGCACCGCCGGGAAAATTTAAGTGTATGTGGTAATCATCACTGTCTGCCAGCCCTTTTTCGCGCAACACAGTGAGTACATTATCCACCGCTGCCCGTGCAGTACTCGTACGGCGCAGTTTTTGTCCCCGTCCGTCTATCTCCTCCTGCTCCACAATTCCAGTCACGGTAATGGAACCCTTCCCTCGCTCGCAAGGCTCTGCCGTTGCCTCAATTTCCATCACTGCGCCGCATCTGTCGGCAGTAACAGCAAGCCCGTTTACCACACCCACTTCGCTGCCTGCGGCAATTCTGCGTTCCAACCGCGGACTGTGCTGACCAAATTCAATCACCCATTCCAAATCTGCAATCGTGATATGATACCGCCCTTCCATCAGGGCAACGCTACCTGCTATCTGCACAATGTTCACGGCGTCCCGACCATTATTGGCATAACGTGCCACCATCGCCGCCCCGCCTGCATCAAGCGTAAATCCGCCTTTTTTTGCGGCATTATCAGCAATTTGTTCTACCTCTTTACAGGAAAGCGGACGAAAAAATACCTCCACACATCTGGAGCGAATGGCTGCCGGAATGTCCTCCGGCGCACGCGTAGTAGCACCAATCAACCGAAAATCCGCCGGCAATCCTTCCTGAAAAATGCGGTGTACATGAGGCGGTATGTTCTTATCACCGCTACTGTAATACGCGCTTTCCAGAAAAACACGTCTATCCTCCAACACTTTCAGAAGTCGGTTCATCTGTACGGGGTGCAGTTCTCCAACCTCGTCAATAAACAAGATACCTCCATGCGCTTTGGTCACTGCCCCGGGTTTGGGTTGCGGTACCCCTGCAGGTCCATATGCGCCTGCCCCCTGATAGATGGGATCATGCACCGACCCGATGAGTGGATCGGCAATATTTCTTTCATCAAATCGCATGGTGGTGGCATCCGTTTCAATAAATTTTGACTCGGAGGTAAATGGTGACATATGCATGGAGATTGCTTTGTCCAGTACCAACCTCGCCGCCGCAGTTTTCCCAACGCCCGGAGGACCGTAAATAATCACATGTTGCGGATTTGGTCCGCACAACGCCGCCTGCAACGCCTTGATTCCCTGCGCCTGCCCCACAATTTCGTTAAAATTGGATGGTCTGGTTTTCTCCGAGAGTGGTTGGGTGAGTTTGATTTGCTCCAATCGCCGCAAACGTTCCAGTTCCTTTTTGGAATCCTCGCGAATTGCGTCGCGGTTTCCCTGTTGGGTACGCAATTGCCCTAAAAAATAAATCCCGATAATCACTGAAAAGAAAAATTGCACCAAAACCAAAACCGAGCTGAACACAGCTTCTCCTCCTTGTGATTGATGAAAATAATCCACTTGCACATCCCATATATTAAGGTATTGTGGCATAATTTGATATACCCCTATTTTTTCTACTTTTTCGGTGATTATCCGCCTAACTTTTTTCCAATATCTGATTGAAAAGCAGTTAAAACTGTGTTATACTATGATAAAATTTCGATCGTCTTATAAGGAGGCTGTCATATGAATCCCTATCTGGAAATATCTATGAAAAAACGCATCGACCGCACACTGGAAAAACTGCAAAAAAATAACATGGGTGCGCACTACGTCAACACCCGTGCCGAGGCACTCTCGCTCATCAAAGATTTGCTTGAAGAGGGCAACACGGTTACCCACGGCGGTTCGGTTACCCTACAGGAAATTGGTGTTCCTGCTCTGCTCAAAGAAGGTCCTTACAACTATCTCGACCGTAGCAGAGAGGGGATTACGCCCGAAGAAATTGAGCAGCTTTATCGTGACACTTTTTCCGCAGATGTATTTTTAACAAGTACCAACGCCATCACCGAAAACGGCGAATTGTATAATGTAGACGGCAATGGCAACCGGGTTTCCGCCTTGATTTTCGGACCCAAAAAAGTAATTGTGGTTGCCGGCTACAACAAACTGGTACATAATATCAATGACGCCGTACAACGGATAAAACTAATTGCCGCACCACCCAACTGCGAACGCCTTTCTCGGAATACACCCTGCGCCGTAACCGGTCGATGCGCCTCAACCGAAAAACCGGATGCTTACTTGTGCGACGGATGTGCATCATCCGACCGCATCTGCTGCAGCTATGTGATAACCGCAGCCCAACGTGTTCCCGGACGAATTCAGGTCATTCTGGTGGGCGAATCTTTGGGATATTGATGTAAAAGAATAAAGTAGCAAAAGGAGGAGATTTATATGTATTGTCAGCATTGCGGTTCGCCGCTTCAAAACGATGTTTGTCCAAGCTGTAATCCTGCCCCTGTTCCGCAATCCAAAAAATCCAAATTGCCTTCAGGAATTCTTTCAACCGTAATTTCTTTTCCCGCACTGGCTATTTTGTTTGTGGTACTGGTTATCCCTACATTCATCGTTTTGCTGTTATCTTTCAAAAAATATAGCGCGATGGCAGGCCTTGTGCGCAGTCCATGGATTGGCTTTGAAAATTTCTCTGTCCTTCTTTCCTCTCCGCATTTTCTTGGAATTTTCAAAAACTCCTTCCTGATCGGACTGTTTTCGGTACTGCTTGGAAGCGGTATGGTTTTTGGTGCAACCTACGGCATCGCATGTTTGAAAAACAAATGGATTCGCCGGGTAGTACTCTGTGCACTCATACTGCCATCTGTTCTGCCCATATTCGGTATATGTGCATCCATCATTCCAAAATACTGGCTAACCAATGCGCCGTTTTATCCACTTGCCCCTATCTTGTATGAAATGGTCTGCGTAGCACCTCTGGCAGTCCTTGCAGGCTCATTTTCTTCCAAAAAAAGAGCCCCCCTTTCTTTGGCACTCTTTGTTACCATAGGATATGCCGCGCTTCGATTGATGTCTTTTTTCACTTTGGGAAGCGAGTTTATCAGTGCAACCTATAATCCCCTTGTATATGAAACTGCAGATGTATTTGGCACCTATACGTTCCGCACTGGTATGCAAAATGGCAATCTACCGGTAAGTGCTGCAATCACCATCATCCGTATGCTGCTTGGATTGATCCCCGCCGCCATCGGCGTTGCGCTGTTGCTGTTTGCCACACAAAAAGATAATAAATTTCCGCCTGTTGAAACAATCAGGCATAGCATTACAAAGTCCCTTCCTGCGTTTATATTGGCAGCAATCATGTTCATTCTCGCGCTCATTGTGGTAGTCCGTTCACTTCTGGGACAACCCATCTTCACCAACCTTTCCGTCTGGCGAAGTATTTTTATCGGCATCCTGACCGGTGCAATCGGTTCCATTTTGATTGCCCTGCTTGGCACCCTGCTATCCGCTCCGCTCATTACAGAAAATCGTATGGTGCAAGTAGGCGGAATCATCATATTTGCGCTGTTGGTAGGTTGCATGGACAATCGCACCGGTCAGTACTTTTTCTTCCGTAGTATGGGCGGTATCAACACCATAGCCGCAGTTGTTCTCTCCTACCTCAAATATGCACTCTACTTTGCGTTCGGTCTGTTTATCGCTTGTGCAGGCAATGAAAAAAAGACATTTCTCAAGCAGATCCGTTCCATCGGCGCACCCGCCCTTGCTCTTTTGGGTGTTTCCTTTGCCCGTCTGTACGGCACCTGTTATACCGAGCCAATGCTGTATCTGAATAACCGTTCCCTCTATCCCGTTTCGTTACTCCTGCAACAAATCACCATGGGAAATGCTCCATATGGATTTTTCATCACCTTGATTGTGCCGGTGCTCATTTCATTTGCAGGCATCTGGTTAAGCGGTCTGATTGAAGAAAAAGAATAACAAGCAAAAACGGTCTACCCAATAAGGTAGACCGTTTTTTGTATGCTTATTTAATCAGTTTTTTCACACTCTCGGCGATATCCTCGGCAGTCAGACCATATTCCTTAAGCAGTTCTGCCGGTTTACCCGATTTACCAAACACATCCTTTGTTCCGATGCGTGCCATCTTGCAGGGGGCTTCTTCGCAAAGCACCTCGGCAACTGCACTTCCCAGACCGCCGATGATGTTGTGTTCCTCGCAGGTAACGATTGCGCCTGTTTCACGGGACGCTTTCACAATGATATCACGGTCGATGGGCTTGATGGTATGTATGTTGATTACCCGCGCATTGATACCCTCATTTTCAAGCAGTTCCTTTGCCTCAAGTGCAGTGCCAACCATCAATCCGGTGGCAATGATAGTAGCATCGTTTCCGCTTGCAATCTCCACGCCTTTGCCCAATTCAAACTGATAGGACTCATCAAAAATGGTAGGCACACCCAGTCTGCCAAACCGCAGGTAACAGGGCCCATTATGCTCAATTGCCGCTTTTACGGCAAGACGCGCCTCCACTGCGTCTGCAGGGTTGATGATAACCATACCGGGCAGAGAACGCATCAAAGCGATATCTTCCAGACACTGGTGGGTTGCGCCATCCTCTCCCACCGAAATGCCTGCATGAGTTGCACCAATTTTTACATTGAGCTTGGGGTAACAAATGGAGTTTCTCACCTGCTCAAATGCACGACCTGCTGCAAACATTGCAAACGAGCTTGCAAATACTGTTTTGCCGCAAGATGCAAGGCCTGCCGCCGTGCTCATCATATTTGCCTCGGCAATGCCCATATTGATAAAACGTTCGGGATATTGTTTCTTAAACGTATCGGTTTTTGTGGATTTGGACAGGTCGGCATCCAGCACAACAATGTCCTCCCGCGCACCAAATTCTGCCAGTGCCGCGCCGTACGCTTCGCGTGTTGCAATCTTCTTATCTGCCATTGTCTGCCGCCTCCAATTCCGCTATTTTTTGATCCAGTTCTGCTGCCGCCTGCTCATATTGTTCGGTGTTAGGGGCATTGCCGTGCCACCCTGCCTCATTTTCCATGAAGGAAACACCCTTGCCCTTCACGCTCTTGGCAATAATAGCGGTGGGCTGACCCTTGGTGTTACGTGCATTGGCGAGCGCCTCACGCAACGAATCAAAATCATGTGCATCGGCAATTACCACATTCCAGCCAAATGCCTCAAATTTCTTATCAATGGGAGTGGGATTCATTACCTTGGTAATATCGCCATCTATCTGCAAACCATTAAAATCCACAAATGCCACAAGGTTGTCCAGTTGATAGTGTGCGGCAAACATTGCTGCCTCCCACACCTGACCTTCTTCAATTTCTCCATCGCCCAATACGGTATAAACACGGTAATCGCGTCCATCCAGCTTTGCAGCCAATGCCATACCGCCGGCAGCACAAATCCCCTGCCCCAACGAGCCGGTGGACATATCCACACCCGGCACGCCCTTCATATCGGGATGTCCCTGCAAGTAGCTATCAATTTTTCGGAAGGTTTTTACATCCTCCACCGGGAAAAATCCTTTTTCTGCCAGCGCGCCATAAAGTGCCGGTGCGCAGTGACCCTTGGACAAAACAAACCGGTCACGGTCAGGATCTTTCGGGTTTTGGGGAGATACCTTCATCTCCTCCATATAGAGAATTGCCAGAATATCCGCAACCGACAACGAACCGCCCGGATGTCCCGACTGTGCGGAATATACCGCATCCACCGCATGCTTTCTGATTTTGTATGCGGTTTTTTCGAGTTTGATATTATTCATGTTGACCCCCTTGTGTATGTTAAAGATTTTCTTTATCAAAGCCCTCCCCAAGTACTTGACGCACCTCGGTCAGGATCATAAACGCCTTTGGATCCCGTCTGATAACAATCTGCCGCAAACGGGGCAATTCACTTCGTTTTACCACACAAAGCAGCATGGTCGTATCGGTGTTTCCATAAAACCCTTTACCATAAATGCCGGTAACACCGCGCTCCAGTTTTTGCATCAGTTCGTGGGCGATTTCTTCGCTTTTGGCAGAAATGATATAGGCACTCTTTGCCGCGTCGCCGCCCTCTACAATGGTATCCGCCACCACACTGCTCACAAAGAGCGAAATGGCAGAATAAAGCATAACGGTATAATCTGAAAACAATATCCCTGCCGCAGCGATAATTACCGCGTCGATGATCAAAATAAACCGCGGTACCGAGATGTGCGGTATCCATTTATGCATCTGCAATGCACCAAAATCGGTGCCACCGGTAGAGGCACCCTGCCGTACAGTAAGTCCAACTCCTACTCCAACCAGCACACCGCCAAATAGTGATGCAAGCATGGGGTCGGTGGTAAGAAGCGGCACCCATACGGTCAGTTCGAGAAATGCCGTCAGGGCAAACATCCCGTATAACGAACGCAGCAATGTTTTACGGGAAAGGGTTCGAAACCCCACCGCAAATAATATCGCATTGATGATGAGCACCACCAGCGAAACAGGTACGCCAAAACGCACATACAAAATGGTTCCCACACCACTTGCACCGCCGGCAGTAATTTTGTTGTCAATTAAAAACAAATTCAATCCCAGCGCCATCACCAAGGTACCCAGTGCAATCAGTGTATAATCCTTCACAATCTCTTTTTTCATATCCTGCACCTCCTCGTAAGGTGTAGGATATGTCTGCACTGCAAATTTATGCGTTTTCGGGTTTTTCACAGGACTCAAACGCCAGCCTCATGATTTCTTCCAACCGTGTAAAATCCTTTTTCAGATACAGATACCCCACCAATGCTTCCAAACCGGTCGCACGGCGATAATCAACGATATCTGCATTTTTTGCACTGGTATGCGGATGTGCATTTCGCCCGCGTTTGTAGATGGTCAGTTCTTGCTCTGTCAGTTTGTCACACAATGCATCCACCGCCGCGCTCTGGGCACCGGCACAAACATATCTTACCGCAGTACGATGCAACACACCTGCGGATGCTTTGGAACCGGCTGCAACCATGGTGCGCACATAGACCTCATAAACCGCATCCCCTACAAACGCCAGCGTCAGCGGAGAAATCTGTTCGGGGGAAAGGACGGTTTCAAACTCAAACACGTTTCCACTTCACGCCCTGCGACGTGTCCTCCAACACAATACCCATTTCCTTTAATGTATCACGGATGGCATCTGCCTTTGCAAAATCACGCGCTTTACGTGCCTCGTTGCGCTCGGCAATCATCTGTTCAATTTCCTCGTCCAGTGCCACTTCCTGCTTGCTTTCATCCAATCCCAACACGCCACAAAGTTCACGGATAAGTGATGCAGTCTGTTCAATTTCGCCCTTTGTGCTTTCTGCCCCAAGTGTGGTGTTTGCAAAATAGACCAGTTCAAAAATTGCAGCAATCGCATCTGCCGTATTGAGGTCATCGTCCATGGCATCCAGGAATTTCTGCTTGTATCCGTCTAATTTTTCGCCAATTTGCACATCCGTTCCCTCTGCTGCATTGGAAAGCAGAAAATCCAGATTGGACAAGCAGGTGCGGATTCTCTCCAACGCAGTACGCGCCTGCACCAGCAAGTCATCGCTGAAATTGATGGGATTGCGGTAATGCGCCGAAAGCATGAAGAAACGGATTACCTCATAATCAAAATGCTGTGCAACATCGCGCACGGTAAAGAAATTACCCAGCGATTTGCTCATTTTCTGTCCGTCCACATTGATGTAGCCATTGTGTAACCAGTAATTTGCAAAAGGAGCATCATTTGCCGCCTCGGATTGTGCCACTTCGTTTTCGTGATGCGGAAAAATCAAATCCTGTCCGCCACTGTGAATATCGATGGTTTCGCCCAAATATCTGTTTGCCATGGCGCTGCACTCAATATGCCAACCGGGGCGTCCCTCTCCCCAGGGGCTTTCCCATGCAGGCTCGCCGGGTTTCTTTATCTTCCACAGAGCAAAATCCATCGGGTCGCGTTTGTTTTCATCCACGCCAATACGCGCACCGGCCTCCAGATTTTCCAACGGCTGATGGGACAATTTTCCGTAATCACGGAATTTTTTTACATCAAAATACACGCCGTCATCGGTGGCATAGGCAAATCCCTTTTCCTCCAATCGGGAAATCAGCTCCACGATCGCATCGATATTCTCGGTTGCTCTCGGGTGCACCGTCGCCTGCTCGATACCAAGCCCCTTGGCATCAATGAAATACTCGTCGATATAACGATCGGCAAGCTCTTTTACCGTTACCCCTTCTTCGTTTGCGCGGCGAATCATCTTATCGTCTACATCAGTGAAATTCTGTACAAAATTCACCTCATATCCGCGATATTCCAGATAACGACGCAGGGTATCAAAAATGATAAACGGTCTGGCATTTCCAATATGGAAAAAATTATACACGGTAGGTCCGCACGAATACATGCGCACCTTATCCGGCTCGATGGGTTTAAATTCTTCTTTTTGTCTGGTAAGACTGTTGTACAATTTCATAATATCTTAACCTTCCTTTCGGCTTGCATCTGCTTGATTGAGTTGCTTTTCCAAATCCTCTATCCGCTTATAAATGCGACAAAGTTCTTGAGATACCGGGTCGGGAATATGAATCTGGTCAAGCTCGTCGCATCCGGCGACACGTTTTCCTCCCACCCGTACAATCCGCGCAGGAACACCCACACAGGTAGAATTTTCAGGAACCTCGCTGAGCACCACTGCATTGGCGGCAATTTTAGAATTGCTCCCCACCGTAAAAGGACCCAGCACCTTGGCTCCCGAGCCGACCAGCACATTGTCACCCAATGTGGGATGACGTTTGCCTTTCTCTTTGCCGGTACCGCCCAGCGTTACCCCCTGATAGAGGGTACAGTTGTTGCCAATAATGGTGGTTTCACCAATCACCACGCCCATACCGTGGTCAATAAACAATCCCTTACCAATCTGCGCACCGGGGTGAATCTCAATCCCCGTAATAAATCGCGCAAACTGAGAAATTGCCCTTGCCACGAAAAAAAGTTTGTGGCAATAAAACCAATGTGCATAACGATAATAAACCAATGCCTGCACACCATTATACAGAAAAAACACTTCCAACGGATTGCGCGCTGCAGGGTCGCGCCGCATCACGCTGCCTACCTCCCGCACTGCAACGGGGATATAAAATACATAGTGCAACACAATCAGTGCCGCAATTACCATCAATACTGTTATCACGGTCTGTCATTCTCTCCTGTCCCGTCATATTAAAACCAAGGGTAATCCATACCAAGTCTATTATATAATGTAATGAGAAAAAAAACAACCATTTTTTTGCACAAATTCGGTTGCCATTTGCATGAATGTATGGTAAAATGCGAGAGAGAAGGTGATATGAGTGATTTACCGCGAGGTAGAAAATCCCAAATGCGTGTTTTGTGTTTTTGCCACACCCCTTACGGGAACCGAAGATATGCTCTGTAAAAAGTGCGGCGTGGTTTCGGAAAATCATGTGTGCAAAAAATTTAAATACGACGTAAGAAAGCGAAAAATCCATCCAAAAATCCGTATCGAAACCAATCGGTTTCATGCAGAAGATTTTGAAATATAATCTGTTTTCCGTACCAACCGCAAATCCGGTTGGTGCGGTTTTTATTTCTTCCCCTCCCTGCACACGGTCTATTGACAACCAAACCCCCATTTGATATAATGGTAAAGGTGTTTGCCAAAATTTTCATACATAGAGGTCAATCATGAAAAAACGTGCATTTCTTTATATCATTCTTGCCGGAATTTTCTGGGGAACTTCAGGGCTATTTGTGCATGCGCTCGCCCCCTTTGGCTTTTCCTCCATACAGATGGCGGCAACCAGAGGTGTAGTTTCTTCCATCTGCCTGCTCACATATGTTCTCCTTAAAAATCGTTCCCTGTTCCGGGCAACACCAAAAGAGCTTCTTTTGTTTGCGGGAAGCGGCGTTTCCATGTTTATCACAGCATCCAGTTATTACTTTGCCATGCAGGTTTCTTCGGTTTCCACCGCCGTTGTGCTCATGTATACCGCACCCATTATTGTTTTGCTCTATTCGGTAACATTTCTCGGCGAAAAAATGACAAGGCTAAAAACCATATCGGTTATCTGTATGCTGGCAGGTTGCGCCTTGGTGTCGGGTGTCATTGGCGGAATAAAATTCAGTTGGTTGGGTATTGTATTCGGGCTTTTATCGGGTGTTGCATACGGCTCGTACAATATTTTCACCAAAATCCAGATGAAAAACAAGAGCAACCCCATTTCCGCCAGTATGTATTGTTTTATTTTTATGGCAATTGTCGCCATTATCTGCGCCAAGCCTGTCCACTTTGTTTCCATCGCGTCACAGTGCCCTTGGCAGGTGTTTTTTTACTTGGTTGGGTGTGGCGTTTGCACTGGGGTTATCCCCTATTTCTTGTATACACTGGCACTCAAGGCATTGCCTGCAGGAACCGCTTCTGCGCTCGGAATTATCGAGCCAATGTCGGCAACAATATTCAGTGTCGTCTTTTTAAATGAACGGCTGGGCTTTTTCCCCGCCTGTGGCATCGCACTCATCATTGGTGCCGTGGTGATGCTGAGCAAAAGTAATGAATAACGCAAAAAAGCAACAAACCAGATTGGTTTGTTGCTTTTTTTATACCCATTTTGCACTACCCGACATGAGTGTAACATGTTCTGACGATACGCTTAAAAGACCACGTTCTACCTCAAACTCTTTCTGAGAGCCGTCTTCCAGTTCCATGTGGCAACGACCGGGTTTTACCGCTGTTACAAAAGGTGTATGATTTGCCATTACCGCAAGGTCGCCCTCCACACCGCGCAGGGAAATATTTACAATATCCCCGTCATACAGATTGCCGTCAGGTGTTGAGATAACAAATCGAAATGTTTTCATCATACCACCTTTTTCGCCTTTTCAACCGCTTCATCAATGGTACCCACAAACAAAAATGCCGATTCGGGCAGATCGTCATGCTTACCCTCAATGATTTCCTTAAACCCTCTGATGGTTTCGGAAAGCGGAACATATACACCCGGAATACCAATAAACTTCTCAGACACATGGAAAGGCTGGGACAAAAATCTCTGGATTTTTCTTGCACGTTGCACCAGCAGTTTATCCTCATCCGAAAGTTCGTCCATACCCATGATGGCAATAATATCCATCAATTCCTGATATCTTTGCAGTATTCTCTGCACTTCGCGCGCCACACTGTAATGTTCCTGACCAAGGATATCGGCAGAAAGGATACGGCTGGTGGATTCCAGCGGGTCAACCGCAGGATAGATGCCCTGCGACGCAATATTTCTGGAAAGAACAGTGGTCGCATCCAAGTGCGCAAATGTAGTTGCAGGCGCCGGGTCGGTCAGGTCATCCGCCGGAACATATACCGCCTGAATGGATGTGATGGAGCCTTTTTTGGTGGAGGTAATTCTCTCCTGTAGCATACCCATCTCATTTGCCAGTGTAGGCTGATAACCAACCGCCGAGGGCATTCTTCCCAACAGTGCAGAAACCTCCGAACCCGCCTGGGTAAATCTGAAAATATTATCGATAAAGAGCAGTACGTCCTGCCCCTCTTCCTCACGGAAATATTCCGCCATGGTAAGTCCGGAAAGTCCTACCCTCATTCTCGCTCCGGGCGGTTCGTTCATCTGTCCGTATACCAGGGTGGTGTTTTGCAAAACACCCGATTCCATCATTTCGTTATAAAGGTCATTTCCCTCTCTGGTACGCTCACCAACACCGGTAAATACCGAAAGACCGCCATGTTCTTTTGCGATGTTGTTGATCAGCTCCATAATCAACACAGTTTTTCCTACACCCGCACCGCCGAATAAACCGATTTTTCCGCCTTTGGAATAGGGGCAGATGAGGTCAATAACCTTAATGCCGGTTTCTAAAATTTCGGTGGAAGTAGAAAGCTCCGAATATTCGGGTGCAGGACGGTGAATGTCCCAAGTTTCCACATCTTCGGGTGCCGGCTTGTTGTCCACCGGGTCACCCAATACATTAAAAATTCTTCCCAGGGTTTTTCTGCCCACCGGCACACTGATTGCCTTGCCGGTATCGGTAACAGGCGTTCCTCTGGTTAGACCATCGGTAGATGCCATAGCGATACATCTTACCGTATTGTCGCCAATATGCTGTGCCACTTCTACCGTAAGCGTTTTTTCGCCAATATTCATGGTAAGCGCATTATAGATTGCAGGCAGATTTCCCTCTTCAAAATGAATATCAACAACCGGTCCTACTACCTGCAACACACTGCCTTTTGTTATATTTGACATATTCCTGTCTCCTTACATGCCGCTTCCAGCAACAATTTCTGTAATTTCCTGCGTAATCGCGCCCTGTCTTGCCCGGTTGTACTCAAGTTTTAAGCCATCAATCATCTCGCCTGCATTCTTGCCGGCATTATCCATGGCAAATCGTCTTGCAACCACTTCGCAGGTAAAACTTTCTTTTGCAGCAGCAACAATCTTGCCTGCAATATACTCTTCCATTACCGTTTCCAAAACCGTTCTCTCATCCGGCTCATAAATAATATCCGCTTTGGATTTTCGCTCTGTTTTGGAAAGGGGCAACACCCATTCTATCTGTGGATTTTGCGACATCATGGAAACGTATTTGGTATACACTATGCCAATCTTTTCATACATGCCGCTCTTAAACTCTTCGCAAAGCTCTTTTGACAGAACAATCGCATCGGCATAAGAAAAGGTTTCTGTTTTTACCTGCTCTGCACCGTATCTGTCGCACGCTCTCTTTCCAATCGGGATGATTTTTTCTGCGTTTTGCGCCTCAACCATCTTAAAAAGATTGGAATTATATCCGCCTGCAAGTCCTCTGTCGCCTGCAATGGCAATCAGGCAGATTTTACCCTCTTTGCCATGCTTCATATATTCGCTTCTCTCACATGACTTTGCAGAAGAGAGCAGGGAAACGGTGTCATCCAGCGCATTGGCATACTCTCTGCTCTTGTTCATCGCAATGGATGCACCACGGATTTTAGCAGATGCCACAAGCCCCATCGCTTTGGTAAGGTGTAAAGTAGAATCCACACTCTTAATGCGATTTTTTAAGCTTTTAATATCTACGCCCATCCAATCACTCCTTCATCTCGTCGAGTGCCTTTTTCAACATGGCAATATCCTCGTCGTCGCAGAAGTTGTTTTCAAACCGTTCCAACAAATTAGAATACTCTGCTTCCAGCAGTTCAAACAGTCTGCTCTCATACTCCGAAACCTGCTTTACCGGAATATCATTTAAATATCCGTTTACAACGGCATATACAATAGCAACCTGACATCCCACGCGTACAGGCGCATTTTTCTTTTGCTTTAATACTTCCACAATTCGCTCGCCCAGTGCAAGACGGTTTTTGGTGTCTTCATCCAGGTCACTGCCAAACTGTGAAAACGCCTGCAACTCGCGGTATTGTGCATACAGAAGTTTCAGCTCGCCCGACACCTTTTTCATTGCCTTAAGCTGCGCCGAACCACCAACACGGCTCACCGAAATACCGGGGTTGATTGCAGGCATGATGCCGGCATGAAATAACTCGGTTTCCAAAAATATCTGTCCATCTGTGATGGAGATAACATTGGTCGGGATATACGCCGAAACGTCGCCTGCCTGCGTTTCGATAATGGGAAGCGCCGTGATGGAACCACCGCCATATTCGGGTGCCACACACGCTGCTCTTTCCAGCAATCTTGAATGCAGATAGAATACATCGCCGGGATATGCCTCACGTCCGGGCGGACGGCGAATCAAAAGCGAAAGTGCACGGTATGCAATGGCGTGCTTTGACAAATCATCATAGATAATCAAAACATCCTTGCCCTGCTCCATAAAATATTCTGCCATCGCACAACCCGAATACGGTGCCACATACTGAAGCGGAGCCGTTTCGGATGCCGATGCCGACACAATGATACTATACTCCATTGCACCTGCTTTGGTAAGCTCGTTTGCAAGCTGCACCACGGCAGTATTTTTCTGACCAATTGCAACATAGATGCAAATAACACCGGTGTTTTTCTGATTAATGATGGTATCAATTGCGATTTCTGTCTTACCGGTCTGTCTGTCACCAATGATAAGCTCACGCTGTCCTCTGCCAATGGGAATCATACTGTCGATTGCCTTGATGCCCGTCTGCAACGGAACAGAAACGCTCTTTCTCTCAATAATACCGGGCGCTTCCGACTCAATAGGTCTTGTTTGGGTGGTGGAAATGGGACCCTTCCCGTCGATGGGATTCCCCAGTGCGTCTACCACTCTGCCAAGAAGCGCATCGCCAACCGGAACCGATACAACCTTTCCGGTACGGCGAACAACCGAACCCTCGTGAATGTCGTTCTGGTTGGACAAAAGCGCAACCGATACCGTTTCGCTTTCCAGATTCTGCGCCATACCCATACTTCCGTCTTCAAATTCAAGCAGCTCGCTTGCCATACATGCCCGAAGTCCGTACACGCGCGCGATTCCGTCGCCAACAAGAATAACCGTGCCCGTTTCCTGCATCTCTATTTTTGATTCATAATTTTTGATTTGTTCTTTGATAATCTGGCTTATCTCGTCTGTTCTTGTGCTCATCTGCTTATCACATCCTTTACAGCCTTAAGATGTTTTTTAAGGCTTGAGTCCATTATCTTCCCGTCGGTTTCTATAATCAATCCACCTATAATGGATTGGTCAACGGTATAATCAATCACCATGGTATGACCGCTTGTTTTTTCGAGTTTTTCTTTCAGTGCCGCCTTCTCCCCATCGGTTAGTTCAACCGCACTGGTAACCTTTGCATTTGAAATCTTATCCAGCTCGTTATACATTGCAACATAGTGCGCTACACATTCCGGAAACTCCGAAATATGTTTCTTTTCGCACAACAATTTTAAAAATGACAAAACATCCCTCGGCACAGCATCGGAAAACGCCGCTTCCAAGGCATCCAGTCTTTGGTCAAGCGGAATTGCAAAGGTCGATAAAAACTCTGTATATGTCGGGTTTTCACCAAAAATATCTGCCACAGTTTCCAGTGCAAGTTTGTAATCATCCCTGCACTCTTTTTCGGTTGCAAGCATAAACAATGCTTTTGCATATTCGTTGCTGATATCACTCATTCCCCGTCACCTATCTTCTCAATGAACGAATCAATCAGTTCGCGATGGTCATCGGCATTGATTTCACGCGCCAGAAGTTTGTTTGCAAGCGCAGTGGAAACCTCTACAATCTCTTGTTTAATGCCTTCCTCCGCCTTCTTCATCTCAAGCTGTGCCTGAGTTTCCGCCTGACGGATGATGCCATCGGCTTGTTCCTTTGCTTTGGAAACAATAGTTTCGCTCTGTCTTCTGGCACTGTCCTGTGCCTTTTTCATCATCTCGTCGGTCTGCGCCTTTACGGTGCCGATTTTCTCGTCCCACAAAAGCTTATCCTCCTCTGCCGCACGCTTTGCTTGGTCGGCAGCCTCATACCTTGCGTCAATCTCTCCCTGACGCTTTGCGAGCATGTTGTTGACAGGCCCAAACAAAAACTTTTTAAACAGAAGAAACAAGATCAATAAATTAAGCAACGAAATCAATATCTGCCACAAATTAACAGAAATTACTTCCAATGATTGCATCATTATTTCCCCTCTGTATTAGCCAAGTGTGTTCATAAGTATATCAATAAACATGCCCGGTGTAACAAACAACAGCAAAATTGCGATAACCAGTGCATAAAGACCGGTTGTTTCTGCGATTGCACAACCCATGAGCATGGTGGTGGTTACATCACCCTTGCACTCGGGCTGTCTGCCGATTGCTTCACACGCTTTTGCTACGGCGTTGCCCTCACCGATACCGGGGCCGATACCTGCGATCATAGCGAAACCTGCGCCCAATGCACAACACCCTAAAATGATACTGATTGCGATTTCCATAAAAAATACCTCCCATTAATTTTTGCACAGTTGTGCTCTTTTCTTTTTTCGTGCTTCATATAGTTCGAGAGGAAATCCTCCCGAGATATACAGCATGGTCAGCATGGCAAAAATATAAGCCTGCAGACATCCGCTGAATATGTCAAAATAGATGGATAAAATTGCAGGCAAACCCACCTGCAAAAACGGGAACTTGCCAAAAAATCCCGGAAGTGCTCCAAACACCATATTTGATAACCCCTGCAACCCCGCCGCAACGAGCACTGCAATAACCGAACCGGAAAGCACGTTGCCATAATGACGAAACGCCATGGATATCGGCGTAGCAATTTCACTGATGATATTGAGCGGTGCCATCAAAGCCGGATTTCCAAAGCTCTTCACATACTCAAGCGGTCCGCACTTCATCTTGTAATAGGTAATCAGAATAAATACGAGGATTGCCCACCCGGCAACAATATTGATGTCCGATGTCGGAGCATATAATCCAAACAGGGTAATCAGGCTCGAGAATCCGGAAAGTGCAAGCATTGCAGTAATAAACGGCGCAAATGCCCTGAAATACTCACCCATACTGTTTGTCACCAACCCGGTGCACTTTTCTACAATCATCTCTGCAAAATGATGTCGTTTGAGCCAGATGCCGTCTTTGATTCCATGAGTAAGATAAAGGCAAAGAAAAAACACTGCCACAATGACAATCGCTGAATTTACCTGTGACTCGGTGATGGGCAGATTTTGTATGGGCATAGGAAGCGTCATATAAATCCTTGCACCCGATATGCTGATTCCATCAGATGCCGGCGTTGTCAGCACTTTGAGCACAATTCCAAAGCAAACCGGAACAATCATCATCAAAATGTATATGATATCCACCATTTTAAAACGGTGCGTCATTTGCTTCACTTTTCTATCACTTCCTTTTTATCTTTGATCAAAGGGCGAAACGACACGGCAATTCGCGGAAAGAACACCGGAACAATAACAGCTGCTATTTGAAAGCACGGTGCCACCACGCCAATCACAATCACCACAAACATACCGGCATTTCTTAAAGTCTGGGAAGACCTCATGAGTTTTTTTGCATCGGTAGCCTCCATACTTACCGCCTTTTGAACAGTAAGTCCCATCATGTAAAAATTCAACACAGCAGCCGCATAGGAAAGCAGGTTGCCCAAAACAACGGTATAATCCCATTTTTTAAGCAACACAAACACCGCCTGCATGAATACGCTTAAAATCGCACAGGCATATGCAATGTATCGAGTTTCTCTTTTTACTGCTGCGTCAACCTTCATCATGCATCTTCTCCTCAAAAATATACCCATCATATACTATACTATTTTTTCCCTTAAAAATCAAGGGATTTTGCAAAATAAGTGAATATTTTGGCAACCGTTCCATATCGCTTATATTTTCCATCCATTTAAATTTCAATACATCCCCACGCGTATAATTTAAAAGCACGACGCAATCCGCGCCATGCTTCTTCAGAAAACGAATTTTTCAACCTGCAAACAGAATCAATCCGATGGTATTGATGGAAAAGTTGGCAAACATATGCACCAACCAGGATAAATAGATGTTTTCTCTCTTGTCATCAAATTTGTTAAAAATCAATCCGCCTGCAAACAATCCCAAAAGCGAAATCAATATTACGGGCACTCCAAACCAGCCAATCATCATCGCAATGTGATATAGCGAAAATGCGGCACTGCTAAACACATATGCAAACACTTTGGAGGTACTCTTTTTGAGCGTCAAAAAGGCAAATCCCCGGAAGAAAAATTCCTCCAACAAGGAATTGACAAACGAAATATAAAGTGCCACCCAAAGGAAATTTTCCTCGTTTACGCCGGTTGTTTCGTTCAGGCTGGATGTCAGCGCAGAAAAGTCAAACACATTCCGAAGGGCAAAATATACTCCCAAAATAGCAAAATATATCCCCACACCCAAAATAAGCGCAAAGGAAAACCCTCTCCTGTCTGCGCGCATCACCTTTGAGATGAAGTCATCTTTTGTAAAAAGACTATATACAATCGGAATCAGCAAAAACAGCGTAACCTTGATCAGGGATTTGCCCATATACCCCGGTTGAATCACCGCATCTACTATCCCCATAATCACACACGCAAATACGACAAGAATTGGTATGATTGATTTTTTCATATACATTTTGCTGTCACTCTCCCTTAACATCGTTCCCGCCTCCGTTATGATTATCCAATACTCCTCGCGCACGAATCCTTTACACAAAATTCAATTCTACCAGGAGTAAAAATGCTTGCTTGCAAGGGCATTTTTACGACGCCGTCAATTGATGCTGTGCTCGCAAGAGCAAAAAAGAACGTAGCTCTTAAGAATTTTATGTAATAAAATTCTTTCTGCATCAATTATAATCCATCCTCCTCCATAAGTCAACCACACATCCGTGCACCAAAAAAAGGCGCGGACAAAAAATCCACGCCTTTTGGTTTGATGTATCAACTTTTTTGATACACCCGTAAGCATATCTCACACAAAAAATTTCCTTACTTTTCTACACTTTCTCCCAATTCAGGCAGATATTCCAGAGAACCGGTATACTCTGCAATCATCTGCATTTCCGAATAGGTTTTTTCGTTCAGGCACACACCCTCCGACAATACACGGCTTACCGACTCCGCTTCCTTTTCTCCATGGATGTAAATGCGTTCTTCTCCCTCTGCCTTTGAAGAATCACGCACTTCCTGCAGATACTTGGAAAGAGCGGCTTCAATTTCCTTTTTGTCGCCAAACATACCATAATCCAGTGCAATAAAGCACTGTGCGATGTTTGATCTACCGGGCGTTTTGTAAATATAGTTGGATGTAGTTCCGCCCGAAAGAATTGCAGTTGCAATCTCGCACAGCATCGCAAAACCGTACCCCTTGTATCCCGAGGTCATTTCACCCGAGCCACCGAGCGGCAAAATACCGCCGCCGGTTTTGTTGATGATGTTGCTAAGTACTCTATCCGGCTCATCACTATCGTGACCATTTTCATCCAGTGCCCATCCAATGGGAAGTCCGTTTCCTCTCTTTACATAAACCTCCAGCTTTCCTCTCGGTACAACAGTGGTTGCCGCATCAAAGGAAAAGTTCACCGGATCTGCCGGCATTGCAAAGGCAATCGGGTTGGTACCCAACATTGCCTGCTTACCAAAGGTAGGCACCATAATGGCCTCGGTATTTGTCATGGACATACCAATCAATCCCTCTTCTGCCGCCATTTTCGCATAGTATCCGGCAATGCCGTAGTGATTGGAATTTCGAACCGTTACCATACCAAATCCGGACTTCTTTGCTTTGTCTATCGCCATGCGCATCGCCTGCACGCCCAGGGTCTGTCCCATGGCATCGTTACCCTCAATTACCGCAGAAAGCGGTGTTTCAAATACTACTTCCGGCTTTGCATCAATCTTCACCATACCGCCGGTAATTTCCTTGTGATAGCGAATCATACGCTGAATACCGTGTGATTCAATTCCGCTCAGATCCGCTGCCAGAAGAACTTCGGTAATCTGCTTGCTTTCTTCCTCGTTAAATCCGTATCCTTGAAATGCCTTGATACAGAAATGCTCTACTTTTTTATAATCAACGTTATAATATTGCATCTTCAACCTACCTCACTTAATTTTTTATACACCCCAATAAGAGGAGAAACCACCATCAACCGGCAACACCGCACCATTGATAAAAGATGCCGCCTCCGAGCAGAGAAACATGACCGGACCTGCCATTTCCACCGGCTCACCATAACGACCCATGGGCGTTTTGGCAAGCACACGCTGACCACGGTCTGTTGCCGAACCGTCCTCGTTGGTCAAGAGGTATCTGTTCTGGTTGGTCAGCAAAAATCCGGGGGCAATTGCATTTACGCGGATGTTGTTGCTGTAATTCTGATTAAAGTGGGTTGCCATCCACTCAGTAAAGTTTGCCACCGCAGCCTTTGCACCACAGTAGGCAACCGTGTTGGTAAGCGGATGATAGCTCGACATGGAAGCAATATTGATAATGTTGCCGCTCTCCTGCTTTGCCATGATTTCTCCAAATACCATGGTAGTGAGCACCGCACCGGTTACATTCAGATCAAACACCCACTTGAATGCATCCAGATCCAGGTGGAAGAAATCCTGATCCTTGGTAATGGTTGCCTGCGGCTTGTTGCCACCTGCACCATTTACCAGAATGTCAATTTTTCCGTATTTCTCCATCACCGTTTCACGGGCAGTCTCCATGCTTGTGCGATCAAGCACATCTGTTTTGATGGCAATTGCATCGCCGCCGTCGGCAATAATTTCATCTGCAATCTTCTGTGCACTTTCCAAAAACAGATCCAAAAGCGCCACTTTTACGCCTTTTTTCGCCATTTCCTTTGCAAGTGTACCGCATATAATGCCTCCGGCACCGGTAATTACCGCAACCTGTCCGGAAATATCAAAATTAACAGAAAACATATCGTCCCCTCCTACTTATACTTCGTATCCCAGATTTACCATCTCAATGTTACCATTCGGGCAACGGTTAAAGCACATACCGCACGCCACACATTCTTCCTTGCGAATGCCCATGGTATCAGCGTCTACAATTTCCGGCGCAAAATCCGTACAAATGGTTTTGCACAGCTGACATCCCTCGCCACAGCCACAGTTTAAGCAACGCATCGCCTCTTGCTGCGCTTCTTGCTCGGTCATCACACGCTCGTATAAATCAAAATTGTTTGTAGGTGCCATTAGGTCAAGTGCATGATTATCCTTTTTGAGGTATCCCGTTCTTTGGCGAACCATTTCAGGGTTCACAGTTTTGGTCGCCGCAACACCTTCCAAGGTCGCCTGCTCACCTCTGATATCCCTGTCTATCACCGCAGCTGCATTCTTGCCCGCCGCAATTGCAGTAATCACATTGGCAGAGCGCACCGCATTGCCTCCTGCATAAACGCCATCAATACTGGTATGTGCATTGGCAATTTTTACAAACCCGTTTTTCATTTCAAGTTTTTCCATCACGCCATCATCTGCCACATACTCGTTGGAAAGAATCACCTGTTCACACGGAACCGTGATAACCGCACCGTTGCGTCCCAATACTACCGTGTTTTCCGAAATACTTGTCACCTCTACATTGTCGATGAGGACAACGCCCTCTTTTTCGGCAACAACAAGTGTTTCTCGGTCATAACCGCTCTTCCCGTACTTGCCGGTCCAAACCAGCGTAACCTGCTTTGCGCCCAGTCTTACGGCACTTCTGGCTGCGTCCATAGCAGCAAACCCCTTGCCGATTACCACGATATTATCTTTCAGACCGGCACAAGCACCCATGGAAACATTTTTCAAAAACTCCAAAGCATCCTGCGCAATTTGTGCACCGGGAATTTTGCTTTCCTGTTTCTTGTTGCAACCAATCGCCGCAAATACCGCTTCATATCCTGCATCTTTCAACCCATTTACCGTGATGTCTTTTCCCAGTTCCTTGCCAAATTCAAAGTTAACACCATTGTCTTTGAGCATCACAATTTCATTGTCGAGAACCTCTTTGTTCATCACATAATTGGGAATACCAAATCGCATCAGTCCACCGGCAGCGTTTTCCTTTTCGAAAACGGTCACCTCATAGCCGGCTTTTCTTAATTCTGATGCGCACGCAAGTCCGGCAGGACCTGCGCCCACAACTGCCACTTTATGTCCGTTTGGCTCGGCTTTTGCCCATGCAGGCGTCCAACCGTTTGCCTTTCCATATTCCAGAACAAACCGCTTTAACTGGCGTATTTTCACCGGCGAGTCATATCCGCCTCTGATACACGCATCTTCGCAAGGATGGTTGCAAACAAAAGCGCAGATATTCTGCAATGGATTTTTACCCGTAATCAGGTCATACGCCTCTTTGTATTCGCCCTTTGCAATCTTCTGGATATATGCCTGCGTCGGCACATGATGCGGACACGCACTCTTGCAGGGAGCCGAAAGGTTCGGCTCTTTGACCCTTGCATAACCTGCAAAAATGGTTACATCGGTTGCCGTGCGAACCTCCGGCACAACCAGACCGCACATTTCAGATATGTTGGAGTATCCGTGCTCTTGCATATATTTGTCCAGCCCTGCAATCATGGGTCTGCAGATGTCGTATCCTGAAATCAATGTCTCTGCACAAACGCCCAGCAGATTGCCGCCGCACAAAATCATCTCAACCGCATCACGCCAGTCGGTAATTCCACCAGCTGCCATAATGGGTGTATCCTTGCCGCAAACCTTGCGGATTTCATAGGTGTCGCGTTGTGCCAAGGGCTTTAACCATTTGCCGCAGTGACATCCCATGGATATCTCCTTTTGCAAATGATAAAATGCCTTACCCGGGTCATCAATGTCAATGGGCGGCATGCCAAGACGGTTTCCTGTACCTCCCACGGCATCGGCACCTGCATCATATACTGCCTTTGCCACCTTTGCAATCTGACCGCCTTCGGGGGTTAATTTTACAAACAAGGGAATGGAAATTGCCTCTTTTACCGCCTTTACAATTTCAGCCGCTACATCCGATTGTTGTCCCATACTTGCACCTGTCTGCTTTTTCGCAGAACAGTTTCCACCGCTGGTCATTTCGAGGTTATAGCTCATATTGGGGCAGCACATATTCAGCTCAATAATGTCAGCGCCCACCTCTTCAAATTTCTTTGCCATGTTTACCCAGCCCTCAACACCGCCATCGCCGGCATATGTAATGTTGGCCATCAGTTTCAGGTCATGAAGCAAAGGCTTTGCATCTTTGATGAGCTTCAGCCCCTCCTCAAATGTCAATCGCTTTTCGGCAGTAAACGCCAACGCATCCCTGTCTTTAAAAATGGAATAACGAGGTTTGCGATTGATATAGGGAGCAGGATCTATGCTAAGCTTGATGGATGCGGCAGCCCAACCGGTCTCTTCAATCCGAACCAGTTGCTTGACCGATTTTGTGGTGGGACCGGATGCTACAAAAAACGGATTTTTAAAGGTAACGCCGCCAATGGTTACCGGAATTTGTATATCCTTTATTTTGTTATCCATATATCATACTTCCTTATGATTATTTTTAATGCTAACGCCTTCTTGAGCAGATTTGTAAATCAGATTGACAACCCGGAGGGTTTCGTATCCGTCAATACCACGCAGACCTACCTGCGCATCTTTTCCGGCAAGTGCACAATCCACAAAATGATTGATTTCTCCGCAATAACCGAGAGAGTATTTTTCATCTACTGCCACATTGGACCAACCGGTGGTAACCTCCGCTTTCTCAATGGTGTAATCGAGTCCCGGAATGGAAAATACTTTTACCGGACCAGAGAAGGACAGGTCAACATGGATGGTACCCTTTTCACAATAAACATCCAGAATATCTTCCATGCCGCCCACTGTAACATAGTTGGCTTCCAGCGTAGCATAGGTTCCATCATCAAAACGCATAAATGCGCCTGCCCAATCCTCCCCTTCCATCTTCCGATGGAGCATGTTGTTTTCACCGCCAAGTGAGGTCATTGCAGTAAGTTCCGACCATTTGTTTTCTTTCATGGCAAGCATAAATGCCACAGGATGAACCCCCAGATGCACCATACATCCGCCACCGCAATACTTGATGGTTTGAGCAAACGGGCTATGTGAACCGCTATGGCACTCTCTTGCTCTAACATAAAGCATCTTTCCGAGCTGACCGCTTTCAATGAGAGAAATTGCCTTGCGGAATGCGGGTGCAAACAGCCAATCCTCTGCATAATAAATGTGTTTGCCAAGTCTTGCAGCGGTGTTCACCATATCCTCTGCATCCTCCACCGTGGTCGCAAGCGGTTTTTCACAAATGATATCTCTGCCTGCATTCATTGCTTTGATTGCTACATCATGATGCAAAAAGTTGGGCATGCAGATGTCCACCAAATCACAATCACAATTTGAAATGGCGGTATCGATATCATCATACACCTCATATCCGGTAAACCCATACCGGTCTGCCAAGGTTTTGATGATTTCGGTGTTTCTGTCACAGATACCTACAATTTCCACCTTGTCCAGAATTCTGCTGTAACCATCCGAGTGCAAATCTGCCGAAAAGGCTGCACCGATTAACAGTACTCTCAATTTTTTCATGTGATCGCCTCCATCATTTCATTAGAAATCGCTATACCCAAACTTTTCCTTGTTGGACATATAATCAAATGCCCTGTTAAACTCCTCCACTGCCTGATTTGCAAATTCCTCCAAAAACCGCTCGCCCTTGTCTGCATTAGCCTTTGTCGGCTCTCCCCAGACACCATCCGGGCAACCACGGAAAATACTGCCATAACTCAAATACGGTCTTGGAATAGCCGGAACAAAATCCACCGCCCGATCCATATGCACCGTTTCGGGTGCAATTGCCAGCATTTCGGAGGTTTCTGTTTCGTCAGCATGAAGTCCTTTGGTTTCCATGATGTTTTGCACATTCACAGACTCAGGCATTACAAGAGCAACCTGCAAATCGGGCTGGAATTTTGCGTTCAAATCCCTCACAAGCGGTGTTGTAACGAAAATCCCGCCATGGGTAATCAAAATTCCTACTCGTTTGAACCCCTGTGTTTTCAGGCTCATTATGATATCATGCATCATTTGATAAAAAGTCATCGGTTCCATCCACACAGAGCCTTTTTTCCCCATATGCTCACGACAAGTCGAAATAGGAAGCGCCGGAAGCAAAAACGCCCCCATCTTTTCTGCCACGCGCTTTCCGAGTTCTGCCGCAATCGCCCAATCTGTCATAATCGGCAGATGTGGACCATGTTGCTCCAGCGAACCCACCGGTATGATTGCAAGATCCGGATCAAGCGCACAGATTTCATCTACAGTCATTTTGTACATTTCCATATTTGATCCTCCACTTTTAGAGAATTTTTGATGCGCTATCCTTGTCCAGATAAAGCACTGCATCCTTGTGTTCTCTCAGGATACTCGCCGGACAAGCGGTGGTAACAGGTCCCATCAATGCATTGTATACTGCGTTTGCCTTGCGAATGGTGGGAACCACACAAATTGCATGCGGAACCGACATAATAAACGACATGGTAAGCGACATTGCCTGCTTGGGAACATCGTCAAGGGTTGCAAAGCATCCGTCATTTACCTGCTGCTGACGGCATACATCATCAAGTTCTACCACCTTGATGGTTTCGGGGTCATTAAAATCCGCAACTGCCGGGTCGTTGAATGCCAGGTGTCCGTTTTCGCCAATGCCCAGGAAAATCAGGTCAATCGGATATTCCCGGAGCAACTTGGTATATTCAGCACATTTTTCTTCCGCACTGTCTGCCTCGCAGAGCAGATAATGCTTTTCTTTGAAATCCACCTTGTCAAAAATGGCACGGTTCAAAAAATTCCCAAAGCCCGCAGGCTCTTTGTCATCGATGCCGATGTATTCATCCTGATGAAACGCTCTCACTTTGCTCCAGTCGATGTCCTGCTTCAAAAGTTCTGCCAGCAAATCATCCTGCGAAGGTGCCGCTGCAAACACAACATTTGCAACTCCGTTTTTGGAAATGGCATCGTTGATAATCTTTGCCGCATCAACTGCCGCCACACACCCCATTTCCTCGCGTGTTTCAAAAATTTCGACCGGTAAATTCACAACTTTTTTGCTAATCATCTTCCATTTCTCCTTTACAATATCATTTATGGTATGATCATCCGCTACAAAAATAAGTAAGTATTTAGTTACTTTTAATACAATTATATGTCACATTATTGGAAAAGTCAACATTTTTCGGAGAAAAGCTTACGGCCGTTATTTTAAAATGTAGTTTAAAATCATATCCGTAAGGATTTCCAATCGCCGCTCCAAGTCCTCTGCATTAAAGAAATCAATGTGCATGATATCGGTCATGGTATACACATTGGAAAAGCAGGAAAAGCAAAACATATTGATGGATATGATTACTTCCCTGATATTGATATCTTCCTTGAAAACGCCTTGCTCGATGCCTTGTTTGAGCACATTTTCCAACACTTTAACAGAGATATTTTTTAAGTTTGATGCGTTGGACATGCGCATATACTTTGCCTCATTGAGGTTTTCCCACATAACCATTTTGATAAAATTGGGATTATCCTTCAAAAAATGAAACAAAAGTCTGATGTACAAAGATACCGTTTCGGAAGGCGATAAAGACTGGGACAAAAGGTTTTCTTCGGTGATGGAAAGTTTGCTGTATACACTATCCAAAACCGCAGTATACAATCCCTCTTTGCTTCCAAAATGCGCATAAATCATTCGCTTGTTGCATCCGGCACACTCCGCAATTTCATCAATGCGCGCACCATAAAGCCCCTTTTTCGAAAAAATTTCCTCCGCTGCTGAAAGTATTTTGTTTTGGGTGATCATCCCTTTTCTCATTTTATTCCCTCATTATATTATATTCTTGCAATGCCGCTGTTTTTCGCCGCATCTGCAACTGCCTTTGCAACCGTCTTGCCCACTCTTTCGTCAAAAGCTTTGGGCAAAATATAATCTGCTTTCAATTCATCATCAGACACAAGCCCTGCAATTGCATACGAAGCGGCCATCTTCATTTCATCATTGATATCACTTGCTCTCACATCCAAAGCTCCTCTGAAAATTCCGGGGAATGCAAGCACATTGTTAATCTGATTGCTGTAATCCGAACGACCCGTTCCAACAACCGCTGCCCCGCCCTCTTTTGCTTCTTCGGGGAATATCTCGGGAACCGGATTTGCCATCGCAAAAATAATCGGATCTTTCGCCATAGATGAAACCATTTCTTTGCTAACCAGTTTTGGTGCCGACACGCCAATAAATACATCCGCACCTTTCATTGCATCTGCAAGACTTCCCTGCAAATGCTCACGATTTGTTATCTTTGCAAGTTCTTTGTGCGCCTCGCTCAATTCCATTCCCTCGCAAATAATGCCAAATCGATCCACCATAATCAGATTTTTCACACCCAATTTCATGATGTGATTGCCAATTGCGGTTCCTGCACTGCCTGCTCCGTTAATCACCACTTTGATTTGGGAAATATCTTTTTTCACAACCTTCAGTGCATTGAGCATCGCCGCAGCAACAACGATTGCCGTACCATACTGGTCATCATGGAATACCGGGATATCACAAATCTCTCTGAGCCTTTTTTCAATTTCAAAACATCTCGGTGCCGAAATGTCCTCCAGATTGATTCCACCAAAACTGCCCGAAAGCAGATATACCGTTCTCACAAATTCATCCACATCCTGCGTTTTGATGCACAAGGGAAACGCATCCACATCTGCAAACGCCTTAAACAGAGCGCATTTTCCCTCCATCACAGGCATACCGGCTTCGGGACCGATGTCGCCGAGTCCCAAAACTGCCGAACCATCTGTAATTACTGCAACCAGATTGTGACGTCTGGTTAGTTCAAAGGATTTGCTGATATCCTTTTGAATTTCCAGACACGGCTCTGCAACTCCCGGCGTATATGCCAATGAAAGATCCTCTGCCTTTTTTAGGGGTGCTCTTGAAATTACCTCAATTTTTCCTTTCCATTCCTTGTGCTTTTGCAATGCTTCCTGTTTGATATCCATTGTTATCCCCCTGTCAAAATGTTGTTTGTGTGTCAAATAAGTCACTACTTGGTTACATTTTACTATAAATTTTTATAAAAATCAAGCCCATTCCTTGCCACCCGATAAATTTAACAAAAAAAAGACCGATTTTATCAAAAAAACCGCCTTTTTCAGAAGAATCGTAATTTGAATATTCACACTTACTCAACACTCCACGCCAAATCCAATGGCACAAAAAGCAAAAAACCACCCGCTATGCGGATGGTTTTTCTTTGTCCCAGCAACTACCTACTTTCCCGGGCCGTCACCAGCCAAGTATCCTCGGCACAACAGAGCTTAACTTCCGTGTTCGGGATGGGAACGGGTGT